>JBPCKA010000021.1:0-85085 GCA_051004735.1 Euzebya sp. | reverse complement strand
GGACTGTTCCCTTTCGCGCCTGCGACGTGCTGGTTTTTTTTGGGCGCGGTTGGGGGCTTACGCGGCTATGTCGACGTTAGCCCCCGATCGCGCAAATCAGCGGCGGCGCAGCCACCAGAGCAGCAGCGTGAGCCCCAGCAGCCCCGCAAGCGCCGGGGCCGCGCGCTTGGCCACCGAGGCGCCGGCGACGTCCAGTAGGTCGATTGCCTCGGCCTCGTGCCTGGTGTTGCTGGACGCACGGTGAATGCTGGTCTGGGGTAGCGAGGGCGCCGATCCGGCACCATCATCGGTCAATGCCGACCCGCTGCTGCCCGCGTCGGTACTGGTGTCATCGTCCTGGTCCGCCACGGGGTCCTGTTCCTCATCCTCACCCAGCTTTTCGGCCAGACAGTCGGCGAACTGGTTGATCAATTTTTGACCTACTTCCTCCATCACTCCTCGCCCGAACTGCGCAGGACGGCCGGTGATGGCCAGGTCGGTGACCACGTGCACTTCCGATCCGTCGGCGACCTTGGTCAGCTTGGCCGTGATCGTGGCGTTGGCGGTACCTGATCCCCGGGACTCCTTACCACGGGCGTTGATCACGGCGGTCATGCTGTCGGAGTCGACCTCGCTGTACTCCGCCTCGCCCTGGTAGGTCACCTTGATCGGACCGATCTTGACCTTGACCGTCCCGGTGAACGCGGTCCCGTCAACCGAGTCGATGGTCGCACCGGGCATGCACGGGCCGATCCGCTGGATGTCCTGCAGCACCACGAAGGCCTGCTCGGGCGGGACCGGGACCGTGAAGGTGTGGGTGAGTTCCATTGTGTGCTCCTCGTTTCGCTTCAGCTCTGACGGGTTCAAGGTGTGGCTGTTGGAAGATGTCCTACCCAACGGGCAAGATCCTCAGGCGTGTCAAGGTCGACAGGGCTGCCGATGTCACCGCATTCGACGGTAGCGACCCGGTGGGGGTTGGCCTTCAACCACCCGCGCGCGCCGGAGTCTGCCTGGACACAGTCGGCGATGTCGGCCCACACCGCGCGTTCCAACACCACCGGATTACGAGGGGCGCCGTCATAGGTGGCCACCCAGGCGGCAATTTCGGTCGCTGGCGAGGTGCCCCGGCGGAAGGCGACCCGGCGGCGATCAAGAAGCCGAGCGATGACCGGTACGCCGATGCCCGGTGTGTCGACCGGCAGGATCAGCAGGGCTGACACCTCACACCCCTCCGCCCACCGAAGTGCATGGCTGACAGAGGAGCCCATGCCACTGGGCCAGTCCGGGTTGTTCACCACCTGCGCCCGGTCCTTCACCAGTGCCCGGACGGCCTGGCCCTTCGCGCCGGTCATGACACCCACAGGCTGACACCCGCCAAGTCTGAGGACCTCCACCGCGCGGTTGACCAACGGGGTGCCTGCCACCGGTATCAGCGCCTTGGGCTGTCCCATCCGACGACCTTCGCCTGCCGCCAGGACCGCGCCGGCAACGGTCATCGGGTCGCGCACAGCACCAGAGTCGTCCACGAGGGGGTCACGCGACGACGGGATCGGGATGGATTCGCCCCTCGGTCTGGGTCAACGGAGCGCCACTTCCTCCCCAGCGCAACTGCACAATCTCCGCCGCGACCGCCACCGCGGTTTCCTCCGGGGTGCGGGCCCCCAGGTCCAGGCCGATCGGCGAGCGCAACCGTGCCAACTCTTTCGGTGTAATGCCCAGTTCACGCAGTCGGTCCAGCCGGTCGGCGTGGGTGCGACGGGAGCCCATGGCGCCGATGTAGCCCGCGGGAGTCTTCAGCGCCACCTCCAGGAGCGGCACATCGAACTTGGGGTCGTGGGTTAGGACGCACAGCGCGGTCCGGTGATCGACGTGGGCGGTGGGAAGGAAGCGGTGTGGCCACTGGACCACAACCTCATCGGCGTCGGGAAAGCGCGCCTTGGTCGCAAAGACACGCCGCGCGTCGACCACGGTCACGTGATAGCCCAGGAACTTGCCGATTCTGGCCACGGCTGCCGCGAAGTCGATGGCACCGAAGACATACATGCGCGGAGGCGGTTGAAAGGTCTGGATGAACACGGCCACGTCATCCACACGTCGCTCACCGCGTGGTCCGTACCCTCGGGTGGCCGTGCGTCCCTGCGCCAGCAGTCCCCGGGCATCGGAGGTGACGGCGACGGCCAACCCTTCGGACCCGATGTCGCCATAAGTCGCGTCATCGGTGATGACCAGTTTGGCGCCGACCTCCCCCGGACCGTCGACGACCGTGGCCACCGCCACCGGCACGCCCTCGGAGATGTGGTGCTGAACCACTTCAAAGGAGGGAATGTCGAAAGGTTCGATCAGCAGGGAAATCTCGCCGCCACACGTCAGCCCGACAGCCATTGCCTGGTCGTCGCTGACCCCAAAGGTGACCTGACGAGGGGCTCCGCCGGCCAGGACCTCCTGCGCCTGCTCCACCACCGCACCCTCCACACAACCGCCCGACACGCTGCCGACCACGACACCCTCTGCATTCACCGCCATTGCGGCACCAGGGTCGCGAGGCGCGCTGATTCGGGTATCGATCACCGTGGCCAGCGCGGCGGGTATTCCCTGCGCGTGCCAGGCGGTCAGTTCTTCAAGGATTTCACGCATGTGCTACCTCCTCCTCAAGCTCCGACAACGACGCGGTTGGTCCGATCCTTCCTGCCCGACCGCGTCCTGCGGGGCAGCCCGTGGCGATGGCCAGTCACCACCGCGGCCAGGTTCTCCAATGCCGCCACGCTGTGACCGCTGAGGAAATCGTCCACGTGTGGCAACGCCGCCGCCATCCCACCGACCAGCGGCTGGTAACCGGGCGCGGCCCTGCGGGGGTTTGACCACACCACCCGGTGTGCCAGGCGGTGAAGCCGGGCCATCTCTAGCCCCAACTGCTCGGCCCCGCCGCGCTCCCAGCCGTCGCTGAGGATCACCACGATCGCGCCGCGAGCCAAGCCGCGTTGCCCCCAGCGGTCCAACCACTGCTTCAGCCCCTCCCCCAGCCGGGTCCCACCCGACCAGTCAGGAATTGCCCCGGCGACTGCCGCCATGGCCGTGTCGGGATCGCGATGTCGCAGCTCACGGGTGATCCGCGTCAATCGTGTACCGATCGTGAACGCCTCGGCCGGCCGGTCATGCGAGCCCCGTCCGACGGTCACATGGGCGAACCGAAGCAACGCGTCGGCGTAGGTGCTCATCGACCCCGATACGTCGACCAGGATCACGACCGGGCGTGGACGTGACCGCTGGCGCTGATGCCGTAGGCGCTGGGGATCCCCGAGTCCGTGCAGGGCATCACGGACCGTCCGACGTCGATCAATGACACCCCGGTGTCGAGGCTCACGACGCCTGGTCCTGCGCGGTTCCCCGGGCAGTCGCAGTGCGGCCAGCAGTCGGTTGACCAGGTCGCGGTCGGCTGCCGTCAACGTGGCCAGATCTCGCTGCCGCAGAACTTCGGCCCTGGACGCATTGGCGGTCAGCTTCAACTCGTCGTCACGCTCGGCATCCGACACGCCATGCAGAGGTGCTGTCAGCGACCGCAGCGTGGGCGGCGAGGCAGAGAGTGGTGCGGCCTTGAGGCGAAGGTGCGGTGCCTCGCCGCTGAAAAAGGCCTCGAATGCCCGATCAAAACGGCCGAAGTCCTGCGGGTCCCCGCACAGCGTGGCCCGCCCCGCCCAGTAGACCTCCGCGCGACTGGTCGGATCCAGCACCTCCAGGGACTCCACGAAGGCCTGTACCCGGCCGACCGTCACCGGCACACCGGTGGCCCGCACGGTCCGGGCCAGTGCCACGGCACTGTCCAGTACATCCGCCGGCCCAAATTCGGTCATGAGCCGGCAAGCGCCTGGGCGACCAGTCGGCCCAGGTCCAGGCGTTGGGCCTGCTCCAGATCCTCCCGGTACTTGAGCACCGAACCCAGTGTGTGCGTCGCCAGGTCGGCATCAAGGGTGTCGGCGCCGAGAGCGACCAGGGCGTTGGTCCAATCGATGGTTTCGGCGACGCCGGGCGGTTTGAACAGGTCCTCCGCGCGTAGTGCCTGGACCGCAGCCACCACCTGCCGGGTCAGGTCTTCACCGGCCCTAGGGCAGCGCCGACGGATGATCGCGCACTCCCGTTCAAAGTCAGGATGGTCCAACCAGTGATAGGTACAGCGGCGCTTGAGGGCGTCATGCACCTCTCGGGTGCGGTTCGAGGTGATCACCACCAGTGGGGGGACCTCGGCACGGATCTCGCCCAACTCGGGGATGGTGACGGCGAACTCGCTCAGCAACTCCAAGAGGAACGCCTCGAACTCATCGTCGGCCCGGTCGATCTCATCGATCAACAACACAGACGGGGATGTGCGCAACGCCTGGAGAAGGGGACGCTGCAGCAAGAAGCGTTCGTCGTACAACTCGCCTTCGAGAACCTCGATGTCAGGTCCGTCGCCGTGGCCAGCAGCTGTCTCCGCAGCGCGTAGGTGCAGGAGTTGGCGCGGGAAGTCCCAGTCATACAACGCCTGGGACGAGTCGATCCCCTCATAACATTGCAGCCGGATCAACGGGGCGTCCAGCAGCACGGCCATGGCCTGGGCCAGCGCCGTCTTGCCAACCCCAGGTTCGCCCTCCAGAAACAGTGGTCGGTTCAACCGCAGGGACAGGTAGGCCACGGTGGCCAAACCCTCGCCTGCCAGATAGTCGACCTCTCCCAGAGCCGCGGCCAGGTCATGTGGGCCGGTGATCGCAGCGGGCAACAACGTCGGCAAGTCGGTGGGAGTGGCCGACTGGACCACTCCCACCGTGTCCCCTGCCTCAGTCAAGTGCAGCGGTGACCGCGCGCCTGGTCAGCACACGGGCAAGATGTTCGCGGAAGGCCGCGTCACCGTTCAGGTCATCCGGAGGGTTGGTGCCATCAGCAGCACTCTCACAGGCGCTGGCGATAGCTGCAGCGTCGTCTGCTGCCACGCCACTCAGCGCCTGTTCGACACTGCTGGGTCGCACCGGGACCGATCCCATGTTCGTCAACCCGATCCGCGCGGTGCTGACCGAGCCGTTTGACTCCACCACCGCCAGCGCACCCACGATCGCCCAACTCTGAGCCGTGCGACGGAACTTCTGATAGTTCCATTTGGTGCCTGCGGCAAGCTTGGGCCAGCTGATCTCCACCAGCACCTCGTCCTCGCCGACAGCCGTCTCCAGGTAGTCCACGAAGAACTCCGCGGCCGGGACGGTTCGCCGTCCTTTTGGACCCTCCACCTCGAACGAAGCATCCAAGGCCAAGGCCATCCCCGGCATGTCGCTGGCGGCATCACCGTGTGCCAGCGCCCCGCCATGGGTGCCGCGGTGACGGACCTGAGGGTCGCCAACCTTCGCGGTGACATCGGCCAGGACGCCGCAGTGCTGCGCCACCAAATCGTTGGTCATGACGTCGTAGTGGGTGGTGGCCGCGCCGATGACCAGACGCTCACCATCCTCGCGGACCCCCTTCATCTCCTCGACCCGGCCGATGTCGACGACCGTGTCGGGATAGGCAAGGCGCAACTTCATCAGCGGCAGCAGGGAGTGCCCGCCGGCCAGCAACTTGGCGTCCTCGGTGGCGCCGAGCGCCTGGACAGCCTCGGCGACCGATGACGCACGGACGTAGGCGAACTCTACGGGGATCATTGCTGGCCTCCTTCGGGGCGGCTTGCCTGTTCGTCCTGAGTCGCCGCAGCGCCACCGTCTCGGGCAGCGGCGTCTCGGGCAGCGGCGTCTCGGGCAGCGGACATCGCTGCCCAGACATTCTTTGGTGTCATCGGCATCAACACGTCGTTGACACCCATCGGTCGCAGCGCATCGACGACGGCGTTGACCACCGCAGGTGTTGAGGCGATCGTGCCAGCCTCACCCACGCCCTTGACGCCAAGGTCATTGGACGTCGCCGGGGTTGTGGTCCGATCGGTAATGAAGTGGGGCATGTCGGCCGCGGTCGGCAGGGTGTAGTCGATCAACGATCCGGTCAACAGGTTGCCGGCGTCGTCGAACTCCACCCCCTCCCACAGGGCCTGCGCGATGCCCTGGGCCAGGCCACCGTGGACCTGTCCCTCAACAATCATCGGATTGATGACGTTGCCGATGTCATCGACACAGACATAGGAACGGATGGTGACCAACCCTGTTTCGGTGTCCACCTCGGTGGCACACAGGTGCGTGCCGTGGGGGAAACTGAAGTTCTCGGGGTCAAAGACCATGCTGGCCGTCAGGTCCAACTCGGTGTCCTCGGGGTAGTCGTGACCCGCGAAGACCGCCAGAGCGATGTCCTGGATGGTCGTGGACTTCTCCGGGTCTCCCTTTACGGAGTAGGAACCCGCATTGAACTCAAGGTCGTCTTCGCTTGCTTCCAGCATGTGCGCCGCGAACTTCCTGGCTTTCTCCACCACCTTGTCACAGGCGCGTTTCAGGGCGATTCCGCCGACCACCAGCGATCGTGATCCATAGGTGTCCAGACCCATCGGCGCGATCTTGGTGTCGCCGTGCAGCACGTCGATGTCATCGAAGGGCACGCCCAGATAGTCACTGGCGATCTGGGACCAGGCCGTCACGTGCCCCTGCCCGTGGGGTGAGGTGCCGGTGACGACCTCCACCTTGCCGGTCGGCAGCATCCGGACTGTGGCGGCCTCCCAACCTCCGGCTCCATACGACAGCGAACCCAGCACCCGGGAGGGGGCCAGTCCGCACATCTCGGTGAAGGTGGAGATCCCGATGCCCAGCTGGACCGGGTCATCAGAGTCCCTGCGTTGCTGTTGCTCGCCGCGAAGGCCGTCGTAGTCGAACAACTCCATCGCCCGCTCGGTGGCGGCTTCGTAGTTGCCCGAGTCATAGGTCAGCCCTGCGATCGTTTCGTAGGGGAACTCCTCGTGTTTGATCCAGTTGCGCTTGCGCAACTCCATTGGCTCCATGCCGAGCTCGTTGGCCAGCTCGTCCATGATCCGCTCGATGGCGAAGGTGGCTTCGGGACGTCCGGCCCCGCGGTAGGCGTCGGTCGGGGTCTTGGTGGTGAACACGCCGGTGCACTCAAAGGAGTAGGCGTCCATCTTGTAGATCGCGGGGAACATGAATGCGCCCAGAATCGGCACGCCGGGCGTCACGAGTTGCAGGTAGGCACCCATGTCGGCCAGCAGCTTCACCTTCAGACCACGGATGCGGCCGTCGGCGTCCGCGGCGATGGCGATGTCCTGGATCTGGTCGCGACCGTGGACGGTCGCCTGCATGTCCTCAGACCGGGTGGCGGTCCACTTGATCGGCCGTCCCAGTCGTCGACCGATCGCGGTCAGCAGGATCTCCTCGGCGTACACGTTCAGCTTCGACCCGAACCCGCCACCGACATCCGGCGCGATGACCCGCACCTTCTGCTCCGGGATACCCATCGTCAGCGCGGTCATGAGTCGCAGGATGTGGGGCACCTGGGTGGTTGAGTAGATGGTCACCTCACCTGAGGCCGACTGCGCATCCACAACCACCGAACGTGGTTCGATCGCGGCCGGGATCAACCGCTGGTTGATGAAGCGCCGCTCGACCACGGTGTCAGCCCCGGAGAAGGCCTGGTCCAGGTCGCCGTTGGCGAAGGGCCAGACGAAGGAGATGTTGGACTCCGTGTCGGCATGCACCTTCGGCGCGCCCGGCTTGGACGCTGCGTCCATGTCAACAACTGCCTGCAGCGGCTCGTAGTTGACATCGATGTACTCCAGCGCGTCAACGGCTGCGGCGCGGTCGCGTGCGACCACGACGGCCACGGCATCACCCACATACTTGACCTCTTCCACGGCCAGTGCCATATGCGGTGGGTTGACCATGTCTGGGGTGACCGGCCAGGCGCACGGCAACGGGCCGTAGTCGTCGGCCAGGTCGGCGCCGGTGAACACGGCGATGACACCGGGGCGTTCCTTGGCCGCGGACACGTCGATGGAGGTGATCTTCGCGTGGGCCATGGGCGAACGCAGCAGCGCCGCGTGCATCATGCCTGCCATCGAGATGTTGTCGGTCCAACGGGTTTGACCGGTGATCAGTCGGGCGTCTTCCTTGCGGAGTGTGGCCTTGCCGATTTCCAGTTCGGGGCGATCCTCGACGGCGGTCATTGTGCGGCTCCCTGCATCTCATCGGCTGCTTGGGCGACGGCGGCGACGATGTTCTGATATCCCGTGCAGCGGCACAGGTTGCCCTCCAGACCGAAGCGGATCTCCTCATCGGTGGGCGAGGAGTTCTGGGCCAGCAGGGACGTGGCGGCGCAGATCATCCCGGGGGTGCAGAACCCGCACTGCAGACCATGCTTCTCATGAAAGGCCTTCTGAAGCGGGTGGAGCTCGCCGTCCTCCCCTGCGAGCCCCTGGATGGTGGTCACCTCCGCCCCGTCGGCCTGGATGGCCAGCATCGTGCAGGACTTTGCCGAGCGGCCATCGACCAGCACCGTGCAGGCACCGCAGTTGGAGGTGTCACAGCCGATGTTGGTTCCGCCCAACCCCAGCACCTCCCGCAGGTATTGCACGAACAGCAGTCGTGGCTCGACAAGGTCTGTGTACGTGGTCCCGTCTACCGAGACCGTCAGCGTCGCTGTCTCAGCGCGCGCAGTCGTGTTGGCCATGTGCCCTCCATATGAAGTTGCCGGGCGATGAGGGTCGCTCCGGTCGGCACGGGAATGCCGAAGATGTCAGTTAGCGCTCGGAGCGGACGGCTCCGGGTTGGTCATCCTCTCCGACTTTTCCCGTCGGAAACGATGAGTTCGGAGCCTAATGCGCCCGCTATCCACACGACAGGAAAAATCCAGACTAGATCCCATCTACCCGCCGATGTAGGACATCTCCACCCGGTCGGAGGGTTGGTGCTGCCCTTTGGCCCGAAGTTCTGAGTACCGATCGGTGCGGGCGCCCCAGATGGCGGCCAGATGATCATGCAGTTCCTGATCGTCGGCCCCGGCGCGCAGCAACGTACGCAGGTCATGGCCGCGGCTGGCGAACAGGCAGGTGAACAACTCCCCGACTGCCGAGATCCGCGCGCGGACACAAGTCGAGCAAAACGGCTGTGACACGCTGGCGATCACACCGATCTGCCCGGCCCCATCGTCGTAGGTGAAGCGGTCGGCGACGGCAGTCAGCCCCGTACCCGTGCTAGGGCGGTCCACCGGTGTCAGGGAATGGACGGCATCGATCACTTCCACGATCTCCTGCGCCGTCACCACCTCCTCAGGATTCCAGCCGTTGGTGCTGCCCACGTCCATGAACTCGATGAAGCGCACCGTCACTCCCCGCTCGCGGCCGAACTCGGCCAACGGCAGGATCTGTGACTCGTTGACACCCCGCTGAACCACCGTGTTGATCTTGACGCCGAGACCAGCGGCCAGGGACTCATCGACTGCCGTGATGACCGTATCGACCTTCACCTTGACATCGGCCATCGCGGCGAAGACCTTTTGGTCAAGCGCATCAAGGCTGATCGTCACGCGGTTCAGGCCGGCCTGGACCAGATCATCCAGTGCGGCGGGTAGCAGCACACCATTGGTGGTCATTGCGATGTCGGTGATCCCGGGGACCTGGGCAAGGGATCCGACCAGGGTGGCCAGTTCCCGTCGCAGCAGGGGTTCGCCCCCGGTGAGACGGATCTTGCTGACCCCAAGTCCGGCGCTGACTCGCACGATGCGGGTGATCTCCTCGAAGGTGAGCAGCGCGGCTCGTGGCAGGAATGCATGGTCGGGCCCGAACTGTTCGCGGGGCATGCAGTAGGTGCAGCGGAAGTTGCAGCGATCGGTGACCGATACCCGGAGGTCGGCCAGTCCACGTCCACGACTGTCGGTGATCAACGACCCCAGGGTATGTGCCCGACGGCCACAGGGCGTCCCGACCCTCCATGCCACTGCGACGACGGGACATGACCTAGGCTGCGCGGGTGACCAACTCGCGGGCAGAAGTGTGCGTCCGGTACCGCCTGCGGCGGATCGGAGCGCCATGAACGGGACTCCTTTTGAGGGACTCCCCGAGTTGTTGCGCAGCCATCGGATCCTCCTGGCAGGACTGATCGCGGTGACCCTGGTCGCGCTGTGGCCGCAGGTTCCCACCCCTGTGATCACCGCTCCCGGTGTTCGGATCGCGCTGGAGACCTCCCGGTTCATGATCACCTTCGCCACGGCCGGTCTGTTGACAGGATTCGCGGGTGGTCTGGGAGGAATGCTGCGCCGGGGGTTCATCGCGGCGCTGATTGTCCTTGGGCTGACCAACCTGTTGTTCGGGGTCATCCCCAACGTGGTGACCATCGGTTCGGCGACGGGCAGCGAGACCCTCCTGCCCTGGGTCGTGGCCCGTTACCTGGCTGGCATCCTGTTTCTGCTGGCAGGCATGGAACGCCCCGCCTGGTCCACCAGACGGCTGGTGTCGGTGACGTTGGTGGTCTATGTCATCATCGAGGTTGTCGTGATCCTGGCTGGACGTCCGGGTTTGCCGATGACCCTGGACGATGCGGGCTTTGTGCGGCCCGACCTGTCGCAGGTGGTACTTGAACTGGTTCCGATGGGACTGTTCGCGGCCGGCGCGGTCCTGGCCAGTCGTCTGTACCAACGAGACCAGCAACCGTTGGAACGCTGGCTGGCCGCCGCCCTGCTGGTCGGGGTGTTCACCCAGATCCACGAAGCGGCCTTCCCGGTCGGGTTGGGCCCCGTCGTAGGGACCGCAGACCTGCTACGTGCGTTGTCTACGGTGCTGCTGTTGGTCGGTGCGATTCAACAGGTCGCGCAGCTGCGCGCAGACCGGACCCGGGCGCTGGCGCTGTCCCACGCCGACCTGCGTGAACTGCGGGTTCTCAGCAACCGTCTGCAGGACTATGTCGGGCAGGAAGCATCATTTCGATCCGTCGTCACCCATGAACTGTCCACTCCGCTGGCCACCATCTCCGCCTACGCCCATGTCCTTGACTCCACGCCGCTGCCTGACCCGGCTGCACAGGCAGCCAGAACCATCCAGCGGGAGGCTCGACGCCTGCAGACGCTGATCCAGCGAATGGATGAGTTGGCCGAGATCGACACCGACGCGCTGGCAGTCGAACCGCGTCCGGTCATCATCCAGCCGTTGCTCAGCGAGGCGGCAGCGTTCGGACGCGCCCTTCCCGGCAATCACGCGGTCAGTGTCCGCGCCGAGGACGAGATGCTGCTGCTTGATCCCACCCGAATGTCGCAGGTCCTGCGCAATGTCATCGGCAACGCGGCGCGCTACTCCCCCTCTGGGTCCCCTATCAGTGTGACGGGACGCATCACTGATGGCGACTATGAGATCCTGATCGCTGACTCGGGCCCGGGCTTTGTCACTGGCGACCCCGAGCCATTGTTCGCCAAATACCGCAGGGGACCTCATCACAGGGACATCGACGGCACGGGGCTGGGACTGTGGATCGCCCGCGAAATCGTCAGTGCGCACGACGGGACAATCCGGGTGATCGAACCCGACCGACCCGGAGGGCGGGTGAGCATCCGCTTGCCCCTACCGACCTCACTACCCTCATGAGCGCAGTGATCAAGGTGCTGGTCATCGAGGATCACGCCAGTTTCCGTCAGGCACTGGCTGCAGTGATGGCCCTGGAAGGTGACCTGGAGGTCGTTGGCCAGTTGGGCACCGGGGACATCACCGCCGCCCTGGCACAGGCAGCAGATGCCGACGTGGCCATCGTGGACCTCGAGCTGCCCGACGGTGACGGTGTGGGCATCGTGGCTGCGCTACGACAGAGCGACCCACCCACACCGTGCCTGGTGCTCACTGGGCTCAGAGACGATCGCGAACTGGGATTGGCGATAGAGGCAGGGGCGGCTGGAGTGCTGCTGAAGACCTCGGAGATGCACCAGATCCTGCAGGCCGTCAGGGTCGTGGCTGGCGGAGGGTCGGTCCTGGTGGCAGCGGAGACCAGCCAGCGTTTGCGGGCGTTGGCGAAGGATCGGGAGAGGAACTGGCGCTCGAAGATGCTGGCTCAGGACCTGACGGCCCGTGAAACCGAGATTCTGGAACATCTGGTCTACGGCCTGGGAAACACCGAGATCGGCCAGCGCCTGGGGATCTCACCTGACACCGTGCAGACCCACATCCGCAACCTGATGGCGAAGCTGAACGCGTCATCACGGCTGGAGGCGGTCAGCCAGGCGCTGCAACACGGCCTGGTGGACCCGCCGTGAGGTAGGTCGGTCTACCCCCCAGCAGGTAAGGCGTGTAGGCCACCATCACCGAAGGTGGTCCCATGAGCACACACGTCGTGACGCGAACCGGTCACACCGCGCATCGCTACCACATCGCGGTTGCCCTCAGCGTCCTGGTGGTCCTGGCCGGTCTGGGCATGGCGAAGGCCGACATCGAGTTGGCCATAGCGGTGTCGTGTGTCGGACTGGCAGGAGCGGCATGGTCTTTGGCGGCACTGGACGAAGCCCGCACCCTGGCGCGACTGGCCGACCGACATCTGGGAGAACTGGCCATCCCGTTGCCGGTGCTGCCGTCGGTCTCGACCGAACCCCACCGAGATGTCGCGTGGTTGCCCGCAGGGATCCCCGCCGTCGTGGCGATGCCGGAGGGGGGCTGGGGCCTCATCCCCCACGACACCGCGGAGGGGGCCATCCATCGCGACGGGTTCAACGGGCGGTGGTACAGCGTCGCAGAGCCCTGCCAGGTGTATGACCCGGCCACGCCGACCCCGCAGATCGGTCGGATACCTCGCGACAGCGCCGCAGTGCTGGTCGACCACTGGCCCACCCCACTGGGCGTCACCGGGGAGACGATCAGATCGGCCGCCCGCGGTCGTGCGATTGAGGGAGCCCGTCAGTGACGCTGGTGTTGGCAACGGGAACAGTTTCTGCTGACGACCTTCTCCGCTTCTGGATCTCACTGGGCATCCTGCTGCTGGCGGCCAAGCTCCTGGGGTATGTGGCCCGCCGGATGGGCCAGCCTGCGGTGGTCGGGGAACTCTCCGCCGGTGTGTTGCTGGGTCCCACGCTGTTGGGTCGCCTGGCGCCTGACGCCACCGCCTGGCTGTTCCCCTCCGACGGGAACGTCTCGGCAATGATCAGCGCAGTTGCGTGGCTGGGTGTCGTGCTGCTCCTGGCCGTCACCGGCTTCGAGATCGATCTGAGCACGTTGAAGCGGCTGGGTCGGGTGGCCATCACGACCTCGGCGGCCAGTCTCATCATTCCCATCGGACTGGGCTTGGCATTGGGAGTGATGCTGCCAGCCGTGTTCGCAGGTGCGGCCAGTGGCAACGCCCTGCCGTTGTTCATGGGCGTGGCGCTCGGCATCTCCGCCCTACCGGTCGTGGCCAAGGTCCTACGGGAACTCCAGCTGGCCAAGGCCGGAGTGGGTCAGGTCATGCTGGCGGCCGGCATGGTCAACGACATCGTGGGGTGGGCTCTGCTGGGTGTCGTGGCCGGTGTGGTCTCGAACGCGGGGTCTCCTGTGGTGGGCCTAACGACGGCGCTGGTCGGGTCGGTCCTGGTGATCGTGGGCGGCCTGACCCTTGGTCAGCGTGGCGTTGACGGCCTGCTGCGCGTCATCCGCCGTTCCGATGACGATCAGGCCTCGTTGCTGGGAGCGTCGGTCATCGTCATCATCGCCGCGGGCGCACTGACCCAGGCACTTGGCGTCGAAGCGGTGTTGGGGGCCTTCGTGGCTGGGATCGTGCTCTCGCGGTCACCCCTGGGTGGGCGACAGATCGAGAAGCCGCTGAGCCAGATGGCCGATCAGATCCTGGCCCCCGTCTTCTTCGCGACCGCGGGACTGCGCGTGGATCTGTTCGCGATCATCCGTCCCCCGTTGCTGTACTGGACGGTGGCCATCATCGCGGTCGCCATCACCGGAAAGGTCGTTGGGGGGTGGCTGGGGGCTCGACTGGGCGGCTTTGACAACCGGGACAGCCTTGCCGTCGGCATCGGTCTGAATGCCCGAGGGGCCCTGGAGATCGTCGTCGCGTCCGTGGGGCTGTCGTTGGGGGTTCTGTCCGGGGAGGCGTACAGCGCGGTCGTGGTCATGGCGGTGGTGACGTCGCTGATGGCTCCGCCGCTGCTGACCATCGTGTTGGGATTGCCTCCGATGCGCCGCGCACAGGAAGGTGACGCCAGTGTCTTTGCGGGGATGCGGACAGCCCTGATGCCCACTCGCGGGGGGGCCTCATCGGTCCTGGCTGGCCGGGTTGCCGACGCGGTCCTGCCCACGACTGCGAGTTTGACCGCGTTGACCGTGCACCCCTACGCCGAGGATTCACAGGCCGGCCGTGCGGCCGCCCGGTCGCTGAGTGAACACGTGCATCGGCGGTTACGGTGGCGTGATCACGTCGCAGAAGACACCGCGGCCGAGGTTCTTGCCGAATCAGTGTTGGGCTATGACCTGCTTGCCGTGGGCGCGACAGCCACACAACTGCAGGACGATCCCATCGGACAGACGCTTGAGCGGATCATCTCAAGCGCGGCCATCCCGGTGCTGCTGGTCCGCACGGCACCGGGTGTGGACCCGGGTGAGATCGCCTTGACCCGGGTCGCGGTCGGGGTCACCGGCTCAGAGACGGGAACCGCCGCGGTGGACCTTGGCATCAGGGTGGCGGCGCGACATGAGGCAGCCCTGACCCTGATGCACGTGATCGACCGGCCGGACGTGTCCTCTGGCCCGACCGGCGGTTCACCGCAACTGCAGACGCGCGCACTGGGCGAGGCGGACAAGGTCTTGACCCTGCCTCGGCAGCGTGCGCTGGATGAGGGGGTGCGCACCGACATCACCCTGCTGCGCAGCCCCATGGTCGCTGAGGAGTTGGTGTCAGCCGCCGTGGCCTCAGGCGCTGAACTGCTGGTTATCGGTGCAGCCCGTCATTCTGACGGCACGTTCCTGGGACACATCGTGACCCACCTGCTGATGCATGCACCCATGTCGGTCGCCATCATGATCACGTCGGGCTGACAGGCTCCTCAGCCGCGCTCATCCTCAGTTCATCGGCCACCTGGTCAACCCGCGTGTGAAGTTCTGCCAGTGAGCCGTCGTTGTCGATCACGTGTGTCGCCACGGCCAACTTCTCGGTCAATGGTGCCTGGCTGTTGATTCGTGCCCAGGCTTGCGTGGGATCCATTCCCCGATCCATCACCAGTCGCTGATGCTGTACGCCGGGGGAGCTGGTGACAACGACGATTTCGGGAAAGTGCGCCGCATGCCCCATCTCCACCAGCAACGGGGAATCGACGATAACCGGTCCCAAGACGCCGGCATACTCAACGATCTGCTGGGCCATGGCCTGGGCGATACGTGGATGCGTAATGGCATTGAGGGCCAGCCGCTCGGCGTCATCACCAAACACCACTGCCGCCAGCTTCGCCCGGTCCAGCCGGCCGTCCGCATCAAGCATGTCGTCCCCGAACCGCTGGACGATGTCTGACAGTGCCGCTTGACCCGGCTGGACAATCTGTCGGGCGATCAGGTCGGCATCAACTACCGGAAAGCCATGGACCGTGGCGAATCGTTCCGACACCGTCGACTTTCCCGAGGCAATGCCACCCGTGAGTCCGACAAGCAACATGAGCGCCAGCCTGACACAACCAGAATGGGGCCGCCCGTAGGCAGCCCCATCCCAACGACACTGTCCGGAGAACTACTCCTCTTCCGAGGGATCCTCATCCGGTTCAGCTTCAGAGTCATCGGCCTCAGGCTCTTCAGCCACGGGCTCCTCGGCCTCTTCAGCCACGGGCTCAGGCTCCTCAGCCTCAGCCACAGGCTCCTCAGCCACAGGCTCCTCAGCATCTTCAGCCTCAGCCTCCTCGGCCTCTTCAGCCACAGGCTCCTCAGCATCTTCGGCCACAGGCTCTTCAGCCACAGGCTCCTCGGCCTCTTCAGCCACAGGCTCCTCAGCCTGGGCTCCTTCCTCAGCCTCGGCCTGGGGCGCCTCGACAGCGGCAGCAGGGCCATCCTGGGCGACGGCGGCTGCCTGAGCCTGTACGCGCGCGATTACGTCCTGGGCGGATAGACCGCTGTCGCTGGTCTCCTCAGCTTCTTCGGCAGACCGTTCCTGAGAGCGTTGCATGGCCTGGGCCAGCGCAGCCCCCATCGCGGACCCACCATCTCCACTTGACGTGGATGAGGATGACGCCGAGGTGTCCTCCGCCGCGTAGGCCGGTGCCTCCTCGATCTCGGGTGCCTCACCGTAACCGGCCTTGACGGCCTGCTTCAGCGACAACGAGATCCGACGGCGGACATCGTCGATGTCGATGATCTTGACCGTCATCTTGTCGCCGACCTTGACGACCTGCTCGGGCTGCTCGACGTGGGCGTCGGCCAACTCCGAGATGTGGATCAGGCCCTCGATACCATCCTCGACCTTCACGAAGGCACCGAAGGGGACCAGCTTGGTAACGTTGCCTTCAACGAACTCGCCCACGTAGTGCTGACGGGCGAACTGCTGCCAGGGATCTTCCTGGGTGGCCTTCAGGCTCAGCGAAACGCGCTCGCGCTCCAGGTCGACGTCCAGCACCTCGACCTCGACCTCCTGGCCCAACTCCACGACTTCACCGGGGTGGTCGACGTGCTTCCAGCTCAGCTCCGACACGTGCACCAAACCGTCCACGCCGCCCAGGTCCACGAACGCACCGAAGTTGACGCAGGAGGACACGGTTCCCTTGCGGATCTCACCCTTCTGCAGCGTCTCCAGGAACTCACGGCGGAACTCGCTCTGGGTCTCCTCCAGGAACTTGCGCCTGGACAGGACCACGTTGTTGCGGTTCTTGTCCAACTCGATGACCTTGCATTCCAGTTCCTGGCCCACATAGGGGTGCAGGTCACGGACGCGGCGCATCTCGACCAACGAAGCCGGCAGGAACCCACGCAGACCGATGTCCAGGATGAGGCCACCCTTGACGACCTCGATGACGGTTCCGGTGACGGTGGAGTCCTTCTCGTGGATCTCCTCGATCTTGCCCCAGGCGCGTTCGTACTGCGCACGCTTCTTGGACAGGACCAGACGGCCGTCCTTGTCCTCCTTCTGCAGGACCAGTGCCTCGATGACATCGCCGACAGCAACAACCTCATGCGGGTCAATGTCGTGCTTGATGCTCAGCTCGCGGCTGGGGATCACACCCTCGGACTTGAACCCGATGTCCAGCAGGACTTCCTCGGGATCAACCTTGACGACAACCCCTTCCACGATGTCACCGTCATCAAAGTCCTTGACGGTGGCCTCGAGTGCGGCGAGGAATGCTTCCTCTGAGCCGAACTCCTCAAGGAGGATTGCGGCACCCCGTTCCCGCTCTTCATCTACAGCGGTGGTAAGGGTGTGGGGTTGGGGGTCGGTCATCGTTGGGCGGTCCGTTCAGGGGGTATACACACGTGTCGCAGGGACAAGGAGTTGTAGGTCGCAGGTGGGTTCGTCACCGCGGGATCGGGCCCCGGCGACGTTTCGACTGGTACCGCGCCCGAATGATGGGCGTGCAGCACAGCAAACCCCGTAGGGGCGAGGGGATAGTGTGCCACAGGGCTAGTAGGTCTGCTACCGCCGCTACGTCGGCTGATCACCCAGTCGCCTGTGGGCCGTTGCCGCAGTAGCCGGCGTGTCGGTGCCGCCCAGGCCCAACCACTCGGTTCGCGCGATCTGGGTCGCATCAGCCGCCTCGACCGGACGTCGCACAACGAAGGGGAGGGGCGCTGGCCCTGGGCTTGGCCTGGCTGGCAACGGTCTCGACACCCACCTCGGCCTACCTCATGTTGTTGCCGGGACTGGTCATCTCCGCGTTGCCCATCTACCGGGCCGGCATCGGCTCCACGGTCAACGACACCACGCGTGAACTGGCCGGGCACTGGATGATCCGCAGATCGCTGCCCGGATCAGTTCCTGAGCGCCTGATCCAGATCCTCAAGCAGGTCCTGGGGATCCTCCAGACCAACGGATAGTCGGATGGTGCCGTCAGTTATCCCGATTGCCGCCCGTGCCTCGGGTCCGATGCGACGATGTGTGGTGGTTGCCGGATGGGTCACCAGGGACTTGGCATCAGCGAAATTGTTTGAGATGTCGATCGTGCGAAGCGCGTTCAGGATTGCAAAGGCCCGACTGGTTCCGCCGGGGACCTCAAATGTCAGGACCGTGCCTCCGCCGCTCATCTGCCGCTGCGCAAGATCGTGCTGGGGATGTGACTCCAGCCACGGGTGCAGGACCCAGTTCACTCCCTGACGATCTGACAGCCACTGCCCCACCTGTAGCGTCGAGGTCGCCATCGCCTTGACCCTCAGGTGCATGGTCTCAAGACCCTTCAGCACCACCCAGGCGTTGAAAGGGCTGAGAACAGGTCCGGTATGCCGCATGAACGGTTGCAACTCCTCCTGGATGAAGTCCGCAGAACCCAGGATCGCCCCCCCCATGGTCCGGCCCTGCCCATCCATGTGCTTGGTGGTGGAGTACACGACGATGTCGGCGTCAAACTCCAGTGGACGTTGGAACGCCGGTGAGGCGAAGGCGTTGTCCACAATCACCCGAGCCCCCGCCTGATGCGCCAGTGACGAGACGACCTGGATATCGACCAGCGACTGCATGGGGTTCGCCGGGCTCTCAAAGAACACCGCCTGCGCCGAGGTGGACAGCGCCCGCTCCCACTGCGCCGGGTCCTCACCATCGACGAAGTCACAGATGATCCCGTACCGGGGCAGGATCTCGTCCAGCACCACGAAACAGGACCCGAACAGGCTGCGTGCGGCCACCACCCGATCACCCGCCTTCAGGCAGGCCAGCAGCGAGTAGAACACCGCGGACATCCCACTGGCGGTCGTCCAGCACGCTTCTGCGCCCTCCATCTGGCGCAGTCGTTCCTGCAGCATCGACACCGTGGGGTTTGACACGCGTGAATAGCGATGGCGAGCGATCTCGCCGGCGAAGGCCGCCTCCGCCTCCTCCGCGGAGTCATAGACATAGCCCGAGTTCAGAAACAGCGCCTCGGAGGTCTCAAAGAAGCCGGTACGGTCCAATCCGGCACGGACCGCCTGCGTGTCTGGTCGCCAGGAATCCTCCATCAGATCATGTCTGGCGCCACGGCAGGCCCGTGGCCTTCCACCCGTTGCCGGCCCCGCGGTGCCGATGGGGGTCTAGGTCGCCTTCGAATCCTCCGGCGATGTTGTGGGCGCGGGTATATCCCTGGCTGGTGGCGGCATCCGCGGCAGCCGCCGATCTGGCGCCGCTACGGCACAGGAACAGCACGGGTGCGTCCGGAGGAACCCCCTCGCCCTGCAACTGCTGGATGAAGGTGTCGTTGCGCGAACCGTCAAGGTGATTCCACTCGATCCCGATCACATGTTTGTCCAGGTCCTCCAGATCGGGCATTCCGACATAGGTCCATTCCGCGGCCGTGCGGACGTCGACCAGGACAGCGGTCGGGTCGGACTCCAACAGGTCGAATGCCTGCTGTGGGGTGAGGTCGCCGGCGTGGCTCATGAATGGGTCTCCGGTGAGGGCAGAACCACTGCCTGGGCGGTGACAACGCGGGCCCCGTCATGGGTGATCGCAGGATCGCCGTGCAGGACATAGCCGTCCATCAACGCCGCGCTGACCCTTTCACAGAAGTCCTGGTCATCACTGCCGGTCAGCAGTCGGTATGGCAATCGGGCATCGGGCTGGACCATCAGTGGGCTCCTAGGTGGACTGGCATGAGAGTAGGTCGCCGCATGCCCGCAGCGCTAACGCCCGGGTCGTTCGTCTGACTGATAGGGATGAATCTTCAGGTCAGCCCAGATCCAGACGGTCTTTGAGCGCGGATAGAACCAGATCGGCACGATCACCATCACGGCCAGGATCACATACGTCACCGCGGTCCACGGGACGTCCGGCCAGGTCAGCAGCAGCGACAATCCGAAGGTGAACAGGAAGGTGAGCATGCACGCGGCCATGTTCATGATCAGGGCACCGACGTAGTAGCCCTCCTGGCCCTGCTCGAACTCATAGCCACACCCCGGACACTGCGGCACGATCTCCCCGAAGGAGTGGGAGATGGGTTTGTGACCGCACAGCGGACAGCGCATGCGCAGTGCGCGACTGAGCTTGGCCGAACCCTGTGTCGAGAGCATGGTCGCCCAGTGTGCCCTTAGACCGCGGTGGCGCCAGCCCGCAACTCCTGTCGTCGTGCCTCGGCGCCCAGGGCGATCGGCGCGGCGATCGACTCTTCCGGCACGCCGAATGCATCAACCAGTTCACGGGCGAACGGACGGACCTCGGCCAGCAACGCTTCGACGTCGGCGGTGATCGCCTTGGACGTCGCGGGACTGATCCGGCCGTGTTCCATGAACCATGCCCGGTCAGCCTGGATGGTGGACAGAGCGAACAGGTCCACCAGCAGTTCAAGTCGCTCGCGCGCGGTGGCATCGCCGCACCGGTCGACCGAAGCGGTCATCTGTTGCAGCACCAAGCTCTCGGTGTGGACGCGGGCGGCATACAGCACATGGTTCTGCACTGTGTTGAATGCCCGGAAGGCGTCCCCATGATCATCCATCCCCGCCTTGATCCGAGCGGCCGCCGTTTCCAGTGCGTGTTCCTGCCGGAAGGTGAACATCTCGCACTGCCATCCGCGATCGCGAAGCCCAGGATCTTCGGCCGCGTTTGGCATCGCGCCCCGGAGTGATTGGATCAGACTGGCACTCCGCAGGCGCTCGAGCAGCGTGTCGCGGACCTGATCGGCCACAAAGCGGGCCGTGCCCAGCATGTCCAACTGGCTGAACTCCTCGCGGTAGCCGGTCAGCAGGCCCTTGGCCACCAACTGCAGCAGGACGGCGTTGGCACCTTCGAAGGTGGTGAACACGTCGGTGTCCGCGCGCAGATCAGCCAATCGGTTGACCGATAGGTACCCCGCGCCGCCACAGGCCTCGCGGCAGGCCTGGATGGTCTCGGTGGCATGCCAGGTCGCCACCGCCTTAAGACCCGCCGCCAGCGATTCGACCTCCCGCCGCGCCTCGGGATCATCGGCGGCAAACGCCTTGACCAGACGATCGACCAGATCCTCCTGGGCGAAATGCAGGGCATAGGTCTTGGCCAGAGCCGGCAACAAAGTGGTCTGGTATGCCTGGTAGCTCAGCAGCGTGGCCTCGGTGTCCTCATCCGGTGCCCCGAACTGCCGCCGGACCTCGCCGTAGCGGATCGCGATGGACAGCGCGACCTTGGTGGCGCTGATGGCCGCGCCGGCGATGCTGGTCCGTCCGGTGACAAGCGTGCCCAACATGGTGAAGAACCGTCGAGACGGATTGTCTATCGAACTGGTGTAGACGCCGCCCTCGTCGACGTCGCCGAATCGGTTCAGCAGGTTCTCCCGGCCAACCCTGAGGTGGTCAAAGACGATCCGGCCGTTGTCCACGCCGTTCAGTCCGGCCTTGGGCCCGTCGTCAGACAGGGTGACGCCGGGCACCGGTTGGCCGTCGTCGTCGCGCAGTGGCGCCACCAGGGCGTGGACGCCGTGCCCACCGGTTGCGGTGAACAGTTGGGCGAACACGACGGCTGCCTTGCCGTCGCGCGCCGCGTTGCCGATGTAGTCCTTGGCGGCATCCTCATCCGGGGTGTTGATGACAAACGTCTCATCAGTTGGGTCATACGTGGCGGTGGTGCGCAACGACTGGACGTCTGAGCCGTGGCCCACCTCGGTCATCGCGAAGCAACCGGGCAGGGTCAGATCGGCGATGTCACCCAGGTAGGCGTCGTGGTGACGCTGGGTCCCCAGGTTGTAGATCGCCCCGCCGAACAGTCCCCACTGCACCCCTGCCTTGACCAGCAAGGACAGGCTGCCGAATGCCAGCGTCTCAAACGCCGCGACGCCTGCACCCAGATCCTCCTGCCCTCCATAGACCCTGGGATATCCCATCGCCGGCCCCAACCCTTGCTCGGCCAGGGTCTGCATCTGCTGCCACACCCGCACGCGATGCTCGGAGACCGTCATGCCTGCTCTGGGATGAAACAGCGGGTCAGCCAACAACTCTCGGACCCGCGTGCGGACGTCGCCGTAACGACCATCGAGGTGAGCGGACAGCGCCTTCGTTGTCTCGACCATGACGCGATTCTGCCCCACAAGGGGTGTGTCGGTGGTTACACGTTGTTCAGGTTCACCTACCGACACACCTCGGTTTCGCCGCTGCCACCGCTGGGGGCAGCAAGTAGTTCGCCATGAATCGACATCTACTCCCAAACTTTCCTCTTGACTATCACTTTTCGATATATCATATTCTGATCATGACCCGGAAACGCAAGCCCCTCCCCTCCGCCTCGCTCCACATCGTCTTGGCCCTGCTGGATGGCGAGCTTCATGGGTATGAGGTCATGAATCGTGTCGCCGAGATCAGCAATGGGGCGGTGAGGATGGGGCCCGGGACGGTCTACGGCACCCTCAACCGACTGCTGGACGATGGTCTGATTGAGGAAACGACAGACCGCGTCGCACGAGCGGACAGCGAACGGCGGCGGTACTACCAGCTGACTGCTGCAGGCCGGGCCGTCGCGATCGATGAGCTATCCCGTCTGCGCCGCATGGTCCAGGGTGCCTCACGACACCTTCCTGATCCGGCCACGACGTGAACACGGTGGCTGTGTACCGGGTGTGCCTGCGGTTGTACCCGCGCCGGTTCCGCGACGAGTACGCCGCCGATATGGCGCTGCTGTTGTCCGATCAGTTGCAGGCCGAACCTGCACTACGGGTCTGGGGCCGTCTTGCCCTCGACCTGCTCATCACGATACCGAACCATCATCTGGAGGCTCACATGAACCGTCACAGCACGACCCTGGTGTCCTGGGTTTTCGCACTCATCAGTGGCGCCGCGGCCATCGTCGCAGCGATTCTCGGCTCCGTCATCGGGTGGCTGGGCATACTGCTGGCCATCTCGGCGGCAAGCGGCATCACGGCCGTTGTCGCCCATCGCCAGTCCAGGCTCATCACGGGCCGTCCCGCTTCCGCCAACTGGTGGAAGTTCCTCGCTGGTGGCGCACTCACGCTGGCCATCTTGGCCGCGGTGACGACCCGCACCGGAGAACTGCCGACAGGCTGGTGGGTCCCGTCCATGATCGTCCTGCTCGCGGCCCTCGGTGCCTGCGTGGCAGGAGCCGTCCTCGGCGTCACCCACCTGATCAAGGCCCGCTCAGGCCATCTGATGGGCTGAGGGCCACTCACGATCCATCCGCGACAGTAGGGGAAGTTCTCGCTGCCGAAACTGCTCGCGAACCCGCATGCCCCCGGGACTCTCCACGGACGCAACGGTTGAGTCGACGCTGCCATCGGGCAACAGACGTTCCACGGCGCCCCTCGTCGAGGAGGAGATCAGCATTCCGCCGGTGCCGCGTCGGGCTCCAGGTTCTCAAGTGATCCCAGACCCACCTGTGACCGCATTCAAGCAGTGTAGGACAACGCCCGGGCCTGCCCGGTCAGTGTTTTTCGGCCTCGGCCCACGACGGTCCCGTGGCAGTATCCACCTCAAGCGGCACCGCCAGTTCGATCACGCCACTCATCGTGGACACCAACAGTTCCCGCAGGTCCTCCTGCTCCTCGGCCACGGTCTCACACACCAACTCGTCGTGCACCTGTAGCAACAACTGCGAGCGGAATCCTCGTTGCCCCATGGCGTCACGAACCTGGTTCATCGCGATCTTCATGATGTCGGCGGCGGTCCCCTGGATCGGGGCATTGAGGGCCATTCGCTCGGCCATCTGCCGTCGCTGACGGTTGTCGCTCATCAGGTCCGGAAGGTAGCGGCGACGACCGGTGAGGGTCTCGGTGTAGCCCGTCCGACGAGCCTCCTCCACGCCGCCGTACAGGTAGGCCCTGACCCCCGGGAATCGCTCGAAGTAGGCGTCCATCAACTCGGTCGCCTCCTCCCTGCCGATCAGCAGTTGTTGAGCCAACCCGAAGGCGCTGAGACCATAGGCCAGGCCATAGGTCATCCCTTTGATCTTTGAACGCTGTTGGTTGCTGACCTGGTCGATGGGCACTCCAAAGACCATCGAAGCGGTCTGGGCATGGATGTCCTCGCCCGAGCCGAACGCCGCCAACAGCCCTTCGTCGCCCGACAGGTGAGCCATCACACGCAGTTCGATCTGGGAGTAGTCGGCAACCAGCAGCGCAGCAAAACCCTCACCCGGCACGAACGCCCGGCGGATCTGGCGACCAAGGTCCGAGCGGATCGGGATGTTCTGCAGGTTTGGGTTCTGACTGCTCAGACGACCGGTCACAGCCACCGTCTGGTTGAACTCCGCGTGGATTCGACCACGTCGCGCACCACCCACCAGCTTCATCAACGGATCGATGTAGGTGCCCTTCAGCTTGCTGTACTCGCGATAATCGAGGATGGCGGGCAAGACCGCGTGCTCCCCGATGATCTTGTTCAGCTCTGCGGCGTCCGTCGACCACCCTGTCTTGATCTTCTTGGTCTTCTTGAGGCCGAGATTTCCGAACAGCAGTTGCTGAAGCTTCTTCGGTGAGTCCAGGAAGGCCAGGTCCAGAAACTCATCCAAGTCATTTGGGTCCTCCAGCAACGCACCCCGGGCCACGTCACGGGAGGATTCGACCTTGGTTTGCAGGTCCTGGCCCAGTTCTGCCAGAACCGCGCCGTCGACGGTGATTCCGACACGTTCAAGGTCGGCCAAACCTGCGATCAGGGGCACCTCGATCGAGCGCACCAACTCGACCTGTCCCCGCTGGCTCACCTCGGCATCCAGCAGTTCGGCCAATTCAAAGACCGCCTGCGCCCGCAGCGCTCGTCCGTGCCATTGCGTGTCGGAGGGTTCGGTACCAACCTCACTCAGCAGCAATCCCAGTTGCGCGGGTCCCTCATCGGCAGCCTGCGCCACCTCCTCGGTCGCCAGGTTCTTGTTCAGGTACGTCAGCGACAACTGCTCAAGGTCATACGTGCGTCCCGAAGGTTGCAGGATGTAGGCCCACAATTCGGTGTCAATCGTCGGCTGCGCCACCGCTCCAAGACCGACACACCGTGCGAAGTGGTGCAGCTTCTTCCCGTCGTGGACCCACAGCAGATGACCACTGTCGCCCGTGACAACCCCCGCCAGTGCCGCCCTATCGCCGTCATCCAGCGACGCCATCACCCCTGATATCGGATCGGCCCCCGCCGCCGCCAGCGCGACTGCGACCGGTGTGGGATCGGGGAGCTGCCCTGCGGTGAAGCCGACGACAGCCAGCGGTTGTCCGGCCGGGACCTTGGCGATCCAGTTGGCCAGATCCCCAGCGGTCGCGCGTTGAGGGGTGGTGTCGAACCCGCCGGCCTTCTGCTGGGCCTGCTCCCCCAGGACGGTTTCGTTCAACCGGTCCCACAGCGACCTGAACTCAAGGGTCGCGAACAGCCGCCGGACGGCCTCGGTGTCGATGTCGCCTATGCGCAGTTCCTCGACCGGTACCGGAAGTGGCAGCAGCCGGTTGACCGTCGTGACCGTCCGGCTGACATAGACCGCATCGCGGTATTCCGCCAGCATCGCAGGCACCTTCTTGCCCCGAAGCTGGGGCAGATTGGCATAGATGCCGTCGAGGTCTCCCCACTCGGCAAGCAGCTTGGCCGCAGTCTTGTCCCCCACCCCTGGCACCCCTGGGATGTTGTCACTGGGGTCCCCCCGTAATGCAGCCAGCATCGGGTAGGAGGCCGGGGGCACGCCGTACCGTTCCTCGACGGCCGCGGCGTCCATCACCACGGTGTCGGTGATCCCACGTCGCGTGTACAGCACCTTCACATGATCGTCGATCAACTGGAACAGATCCCGATCACCGGTCACGATCAGAACATCCCAGCCCGCCGACTTGGCGCTCTCGGCGTAGCTTGCGATAAGGTCGTCGGCCTCCTGCCCGGCCAGGTCCACCCGCGGCACCGACATTGCGGTCAGAACCTCGTCGATCAACGGCAACTGGCTCTTGAACTCGTCGGGGGATTCGGTCCGGTTGGCCTTGTACTGCGGCAGCAGTTGGGTCCGCTCGGCGGGTCGGCCCTTGTCGAACACGGCGGCGACACCCTCCGGTGGGTGTTCATCGAGCAGTTTGATCAACATCGACGTGAAGCCATATGCCGCGTTGGTGACCTGACCTGTGGTCGTTCGCAGGTCATCAGGCAGGGCGAAGAACGCGCGATAGGCCAGGCTGTAGCCGTCCATCAAGGCCAAGGTGGGGCGGGTCATCGCCCG
Organism: Euzebya sp.; assembly: GCA_051004735.1. GTDB lineage: Bacteria > Actinomycetota > Nitriliruptoria > Euzebyales > Euzebyaceae > Euzebya. Next base: position 58,971 of record JBPCKA010000021.1, on the reverse strand, counting down.
CGATCCTACGCCGTCGCTGCGACACCCCATCCCACACGGCCGGTGTCACCGGAAGGGAACTGGTGGAGGAGATCTCACTAGCGGTGTCGAAGCCTTACGCAGGACGGCGTAGTCTGCCTCGACGGCCACTGCGCCGAGGTGCTGATGTACCCCGCTCATGAAAGTCGCGACAGCGCTCTTACCAGCGTAGTAGGTTACTACCCGTGTAGGAGGTCGAGCCGCGACACGTTCATCTGTGAGGCGGCCGTTTGAGAAGGTATGGGCCAACAGCCCACCTCCTCACAAATAGGAAGCAAACTGCCAGTGGCGGGTCGGCTGGTCCGTCCCGCTCAGGCACACCCGATCCCAAGAGGAGTTCGTGGCATGACCACAAAGTTCAAGTGGCTGCGCCTGGTGGCGATGATGTCCCTGCTGGCCATCATCGCAACCGCGTGCGCATCCGATGACACCGGCAGTGCCGGCACCGACGAAACCGATGAGCCCACCGAGGCCATGGCCGACGACGAACCTACCGACGCGATGGCCGACGACGAACCCACCGACGCTGTCGCGTCTGACGAGCCGACCGAGGCAACCGACGCGGGCAGCGCCGGCGACGGCGAGGCTCTCACCATGGCCTACATCCTGCCGGAGACCGGGCAGCTCGCCTTCCTGGGCCCACCCATCATCGGTGGTTTCCAACTGGCCGTTGAGCAGATCAACGAAGCCGGTGGCACCAACGGTGTTCCCGTGGAGCAGAACGGAGGTGACGAGGGTGACGGTGACGGCACCATCGCCAACCAGACCGCTGACCGCCTTCTGGCTGAAGGCGTGGACGTCATCATGGGTGCTGCCTCTTCCGGCATCTCGCTGACCATCATCGACAAGGTCACCGGTGCCGGCGTGGTGCAGTGCTCACCGTCCAACACCTCACCGACCTTCACCAACTACGACGACAGCGGCCTGTACTTCCGCGCCGCCCCCACCGACGCGCTGCAGGGACCAGTCCTGGCCGAGCAGATCGTCGCCGCAGGCGGCACCAACGTGGCAATCCTGGCCCGCGCCGACGACTACGGCCAAGGCCTGCTTGACGCCACCGTTGCCGCCCTCGGCGATGCCGGCGCAACCGTTGCGGTTGAGACCACCTATGACCCCATGGCCCAAAGCTTTGACGCTGAGGTCCAGCAGGTCCTTGACTCCGGCGCAAACGCCGTGGCCCTGATCGCCTTCGACGAAGGCGCCCGCATCCTGCAGACCATGATCGAGCGTGGCGTCGGCCCCGCCGACCTCATCGTCTTCGGCGCAGACGGCCTGGCCACAAACGACCTTCCCGGCCTGGTCGACCCGGACAACCCTGCAGTCCTTGAGGGCATGCAGACCACCTCCCCGACACCTGCGTCGGACGAGGGCTTCAACACCGCACTCAGCGAGTTCGCGCCGGACCTTTCCGACACGCTGTTCGCTGCTGAGGGCTACGACTGCACCATCGCAGCCGCCCTCGCTGCCCACCAAGGTGGTGCCAACACCTCCGAGGCAATCGCCGAGAACATGGTGTCGGTCACCATCGAGGGCACCAAGTGCACCGCCTACGCCGAATGCATCGAGCTGATCGACGCCGGCGAGGACATCGACTACGACGGACCTTCCGGTCCGATGGACTTCACCGACGCCGGCGAGCCGTCAATGGGCACCTATGCCCTGCAGATCTTCACCGCCGATGGTGAGCTCGAACTGGTCGAGACGATTACCTCCTCGCTGTAGCAGGAGCCGATTCGCCACATCGCGAATCACGTTGCAGGGCCCGGACCGCGCGTCCGGGCTCTGTGCTTGTCAGACCCAGATGACGCCCAAAGATGTGAGGAGTTAGCCCATGCCAAAGACCCATTCCCGACAGCTGATAGCCCTGTTGGCCGTGATTGCCCTGATGGCCGCCGCATGCGGTGGTTCTGAAACCACCGGCACTGCTGCACCCAGCGACGAGGTCAGCGACGTGACGCAGGCCACCTCGTCTGAGGACGAACCCACCGAGGACGCCACCGATGCCGTCACCGAAGAGGCCTCCGCCTCCGAGGACGCCCCCGAGATCACCGACAGCGGGTCGCTGAAGTTGGCCTATCTGCTGCCCGAGACCGGACAGCTCGCCTTCCTGGGCCCACCCATCATCGGTGGTTTCCAACTGGCCATCCAGCAGATCAACGAGGCCGGAGGCACCAATGGCGCTGAAGTCTTCGCCGACGGCGGTGATGAGGGTGACGGTGACGGCACCATCGCCAACCAGACCGCTGACCGCCTTCTGGCCGACGGCACCCACGCGATCGTCGGCGCCGCATCGTCGGGTATTTCCTTGACGGTCATCGACAAGGTCACCGGTGCCGGCGTTGCCATGTGCTCGCCATCCAACACCTCACCGACGTTCACCAACTACGACGACAGCGACCTGTACTTCCGCGCGGCTCCCACCGACGCGCTGCAGGGACCGGTTCTGGCCGAGCAGATCGTGGCGGCAGGCGGCACCAACGTGGCAATCCTGGCCCGCGCCGATGACTACGGCCAAGGCCTGCTTGACGCCACCGTTGCCGCCCTCGGCGATGCCGGTGCAACCGTTGCGGTTGAGACCACCTATGACCCCATGGCCCAAAGCTTTGACGCTGAGGTCCAGCAGGTCGTTGACTCCGGCGCAAACACCGTGGCCCTGATCGCCTTCGACGAAGGCGCCCGTATCCTGCAGACCATGATCGAGCGTGGCATCGGCCCCGCAGACCTCATCGTCTTCGGCGCAGACGGTCTGAACTCGGGTGACCTGCCAAGTCTGGTCGACCCCGAGGATCCCCTTGTCCTGACCGGTATGGGCGTGACAGCTCCGGCGACATCATCGTCGGCGGACTTTCAAAGCACTCTGCAGGAGTTCGCACCCGAGCTTGAGGACTTCGGCTTTGCTGCCGAGGCCTATGACTGCGCCATCGCCTTCGCCCTTGCCGCCCACCAGGGTGGTGCCAACACCTCCGAGGCAATCGCTGAGAACATGGTGTCAGTCACCACCGGTGGCACCAAATGCACCTCCTACGCCGAATGCATCGAACTGATCGACGCCGGCGAGGACATCGACTACGACGGCGCCTCTGGTCCGATGGACTTCACCGACGCCGGTGAGCCCTCGGTCGGCACCTACGACGTCAAAGAATTCGATGACGCCGGTGAGCTGACGACCCTGGAGACCATCACCTCCACCAGCTAAAGCTCAGATCTGAGGGGTGGGCCTGAAAACCCACCCCAAAGGTCAGATCTGAGGGTTCGGTCAGACCAGGTTGAGGGGGCAGGTCAGCGCAGGGTGATCCTGGCCTGTTTCAGCACTGCTCTGTCCCCCACCCTGGTCTCAAGGATGATCCCGTCCTCCGTGCGCCAGGCGTGGTGGACCAGGGTGTCGCCGGGCAGGACGATTCCGCTGAAGCGAGCCTGGACCCCGGCGACGTCGCCTTCCTCGTCCAAACCCAGGGCTCCTATCGCGGCCTTGGCGGCCATACCGAAGGTGCACATCCCGTGCAGAATCGGCCGCTCGAACCCGGCGGCCGCCGCGAACTCGGGATCGACGTGCAGGGGGTTGGCATCGCCTGACAGGCGATACAGCAACGCCTGCTGCGGCAGGGTCGGCACGACCACAGACGCGTCAGGATCACGCCGGGGCGGCCGGAGGCGGGGAGGTGTCGGACCGGGGTCGCCTCCGAATCCTCCCTCGCCCTTGATGAACGCCGTCATGATGTTGGTCACCAGCGGCTTACCGTCACTGACCGTGGACATCTCAAATGTCACGGTCGCTCCCGAACGCTTGTCATGCACGGCGGTCGCCCGGCATGAGGAGACGGCAGCGGCTGCGGTGGCCAGCGGTCCGTGAAGGATCAACTCGTGCTCGGCATGCACCAGCATCCGCAGGTCGATGTCCAGGCCGGGCAGCCCAGAGAAGTTCTGAATCGGCATGAACCCCGGCACCGTCCCGAAGGTCGGCAAGACGACAAGATCCCGTTCAAAGGTGTAGCGCAGTTCAGCCGGATCATCGGGTGGGACCCCGGCCCCGACGCCCAGGTGGTACAGGATCACGTCCTGTGCGGACCAGGAGGAATCCCACTCCAGCGGAGGTGCAGACAGCAGTCTGTCGATGTCGATCGGCATGACTGTGGTCTACCAGTGGGGCAGGCCTTCATCAGGATTGCTGACACACCTCGCGCCGGGTCACCTCGGCCCGGGCTCGTCCACGATTGTAGGCAGCCCATCCCTGTGGCTGGTCCGGCGTGGTGCAGAGCCGGTCCAACACCGCCCAGGCGGCGCCGCCACTCAAACGTCCATCAGCTGCGGCCATCAGCAGGTCCGGGACGGCGTCGGAGGACAGACCGACGGCGTACTGCACGTCCAACGGACGAACGCCGGCAGAGTCCAAGGCGATGTTGGCACGCGCGATCACTGCGTCGGGTGAGAGCAGCATCACGCCCACCACCGCGATTAAGGCCCATCCGCACACCGCCGGCAGCAACCAGCTGACCCGCCGGCCAAGTCCGGTCATCCTGAGTGCCAGCAGCACGAAGATCCCGCCGACCCAGACCGTCCCGAGTGCGGCCCACAGGCGTAGCCGGGTCAGCCCGAACGCCTGGCTGTACAGATCCAGACGCCGCAGGGCCACACCCACGATGACCATCACCAGCAGCGTGGCCAACAGGCTCAGCCAGCGGACGGCGGGTGCGGTGGTCCCGTCAGGTCGCATACGGACCGCGACGTTGATGCCGGTCAGCGCCCCCAGCGTGATGACTGCGACGGCGATCATCTGAAAGAATCCCTCGCGGGCGTACTCGGCGTAGGTCAGCCCGGCCTGGGCAAGAATGTGGGAGGCACCGCCGGCAGCCGCATAGGCCTGTGTGGCTGCGAACAGCGCGAACACACCGACCAGTAGCGCCAGGACCGTGATTGCCTCGGTGATCCCCAGCCAGCGCCTGGCAGGCACCGGTAGTGGCAGCGGCGTCGTGCCCATGCCCCGCAGCACCGCGGTGGTCAGCCATGCCACCCCGGCTGCGGCGGCAACCCGACCCCACAGGTCTGGGGGCAGGTCGATGCGGATCACATCGGCGAACACCAGGTCGGCGCTGAGCAGCCAGCCAACCACTCCGATCAGGGGCACGGCCAGCAACAGACCACGAAGCACCGCAAGGCCGCGGTTGCCTCGCCATCTGGTGCGACCCCCGCGAGATCGGCCCCGGCTTCGCAACAGGTCCGGACCGAAGACGGTATGCGACATCGCCTCGGTCATGCGCAGCAACAGCCCAACCGGCCCCAACGTCCACGGTCGCGCGCCGCTCACCGTCGTACCGGCAATGATCAGTTGGCCGGTGACGGCACCATAGGCCAGCACCGTCAACTCCGGTGCACTGCGCAGGCTGAGGAGCAGGGCAGGCACGGCCGTGGCCGCCAGGAGTGACGCGGTCCACCACGGGCTGTGACCGGCAACCCCTACCGCCAGCAGCACCGACAGCAGGATCACCGTCGCGCCCAGACCAGCCAGGGGTCCCCCAGCGGCGATGGCGCCGACCATGGCGGTGAGGGCCACCACGGTGATGGTGGCGGTCCGGGTCGGCTGACGCACCGTCTGGTGGGGCGGCGGCGGTCCGGTCAGACCGTGCTGCGGGTCCAGTGAGGGAATCGTTGCTGAGGACATGACAGGCTCCTGTTGCGTGTGAGGATTGGCGGGTAGTTGGGTCTGGATCAGGGCACGACAGGACTGACCTATCTGCCGGGCAACTCAGGGGTCAGGTTGCCTGTCCGGCGGGGTTGGAGGGGGCCGGAGCCAGGCTGTACGGCGGCGGGGCGCGGGTGGGGTTTGGCGCAAGTGGTAGCCGGACCACCATGCGGCACCCCCCCGCCGAGGAATCGTGCCGGATCTCGCCGCCGTGCAACTCCACGATCCAGCGGCAGATGGACAGACCTAGACCCGCACCCCCGCCTGCGCCACGCGCGCGATCAGCCCGATAGAACCGCTCGAAGATCCGGTCCGATTCCTCCTCGGGGATTCCCGGTCCATCGTCGTGGACGACCAGGCGCACGTGGTCATCATGGGACAGCAGCACCCGTATCCGCCCGCCCGCTGGCGTGTGTGCGATGGCATTGCTGATGAGGTTGGCAACCACCTGGCGGAGCCGCACCTCATCCCCGATGACGACGATCTCCCCGGGATCGCCCACCTGCAGTTGAAGTTCGGCCTTCTGGGCCAGGGCTTGTAGGTCCCCTGCTGCGGCCCGGGATACGGCACTCAGATCCACCGGCTGCCTTCGGATGGCGGCAGCGCCTGATTCCAGCTGTGACAGGTCCAGCAACTGCGCAACCAGATCGGCCATTCGCTGCACCTGGACCAGCAGTGAGGAGAGTTGTGGCTCCCCGGCCAGCGTGATGCCGTCAACCATGTTCTCAAGCGTCGCCTGAAGGCCTGCCAGCGGTGTCCGCAACTCGTGTGAGGCATTTGCGACCAGATCTCGACGTTGGCGGTCGACCTCGGCCAGTTGCCGACCCATCTCGTTGAACGCGACCGCCAGTTGTCCCACCTCATCGCGGGAATGGGTCGGGACCCGCCGGTTGTAGTCGCCGTTTCTCATCGCCGTGGCCGCGGTTGCCATCTGCCGCAGTGGCGCTGTCATCCCGCGGGCCAGCAACTGCACGAACCCCAGGGCGATACCCGTTGAGATGATGGGCCTCACCCAGATCGGTACACCGGCCCGAAACCCCAGCAACGAGACCAGCGAGCTGGTCACCACGGCGACAACGATAAGGATGCCCAGCTTCAGCTTGATCGAGGGAACACGGTCAAGCGGTCGCATCAAAACCCCCGTGATCGGCCGAGGCGTACCCGACCCCACGAACGGTTCGGATCAGTTCCTCGCCCAACTTGCGCCGGATGGAGCGGACGTGACTGTCGACTGTCCTGTCCGATGCATCATCCCGGTACCCCCACACGGCCGCGACTATGGCCGTCCGCTCATGCACGACACCCGGTGTGACGGTGAGCAGTTGAACCAGATCGAACTCCTTCGGTGTCAGATGGACCAACTCGCCCGCCCGGGTGACACGGCGTCGGACAGGATCGATCCGCACGTCACCGACGACCTGGACAGCCGTTTGCGGCTGCTGATCGCGTTCGACCCGGCGTAGCAGGGCCTGCACGCGGGCCAGCAATTCGCGCGGAGAGAACGGCTTGGTCAGGTAATCATCCGCACCGACTCCCAACCCCACCACCACATCGACCTCATCAGCCTTGGCTGTGAGCATGATCACAGGGACGGCGCCGTGGACCTGGATCCGTCGACAGACCTCAAGCCCGTCCAGGCCGGGCAGCAACAAGTCGAGGATCACCAGGTCGAAGGCGGTCGCCTGCGCCAGGGAGAGCGCCTGCAACCCGTCTCCGCTGACCGTCACCTCATATCCCTCGGCGCGGAGTCTGGCTGCCACGGCATGCGCGATCATCGCGTCGTCCTCGACCACCAGGATGTGTTGCATCACACAAACCGTAGTGCGCCAGACGTGCAAGCTTGCCGCAGTTCGCGTGAAGATTCGGTGCAGATCCACACGCGCGGGGGAGGTTGTGTCCGATCCACAATGATGAGAACGGTGGATTTGTGCAACAAGGCGACTACCGCCAACCTGCCGGACACACCGACACTGGTCCCAGGCGCCAGAGCGTGCGAAGCGCAGTGCCCTGTCACCACCGCCTGTTCAACATCAAGGATGCTCAACCATGACTGATGCACTCGCAGACAACGAGTTCTACTTCACCTCCGAATCGGTCACCGAGGGCCACCCCGACAAAATGGCTGACCAGATCTCCGATGCGGTGCTTGATGCCGCACTCGAGGTTGACCCCTATTCCCGGGTCGCCTGCGAGACGCTGATCACCACGGGGTTGGTGGTGGTCGCCGGCGAGATCACCACCCCTGCGGTGTTGGATGTCGGCCAGATCGTGCGCAACACAATCCACCGGATCGGCTATACCCCGGCCTGCGGCTTCGATGGTGCCACCTGCGCCGTGATGAGCACGTTGGACAAGCAGTCGGCCGACATCGCGCAAGGGGTTGACTCGGCTCTTGAGCGCCGCCTGGAGGCCAGCGGTGATCACTTCGACAGTGAGGGCGCCGGCGACCAGGGCATGATGTTCGGCTACGCCAGCAACGAGACACCCGAGATGATGCCAATGCCGATCGCACTGGCGCATCGGATGGCTGCCCGACTGGCGGCGGTACGCCATGACGGCACCGTCGGATTCCTGAGGCCCGATGGCAAGACCCAGGTCACCGTGCGCTATCGCGACAACGTGCCTGTGGCCATCGAGAAGGTCCTGGTTTCGACACAGCATGATGAGGGTGTCGAGGACCAGGTGGCTGACGCGGTGTGGGACAACGTCATCACCGCCGTGCTGCCCCCCGAGATGTATGACCCCGTGGAACTGCGCAAGAACTTCTTCTGCAATCCCACCGGCCGGTTCGTCATCGGCGGCCCTGTCGGCGACGCCGGCTTGACGGGACGCAAGATCATCGTCGACACCTACGGCGGGTTCGCCCGGCATGGGGGTGGTGCGTTCTCGGGCAAGGACCCCTCAAAGGTCGATCGCTCGGCTGCCTACGCAACCCGCTACGTGGCGAAGAACGTCGTGGCCGCCGGCCTGGCCGATCGGGTCGAGGTCCAAGTCGCCTACGCCATCGGCGTGGCCCGACCACTGTCGTTGCTGGTCGAGACATTCGGGACCGAGCACGTGCCGAAGCGCACGATCATCGAATTGATCAACCAGCACTTCGACCTGCGTCCAGCCGCCTTCCGGGAACACCTCAAATTGCACCGACCGATCTACTCCAAGACCGCCGCATACGGGCACTTCGGCCGTGACGATTCGGACTTCACCTGGGAGAACACCGACATGGCCGACTCGCTGCGCGCGGCGGCGGGCTTATGATCCGCCGGACTCGGTAGTCTCCACGCATGGAAACCATCACACGGGTAGGTGTCATCGGCTGCGGGCTGATGGGCTCAGGAATTGCCGAGGTGTTTGCGCGAGCAGGCCTTGAAGTCGTGGTCGGGGAGGTCGATTCAGCCGCGCTCGAATCCGGCCGTCAGCGAATCCAGAAGTCGTTGGATCGCGGTATCCGCTCGGGCAAGCTGAGTGAGGACGATCGACAGGAGGTGATGGACCGAACCACCTTCACAAACGACCTGGACGCCTTTGCCGATCGCGAGTTGGTGATCGAGGCCATCACAGAGATCGAGCATCTGAAGCTGGACGTCGTGCGGTCCCTGGACAAGATCATGACCATCCCCGAGGCGATTTTGGCGTCCAATACCTCATCCATACCGATCATGAAGTTGGCCACGGCCACCGGGCGTCCCGAGCAGGTGATCGGACTGCACTTCTTCAACCCTGCCCCGGTACTGAAGCTGGTCGAGGTTGTCCCCAGCCTGGTCACCAGCAGCGACACCGTCGAACGCGCCGAGTCCTTCATCACCGGCGCGTTGGACAAGACCGTGATCAGGGCACAGGACCGCGCCGGCTTCGTGGTCAACGCACTACTGATTCCCTATCTGCTGTCAGCGATTCGGATGGTGGAGTCGGGATTCGCCGAAGCGACCGCGATCGACCAGGGCATGGTGCTGGGATGTGCCCATCCCATCGGCCCGTTGAAGCTTGCCGACCTGATCGGTCTGGACACGGTCAAGGCCGTCGCGGACTCCCTGTATGCGGAGTTCAAGGAGCAGTTGTACTCGCCCCCTTCCATCCTGTTGCGCATGGTGGACGCAGGGTTGCTTGGGCGTAAGTCCGGGCGGGGCTTCTACCAGTACTGAGGAGCCCCGCGGCCGGGTGGGATTCAGGTCGCCGACTGAACGCGACCGTAGATGTGCACCACGCTGACCAGGTTGTCGTTGATGTGCCAGCCGCCCGAGTTCTGTGTCATGGCGATCTGGGCACCAGCTACCTGCCGCGCGTCGGCATCGCCGCGCAATTGCAGGATCGCTTCGACGATCTGTGCCAGGCCAGTGGCACCGATCGGATGGCCGCGGGCCAGCAGTCCCCCGCTGGTGTTCACCGGAATCCGCCCGCCCAGATAGGTCGCCCGGTCCCGGATCAACCCGGCTGCACCCCCGGCAGGGGCCAATCCCAACTGCTCATAGATCATCAACTCGGCGGATGCGGCCGCGTCATGCACCTCGACGCAGTCGATGTCGTGGGGGCCGAGGCCGGCCATCTCATACGCGGCGGTCGCAGCCAACCTGGTTACGGATTCAGGGTCTGGCCCTGCGGGCTGGGATGCGACCGCGGATGCCAGAACCTCCACGTGGGGCACACCGTCCGGCAGGTGGTCGGCTGAGACCAGGATCGCTGCGGCGGCACCATCAGAGATTGGCGAACACATCATCAGCGTGAACGGATCAACGATCAGCCGACCGCTCAGTACCTGTTCAACCGTCACCTCGGCCCCGTACTGGGACATCGGGTTCCGGCTGCCATGCAGTTGGTTCTTGACCACAACACGTGCGAAGTCGGTGACGTCAGCGTCGGATTCCTCGATGTAGCGCAATGCCCGCTGGCCATACAGATCCATCAGGAACGACCGGCCAACCGGCAGATCCTGTGGCACCGTATCCATGTCGACCGAACCGCCTATGGCCGAGAACGAGCGCAGCTTGTCCGGGTGCGTCATCTTTTCGGCAGCCACCGCCAGCACCACATCATGCTGTCCCGATGCCACCGCCTGATACCCCAGATGGAAGGCCGTCGAAGCCGACGCACAGGCGTTCTCGACGTTGATGATGGGAATCCCGGCGATTCCCAGCGGGAGCAGGCAGACCTGCCCCGTCACCATCTCCTGGCCCGTGATCGTGCCAGCGACGGCGTTGCCGAAATACCCGGCCTCCAGCACCTCGGCGGTGGCGCCGACATCCTTGAGTGCCGCCGTCACCGCCTCAGCCGTCAAATCCTTCAGCGTGCGTTCGGGTTGCTTGGCGAAGCGAGTCATGCCGATGCCGGCGACGAACACGCTTCTCATGCCTGCTTGCCCCTCAGCGCAGACGGCAGGTCAGATAGGTCCAGGTGCACGGGAATGACTCCTGCCCGGGGAAGAGCTTCTCCAGACCGTAACGGATCAGGAACTTGCGGTTCCGAACGTCGTCGGCGCTCGGCGCCACACCGTCGACCTTCGGTGAACCACCAACCCAACTCATCACGCCGTCGTGATAGGTCGCCAGTAGGTCATACCACTCATCCACACGGGCGTTGATGGTGGCATCGAAGGAATGCACGACATCAAAGCCGTTGTCCTCGAAGGTCTGCTCGTAATAGTCAAGATCACGGACGGGCACGAACACCTTCTCGCGCAATTTCGTGTGGGCCGCCAGCTTCGTTGCGTCGGTCAGGTTATCCCGATACTGCTCGAATGCGGGTTCCCGAAGAACCAGATCCGCGACGATCTCGTTGACGTGCTCGACGGTGTTGTCGATGATCCACTGGCCCGGGGGGCAGTTCGGATTATTCATGTTTCCCGAGCAGATGAACACCTGCCCGCCGGGGCGAAGGATCTTGGTCCACGAGCGGATCGTGTCGGGCAGGTCGTAGTACAGGTGGATGGCGTTGGTCGCTGTCAGGATGTTCGCACCATGGTCCAGCATCGGCTGCTCGACCACCTCATCGATGGTTTGCAGTCGCTTCTCATCCCGCAGGTAGCCGATCAGCCGAAAGGCCGCACGTTCGTCGTCTCGAAGGTTCTCCAGGGCCACCCGCAAAAACTTGGATGAGGCGTCGACGTTCAGGATTCCGACAGAGCCCCCGAACTTGTTCAGCAGACGTTTCGCGAGGATCCCCGTGCCCGCGGAGAAGTCGACCAGCACCTCCCCTTGCGCCAGGGATGACAACACCATCGCCACGGTCGGCTCGAGGTTCTTGTACCAGCCGTGCGTACCGACGTCGTCGTAGTTCAGCCCGAACTCATCCACCGGTGCAGAGGTCCACGCTTGGTCCGGAACTCTCTCGAATCCCTCTGGCCAATCAAACGACGCCACGGCCCGTGGCGGTTCTTCCAAAATGGCTGTGCTCATCTGGCATCCCTTCTGACTGTGACATCTACCGAAACCGGACCTGCCGATTGCGGCGGTCGCACCATCAGTGTCCAACCCGCAGGGCCGTGGGAACAGCCGGTTTACGTCACAAAACGGTCGGCCGAATCGTTGTGAACAACGCACAACAGCGAGGCCTGGGCGTCGGCCGCTGGCCGGGTATGAGCGACGGGGGGTTGCACGAGGACACCCCGCGTGCTGACGAACCACTCCATGCCTCCACCAGTAGGTGGTAGGCGACCCTGTGTATTGGGCGCATCCTCGGTAGGCTGATGAAGGAATCGACGCCGGGACAGTACCGGCCCGACTACTAAGCAGCTCCATGGCCCACGATACTCAGGATTACCCACCCATCGCCGGCGATGCCCCGACACACTCCGGTGTCAGGACCCAACCCAGCGCGCGGACCCGGGTGAGCGACGCCGCTTACGAACTGTTCAATCAGCACGGCGTTCGTGCCGTTGGTGTGGACAGCATCGTGCAGCACGCCGGTACGGCGAAGATGACCCTGTACCGCCACTTCCAGTCCAAGGACGATCTGATCCTGGACTATCTGCGTCGAAGAGAGCGTCTGTGGACCGAGGACTGGCTGAAAGCTGAAAGCATTCGTCGGGGAAACACCCCTCAGGACCGACTTCTTGCCATATTCGACGTCTTTGGAGAATGGTTCATCACACCGGATTTCGAAGGATGTCCCTTCCTGACGACGATGATTGAGGTCAGCGACCCTGCGTCACCCATTCATCAGGCCAGTGTCCAGCATCTGGCCAACATCCGCGTGTACCTACAGGAGCTGGCTGCCGAGATTGGGATCGGCGACACCGATGGTTTCGCCCGGCAGTGGCACCTGCTGATGAAGGGATCGATCATGGCCGCCCACGAAGGCGACGTGCACGCTGCTGCCCGCGCCCGGCGTCTAGGCGAACTACTGCTGGCTGATCACGGAGTACACCGGTCGCCTGTCAGCTGATACCCAGTTTCTCCGCGGCCGCTTTCACGCCTTCGACACGGTTGGTGATCTTCTGGAAGGCCACGTCACGCGCAAAATCGGGGGAGCCGTGATTTGGCTTCTCATCGATGCTGAATGGTGAGAAGCCACAGTCGTCTGTGGCACCGAGCTGTTCGGTGGGGATGAAGTTGGCTGCGCTGACCAAGGCATCCCGCACCTCGTCTGGAGACTCGATACGCGGGTTCAACGGGTTGATGACGCCGATCATGGCGATCTGGGGGATTCCGTCGGCGTCATCGCGCAAGTTTTCACCGATTGACTTGTAGACGCTGTCCTTGTCGCGCTCGCTGGCCAGCTGAATCAGGAAGTAGCCGGCGTTCATCTTGAACATGCTGGGCAGCAGATCGTTGTAGGGCACATCGGCGCTGTGCACCGAGTCACGGTCGCCGCCGGGGCAGGTGTGCACCCCGATGTTGACCCGCTCTTCGGGGCTGAAACGCGCGAACACCCGGTTGTTCAGCTCGATGAAGTGGGGCAGCAGGTTCGCGCCGGTCCACGGGTTGCGAGGGTCCTTTCGCGTTGCCAGACGACCCTCGGTGAAGTCCACGCTCACGCGCTTTGCGCCGGCGTCAAATGCCTTGCGGATGTCCTTCTCGCACTCATCGACCAGGTCGGACTCGTAGTCCTCTCGGGAGTATCCCGAGATCTCATCCTCCAGTGGATACAGCAGCGCCAGCATCGAGGGGGCGATCACGGCCTGTTTCATGGGCTTCGTCGCGTAACCGATGGACTTGGCCAGCGTGTCGGCAGCATAGGTCTTGTAGCGGAATGGCCCTCCGGTCAGCCGTGGCAGTTGCCGGCCGTGGCCATCGGCGAAGATGGCGAAGAACTGTCCGCCGTCGCCTGCCAGGTTGTCGGCCAGTCCTGTACCGGCGAGGGTGTCGGCAAGCGGGTAGGTCGCAAAGCTTGACCAGCGCTGTTCGCCGTCGCTCACGATTGCCTGACCCGTGGCCTCCATCTTCTCGATCGACTCCTTGGACGCGGCGTCCTGCAGTTCCTCGAGCTCCTCATGACTCATCTCACCTGAATCGTAGGCAGCCATCGCCTTCTGCAAGTCACTTGATCGTGGCAGCGACCCCACATTCTCGGTGGGTATTCCGGTCTCGGCCCGCGGATCAAAGTCAGTCATGGTATTGCTCCTTCAGTTGGGGCAGAACACGAAGGGAGACCGGTCTGTCTCACCAGTTGCGACGCTACTCCTGCCCTCCTCGAAGGGTCAAGGGTCAAATGACCCTTTCCCGTTGATCCATTTCCACGCCACTATGCTTTGACTGGGTTGGGGGTTGACCACATGCCCGTTGGGAGGAACAAGGTGACAGCTGAACTCCAGTCGATGCGTGACTCACTCAGGGAACGGATCGTGGTTTGTGACGGGGCCATGGGAACAATGCTGCACTCTGCCGGCGTGCGACTCGACCGCTCACCGTCGGAGTTGAACCTGACTCAGCCCGAACTCGTCCGGGATCTGCATGCGGCCTATGTCGCGGCGGGAGCGGCGCTATTGCAGACCAACACCTTCGATGCCAACCGCCTTCGGTTGGGGCAGTCGGGTATGGCCGACCAGATCGTGGAGATCAACATTGCAGGTGCCCGTCTGGCCCGGGAAGCGGCCAGGGACAGCGTCTCTCCAGTCCTGGTGGCGGGTAGCGTCGGACCGGTCCTGAGCACCAGTGACGCAGGCCACCTGGCCGATGCGCAGCGATCCTCACTGCTGGCTGAACAGATCGCGGCGCTGGCGAACTGGGTGGACTTGATCATCCTGGAAACGTTCGGAGACCTGGCATCCCTGGTTCAGGCTGTCGAGGTGGCGACTGCGGAGAGCGATCGTCCGATCATCGCCCAGATGACCTTCTCCACCGATGGCCGGACGCTACGAGGGGAGGATCCCCATACAGTCGCAACCGTCTTGTCGGAATCGGCCGTGGTCGCCATCGGCGCCAACTGCACGGTTGGACCCGAGGCGCTACTGGAGGTGGTGGCCGAGCTGGCGGCCCACACGTCCTTGCCCGTCTCAGTGCAGCCCAACGCCGGAATGCCGCATCGCCTGGGACACCAACTGCGCTATGCCTACAACACCGACTCCTTTGCCGACGCGGCCGTGGCCTTCGTAGGGGCCGGTGCAACGCTGGTCGGAGGCTGCTGCGGAACAACGCCCGCCCACATCCGGGCTGTCACCGATGCCATGGCCGACGTCCAGCCAAGCAGCAGATCAGCGCCGACTGGCCAGCAGGTTCCTACCGATCCTGCCAGGGTGGGCACCCCCGCAGATGCGGTGCCGCCGGTGCGCTGGCCTCGGTCGGAGGAGTTCGTGGTGATCGCGGGACTCCACGCGCCCAGGGGGCAGGATCTTGCGGAGTTCATTGCACAGGGTGAACGACTGGTGGCATCCGGGGTGGACATGCTGGCCGTCACACATCCGGACCCTCCCGCCGCACGCGTCAACCCCATCGCGGCCGCTGTGCTTCTTCGGGAGCGCATCGGTAGTGATGTCATTCTCTCCATCGAGACATCCGACCGGACCTTGGCCGCCCTTCAGGCTGACCTATTGGGAGCCCACGCTCTGGGGATCAACGTCGTTGTGTGCCGAACCGGGACGCCACGGGTCGCGGGGAGTTACCCCGACCCCGGATCGCTGTGGGATGTGGACTCCGTCCGCCTGGTCCGTGCACTGGCGGGCCTGAACACCGGCGTGGACTGGCGCGGTATCACCGCGCCGGAGCGTACGCGATTCGTGATCGGCGCCACGGCCCATTCTTCGGTAGAGGACCTGGATCATGCGCTGCAATCCGCAGAGGATCGCGTTCGGGCCGGAGCTCATTTCCTGCTCACCGACCCGATCGTGCACGTGGCGGAGACCGAACGGGTGCTGTCGTTGCTCACACAACGTGTAGACGTCCCAGTGATCGCAGTCCTCGGGTCCAACGCTCAGATGGAAACCATCGAGAAGCTTCGTCACATGGTGGCGGGGGTTCTGCTGCCGACCACGACCGTGGGCGATGATCGCACCATCGAACTGATCACTGCACTACGCCGGGGACGGGGACCCACATGAGTGCCCAGCCGGACTGGGGCAAGCCACGATCCGGGACCGGGACCGGCGTGTCCGCCGAGGGGGCCGAGGGGGCCGAAGGGGCCGAAGCAGACCCGCAACGACTGCCGGACGTCCTCAGTGGACTGTCCAAGCAAAACGCGCTGTACCGGCGAATGATCGCGATCGTGGATCGCGTCGGCGACACGGCGTTACGTGGTGCCGATCCACAGGAACTGACGGGAGTGTTCGCCGAAATGGTGAACAAGGCTGTGGTGCTACTGGATTCCTCATTTCATGTCATAGCGCAGGCCAGTGGGGACGGGAAGGACTCTGTCGAAGTATGGAACCCATGGGATGACAGTGCCGGACGCTTGCTGAGCATGCTGGCCCACGAGCGGCGGACACTGCGGGTCCCCGCTGTACCCGGCTCGTCCCTGGAACACGGGTGTGTAGCCACGCCAATCACGGTGGGTGACACCACGCTGGGATATCTCCTGGTGACGGATTCATCAGATCAGGACGAGTCCGACGATATCGACCTGCTGATCACCACCTATGCAGCCACCCTGTTCGCCCTGACTCTGGCGCATCAGCAGACCAGCATCGACCTGGGGCAGCGATACCGGGCCGCCGTCCTTGATGCACTGGTGAGCGGCAACTTCCTGGACGATCAGGACGCCGGCCGAAAGGCAGCGATCCTGGGGCTGGCGCGAACCCAGGCCTTTCGGGTGGGCGTGTTGGGCGCAAGGACGACCCAAGAGCGCCGCAGGAGAATGATGCTGTCCCCCGAGATGGCCGAGGAGTTGACACGGCTTCTGGCCGCGCGCGTCCCCGAAGCGATCACGGCCGTCCGCGGCTCCGATCTGGTCCTGCTGCTGCCAGCGCAGCCGGAGGGGGACGGGAGTCGAGACACCACACCACAACGGGTGACCACTGCCCTGGAGAGTGTGAGCGGTCTCCTGGCACGGCGTTCCGTGGAGGTTCAACTCACCTGTGGACTGAGCGAGCGACTGGAACGACCGGAAGCAGCACCTCAAGGATTGCAGCAGGCCAATCACGCGATCGACCTTGGAGTACGAGTAGGCCGGGCCGGCGGAGTCGTGGCGTATGACGATCTGGGGATCTACCGACTGCTGCTGCAGATCGGCGACATGCGGCAGCTCTGGCGATTCGCGGAGGAGGTCCTAGGGGAACTGATCACCTACGAGGCGACGCACAGCCTTGATCTGATCGGGACCCTCTCGGTCTACCTGCATGAACACGCCAGCCTGAAACAGGCTGCGCGACGCCTTCGGGTGCACACCAACACGATCTCCTACCGCATCCGCCGTGTCGAGGACCTGACCAGGCTTGACCTGTCGCAGGCTGATGACCGCCTGTCTGCGCACGTGGCGGTCAAGATCATCGAATCCCAGCGAGCGGTGCGCCAGGCCATCACCTCCGATGAGGATGCATGGTTGGTCGACACCGCTCAGGCTGAGACAGACCTACTTCTTGGTCTCGGCAAAGATGTCGGAGATCTCTGAGATCAAGTCCAGCAACTTCTGCCCATCGGCGGGATCCACCGACTTCTTCGCGTCACCGGCCTGCTTGATCGCACGCCAGAACAGGTCGTGCAACTGCGGGAACTGCTCCACATGAGGAGGCTTGAAGTAGTCGGTCCACAGCACGGACAAGTGGTGCTTGACCAGTTCCGCCCGCTCCTCCTTGATCGTGATGGCCCGCTGCCGAAAGACTGGGTCATCGGAATCCTGGTACTTCTCGGCGCACTTCATGACGGACTCGGCCTCGATACGGGCCTGTGCAGGATCGTAGACACCGCACATGAGGTCACAGTGGGCTGACACCGTCTCCACAGTCGTGAAGCGGTCGGTTAGGGCGAACAATCGCCGGAGCATAGGGTTCTCCTTGCATAATGGGCGGGTTGAGCGGTCACACTCTACATACCCATGTTTCAACGACTGACGCATGTCCTGATCGTTCTCGGTGTGAGCGGGGTGGCGCTGACCGGCGCGGTGTTGGCCCTGCCGCGACTCAGGGTCCAGGGACACAGCATGACCCCGACCCTGTTCCCCGGCGATCACCTGGTGGTGCTGGGTCTGCCACCGGCAGCCGGTCGACTGCTGGTCATCACCGATCCGCGACAGCCGGGACGGCTGATGGTCAAGCGATGTGCCTCCAGGGAAGCCGACGGCCGGGTCTGGGTCGTGGGGGACAACCCACCAAGGAGTACCGATTCACGCCATTTCGGTCCAGTGGACCCTGACCTGTTTGTCGGGCGCCCGCTGTATCGCTACCAGCCGACCGGTTCGGCTGGTTGGGTGCTGTGGTTATGAAGTAGTTGAAACCGGCAGGATAGGGGCCGAATGGACCCAATCCTAGTGCAACCACTCCGCCGCGTCGGTGGCGAAGTAGCTCAGGATGATGTCGGCGCCCGCCCTTTTGATCCCGGTCAGGCTCTCAAGGACGATCGCGCGGCGATCCAGCCACCCGTCTGCCGCGGCCGCTGTGAGCATCAGGTACTCCCCTGAGACCTGATAGGCCGCCACCGGAATCCTCGACACCTCGGCGATCCGTCGAATCACGTCCAGATAGGGCCCCGCGGGCTTGACCATCACAATGTCCGCACCCTCGCTCAGGTCCAGATCGTATTCGCGCAATGCCTCCCGGGCGTTGGCCGGGTCCATCTGGTAACCCATCTTGTCGCCCTCCTTCGGCGCGGAGTCAAGCGCACCCCGGAACGGGCCGTAGAAGGCAGAGGCGTATTTGGCGGTGTAGGCCATGATGGCGGTGGTGGTGAATCCTTCACCGTCCAGTCCCTCACGGATCGCCTGGACACGTCCATCCATCATGTCGCTGGGCGCGATGATGTCTGCCCCGGCGCGGGCATGGCACAGCGCCTGGCGGGTCAGGACCTCCACGGTCTGGTCGTTCAGCACCCGTCCATCAGGGCCCACGATGCCGTCGTGTCCGGCGTCGGAGTAGGGATCCAGCGCCACGTCGGTGATGACAAGCATCTGCGGATGAGCATGTTTGATCGCGTCGATCACGCGAGGAACCAACCCGTCGGCGTTGTGACACTCCGCGCCCCTCGCGCTCTTCAACTGCTCCTCGATTTTGGGGAACAGCACGACGCCCCGGATGCCCAACGCTGCGGCGCGACCGACTTCGGCGACGACGCCCTGAACGCTCCAACGGGTCGCGCCTGGCATCGACTCAAGGGGGACGTCCTCATCGTCCTCGTGGATGAATACCGGCAGGATCAGGTCGTCGGGGGTCACGGTGGTCTCTCGGACCAAGGCTCGTATGCCGTCGCTGTGTCGGTTCCGTCGCGGGCGAATCGGTAGGTCTCGTTGCATGACCGCATCATCATGTCGTGGGGGCATGGTTGCCAAACCATCTCGCACGAGCCGACAGGGGGAGTGCTGGAGAGCTGGCCGGGGTAGGACGGGGGTATGGCGCAGAACACCACTTTCATGACTCAGCAGTTACCCCGCCTGGCAGGCATCGTCGGCGCCATCGGCGTCAGGGCGGCAATCAGCCGGGCCTACCGTTCGCGTCATTCCTCTTCGCCTCCGGTTGATCCAAGCACCGCCGGAGTCGGCTGGGCCCAGGCGATCAAGTGGACCGCAGCGATGGCCGTGGGGGCGGCGGTTGGCCGACTGGTCGCGACCTATGCGGCGGGCCAGCAGGTACACGACCGAGACCACGGGCAGCGCCGACTGCACGTCGTCAAGTAGCCGACGCTCGAGGCGAGCTCGCATCGGCGTACCGTGGCGGCATGCGATTGCTGCGAACGGCGCTCATCATCATGATCGGCGTGTTGCTCCACGCCACGCCGGCCTTGGCCCACACCGACCTTGCTGAGTCATCCCCGGCAGACGGAGCTGTGGTCCAGGATCCTCCCAGTGAGGTGATCTTGACGTTCACAGAAGCGTTGTCGCCTGGTGACGTACTGGTGACCGTCATCGACCCAAATGGCGATGACCTGGTGGCGGCCCCGGCCACCGTCGAGGGAACTCAGGTCCTCATCCCCCTCAATCTGGCTGTCACCCCCGGTGACCATGCGGTCGCATTCACGGTGGTCGCCGACGATGGAGATCTTGTCAGTGGGGAGGTGTCCTTCGTGTTCGATCCCCCCCAAAACGTGCGCACGCCCGCCCCCTCACCACCCCCACCAACAGTTCAGCCCCAAGTCAGTACGACCGGCCCGACTCCTGCGACCAGCCCGTCCGTCGCCAGCCAGCCCGTCGCCAGGCCATCGGAGGCAATGGCCAGCAATTCGGAGGCGGTCACCGCAGTCCAATCAGTCGGTGACGGCCTCTCCCCCTTCGTTGGGGTCGCGCTTGGCATCGCTGCCCTGGTCGCCGTCGCCGCCGTGATCCTGATCCGCTTCCGTGATCCCGACAAACACAGCTGACGCCTCCCCCGGTTCATCTTGGTCAGTGTCTTCTTCCGCCGTGCTGTCGTGCAGTTCCACCGCAGCCGTGCCGACGACGGGCAGGTCGGCTCGGCGCTGCCGCTGTCGCAGCAGGGCCAGCCCGACCACGACGAACACCGCGGCCACGATGGCGTTGCGAGACAGTCCCAGCACTCGGAAGGTCGTGTCCGTGCGGATCAGTTCCAGCAGGAAGCGGATGACGCCATACCCGATCGCATAGACCAGGATCAGCGTCCCCTTCTTCATACGGTCTGTCCGCTGTAGCCGCAGGATCACACCCATCAGCACGAGGTTTGCCAGAGATTCATACAGGAACGTGGGGTGAAATGTCGTCAGGGGCGCCTCGCCTCTGATGGGATTCTCGATCACGACGCCCCACGGCAGATCGGTCGGTGTCCCGTACAACTCCTGGTTGAAATAGTTCCCCAACCGTCCGATGGCCTGCGCCAACGGCAGTGCCGGGGCCAGACCGTCCATGAAGGCGGGAAAGTCGCCACCCCATCGCCGCATCAGCACGACCAGGACGACCAGACCGACGGTCAGGCCACCGAACAGCGCCAGCCCGCCCTCCCACACCTGGAACACTCCCAGCGGATCATCGGTGAACCGTCCCAGCCGCGGCAGGACGTAGGCGCCGCGAGCGCCAACGAAGGCCAGGACAACGGCCCAGATGGTCACCCGATCCGCAAGTTCACCATCTCCCCCGAAGCTCTGGTATCGCTTGCGGGTCCAACTGGCGGCGACCAGCACGGCGGTGGCGATCAGCACCCCGTAGATACGGACCTCGGTGAACCCAAAATCAATACCGCTGAAGGGGGGCACGGGGATGGAGGCAATCATCCTCGACACCGTATGCGCCCGACCGGCTTCAGGACGAAGCGGACGGGTATCGACCTACTCGTCCGCGTGCAGTTGCTGGGCCAGATAGTTCTGAATGCCAACCCGCTCGATGGCATCCAGTTGCCCTTCAAACCAGTCGGCGTGCCGTTCTTCGTCCAACACCATCTCCTCAAAGACCTTGGCAGAACCGTGGTCTCCCAGGTCATGGCATTCCTGTGCAGCCGAATTGAAGCTCGCGATGGCCTCCTTCTCACTGTCAAGCGCCATCCTGAGCATCTCCTCAGCGTCCTCACCGATGGTGATTGCGTTCAACTTCTGGACGTTGGGCAGCCCGTCAAACATCAGGATCCGCTCGATCAACTCGTCGGCATCCTTCATCTCATCGATCGAGTAGTCGTAGAACACCTTCCCCAGCCGGCCCAGACCCCAGTTCTGCAGCATGCGAGCATGCAGGAAATAGGTGTTGGTCACGGTGAGTTCGAAGGTCAAGGCGTCCTTGAACAGTTCCACGACTCGAGGGCTGAGTGGTTGCATGATGTGTCCTTGCTGCAGGGGATCCTCAGTATTGCAGAGCGAGCGGCATCAGCAGATGGCACGACCGTGATTGCGGTTCACGGCGCTGATGATCGCCTTCAGTGAGGCACGGACGATGTTGGGGTCGATCCCCACACCCCACATGACCTCATCGCCGAACTGACATTCGACGTAGGCCGCCGCGGTGGCGTCACCACCCGAACTCATGGCGTGTTCGGTGTAGTCCAGCACCTTCAGGTCCACCCCCCGGGTGGCCAGCGCTCCGACGAAGGCGTTGATGGGTCCGTTGCCGGTGCCATCAACGCTCACCTTGCGGCCGTCGTCGAACAGGGTGACACGAAGAGAGTCGCCGTCGTCGCTGCTGCTCTCCTGGGTGTAGCCGTTGACCCGGAACCGTCCCCACGTCTGCTCTGCCGGAAGGTACTCATCGGCGAACACCTGCCACATCTTCGACGGCGTCACCTCGCCACCCTCGGTGTCGGTGACCGCCTGGATCACGCCACTGAACTCGATCTGCAAGCGGCGCGGCAGATCCAACTTGAACTCGTTACGCATGATGTAGGCCACCCCGCCCTTGCCCGATTGACTGTTGACCCGGATGACGGCCTCGTAATTTCGTCCCACATCCTTCGGGTCAATGGGCAGATAGGGCACTGCCCACGGCAACTCATCGGTACTGACCCCCTGGGCTTCGGCGTCGATGTCCATCGACTCAAAGCCCTTCTTGATGGCGTCCTGATGTGAGCCGGAGAAGGCCGTGTAGACCAGATCGCCCCCGTAGGGATGACGCTCATGCACCCCCAGTTGGTTGCAGTACTCAACCGTGCGGCGGACGTGGTCGATATCGCTGAAATCGATCAATGGATCCACGCCCTGGCTGAACATGTTCAACCCCAGCGTCACCAGGCAGACGTTCCCGGTGCGCTCGCCATTGCCGAACAGGCAGCCCTCGATGCGGTCCGCCCCCGCCAGGTAGCCCAGTTCTGCAGCCGCGACGGCCGTGCCACGATCGTTGTGGGGGTGCAGGCTCAGGACCACTGCATCCCGCACAGCCAGATTGCGGTGCATCCATTCGATGGAGTCGGCATAGACGTTCGGCGTGGCCATTTCCACGGTGGCTGGCAGATTGATGATCATCTGATGGTCCGCCGTGGGTTCCATGACCGCCAGCACATCATTTGAGATGCGCACCGCGAACTCCAGTTCCGTGCCGGTGTAGGACTCGGGGCTGTACTCGAAGTACACGTCGGTCGATGACGTCTCGGCCAGCTTCCTGACCAGGCGGGCACCTCGCAGGGCGATGTCGGTGATCCCGTCGGTGTCAGTGTTGAACACCACCCGCCGTTGCAGGGTGGAGGTCGAGTTGTAGAAGTGCATGATCGCACGGTCTGCGCCCTCGATTGAGTCAAAGGTCCGCTGGATCAACTCATCCCGGCACTGGGTCAGCACCTGGATGGTGACGTCGTCAGGAATCACGTCGTCGGTGATCAGATGCCGCACGAAGTCGAAGTCCGTCTGACTGGCGGCCGGGAAACCGACCTCGATCTCCTTGTAGCCCATGGCCACCAGCAGATCGAACATCCGCCGCTTGCGCTCGGGGCTCATCGGATCGATCAGCGCCTGGTTCCCGTCACGAAGGTCCACGGCGCACCACCGCGGTGCGGTCATGATTGTCTGCGACGGCCAGGTCCGATCGGGCAGATTGACCCGGACCACATCCTGGAACGGGACGTACTTGCCAACGGGCATCGCCGAGGGCTGCTGGGTGTTCTTCATGGTCTACCTCTGGGGCTCGCACTCACGTGGGGCGGCCGGCGACTCTCTGACTCCGCGACGAGGTAACCGGCCTAGAGGGGCCCGCCGCGGCGACGAAGAAGGAGGAGGAGGTGACGCATGGTGTGAGGTGAATGTAGCAGCAGGCAGACCCGAGGTCACGATATTCGCCGACGGATCGAATCAGTTGGCGGCAGGCATCCGTTGCTCAAGGTCAACGGTCACGATTGACCGAACGGGCACCGGTCCGACTGTGTCGTCACAGGCCATGTCCACCACGCGAGAGGGGCAGGATCCGCACACCAAGGCCCGAAGGGTCGGGATGCACCCCCCACAGCCGGTACCTGCGCCCGTGAGCGCGGCCACGCTCCGCAGGGTCGTGCAGCCCTCGGCGACCGCACCGCGGATCTGCCGGTCGGTCACCGCCTCACACTGGCACACGTACATGTTGGTAAAGATAACCTAACCAACCTTGTCGTGCCAGCCCGAATGCAGCCTGCACTATTCGTTCTTGACCAGGGTCCCCAGATACAACTCGATCACCTTGGCATCGTGGAGCAGTTCGGTACCGGTGCCGGTATAGGCATCGCGACCCTGGTCCAGGACATAACCGCGACTACAGATCTTCAGACACTTTTTGGCGTTCTGCTCCACCATCACGATGGTCACGCCGGCATCGTTGATCTGTTTGACGCGATGGAAGACCACACCCTGGTTGGCGGGTGAGAGTCCGGCAGAGGGTTCGTCCAGGAACAGGACGCTGGGGTCCATCATCAGCGCCCGTCCCATGGCCACCATCTGACGCTCCCCGCCCGACAGGGATCCCGCGCGTTGCTTACGCCGATCAGCAAGCTTCGGGAACAGGCCTGCCACGAACTCAAAGCGCTCGGCGAACATCTTCGGACGCAGGTACACGCCCATCTCCATGTTCTCCTCGATGGTGAGGGAGGGGAACACATTGTCGGTCTGCGGGACGTAGCCGACCCCCTTCTCGACCAGTTCGTGCGCCGTCATACCAGTGATCTCGCTGTCACGAAGTACGACACGACCGCTCCGGACCTCGACCAGACCGAACATGGCCTTGATCAAGGTGGACTTTCCGGCACCGTTGGGCCCGATGATTCCCACAAGTTCGCCCTCGCGGACGTGGATGTTGGCGCCGGTCAGGATGTCGACCCCTGGCAGGTAGCCGGCGACGATGTCTTCGGCGTACAGCACCGACTCCTCGACCGTGGGGGGTTTCCCGGCCTCACTGAGTGCCTCTGCCCCGCGGTGACTGACGGAATCGTCCACCGCCTTCTGACGCTCGGCGGCGATCTGTTGGTCGTGGGGCATCGCGTGCTCATCGCTCATGACCGGCCCTTCCGTTCACGCTGGTCCTCTTCGGTTGCCTGCGCCTCGATCTCGGCCAGCGACACCTCGCCCTCACCCTCGCCTCCACCGAGGTAGGCCTGGATCACTGTCTTGTTGGTGCCGATGGAGGCAGGCGGGCCCTCGGCAATGACCCGCCCTTCGGCCATGACGATGACCCAGTCGGAGATGTCCATGACCACATCCATGTCGTGTTCCACGAAGACCACCGTCATGCCCAACTCGTCACGAAGGCTCTTGACGTGCTCCAACAACGATTGGACCAGGGCGGGGTTGACCCCGGCCATGGGCTCGTCCAGACAGACCAGGCTGGGCTGCACCATGAGTGCGCGGGCCATCTCCAACAGTTTTCCCTGCCCACCTGACAGGCTGCCCGCAAGGTCCTCCCGCTTGGTGTCAAGTGTGAAGCGCCCCAGCAGATCGTCGGCGCGCTTGGTGATGTCCTGCTCCTGACCGCGCCACAGTGAGGGAATGACCGCTGTCAGGAAGCGCTCACCCTTCTGCCCGGTCCCTGCCAGCCGCATGTTTTCGATCACACTCATCCGGTTCAAGGATTTGGTCAGTTGGAAGGTGCGGACCATGCCGTAGTTGGCGACCTTGTGGGCTGACACACCGCTGAGATCGCGGCCGTCGAAGGACCAGGTGCCCTCGTTGGGCGAATCAAAGCCGGTGATCAGATTGAAGAACGTCGTCTTGCCAGCCCCGTTCGGTCCGATCAGTGCAGTGATCAGGCCACGCTGGATCTCCAGATGCTCAACGTCGACTGCGGTCAGACCGCCGAACTGACGACGGACTCCGTCAACGATCAGCACCGGATCGGGTTTGGCAACACCGGGTTCGGCCGCCACAGCGGACAGGGCCTCCCGTGACGCCAGGGTCATGTCATTGACGACGACGTCGGGGTCAGCGGGCATCGATCAGCATCTCCTCTTTGTTGCCTAAGATCCCTTGAGGTCTGAAGGCCATCAGCAGTGCGAGCATCAATCCGACCAGCATGAACCGGATCGGGCCGATCTCGGGCAGGGCGATGATGGACTCCGGGATGACCCCTCCGGTGATGAGTTCACGAAGCAGACGGTCCAGGCCCGCGGTCAGGAACAGGAAGATGAAGGTGCCAACGATCGGCCCCCAGATGGTGCCGGCGCCGCCCAGGATGATGATCACGTAGGCGAAGAAGGTCCGAACGGGGATGTAGGTGTCGGGGGCCACAGCCTGAGTCCCGATGGCCAGGAAAACACCGCCCAACGCACCGAACACGCCGCCCAGGATCAGTGCTTGCATCTTGTAGCTGAACACGTTCTTGCCCAGTGCGCGGGCGGCGTCCTCATCCTCACGTATCGATTTGAGAACTCGTCCCCACGGTGAGCGCATCAGCGACCAGGTCCACAATGTCAGCAGCAACACCACGGTCCAGCCAACGATCATGGTCCACAACTGTTGATGGCTGTAGTTGAGTTGCCCGAAGTAGTTGCCAGGCTGAATCGGGTTGATGTCGAAGAAGTCCTTCGAGAACTGCTGGATGCCGAACACCGAGTTCGTCAGCGGATCGGCGGTGTCGGACCTGAAGATGAACCTCAGGATCTCGGCAGCAGCGATCGTGGTGATCGCCAGGTAATCCGCACGTAGTCGTAGCGTCGGCGCGCCGAGCAGCAGTGCCAGGATCACCGCCAGGACGATCCCCAGGATCACTCCGTAGATCAGCGGTTGACCGCAGGGTCCGATCTGGTTGGCTGCAGACTGGGTCGCTGCCTGATCGGGACAGGCACGGGCCATGATCGCCACGCCGTACGCGCCCACCAGCATGAACCCCACCTGACCGAAATTCAGCAGACCGGTGTAGCCGAAGTGGATGTTCAGGCCGATGGCGGCCAGTGCAAACACGACAGCCTCCACCCCCAGGGCGTTGCGGATGCCATCAATGAAGATGCTACCGATATCCATGATCTCTGTGACCTTCCGCTAGCCGAACCGTTCGGCTTTACCGAGCAGACCCTGGGGTTTGATCAGCAGCACGATGATGAGAATGAGAAGCGCCCAGACGAACTTCAGCTGCACGCTGAAGAACACCGTCGAGACCTGACTGATGATCCCGACGACCAGGGATCCGACCATCGCCCCGTACGCGGTACCGATTCCGCCCAGGATCACCCCGGCGAACATCAGCAACAGCAGGTTGAACCCCATGTTGACGTTGACCTGTTCGGTGGATCCCAGCAACACACCGCCGAAGGCGGCAAGCCCTCCGCCCAACAGCCACACGAAGCGGATCACCGCGTCGACGTTGATCCCTGAGGACTCGGCCAGGTCCTTGTTGTCGCTGACCGCACGCAGTGCCTTACCGATCTTGGTGCGTTGCAACATCAAGCCGACGGCTATCAGCACGAAAAAGGACAGCCCGATGATAGCCAGGTCGCGAGGCACGATCCGGATACCGAGCACGCTGATCTGTGACTGGATGTTGTACTCGGTGAAGGGTCGGGTGGATCCGCCGTAGACGATGAGAATGACGTTGCGGATGATGAAGGACAGCCCGATCGAGATCACCAACATCGAGATCACCCCCACCCCACGTTTGCGCAGCGGCGCCCACACCGTGAACTCAAGCCCAATGCCTGCCGCCGCCCCGATGGCCACCGCGATGATCGTCGCGATGATCAGGTGCAATCCCGGCCCGGCGCCGGATGCGTTGAAGAAGAACGCGACCACCGCCCCGAAGGTGACCAACTCACCGTGCGCGAAGTTGACCAGACCCGTGGTGCCGAAGATCAACGACAACCCGATGGCTGTGATCGCGATGATCGAGCCCAACTTGATTCCGTCGACGAACAACTGGGGAACCCGTGAGAGCTTGCCTTCGAAGAATCCGGTGACGGCAGCGGCTGCGCCGTCCTCGTTAAGCGGGAACAGCGCGTTCCCCGTTCGTCCGGTCTGCACCCGCTGGGCCCGCTCGGACACCTCGCCCCGCGGGAGCACCCCCTCGGGCAAGGTCTCGGTATCCAGCACGATGGTGTACTCCCCGGGCCCCGGGAGGTCGATCACGGCGTCGCCGTTGTCGTCGGTCTGACCTGAGGCGACCTCGGCCCCATCGGCATCCACCACCCGGATGGTGACACCCGCGTAGTTGACCCGATCCTCCCCGGCACCGGAGAACACCTGCGCCTTCACCGCTTCACCCTCTTGTGCCAGCACAGCCGGGGCAAACACCACCGCGAGCACGATGAAGGCAGACACGATGGCACCAGACACCATGACTGGGGTGCGGACCCTACCGGGTCGACCCGTCAACAACTGGCGTAACAGTCCCACATTCTCTCCTTGCGGTAGCTAGAGCGCGGTTGTCAGAGAACCTGGCTCAGGAATGCCTTCAGCCGTTCGCTCTGCGGGCTCTCCATGATCTGGCGTGGTTGGCCATCCTCAACGATCAACCCCTCATCCATGAAGATGACACGGTCGGCGACTTCGCGTGCAAAACCCATCTCGTGGGTGACGACCATCATGGTCATCCCTTCGTGGGCTAAGTTCGACATCACGTCCAGCACTCCCTTCACGAGTTCTGGATCCAGAGCCGAGGTGACCTCGTCGAACAGCATCACTTCGGGTTCCATCGCCAACGACCGGGCGATGGCCACGCGTTGTTTTTGCCCACCCGACAGTTGTGCGGGGCGAACGTCGGCCTTTTCTTCCAGATCGACCTGGCGGAGCCGTGCCAGACCGATCTCGGATGCCTCGGACTTGCTCAACCCCTTGACCTTGCGCAGGGCAACGGTGACATTGCCGAGGACGCTCATGTGTGGGAACAGGTTGAAGTGTTGAAACACCATGCCGACCCGCTGGCGCATCCGGTCCACGTTGACGCCGTCCTCGGTGATATCGATCCCGTCGAGCAGGACGTTGCCGCCGGAGGGCTGCTCCAACAGGTTTACGCAGCGCAACATGGTCGACTTGCCCGAACCCGATGGCCCGACGACCACAACCACCTCACCCGTCGGAATCTGCAAGTCGATGCCCTTGAGCACCTCCAGGGAACCGAAGGACTTCTGCAGATTGCGCAATTCCACTCGCGGGGTGGGGCTCATCCGCCACCACCTCCGTGACCAACCATGCCAAGACCGGGCGGCACGTCGTCATCCACGACCGATCGGTCTGCGGCATCCCGGCCCTCCCGCAGCCGTCGATCAAGATAGTTGGTCAACCGGGTCAACGGGATCGTCAGCACCAGGTAGAAGATTCCGGCCAGCACCACGGCGGAGTAGTTGCCGTTCTGCTGGGCCAGGTTCGTCCCGACGCGGTACAGGTCACGACCCTCGAAGAATCCGGTCGCGTTGGCTACCAGACCGATCACGAAGATCAGTGAGGTGTCCTTCAACAGTGCGATGTACTCGTTGGTGAGCGGCGGCACCACCCGACGGATGCCCTGGGGAATGATGATCAGTCGCATTGCCCGGCCATGCGGCATCCCCAGGCTACGCGCGGCCTCCATCTGTCCCTCATCAATTGATTGGATCCCCGCGCGGACGATTTCGGCGATATAGGCCGTCGCGACCAGGCCCAGGGCGAAGGCGGCATAGTAGATCGGGTTTCTGCCGAAAGGCCGCAACCCGGCCAGCGGCATGGCTATCCCGACTAAGACGATGGTCAGGATGGCCGGCAGCCCCCGGAAGATATCGATGTAGACCAGGGCCGCCGCGCGGAAGATCATGCGTCGGGAGATGGCCATGAGAGCGATCACGATCCCAAGGATCTGTCCCAGTACGACCGCTCCGACCCAGACCACCAAGGTGATGCGCATCCCTTCGGCGAACAAGGTTGGGAAGGCCTCGACCATGAACGGGATGTCGAACAGCAGACGCTGCAGCAGTCGCAGTTGATCGAAGTTGGTGACCAGCCAGCTGGCCAGTCCCCCGATCACGAAGACCACCACTCCGGCCACCCCCAGGTACCGGCCGACCTGCGCCCGTCGCATGACCGGGTCACCGGGAGGGCTGTAGTCGATCTGAGCCGTGTAAGACTTGGCGATCCTGTTGGCCGCAAGACCGGCCGCCGGTACCAACAGTCCCAGGTAGCTGACATTGACCAGCCAGATCACCACGGGTGCACCGATCAGCGCGATCAGGCCAAGGATCATGGCAGCGTTGGGGGGGGCATCAATGGAACGGGGCGTTCGTCTGTCGCCTCGCGGACTCGTCTGGGGGGCCGGCGTTCCGCGGACGTCGGTGGCATCCGTCATATGTGCTCAATCAAATCGGAGGGACTGTGATGGTTGCACAAAACCGCGTCCGGCGGGAACCGCACGGCCACAAGCGTGGGAACGCCGACACCCCCGCCTGTGGTAGCGGGGGTGTCGGGTGGATCCGGAGTTCTGCCGCCCAGCTAGGAAGCGAACTCCGAGGGGACGTCACCCTCGAACCATGCGCCATAGATGGTGGCATAGGTGCCGTCGGAGATGATCTCTTCCAACGCGCCGTTGATGGCCGTGGCCAGCGCAGTGTTGCCCTCCTGCACACCGATGCCGTACAGCTCGTCGGTGTTGACCTCCTCGGCCAGCACGGCATTGCCCTGCTCAACCTGGCCCCCGACGACCGGAAGGTCGATGAAGACCGCGTCGACCTGGCCAGACGCCAGTGCATTGAAGGCGTCCACCGATGTGGGGAACTCCTGGACGGTGGCGTCACCGAAGTTCTCAAGGGCGTAGTCCGCACCGGTGGTGGCTGCCTGGACTCCCACGATCGTGTCCCCGGTGATGTCCCCCACCCCACCGATGTCTGATCCCTCGGCGACTGCCAAGCCCTGGTTCGCCGCAAAGTAGGGGTCGGAGAAGTCGATGGTCTCGTCCCTCTCGTCGGTGATGGTGATAGCCGAGATGATGGCGTCGAAAGCGCCGCCGGCCAACTGGGTGAAGATGGTGTCGAAGGGGGTGTTCTGGTACTCGACCTCGACACCGATGCGGCCGGCGATCTCGTTCATGAGGTCGATGTCAAAGCCGACGGGTTCGCCGTCGACAATCGACTCAAACGGCTCAAAGGCGATGTCGGAGCCGACCAACAGGGTGCCATCGGTGGCCAGTCCGAGGTCGCCGGAGTCGGCCGCGGAGGTGGCGGCGTCCTCAGCCTCGGACATGGCGTCATCAGCGCCTGCGGCAGCTTCATCGATTGTGTCGCCCACGGCAGATGCGGTGTCGGCGATGGATTCGTCGTCCGTAGCCGTGGTGTCGTCGGAGGCACACGCGGTGGCGCCGAGAGCCAGTACGGCCACGGTGGCGATCAGCCAGCGGAATCGGTTGAGCTTCACGATCAATCCTTCACATTGAGGGGGGGTTGGGAGATACTACCGTAGTAATAGGCAGGGTTGAAGGGCCTGGGCAGGTGAACCACCCTTGATCGGGCTACTTCGCCCCGTGCTCCTCGATCACCTGCTCAGCGATGTTCTTCATCGTCACGCGTTGCTCCATGGCGGCCTTCTGCAGCCAGCGAAACGCCTGTGGTTCGGTCATGTCCTGGTTCTCCATGAGCAGACCCTTCGCCCGTTCGACGAACTTGCGCGCCTCCAGACGATCATTGAGCGTACCGACCTCGGCCTCCAAACCCTGCATGTCCTTGAAGCGGCCTGCCGCGATCTCTATCGCCGGCAACAGGTCGTGCTTCTGGAAGGGTTTGACGAGATAGGCCATGGCACCGGCTCTGCGTGCCTTCTCAATCAGGTCACGCTGGCTGAAGGCTGTCAGGATCAGCACGGCCGACAGTCGCTCGGTGGTGATCTGCTCCGCTGCCTGAATGCCGTCCATGACTGGCATCTTGAGATCCAGGATGCTGAGGTCCGGCCGTAGTTCCCGGGCCATCCGAACGGCAGTGGCCCCATCGCTGACCTCTGCGACGACCTCAAATCCCTCCTCCAGCAGCATTTCTTTCAGGTCCAGTCTGATCAGCGCCTCGTCCTCGGCGATCAGTACCCGGATGGGTGCGGCTGTCGGATCAGTCATGCGGAGGGGGTCTTTCGTGGGGTGGCGGGTGTCGGGCCTCAATCTATCCGGACGACTCTCGCTACAGAAGGCTGTCCAGTAGTCGGTCCTGCTCGGCCAGGTGGTCAGCAACGGCTTTCGCCACTTCGTCACGTTCGCGGCGGGCCCGGGCCACATCGCGTAGCGCACCCTGGTGCTCACGGGTGACTGACGGATTCTCCGTGACCACGGCGTCGGTCTGGGCGTCAGCGGCGACTTGGCTCAAAAACGTGATCTGTTCGTCCAAGACCAGCAGTCGCTGGCGCAACTCCGCAATCTGAGGCGACAACGCGCTGAGCCGCCTACGTGCGCGATCGGCGGGGTTGGCGAACACCTGACCATCCTCTGAGTCGATGGCAATCGCCACGGGTGGGCGGATCGTGTTGGGCGGACCGTACCCCCGGTGGGATTCGAACCCACACTGGCACGAGTTTGAGTCGTGTGTCTCTACCAGTTGGACTACAGGGGCGTAGCGGGTGCCACAGCGTAGCGCGACCAGTCGGGGTGCGGCATGAGCACCGGTATCAGGGGGTATGAACGCCTCAAG
The DNA here is from genome assembly GCA_051004735.1 of Euzebya sp. Classification (GTDB taxonomy): domain Bacteria; phylum Actinomycetota; class Nitriliruptoria; order Euzebyales; family Euzebyaceae; genus Euzebya. The sequence goes on along the minus strand of JBPCKA010000021.1, from coordinate 26,332 downwards.
CCCCCACGGAAAGACTCCTGCATGAAGATCGCCATCAGCGGATCCACCGGACTCATCGGCCAACGACTTGTCGCAGACCTTGCCGCTGCCGGCCATCAGGTGATCTCGCTGGTCCGCCACGACCCGATCGGTTCTGACATCCTGTGGCGCACCGAGGGACCGTTGGACCCTGCGGCCCTGCGGGGAATCCAGGCGATTGTCCATCTGGCGGGCGAACCCATCGGTGGAGGCCGCTGGACCCAGGCGCAGAAGCGACGGATCCTGCAGAGTCGGGTCCAGGGCACCACCACGATCGCAACCGCAATGGCAAAGGCCGACAAGGGCCCAACGGTACTGATCAGTATGAGCGCCATCGGGCTGTACGGGGATCGTGGTGACGAGATCCTCAGCGAGAAGTCTGACCCCGGAGAGGATTTTCTTGCCCACGTCGTTCAAGCCTGGGAGGCGGCGGCGGATCCTGCCCGTCAGGCAGGCGTCCGTGTGGTGCATCCACGGGCGGGAATTGTCCTGGACCCCAACGGAGGCGCCCTGCAGAAACTTCTGCCACTGTTCAAACTGGGCCTGGGTGGACGCTTCGGCAAGGGAGACCAATGGTGGTCGTGGGTCAGCATCGACGACGTCGTCGGGCTGATCCAGTGGGCACTTCTGAGTGAGGAGGCGGAGGGGCCCTACAACGTGACCGCCCCCGAACCCGTCACCAACGCCGAGTTCACCCGGCACCTCGCACGGGCACTGGGGCGACCGGCCCTGCTGCCGGTGCCGGCCTTCGCCCCCAGGCTGCTGCTGGGCGAGTTGGCTGACGCGTTGCTGTTCAACTCCCAACGGGTGGAACCGGTCGCCGCCATGGCCCAGGGCTACCAGTTCGCCTTTCCGGACCTGCCGGACGCGTTGCGGCAGGTCCTGCGCCCAAGAACCCGGGCACCCACGCTTCCCCGCTGACGGTGCCCGGGTTTCCTGTGGTCGGACGCCCCAAAACCAGGGCACCCACGCCTCTAACTAACCGGCGGCGGAGGATGCCCTGAGAACGCCCTCGGCCAGGCTTTTCACCAGTTGCCTGACGCCCTTCGGTCCCCCATCGCGGGCCGCCTCGACCGCCGCCGACCCGACGATGACCCCGTCGGCGAACCCTGCCACCTCGCGGGCATGATCCGGGGTGGACACCCCTATGCCCACGCAGACGGGCTTGTCGGTCGCCTGGCGGATCCGCTTCACCAGTGGTTCGGCCCGCTGTGACAATGACTGCCTGACGCCGGTGACCCCCATGGTCGAGGTGGCATAGACGAAGCCCGTCGAAGACTCCGCCACTGCCCTGATGCCCTCCTCGGTGGAGGTGGGTGAGGCCAGGAAGATGGTCTGCAGTCCTGCATCGGCGGCGATCTGGCGCCACGGCCCCCCTTCGGCTGTTGGCAGATCCGGCAGGATCGCGCCGACCAGGCCCGCGTCCTTACAGTCGGTCGCGAAGTGTGCCAACTGGTCCACTCCGCCGTAGTGCCAGGCGATGTTGTAATAGGTCATCACCACGACAGGCACATCGACGTTGGCGGTCAGTCGGGCGCACATCTGTATGTCGTCGAAGGGCGTGTAGCCACTATCAAGCGCCACCTGATTGGCGGCCTGGATCACCGGCCCGTCCATCAAGGGATCGGAGTAGGGGAAGCCCACTTCGATCAGATCCGCGCCCCCCTCGGCGGCTGCCTCGAGGCACTCCTGCGAGGTTTCCATGTCGGGAAAGCCCGCAGGCAGGTAGATGATCAGCGCTGCGCGTCCCTGTGACGTCGCAGAACGGATGCTCTCGAGGACGCTCACGCCTGCTCCTCAGCCGCAGCGTCGGTGATACCGACGGCGGTCATCTCAAGCACCTTGGCGACCTCATCGACGTCCTTGTCACCTCGTCCCGAGAGGTTGATCACGACGATCCCTCCCGGACCGATGTCGCGGGCAAGTCGCAGCGCCGGGACCACCGCGTGCGAGGGTTCAAGCGCGGGGATGATGCCCTCCAATTCGCACATGAGCTTGAAGCCATCCAGCGCCTCTACATCGGTGGCGGCCAGGTACTGCGCACGGCCGGTGTCGGCCAACCAGGCGTGCTCGGCGCCGACCCCCGGATAGTCCAGGCCGGCAGAGACCGAATGGGTCGGGATCACCTGGCCATACTCGTCCTGCAGCACGATGGTTCGTGCCCCGTGCAGAATCCCCTCGCTACCACCGGTGATCGTGGCCGAATGCCGTCCGCTGCTCAACCCCGCCCCGGCAGCCTCGACACCGACCAGGCGGACATCTTTGTTCTCGATGAATTCATAGAACGCCCCCATGGCGTTGGACCCACCGCCGACACAGGCGACCACCGCATCAGGCAGGCGTCCCTCCACCTGGTCCAGCTGCTGTTTGATCTCCTGGCCGATGACCTTGACGAAATCGCGCACCATCGTCGGAAAGGGATGGGGGCCCATGACGGACCCGATCAGGTAGTGGGTCGTCTCGACGTTGGTCACCCAGTCCCTCATCGCCTCGTTGATCGCGTCCTTCAGCGTTCTGGTCCCGGAGGTGACCGGGATGACGTCGGCACCCATCAACCGCATCCGCACCACGTTGAGGCGTTGGCGGCGGCAGTCCTCCTCCCCCATGTAAACCACACACTCCATGCCGAGCAGCGCGGCGATGGTCGCGGTGGCAACTCCGTGTTGTCCGGCCCCTGTCTCGGCGATCAGGCGCGGCTTGCCCATGCGCTGCGCCAACAGTCCCTGGCCCAAGACATTGCACAGCTTGTGGCTGCCGGTGTGGGCCAGATCCTCACGTTTGAGGTAGATGGTGGCACCACCGGCATGCTCGGTCAGCCTGTCGGCCCGGTACAGCGACGTGGGCCTGCCCCCATAGGTGGCGCGCAGGTGCTCCATCCGGTCCAGGAAGTCCTGGTCTGCCATGGCCTGCTGGAAGTGTGTCTCCAACTCATCCAGGGCACCCATCAGGGCTTCGGGGACATACTGACCGCCAAATCGCCCGAACTGTGGCTCGTTACGGGTGTGCAGGCTCGTCATCGGTTGGGGTCTCCTGACAGATCGCGTGGCTGGCCAGGCTACGGGGAGGCTGTGGCTGCCACAGCAACCAACGCCGCCACCGCAGCCCGGGAATCCGCCGCCGTGGAGACGTGCTCGCCGACCAAGACGGCGTCAGCCCCCACCGCGGCATAGGACCGGACGTCTGCGGGCCCACGGATTCCGCTTTCCGCCACCAGGATGGCGCCAGAAGGAAGGTCCGCTTCCGCGCGCACGCGGGAGATATGTTCCCGATCTACCTCCAGGGTGACCAGGTCGCGCGCGTTCACGCCCAGAATCAGCCTACATTCCCTCTCCGCCTGCTCATGTGCGCGGACCGCACGAGCGATCTCGGCAGCGGAGTGGGTTTCGATCAGGCAGTCCAGACCCGCCTGTGTCGTGGTGGTGATAAGGCGGGTCAGCGCGGTGTCCTCGAGCCCCGCCACGATCAGTAGGACAGCGGCGGCGCCGGCAGCCCGTGATTGCCACACCTGGTAATCCTCAACGATGAAGTCCTTGCGCAGGACCGGCACGCTGACGGCGGCGGCGACCGCTGACAGGTCGGCCAGTGACCCCAGGAAGTGGGCTGGTTCGGTCAACACGCTGATAGCCGCCGCACCACCCGCCACATAGTCATGGGCCAGTGCCACGGGATCGGCGATGTCGCTCATGTGTCCACGGGAAGGACTGGCCCGCTTGATCTCGGTGATGACCGCCACGCCCGACTTGGCCAGCGCAGCCGCAAATGAGGGAGGGTCCGGCGTCTGCTGCGCGCGCCGCAGCAATGTCTGCTCACTCTCTCGGGTCCGATCCTCAACGACACGCTGCCGGGCCTCGCGACAGACCTGCTCCAGGAAGCCGGAGCTCATCGGCTCATGACCTTGTCGGCCTCAACGATGTGACAGCCCGCAGCCACGTCCAGCAACACCCCTTCACGTAGTCCCCAGTCGCACAAGGTGATGGCGGGCAGATCGAAAGCCTCCATCGTGGCCAACACGGCCACTCCCGCGCCCGGGAGCAAGTCCGCCCGTTTGGACGACACGCCGGGAAGGTCCATACGGTCGTGCACGTCAACTGAGCACAAACGCGAGTAGGCCAACTCGAACTGCTCCCGGCTGACCATCATCCCACGTATTTTCGTCGGGGCAGACCCACCGGCGGCCAACGCCAGCCCCAGACGGGCCAGGTCCCGGATCGTGCCAGCGGTGCCGATGGCAGTCAACGGCTCCCCCGGGTTGCTGCGCCGCTGAAGGATCTGCTCGGCGGCGGGTTGCAACAGTTCCATCGCGTGTCGGTGCAGGGCCGCCTGTTCGGCCAGTCGGGGCGGATCGGAGATCCGGTCGATCAACTTGGCACCCCCCAGCGGCAACGACACCCCCGTCACCAGCCCGCCGGTTCCCCCCAGCGCGATCTCGAACGAACCTCCTCCGAGGTCCAGCCCGAGCACCTCCTCCTCCGGTGGCAGGTTCAGCGCCGAGGCCGTCCCCTTCAGACTGAGTGCGGCCTCGTCAAGACCGGTGAGGAGTTGGACCAGCACCCCGTGGTCCGCGGTCATCTGCGCGCGGAACTCCTCACCGTCCTCGGCTACGCGAAGGGCCTCAGTCGCTACGGCCACAACCTGGTCGACTCCTTCGTCATCCGCGGTGGCCATCAGGTCGGCGAAGGCGTCGACGGCGCGTTGATAGGCCTCCTTGCCCAACTTTCCGGTGCGCGCGACGGGTTCGCCCAACCGGATGGTCAGCTTTCGTGTCGTCACGCGCTTGATGCGACCCCGCGGGCGGGTGTCGGCCACCAGGAGGTGGAAGGAGTTGGACCCCAGGTCCAACGCTGCCAGACGGGTCACCGGTCATCCTCTGCTGTGGTGGGGTCTGCTCCGGCGTCGGGCTCTGCAACCGCCAGATCCCATTCGTCATCGCCGTCGCCGTCGTCGCGGCGTACCGCCTCGACGGTATAGCGCGAAGGCTCCGAACCGCCATTTGCCACGCGGTCAGCCGTGCGCGTCGGGCCGTTGCTGGCCAGACGCAGTGACAGTCCGCCCAGCAGCACATAGGCGCCGCATGCCACAAGTGCCAGATAGGGCGCCGACGTGGGGGCGCCGTCCCCGCCCATACCGCGCATGGTGACCACGATGCCGAGGATCCCCCAGGGGGCCAGTGCCACCCCGACCAGTATCCAGCGGATCATCAGCCCGGCCAGCACCATGCCCAGCAGGCCGACCAGAAACAGGGGGCCTGCGACCTCCGCGCCGCTGACGGTCTGCGTCTGCTGGATGACGACCTCCTCGCTGAACTCACCGACCGTGGTGACGGTGGCCCAGTCCGCAGCCGTCACGCCAAGCAGCACCACCGACGCGAGCAGTGTCAGCAGCCCAAGACTCCTCCTGTTCACGAGGTGGGTTCCGACCAGGCCTCGGCAGCCCTGACCGCCGACAGCAATGCCATCGCCTTGTTGCGCGATTCCTCGTACTCGATCGCCGGGACACTGTCGGCGACCACGCCGGCACCCGCCTGCACGAACGCACGGCCCTGACAAAACACCAACGTCCTGATGGCAATGCACAGGTCTACGTTCCCCGCCAGGTCGATGTAGCCGATCCCCCCGCCGTAGATCCCCCGTCGAGTCGGCTCCAACTCCTCGATGATCTCCATCGCCCTGACTTTCGGCGCACCGCTCAGCGTCCCGGCAGGGAAGGTGGCGCGAATGACGTCGATCGGGCTCATGCCGTCCCGGACCCGGCCGCTGACACGACTGATCAGATGCATGATGTGGCTGTAGCGCACCACCGACATGAAGTCATCCACCACCACCGACCCGACCTCGGAAATCCGTCCCAGGTCGTTGCGGGCCAGGTCGACCAGCATCACATGCTCGGCCCGTTCCTTGTCGTCGGCCAACAGACGCTGCTCCAGGGCCAGGTCCTCCTCGTCGGTGGCACCCCTGGGTTGTGACCCCGCGATGGGCCAGATCTGAGCCACTCCCTCCTTGACGGTAACCAACGCCTCAGGAGAAGACCCGACGATCTGCAGGTCGCCATAGTCAAACAGGTACATGTAGGGCGAGGGATTGATCACACGCAGAACCCGGTGCACCGCCAACGGGTCGACCGTGGTATCAAGAGCGAACCGTTGTGAGGGGACCACCTGGAAGACGTCGCCGGCACGGATGTACTCCTGGGCCGCAGACACCGCGTCGACATACTGCTGGGCGGACATGTTGCTCGGGGCCCGCTCGACCCGGGTTGCCTGAGGCGGCGCAATCACGGGGGCTGTCACAGGCTCGGCAAGTGAGGCGACCAACGCCTCGGTGGCCTCCACGGCAGCCTGGTAGGCCGACTCCGGGTTGCCGTCTGGCAAGGTGTTGGTGACCACGATCAGGCGTTGCCGTAGGTGGTCGAAGGCCACAACCTGACCGGGAAGCATCAGCCGGACGTCATCAAGGCCCAGATCGTCGACGGCGTGGCAGGGCAGCGACTCGATGAACCTGACTACGTCCCAGCCCAGATAGCCGACCAAGCCGGCGAACAACGGTGGCAGTCCCGGCAGATCCGGCACTGTCAACCAGTCGATCAACGCCTGCGCAGTCCGCAGCGGATCTCCCGTGGCCGCCGCGGCGAGCACACCGTCGTCGACTGGGCCGACGACGTCAATCTCGCCCCGGGCTGCACGGATCTGGATGAGGGGCGACAAGCCGATGAAGGAGTAGCGACCCCAACGCTCCCCATGTTCGACGGACTCAAGCAGGAACGAGCCGGGACCCCGCAGACGGCCATAGACGCTGACTGGCGTCGACACGTCCGCGAGCACTTCCCTGATGACGGGAACCACGACGTGCCGACTTGCCAGAGCCACGAAGGTCGCAGCGTCGGGACTGTGGTGGGTCATGGGGTCGTGGTGGATGTCTGGTCCATGGAGGCAAAGCAGCTTCGCGCACCGGTGTGACAGGCGACACCGTCACCCTGGTCGACCTGGATCAGCAGCGTGTCCCCGTCACAGTCCACGTCGATGGAGATCACCTGTTGGACGTTCCCACTGGTCGCGCCCTTGTGCCACCGTAGGCCACGCGAGCGCGACCAGAACACCGTCTGACCGCTGTCGATGGTCTCGGCCAGGGTGTCCAGGTTCATCCATGCCAGCATCAACACCTCACCGGTGTCATGCTGCTGGACGATCGCCGGCACCAACCCCTGGTCATTCAGGGTGAGTTGTCGGGCCAGGTCTGTCGTGTCCATGAGTCGTGCCAAATGTAGGCGCTGGTGCCAACTCGTGGCAGTCACCCGGCGTGGAGGTGTCAGCGGTCCCGCGGCCGGGAAGGACATACGTCAGCCTGGGACTGCACGCGGATCCGCCGAGGATCCCCCGACGAAGGGTCTGCCGTGGCTGACGACCAACTGCTAGCCGCCTATCTCAATGACCACCTCGCCGGGTCGATGGCGGGACGGGAACTTGCCTCAGCATGCGCAGCTGAAAACGAAGGAACAGATCTGGGGGCATTCCTGTCCGATCTGCACCTGCAGATCAAGCAGGACCAAAGCACCCTGCAAGACATCATGAGCCGGCTCGGGGTCGCAACCGACCCGCTCAAGGAAGTCGGTGGCTGGGTACTGCAGAAGATGGGGTCGCTACGGTTCAGCACGTCACTGACCGGCTCGGCCCACCTCAGCAACCTGATGCAGCTGGAGACCCTGGCCATGGGGATCCAGGGCAAGCTGTGTCTGTGGCAGGCGCTGCGCGACCGCACCGACGTTGCCTCCGAATTGGACGGTATCGATCTGGCCGACCTGGTCGATCGGGCCGAGCGGCAATTGCGGGAGTTGCAGGAGCCGCGATTGAATCAAGCAGCGCACGCCCTGTCTGACTCGGGCAGCTGACCCCCGCGGTCAGATCAAGCGAACCGGCAGCCCGGCAGCGGCCATCCCCCGTTTGACCTGACCGATTGACAGTTCGCCGAAGTGAAAGATCGAGGCCGCCAACACTGCAGACGCGTGACCGTCGATCACACCTGCGGTCATGTGCTCGATGGTGCCCGCTCCTCCACTGGCGATCACCGGGATCGTGACGACCTCGTTCACCGCCCGCAGCAGGTCGGTGTCAAAACCGAGTTTCGAGCCATCTCTGTCCATGGAGGTCAGCAGGATCTCGCCGGCGCCCCGCGCGGCGCACTCCCCTGCCCAGGCCACGGCGTCCAGGCCTGTCGGCCTCCTGCCACCGTGCGTGACGACCTCCCAACCGGCTGAGGGATCATTTGGCACGCGGCGTCGGGCGTCGATGGCACTGACGACGCACTGGCTGCCGAAGGCATCGGCGATCTCACTGAGGACCTCGGGCCGGGCTACCGCTGCGGAGTTGACCGCCGTCTTGTCGGCACCGGCCCTCAGCAGGCCGCGGGCGTCGGCGACCGACCGGACCCCACCGCCGACTGTGAGAGGGATGAAGACCTGTTCAGCCGTGACACGCACCACGTCCAGCAGGGTCCGGCGGTCATCGGAGGATGCGGTGATGTCGAGGAAGACCAGTTCGTCGGCACCCTCGGTGTCATAGACCCTGGCCAACTCCACCGGGTCACCGGCATCGCGGATGTCAACGAACTGCACGCCCTTGACCACCCGGCCGGCGTCAACGTCCAGGCAGGGGATGACCCGCACGGCCAGGCCGTCAGTCACCGCATGCCGCCAGCGCCTGCTCCAGGGTGAACCTGCCGGCATACAGAGCCTTGCCGATGATGGCGGCGTCGACCCTCTCGTGGGCAGTGCGCAGCACAGCCAGATCCTCAAGCGATGAGACCCCGCCGCTGGCCGTGATCTGTGCCGTCGTGGCGTCGGCGACCTCCCGCAGGCGCGTGACATTGGGGCCAGTCAGCATCCCGTCTCGGGAAATGTCGGTGAAGACGAAGCGCGAGACACCCATCAGGGTCAGCGACTCCAGTGCCTCAAACAGATCCCCTGACTCGCTGGTCCAGCCGCGAGCCTTGAGGGTCCGGCCCTCGGCATCAAGGCCAATGGCCACGGCATCACCGTGGGCGTCCAGGGCCGAAGGGACGAAGGAGGGGTCCTCCAATGCCATGGTGCCCACGACCACCCTGGCGGCCCCGTAGGAGAACGCCGCCGCAAGGTCCTCCAGCGTGCGGATTCCGCCACTGGCCTGGACCTTGACCCCTGTAGCCTGCACGATGTCGGCAATCAGGTGACGGTTCTTGGGTTCACCCGTGAAGGCCGCGTCTAGGTCCACGACATGCAACCAGTCGGTGCCGGCGGCCGCGAAGCGTCGCGCAACGGCGACCGGATCGATGTCATACACCGTTTCCGCGTCGGCCTTGCCCTGGGCCAGGCGCACTGCCCGGCCAGCGGAGATGTCAATGGCCGGAAACAGGGTCAGGGGCATGCTCACGACGCGTTCACCGCAGTGACTGCGGCCACCTCGGCGCACAGGTTCTGCAACAGTCGGCGGCCGACGTCGCCAGACTTCTCTGGGTGGAACTGGGTACCCACCACCGCGCCATCCCGGGCGATCGCAGGGAAGGTGATGCCGTGCCAGGTGTCGGCGATGACATGACTGGGGTCGCTGGGGGCGGCGTAGTAGGAGTGCACGAAATAGCCACGCTGACCTGCCACGCCCACCAGCAACGGGTCCGCGCCCGGCCCAACCGGACGGATCACATTCCAGCCCATGTGCGGCACTCTCAGCGTGCGCTCATCAGCGGTGCGGTCACCATCGGTGCGATCACCAAAGCGATGCACCCAGCCGGGCAGTACCCCAAAGCCCGGCACGTCGGGGTCCTCATCAGACCCCTCATACATGATCTGCAGACCGACACAGATGCCCAGGACCGGCAGACGGGCTGCCACCCGGTGGCGGATCAATGGGGCGAAGCCCGCCGCGTCGAACTGACGAACACATTGGCCGAAATGACCCACGCCCGGCACGACCACCAGGTCGGCACCGTCGGCGCGGGAGGCACCGGAGGTCACAAAGGCGTCGAAGCCGGCCCGTTGCAGGGACTTCTCGGCCGACCGCAGATTGCCCGCGTCATAGTCAAGCACGGCGGCAGTTGGGACGCCAGGCGCGTGATCCTGCGTCGCACTCACTGCAGGACACCCTTGGTGGACGGCACGCCCTCACCCGTTATCGCCACTGCCCGCCGCAGGGCGACGGCCACGGCCTTGAACACGCATTCCTGGATGTGGTGGGAGTTGTCACCGGCAAGGCACGCGACGTGCAACGACATTCTGGCGTTGGCGACCAACGCCTCGAAGAAGTGTTTGGTCAACGACGTCTCGTAGGTGCCGATCAACTCGACCGGTGTGTCGGCGTCATAGACCAGATAGGGACGGCCGGACAGATCCACCGCGACCCGTGCCAATGCCTCATCAATCGGAACCAGTGCGTCGCCGAACCGCTCGACCCCCGCCTTGTCACCCCATGCTGCGGCCAGTGCCTGACCTAAGGCAATCCCGGTGTCCTCAACGGTGTGGTGGGCATCGACCTGCAGATCACCTGACGTCCGCACCATCAGGTCAAGACGGCCATGTCGGCCCAACTGGTCCAGCATATGGTCAAAGAACGGCACGCCGGTGGAGACGTCAGAGGTTCCGGATCCATCCAGGTTGACCTGGACGGTTATCGAGGTCTCCTTCGTGGTCCGCTCGACCTGCGCGGTCCGGCCCGTCATCGACATGCTCATGAACTGTGCTCCTTGGCTTCCATCGGGTTGCAGGCTGTGGCCAACGAACGCAGGAAACGATCATTCTCCTCTGGAGTGCCGACGCTGACCCGCAGGCAACCCTGCAACATGGGTTTCATCGAGAAGTCCCGGACCAGAATGCCGTCATGCAACAACTGTTGGAAGACCGCAGGGGCGTCAGGCACACGGAACAGCAGAAAGTTTCCCGCGGACGGCCACACCGTCAGCCCATCGATGGACTGCATGGCCTGAAACAGCCGCTCGCGTTCACTGACCAGCACCGCGACATGTGACGTGACCGCGTCTGCGTGGTCCACCGCGACCTCACCGGCGGTCTGGGTGATGGTGTCCAGGTGATAGGGCAGGCGAACTTTCAACAGATCCTGCACCACCCAGTCGTGGGCCAACAGGTACCCCAGCCGAAGGCCCGCCAGCCGCCAGGCCTTGCTGAAGGTGCGCACCACCACCAGTCGATCCAGGTCCTCTAGAAGTGCCCGCCCCTGCCCCGGGTCATCGGACAATTCAACGTAGGCCTCGTCCAGGACCACCAGCCCCTCAAATGCATCGTGCAGCGCACGCACGGAGTCGGGCTGCACTGGGATGCCAGTCGGGTTGTTGGGTGAGGCGACGCACACGATGGCAGGTGCGTGGCGGACCACGGCGTCGTTGGCTGTCTGTGGACTCAAACGGAAATCCTCATCCAGGTCAACGGTCACCACCTCGGTGCCGGTCACGGTGGCCAGCAACGGGTGGGCTGAGTATCCCGGCTGGAACAGCAACAGCCGACGGCCAGCGCCGCCGTAGGCGCTGAACAACTGGGTCAGGATCTCGTTGGACCCGTTTGCCACCCACACACGTTCAGGTGCCATTCCCTCGCGCCTGCCCAGTGCGACACGCAGGGCGACGGCGTCTCGATCGGGATAGCGGTGTAGGGCCAATCCGGCCGCCAGGCGGGCTGCCAGTTCGGTGGTGAAGCTCTCGGGCGGCGCCCAGGGGGTCTCGTTGGTGTTGAGGCGGACGGGCACATCCAGTTGGGGTGCGCCATAAGGCACGACGTCGGTCAGATCGTCACGAACCGGCGGACGGGTCATGTCGAACCGCCGGGCAGCCGTCCGTCCCGCCGAGCCTCCAATCGGGCCTCCAGCGACCGGACGTGTGCCGGCAGGTTCTCGGCCTGACCCAGGGCACGGACCACCGGTGCCATCCGCTCCAGTGCGTCTGCGTCAAACTCGACCCAGTTGATGGGAATCATGAAGTCGTCTGTGCGCAGGCCGCCGGTGAAGCGGGCGGTCCCGCCGGTCGGCAGCGTGTGGTTGGGGCCAGCGCAGTAATCCCCCAGCGCAGTGGGAGTCTGCACGCCCACGAAGATGGTGCCCGCACGGCTGATCCGCTGGGCGATCTGGCGTGGTGAACGAGTCTGGATCTCAAGGTGTTCTGGCGCGAAGGCGTCGCTGACCTGGATGGCGTGGTCAAGATCATCGACCAGGATCACCGCGCCCTGTCCGTTCAACGCCTGGGTGATGCGGTCGCGATTCGGTGCCGCGCGGACCTCCTGGACCACCAGTGGCACGACCGCATCCGCCAGGGTGAGCGACGGGGTCACCAGCAACGAGGTGACCAACGGGTCGTGTTCGGCCTGTGCGATCAGACTGGTCGCAACCAACGTGGGATCAGCAGAATCATCGGCGATCAACAGCACCTCGGTGACACCGGCCATCGCGTCGATGCCGACCAGCCCGTCAGCCGCCACCTGCAGCTTTGCCTCTGCGACGAACCGGTTGCCCGGGCCCACGATCTTGTCGACCTGCGGAACCTGTGCGGTGCCGTAAGCCATCGCAGCGATTGCCTGGGCCCCGCCGATCCTCATCACCTTCTGCACCCCCAGCAGATGTGCCGCCGCCAGGATCGTGGCATTCGGTCGGCCGTCAGCGCCCGGAGGGGTGCACAGGACAATCTCCTGGACCCCCGCCACGCGGGCAGGCACCACGGTCATCAGCACCGTTGAGGGATACGCACCCAGACCCCCGGGAACGTACAGCCCGGCACGCTTGACCGGGACGTGGCGAACCCCCATCGTCGCACCGTGATGCACGTCGGCCCAGTCCTGCGGGGCGGACTTGCGGTGGAACCATTCGACCTGGTCAGCCGCGGTCTCAAGAGCCTGACGCAGCGCTGGTTCCAAGCCGTCCAGTGCCGTCTTCAGTTCGGCTTCGGGTACGGCCCAGTGGGTCCCCTGCCAGCCATCGAATCGGGCTGTCAGTTCCGCGACAGCCTCGTCTCCGCGGCAACGGACCTGTTCCAACACCTCGGCCACGACGTCCCGGGCTGCCCGCATTGCGTCGGCTGGCGGACGTGGCAAGCGCCCGGTCGGGTCACTGTGATCGCCACGGAGGTCGATCCGGCGCAGCTCCACAGATGCATCCATCACCGCGCGAGACTAGCGGCCCGTCCGCCCCCGATCCTTCCCGCCGTGATGACGGTCGAGCGAAGCGCGGCATCAACTACTAGGCACGACGCATTGGGCTGGGGGCGAAGCCCCGCTAGCCTGTGCCTTCGTGGATCTCCCGCTGTTTCCCCTGCATCTGGTGCTGTATCCGGGGCGTCCCCTGCCCCTGCACCTGTTCGAACGCCGGTATCGGGAGATGCTGCGCGACTGCATGGAGCAGGACGGACGGTTTGGTGTCGTGGCCATTCGTTCGGGTCGCGAGGTGGGCATCGAGTGGCGCACGACCGCCGCCGATGCCCCACGCGACCTCCATTCGATGATCCATCAGGTCGGCACCATCACCGAGATCAAAACGGTTGCCGAGCGGCCCGACGGCCGCTTTGACATCATCACGAGGGGATGTGGACGGTTTCGCGTCCTCGAGCCCCTGCATGATCGGGCCTACCTGCATGCCACCGTCGAACCCCTCGTCGAAACCGCCAGTGAGGACGATTACCGGGCGGCGGCGGAACTCCGCGCCGTGCTGATCCCCTACCTGAAGGGGATGGGGGTCCCCGATGAATTCTGTGAACGGATGCCGGAGGACCCAGGCGAACTGGCCTACCTGGCCTGCAGCGCACTACAGGTTGAGGTCCCCGTGCAACAGGAACTGTTGGAACTCCCAACCCACTCAAGCCGGATGCTGGCGGCCGCACGGATCATTCGCCGGGAAGCAGGGATCATCAAACATCTGGGTTTGGTGGGCTCATTCCGCCCGGCCGGCCCGGGAGGCGCGCAGCTGAACTGATCATGGGAGGCGCGCAGCTGAACTGATCATGGCGGAGGGATTGGTCACGGGCGATGACGGCCACCGACGGTGTTGGTGGCCTGGCATTGACCCGTTGTACCTGGCCTATCACGACACCGAATGGGGGCGTCCCGTCCACGACGATGTCCGGCTGTACGAAAAGCTGTGCCTGGAGGGCTTCCAGTCGGGGTTGAGTTGGTTGACCATCCTGCGCAAACGCGACAACTTCCGACGGGCCTTCGCGGGCTTTGACCCGGCCATCGTGGCGGGGTTTGGTTCGACCGACGTCGAGCGTCTGCTGCAGGATGAAGGAATCATCCGGCATCGCGGCAAGATCCAGGCCAGCATCACCAACGCGCAGGTCGTGTTGGATCTGGCGCGAGAGCACGGCTCACTGGATGCCTTCGTGTGGCAGTTCGCACCGGACCCCGCACCGCCACGGCCGGCCGCCATGGACCAGGTCCCGGCCACGACCGCCGAATCAACCGCGTTGGCCCGGGCATTGAAGGCCGCCGGGGCTCGATTCGTGGGTCCCACGACGGCCTACGCGTTCATGCAGAGCATGGGCATGGTGAACGATCATGTGCGGGGGTGTGAGTTCGGCTGAGGTTCCCTCCGCTATGTGCGGGCGTCCGCGTCCAACTGGTCGGCATACCGGGTGTGCAGCAGACGCTTGGACGGTTGACAGGTCCGCCCTAGAGGTGCACTCTCACCGGACTGTTCAGCAAGTTCAGGAAGGAGGCAGCACACAATGTTTGACATCACCAAGGCGGCTCTCGCCATCATGGCGATACTCATGCCGGGTCGAGCGTTTGGACATGATCCCAAGTCCTGCTGCCTGCCTGGCGTGGCTCTGGCCCTTACGGCATAACCAGCCCCACTCCTTCCTGACATACCCCGCAATCGCACCGCGCGGGGACTGCGGGTCCCACTGCAACCTCGGGACTCTCAAGGACACCTGCCCGTCACGACGGGCACAAGCTGAAAGTTCACTGCCATGCATCCCTATTTCTATGGTGAGGTGGCGCGACTGCGAGCTCTGGAGCTTGCTCGTGAGGCCGCCGCATACCGCCAACATCGCATACCCCGGCCGGCGCGTGAGGCCGCGCTCATCGGCGACGTCGGGCTCCGACGTTCGCAGCGCGCTTCACCTGCCGGCACCGCTGGGGTCCTGCGTCACTACGTTGGGTGGGCCTTGATCCGCGTCGGCATGAGGTTCGTTGACCCCGTCAAGACGTTGCACGATGTCCGTCCGTAGCGACCGCGAACTGTTCAGCGCAGGCCGAGCACAGCCTCACCGCACGGCCTGCGCGCCCAACAACATCTTCAGTTCGGCGAACAGGCCCTGACTGCGCTTCACCGCCAGGTGGTCAGGAACCGCCATCTCGGTGGTCCGCCCGCCCCCACCGGCGACACGTAATCGCACCGGAACCGCACCGGCGTGCTCCCCCAGGACGCGGCGGAGGTTGTCGATCATCTCCGGAGCACACTGTCGTGGGTGCAGCGCAAGGGTCAGCGGTGCGCCTGTGGCCTCGCTCAGGTCGGGCCGTGATACCCGATCGGCGATGATCTGCCTGGTGTCCCGCCCGTCATCAACCCGTCCCTGAACCGCCAGGACCTCATCCTCGACCAGCAGGTCGGCATAGGTGGCGTAGCAGGACGGGAAGAACATCACCTCGATCCCGCCTTGGAGATCCTCGATGGTGCCCACCACATAGGACTCACCCTTCTTGGTGAACTTCTTGGTTACCGCGGTCAACAATCCCGCGATGGTCACATCGCTGCCGCCTTTGGCCTCATGGATCTGCGGCATGGGCGCGGTCGCAATCTCAGCCAGTGCCTGTTCCAGACCCAACAGTGGATGGTCGCTGACGTACAGACCCAGCATTTCGCGTTCAGCGGCCAATTTGTCCTTGCGGTCGTATTCGAGGTCGGGGATCTGGACCTGGGCCATGGACGCCTCGTCCTCCCCGCCACCCAGACCACCGAACAGGTCGTACTGACCTTCCTCTTCCCGCCGTTTGATGGCCAACGCGTTGTCGATCGCCGGCTCAACCGCCAGTTGCAGCCCGCGGCGGGGATGCCCCAACGATTCGAAGGCTCCGGCCTTGACCAACGACTCGACGGTTCGTTTGTTCAGCACCCCCATCGGGACCTTGTCGACGAAGTCGTGGAAGGTCGTGAACGTGCCCTTGCCACGGCGCGTGGCGATGATCTCCTCCACGACACCTTCGCCCACGTTTCGCACCGCGGACATGCCGAAACGGATGCTGGCGTGACGCGTGCCGTCGGCTGCCACCACAGGCGCAAAATTGACCAGCGAGTCGTTGATATCCGGTACCAGCACCTGGATGTCCATCGTTCGGCAACTGTGCAAGGCCGCCGGCAACTTGTCCTTATTGTTCTTCACACTGGTCAGCAGCGCGGCCATGTACTCCACGGGGTAGTGCGCCTTCAGCCATGCCGTCTGATAGGTGACCATCCCGTAGGCCGCGGAGTGGGACTTGTTGAAGGCATACGACGCGAAGCCTTCAATCTGGGCCCACAACTCCATACCCAACTGTCGTTCATACCCCTGCGCCACCGTACCGTCGATGAACTTGCCTTTGAGGGCGTCCATCTTGTCGCGAAGCTTCTTGCCGATGGCCTTGCGGATCATGTCCGCCTCGCCCAGTGTGAACCCGGCGATTCTCTGCGCGATCCGCTGGACCTGCTCCTGATAGATCAGCAGACCGTAGGACTCCTCCAGGATCTCGGTCACATCCGGATGGATGTAGCTGACCGGGATCAGCCCGTTCTTTCGGTCCGCGTACTCGGTGTGCAGGTTCTTGCTCATTGGTCCGGGCCGGAACAGGGCGCCCAGAGCGGTGATGTCTTCAAAGCGGTCCGGCTTCATTCGCTTGCACAAGGACTTGTAGCCCGGGGACTCCAACTGAAAGACCCCGTCGGTCTCACCCCTGCCGATCAGCGCATAGGTCAAGGCGTCATCCAACGGCAGATGGTCCACATCGACCTTGGTACCGGTCGTCATCTCGATGTGTTCAAGGGCGTCGGAGATGATGGTGAGGTTTCGCAGTCCCAGAAAGTCCATCTTCAGCAGACCAAGTTCTTCGACCTGGCGTCCGTCGTACTGGGTCACGACTTCGGCTTCACCATCGACCTGCAGCGTCGGGACGATGTCGCTGATTGGCTCATCGGCGATGACGACCCCCGCTGCGTGGATCGAGTGCTGCCGCCGGAGTCCCTCCAACCCTGCCGCCAGCTCCAGGACCTTCTTGACATCGGGGTTGGCATCCCTGGCCTCTGCCAACTCACCTGACAGTTCCAGTGCCTCCTTCAAGGGCGATTCCTTGCCCTGCACCGGTGGCGGGAACATCTTGCACAGTCGGTCCCCGAAGGAGTACGGCAGACCCAAAACCCGGGCGGAGTCCTTGATGGCCTGCTTGGCCTTGATGGTCTGAAACGTCACGATCTGTGCGACGTGGTCCTGCCCGTAGGTGTCGGCGGTGTAGCGGATCATCTCGCCACGTCGACGCTCGTCGAAGTCCATGTCGATGTCGGGCATGGAGATCCGCTCGGGATTCAGAAAGCGCTCGAACAGCAGCCCGTGGTGGATCGGATCGAGGTCGGTGATCCCCACGCAATAGCTGACGGCGCAGCCTGCGGCGGAACCACGTCCGGGTCCCACCCTGATGCCCACCTCACGGGCGTGATCGATCAGGTCCGCCACGATCAGGAAGTATCCGCTGAAGCCCATCTGCTCGATGACACCCAACTCGAACTCGATACGGGCCTTGACCTCCTCACGCAATCCCTCATAGCTGGTTGAGGAGTCCTGCTCCCCATACCGACGGACCGCTCCGACCCGGACCTTCTCGCGCAGGTACGACCGCTCATCGTGCCCTTCGGGGCAGGCGAATCGTGGCAGGTGCATGCGGTCGAAGTCGATCTCGACGTGACATTGTTCGGCGATCCGCAGCGTGTTCTTCCAGGTCTCGGGATGATCGGGGAACAACGCCTGCATCTGCTCTGCCGGTTTGACGTAGAACTGGTCGTTGTGGAGCTTGAAGCGCTCGGTCTCGGCTTTGAGCGCACCGGTCTGGACACACAGCAGGGCGTCGTGGGCCTCGAAGTCGGACTGGTCGGTGTAATGGGAGTCGTTGGTGACCACCAGACCGGCCCCGATCTCGCCTGCCAGAGAAATCAGACCGCCGTTGGTGGCATGCTGCTCGGGGATGCCATGGTCCTGCAGTTCGATGAAGTAGTTGTCCCCGAAGGTCTCCCGATACCAGCCGGCCGTGGCTCGAGCGTCCTCACGGTTGCCGGCCAGCAGTTTCTGGTTGACCTCTCCACCCAGGCAACCCGACAACACGACCAGCCCTTCGCGGTACTCATGCAGCAACTCGCGGTCGACACGCGGCTTGTACCAGTAGCCCTCGCTGTAGGCGCGTGAGGTCAGCTTCATCAGGTTGCGATAGCCGACCTCGTTGGAAGCCAGCACTGTCAGGTGGTAGTACCGCTTCCCCTCCACGGTCATCTCTGTGGTGTTCCTGCGGTTGCCTGCGGCCAGGTACAACTCACACCCGATGATGGGGTTGATGCCGTTCTTCCTGGCGGCGGTATAGAAATCGATGGCCCCGAACATCACGCCGTGATCGGTGATGGCGCACGACGACATACCCATCTGGGCGACAGACTTCAGGAGTTGTCCTACCCGACTCGCACCGTCCAGCATCGAGTACTCAGTGTGAACGTGAAGATGTGCGAAGTCGCCCATTGGCTTTCCCGAAAACGGTTGGATTCCTCGACGGGAATCACATGGATGAAGTTCTGGGGAAGGAGGCTGACGGTACCGGGCAGCCACGCTCGGCACAAGGGGTGCGGAGGGCTGTGACCGACCGTCTGAAGCCCACCCTAACCGAGGACCTCGAAGGTGACTCCGGCGTGTCGTGGCAGACGCTCCAACAAAGGCTCACCCAGTGCGGTGGCCGGGGTCCACACGCCACCTGCGACCGTTGCCTCGCCGGCGGCAAGTGCCAGCGCCGACTGACCAAGCATCTTGCAGGTCGAGCCATAGCCCGGATCGGCGTCACCGGTCACCTTGACCATCACGTTGCGGTTGGAATCCGTGGGGTGCAGGGCAGCCAGACGGATGTCGAAGAAGCCCTTCTGGCGAGCGGCCGGCCCCGGCCCAGACCCCGAGCCGGGCAGAACCCGACCGACCAGGTTCCGCACGGGGCCAACCGCCATCATCGCGGCGCCACCGCCCACACCGGCCCCAAGGCCCGCAGCCTTCACGGCGCCCAGAGGCCCCGAACCCATCAGCATCCCCTCGTCGTAGCGGAAATTCTGGCCCCAGGAGTGGTTCAGCAGGGCGTTGGTGCGCCGAACCACACGAGAGTTGATGACCGCCATCACGAAGGGACCGACCCATTGGTCGAAGTCGGGGTCAAACACCGGACGGAGGGACTCATTGGTATCGGGCCCCTGACGCTGTCCTGCCGGATTCAATGCGTAGGGATCGGTCACGATTCGTCTGACGGATGGATCGTTGGCAGCCTCGGCCATCACGTTCATCAGGCTGGCTATCGTCCCACCGGACGCGCCGCCTCGGAGTGCTTTCACCCTCATCTTCACGTGGGAGGCGAAGACCCCGTGACGCTGCATCATCTGCTGCTGGGCGTACAGCGTCCCGAGGTCGGAGGGGATCGAGTCAAACCCGCAGGTGTGCACGATCCGCGCGCCGCTCTGGGCTGCTTGTTCCTGGTAGGTGTCGATCATCTGACGGATCCACTGCACCTCGCCGGTCAGGTCGCAGTAGTCGGTTCCGGCTTCGATGCAGGCCTGCACCACCGGTGTTCCGTGGGTGGCGTAGGGCCCGACCGTGGTGCAGACGACCTGTGCCGACATGGCCATCTGGCCCAGCGACTGCGGATCTGAGGAATCGGCGATCACCAACGGCAGATCGGCCTGCCCGATTTCCCGGGCCACGTCGGCAAGGCGCTCCCTGCTACGACCGGCCAACGCCCAGCGCAGACCATCTGGGGCGGCACCTGTCAGGTACTCAGCGACCAGTCGGCCGGTGAACCCGGTGGCGCCATAGATGATCAGGTCGTAGGTGCGTGATGACATGTGAGCGGGTCCTGACGGGCGGCGGGGTGTGACAGTGCCTCAGCCTACGTACCCGTCATCGCTACGGTGGAATGGTGCCCACCGTCAAGTCAACAGCAGTCCCAACCGTCCGCGCTGCCGCAGTCGGCTGGCTCACGGCCGCCCAGATGCGACACGTCGATCACGTGATGATCCAGGAGTTGCACATCGACCTGATCCAGATGATGGAGAACGCCGGCAGGACCCTGGCCGACCTTGTGGTCAGGCGGTGGGATCCCGCCACAGCGACGGTGCTCGCAGGCACAGGGGGCAATGGTGGCGGCGGGCTGGTGGCGGCGCGCCACCTGGCCAATCGAGGCGTGCTGGTCCAGGTGGTACTGAGCAAGGATCCCTCGGAGCTGACCCCGGTGCCCGCTCACCAACTCGACATCCTTGGTCGCATGGGCGTACCTGTGGTCACTGACGTGGTGGTACCTGCCGATGTGGTCGTGGATGCCCTTATCGGGTACTCCCTGCAGGGCCAGCCGCGCGGCCGGGTTGCCCGACTGATCGCAAACCTCGGGGCATTCGGCCGTCACGTCGTGTCACTGGACACGCCCTCAGGACTTGACGTCACGGATGGTTCCGTACCCGGAGTGGTGGTCAGGGCTGACGCCACCCTGACGCTGGCACTGCCCAAGACGGGACTAAGATACCGAGATGAGGTAGGTGAGCTGTACCTGGCCGACATTTCCGTTCCCGCCAGTGTCTATCTGGCGATGAATGTCGGACCGGCGCCTGACTTCGGTCAGGGGCAGCTATTGCGGATCAGTCCCTGAGCACGGCATACGCAGGCAGCACCGCAGGTCCGCAACCCGGCTGTGCCCAGCGGATACGGTGGCGGCGTGGCTGTGGACACTCGAGGTACACGTGAAGCCGTGCCCGGCGGCGGACGTGCGTCGGTGCGGTCCACTCGGCGTGTACAGGCGCTCCCCCGCCGGCCTGTGACCGACCTGGGTACCTTTCATCGCGCGACGATGCCCGCCGGCAAGGCCTTGCTGATCGTGCTGATCGCGCTGCTGCTTGGCGGCCTGCTGAACGTCAGGTCGTTAACCGAGGCAGCTGAGCGCCAACCCAACGGGCTGTCCCGTGACATCGCGCTGGTGATGGTGTGGCCATTTCAGCGCATCAGCAGTGTCTTCGGACTGGACCAGCCACGTGCATTGCTGACCCAGCGCCTGGGCCGTGATGTCGACGCGGGCACGGCAGCAGAGCCGACCGCGACCGTGGCCACCACCGGCGGAGATGTCGAACTTGACGCACAGGGCAACCCGGTCGATCCCTTGTCGGGCGATGCCCTGGCCGCGGCCGCTGCCGTGGCCGGCCGTGAGGCCGAGGATCCCGCGTTGGCCGACGCGACAGCTATTCCGGCGGGTCTGGACCCCGATGCCCCTGCGTTGCTGACGGCGGCCGAACTGCCCGAACGACTGCAGGTGCAGTTCACCGCCACCAATCCCCTTCGCATCGCGGTCATCGGAGATTCGCTGACCGAGCAGTTGGGTCCGGCCATCATCGACCGCGTCGACCAGCCTGGCGTGCCTGCCACTGCCACCCATGACTTCACCTATTCCTCAGGACTGACCCGCCCCGACTTCTATGACTGGCCGGCCAAGGCGGCAGACCTGGCAACAACGTTGGACCCTGACGTGTGGGTCGTGATGATGGGCGCCAATGACGCCCAGGACGTGCGCGATGCCCAGAACCGATTCCGCCACATCGGCAGCGATGAATGGGAGCAGATCTACACCGCCAGGGTCGGCGCGTTGATGGATGAGCTGCTGCAGGACGGCAGAGCAGTCATCTGGGTCGGCCAACCGCTGATGCGAAGCACCTCATTTGATGAGTCGATGGACTACATCTCCTCGCTGTACCGGCGGGAGGCATCCTCACGATCTCTGGTGTCCTACGTTGACGCACGTCGCGTCTTTGAGGATCCTGCCGGCCGCTACGCCGACTATCTGGCCGACCCCTCGGGACAGTTGGTCCAGATGCGCCTACCCGACGGCGTCCACCTGACCCGTGCGGGGGCCGACCGCCTGGCCGAGCAGGTGTTCCCACTGTTGCCTGTCCTCACCGATCCGGATGCCGCCGCGGTGCCCGTTTCACAGAAGTAGGCGAGCCTCACTGGTCCCGGGGGACGGTGTAGTAGGTCGTGAACGACTCCTCGATCGGTTCGCCGCCCTCTGCCGAACGGATTCGGTCGACTGTGATGCTGAACGCCCCGCCACACGCACAGGGTCCGGTGATGGTCTGCACGTCCCAGTAGGGCGTTGACCAGAACGTCACCGTGACCGAGGTCGCGTCCGTGTCGGTGTCGATGAGAATCGCATAGGGGGTGTTATTGCGGATTTCAAGATTGACGTTGGGGAAGTTGACCGTCGCCTCACGTCCCGCCGGGTAGCGGGAGAAATAAAAACTGTGGGCCTTGAAGTCGACCAGATCGACACCGGCGAACCAGGCCGCGTTGAAGAAGGTCGTGGCGAACTGGCTGACCCCACCTCCGACATCGCTGACCAGTTCCCCATCCAGGATCGCGCCACCCAACGTGAAGCCGTTCTCAACGGTTCGCCGTCCGACCGCATGGTTGAGTTCATAGGACTCGCCCGGTGGGATGATGGTGCCGTCGACAATCTCGGCGATGCGCATGATGTTTTGCACACGGGACTGTCCGGCGGTGTAGAAGGTCGTGAAGGTCGAGACTGGTTCGACGATCCCCAGATCAGCCGGATCCGACTCGATCTCGGCCTGACCGATCACGTCGACGTCACCGCCGCCATCAAGTCCGGCCATGACGATCGCGGCCAGAGTCGCCTCACGGTCCGGCTCGAATCCTGCCTCGCTGCCCTCCACCACGATGTCACCGGTGATGTCGCTGACATCGATCAGGTCATCATTGCGTTCGGGCGTGGGTGACCGGTTCTCGATCATGGCAGTGACCGTGGCCGGGATACGCGCCAGATCCATCAGCGCGATGACCCGGGCGGGGATCTTCTCGGTGTCGGGGACCAGCGCCAACCTGGCCCCGTCCGGTGCACCAGCGACAACCTCGACGTCGACCATCGACCGCAACTCCTGCGGGCTCAGCGTGATCGTCGTGTCGATGCGCTGCGCATCATCAGCGCTGCCGCCGTCATCATCGGTCGGCGGGGCGGATGTGTCCGCCGTCACCTGCACCTCGGCCTGCTCCAGCCGGGTGATCTGCTGCCTCACCGCGTCGATGTCGGCCTGGGCGACCATGGGTGGTAGGGCCGGACCATCGACCTGTACCTCAAGGACCGCGGGCCACTGGGCTACCGGCAGGGTGGCAATGCCGTCCAGCGCCTCATCGATGGCAGCCTCGACCTGTCCAGGATCGCTGTGGATGCCGTCCTGGCCCTGTTCGACCTGCACGCCGGCTGCGGTCACCTCAACCTGGGCGTCCACAGGATCACGGGAAATGTCGCGAGCCACCTGGGTCAACGTCTCGGGAGGCAAAGGCCGGGCCACAAGGGGCGCGGCCAGAGGTCCCTCAGGAATACGTCGGGCCCATGCCTGTAGGGACGGGATACCGCGACCCACGGGAGCGCGAGACGCATCCTGGTCGACCGTCAGTCCAAGATCGGAGCCTGCCACCGTGCTCTGGCTGCCGACGGTCGTCACGAAACGAAACTGCAATTGATCCAAACGCTGCTGAGCGGACCTCAGTGCGCCCACAGCATCATCGGCACTGCCGACCGGCGTCCCCGCCAGGGTCGAGCCGCCCGGCAACCGGGTCGCCATCACCACACCCACGACGGCCAACAGCCCGATCGCACCCAGGACCGCGGCCACAGGTTTCCAGGAACGTCCTGCGGATTCCACCTTCATGGTGGGCCGCCAACCCGGTGGTTCAGACCCATGATCCATCACGGCGACGCGAGCGGCAGGGCCTTCTGATCGTGTGTTCTTGTCGTGGGCATGAGCACTGATCTTGGTGTCATCACGCACGCGAGACACAGTAGCGCAGCAGCACGGAAATCCGAAGTCCGTACCGTGTTTGGGCAGGATTGTGGTGGTGGCGCCTGGCACGCTGAACGACGATTCCCGAGTACCACCTCCACGGCGCCCCACAGGTGTACTGCTACGGACTGAACATCGGGCTGCAGCAGCAGGATTCCGAGGACAGGCAGCGCCCTTGCGATGCGGGCCTCCATGGGGAGTTAACCGAAAAGGTGCCGCCCGGCCTCACGGACCTACTGGACACGGGGGGAATCCAGCAGCGGGGCCGGGCAGCACAGGCAGTGTAACCCTCGCGAGCCGACGCGCCACCGGTCTGTGACGACTTTGCCCAGTGTTGAACCAGGCGCCAACTCCCGAGCGTTATGGCGAGGTCTGCTCGAACCGCAGGGCGTCGCCCGGGTTGGAGTTGCCCTCCAGGAAATCGATGGTGTCCACCACGTCGGCGCCATCGCCGGTGTAGCGCAGGACGTACCGGCCGTTGCGCAGATCAACGACGTAGATCAGGCCGTCCTGGATCACGGGGAACGACCACATCACGACCTTGTCCTGCCTCGATGACAGGGCCGGATCCTCTGTCACCACCGCCGGCAGCGGCTGCGGGAAATACTGGCCTGCCTGGGTCGGTTGGTCGGATCTGACAGGTCGACCACCTGTAGCCCTCCCGAATGCCAGGTGATGAAGGCCAGCTCGTCGGTCACCAGGGCGGTGTCGCTGCCGGGGACCCGGATCGCGCTGTCGGCACCGGGGCCTGGCCAGCGGGGCCCCTGCACCTCAGGCGTGATCAGCTCGATCTCAGCGGTGTCTATGCCATCAACGACGTCGGAGGTGTCGGCGATGTAGAACCCTCCGGTCAGATAGGCCAGGTAGGTCTGGTTCCCGTCAGGGGTCGGGGTCATCGAGTGCAGGTCACTCCGGTTTAAGGAGGTGGCACTGATGAACAGCAACGCGCGGTCGACGGGATCGACCCACAGGAAGAACTCGTGGGGGTCGGAGGTCGGGTCGTAGGTTGCGACCAGTTCGGGTGCCGCGGCCTTGTCACCGGAGATGTCATAGAAGTCGAACACGTCGGTGACTGCTGGCGGCGAGCAGATGTGAATCAGATAGCTGCATTTGGAGCCCAGGTTCTGCACGACTAGCAGTTCCTGTTGGGGCCAGATGCGCATCTCGCGGGAGGTTTGACCCTCAAGTCCCTGATCGGGGGCGGTGATCTCGTGCACCATGCACCGCAGGCGCAGCGTTCATGCCCCGGTTGTTGAGTGGACTGCCCTTCAACACCGACCTGCTGATTCCTGCCCGAATCGGGCATGATTGGCCTGGTGAGCGAACAAAACGTATTGGGCGGTCCGCTGGAAGCCTGCAGTGTGGACCCCATGACAGGGTGGTTTCGTGATGGCAGTTGCCGGACGGGACCCAATGATCGGGGCAGCCACACCATCTGTTCGGTGATGACCGAGGACTTCCTGGAGCACCAGCGTTCGATCGGCAATGACCTGACCACGCCGATGCCCCAGTATCAGTTTCCGGGCCTCAAGCCAGGTGACCGCTGGTGTGTGACCGCCCCGAATTGGCTCCGGGCTCACAACGACGGGGTCGCCGCCCCGGTGGTGCTTGCCTCGACGACGGAGGCCGCCCTGCTGGTCGTGCCACTGGAGGTTCTGCGGCAATACGCGGTGGACGTCCCCGACACCGCAGCCGATCTGGACGGCCCGTAGCAGAGGTTCCTCCCGCGGCGGCCCGGAACCTTCGGGCGTGGCGAGTCGACCCTTCTCAGAACGGCAGCCGCTCATCATCTGTCGACTGCTTACCGGGTGGCCCGCCGCCGAGTGGTGGTGATCGGCCCGGCGGTGGTGGCCTGCCCAGTGGGGGTGGGGCGTTCAGGCGTGGTCGGGTGGTGTAGGTGTGCCGCCCGATGGTGGTGTACAGGGTCCCATCAGGGTCCATGCGCATTCGCCAGCGACCACGGGTGAGGGGGGTGTGATCGGGCCGGCAGATCAACGCCGTGTTGGTGATGTCGGTCGGACCGCCGTCTTCGCGGGGGATCACGTGGTGGACGTCGCAGTGGGCCGCGGGTGCACTACAGCCGGGTGCCCGGCAGCCCTGATCGCGTGCGATCACTGCCCGACGGAGCGCCGGGGTGATCGGGGAGTAGGCATCGCCGATCGCCACCGGCATGTCGGCATCGTCGGTGAACAGGCCGATCAGTTCGGCATCATCAGCGATCGAGCGGACCAACGCCCGGCTGACCCGCATCCGACCAGACCC
>JBPCKA010000020.1:0-4207 GCA_051004735.1 Euzebya sp. | reverse complement strand
TCGGAGTCGGGATAGGGGGCGTCGACGTCTTCGTCGGCCGGGCGCTCTGGCTGTAGGTCATCGCTCATCTGCCTGTCCTTGCCCCAGCGGGTCCCGGCCAAACCCAACAGAAGATCAAGTCCCGTGCCGGCGCAGTTGATAGTCGTTCACCGCACGGGCCACCACCAGCCCGGTGGTGTCGACCAACTCGCACTCCCAGGAGTAGTCGGCCTTGCCGGCCGTCGTAGCCTGCGCCTGGATGCGGTCAACCTCGGCTGAGGAGATGGTCACGTCCACGCTGATATCGGTCGTCGCCGGCTTGAGAAAACGGATGTCCATCCCCTTGACGATCGGGTAATACGTCGCCGCATCGAAGGTTGACAGGAAGATCGCCCCGCCGGGAATCTCGGCCAGCGTGAACAGTGCCCCCGCATACATCGTGCCGATGTGGTTGATGTTGGGCTCCAGCGGAGCCGTCAGGCGGACGTGCCCCGGTTCCAGCACATCCACCCGCAGTCCCATCCGGGCAACGAAGGCGATCCCCTCCTCCAGCGCCGGCCGCAGGGTCTGAAGCATCGAGACGTCGTCCATGCCCGCAGTGTCCCACACAGGAAGACTCACTCGACACCGGCAAGGCGCGAGACAGTCTGCTACTGTAACCAGTATGAACATTGAGCGCTTCACACTCAAGTCTCGTGAGGTCCTGCAGGCTGCTGTCGCTGACGCTGCCGCCCGGGGAAACCCCGAGGTTCGGCCCTCACACCTGCTGCTTGCCCTGGTCTCGCAGACCGACGGTCCGATTCCGCCGATCCTGGACCGGTTGGGCGTCACACCGACACAGCTGCGGCGCGTCGCGGAGGACCAGATCGCGACGTCCCCCACGGCGAGAGGTGCCCAGGCCACCCCGGCAATCGGCAAGACCCTGCTCGGCGTGCTGGATGCCGCCGAATCCATGGCCCAGGACATGGGGGATGAGTACACCTCCACCGAGCATCTGTTGATGGCGCTGGCCGACTCCAAGGACGCGGTCGGCAAGGCGGTCCGGGGTGCAGGCGTCACCCAGGATGACCTGGCGACCGCGTTGAAGAGCGTCCGCGGCAACCAACGCGTCACCTCAGCGACTCCGGAGGGGACCTATGAGGCGCTGGAGAAGTACGCCCAGGATCTGACCACGCTGGCCCAGGACGGGAAGCTGGACCCGGTCATCGGCCGGGACGAGGAGATTCGTCGCGTCATCCAGGTGCTCAGCCGACGCACGAAGAACAACCCGGTCCTGATCGGTGAACCGGGTGTCGGCAAGACAGCCATTGTCGAGGGGTTGGCACAGCGGATCGTGGCCGGCGACGTGCCCGAGGGGTTGAAGGACAAGCGGGTTGTCTCCCTGGACCTTGGCGCCATGATCGCCGGCGCCAAGTACCGCGGTGAGTTCGAGGAGCGTCTGAAGGCGGTGCTCAAGGAGATCGAAGCCAGCGAGGGGCGCCTGATCACCTTCCTTGACGAGATGCACACCGTCGTCGGTGCCGGCAAGGCCGAGGGGTCGATGGATGCCGGCAACATGCTGAAGCCCATGCTGGCGCGTGGCCAACTGCGCCTGATCGGGGCGACGACGTTGGCCGAGTACGCCGATGTCGAAAAGGACAAGGCCCTTGAACGCCGGTTCCAGCCAGTCCACGTCGGCGAGCCGTCGCAGGAGGACACGGTGGCCATCCTGCGTGGTCTGAAGGAGCGCTATGAAGTTCATCACGGTGTCCGGATCACCGACGCGGCTCTGGTCGCCGCCGCGCGGCTGAGTGATCGCTATCTGACCGATCGCTTTCTGCCCGACAAGGCCATCGACCTGGTCGATGAGGCCACCAGTCGACTGCGTATCGAGATCGACTCGATGCCCGCCGAGATTGACGTGTTGGACCGCCGCGTCAAACAGTTGGAGATCGAGAAGGCCGCACTTGAGGGGGATGAGACCGCCGTCCACCGGCTAGGTGAAATCGCCGATGAGCTTGAGACCCTGCGCGGTGAGCTCGGCGGCCTGACCTCTCGGTGGCAGGCGGAGAAGGCCGCGATCGGCGCGGTCAGTGAGAAGAAGCAGCTGATCGAGGACGCGGGGGTGGCGCTGGAACGGGCCAAGCGCGAAGGTGACTTCGCCGCGGCCGGCGAGCTTGAGTACGGCCGGATTCCGACCCTTGAGCGCGAAGTCGAGGAGGCCGCTGCAGTCCTGTCTGACCTTCAGGCCGAGGGAGGACTGCTGAAAGAGGAAGTCGACGCCGATGACATCGCCCAGGTGGTCGCAAAGTGGACAGGCATCCCCACCGACCGGCTGCTTGAAGGTGAGAAGGAGCGCCTGGTCCGGCTGGAGGATCATCTGGAACGTCGGGTGGTCGGCCAGCACGAGGCCGTGACTGCCGTCGCCGACGCCGTGCGTCGTAGCCGCGCCGGGCTGGCCGACCCGGACCGTCCGGTCGGTTCCTTCCTGTTCCTGGGGCCCACCGGCGTGGGCAAGACCGAACTGGCCCGAGCGGTTGCTGAGTTCCTGTTCGATGACGAACGTGCGATGGTCCGCATCGACATGGGCGAGTTCGGTGAGAAGCACACCGTCAGCCGCCTGCTGGGGGCACCTCCCGGATACGTGGGCTATGACGAGGGTGGCCAGCTGACCGAACCGGTCCGCCGCCGCCCCTACTCGGTGGTGTTGCTGGATGAGGTCGAGAAGGCCCATCCGGACGTCTTCAACGCCCTGCTGCAACTACTGGATGACGGACGTCTGACCGATGGTCAGGGACGGACGGTGGACTTCCGCAACACCGTCATCATCATGACCTCAAACCTTGGCAGCCAGTACATCCTGGACCCCAGCGAGTCCGAAGAAGTGCGCGGTGAAAAGGTCATGGCCGAAGTCAGAGGCCATTTCCGCCCGGAGTTCCTGAACCGCCTGGACGAGATCGTCATCTTTCACCGCCTGGACAGACAGGCCCTGCGACGCATCGTCGACGTGCAACTGGTGCGCGTGCGCGAACGCTTCGCCCAGCGCGACCTTGAGTTGGTCGTCAGCGACCAGGCCAAGGACTGGTTGGCCGAGCGTGGGTTTGACCCGGTGTTCGGCGCCCGGCCTCTAAAGCGTGTCCTGCGCAAGGAGTTGGAGGACCGTGTGGCACTGCAGGTCCTTGACGGTCAGATCCGCGACGGCTCCACCGTCACCGTGGACAGCGACGGTGAGGGACTGAGCATCACGACTGACCCCACCGTGCTGACCGCCTGAGCCCCGAGCGTCCAGCAACCGAAACCGGTGTAGGAGTTGGCGAAGGCCTGTGGCCGGGGCAGGAAGGCGCTCGAATCGGGTGCCCGGGTGAGAGACCTGCGTGGTCTGTTCCGGTGTCATCGAATCGTCGTAGGTGAGGATGTCCACGCCCCGCTGGTAATCCGCGGTGTACAGGGTGTCGGAATCGACCCAGTACGCCCCGAGGTCGGCCTTGGTGCACGCCGTCCCCAACCTGGACGTCTCGCCGCCCACCAGGACGAAGTCGTCGAAGGCAGCCCAATCCGGCTCCCAGCCCTCGGCAGCAGAATCCGCCGCGTTGACCGGGAGGTCGCCGTGGTAGGGCCACAGGTTGGCGTGGATGAACCGGTTGTCGGTAAAGCTGGCCACACCGATGTTCTTCGGCTTGGCGGGGTCGGTCAGGTCAATGACTGCTCCCGCGGTGCCGTAGGCGTAGGTGCAGGGCGGGCCCAGGCATCGTTCATCTGTCGTTCACAACGCCGACAGCGACGCGACATCACCTGCGCACAGCATCGGGTTCGTCACCACAACGCAGATGACTGCCGCGGACCCAAGATCAGGTGTCCGCGCGACAACCGCCACTCAAGGAGAACACCCCACCATGCGACTTAATTGGCGCAGCACCTTTGCCCTGACCGCGGTGCTGGCGATCGTAGCCACCGGCTGCGCGTCAGATGATCCAGCAACAAACACCAGCACGCCAGCCGACCAGTCGACGGCGGATGAGGCGACGGCTGACGAGCCGACGGCCGACGAGCCGACGGCCGACGAGGAAGGAGACCCTGCGCCTGCCGATCTCTCCAGCCTATCCGGCACCATCCAGATCGACGGTTCCTCCACCGTCGGTCCCCTGACCGACGCCATCGCCGAGGAGTTCGCCGGCGAGGCGCCTGACGTGGTGGTGAACCTGGGAATCTCGGGCACCGGCGGTGGCTTCGAACGCTTCTGCGGCGAGGG
>JBPCKA010000019.1:0-23980 GCA_051004735.1 Euzebya sp. | reverse complement strand
CGGGTTGGCCAGTCAGGTTGCGGACACCGCCCCCGGTAAGTTGCCAGCCCCGCGGATCCTCACGCCCCACTGGATGAGTTGGTCGGCGTACCCGTAGCTCCTCGACCGGCAGGTCAGTCAGCTGCATCTGGGTTGCCTCAACCCAGGCGACGATGCTCGAGCATTCGGTGGCCACAGCCGGGGAGAGAATTCTCACGACCTGCTCCACGCCTTGCAGCGGTCGGTCGCCCTCGAACTGCAGCAGCGGGTAGACGATGTGGCCGTTGCGTTGCCTCAAGGCGAGGAAGCTGCGCTTGGCAACAGCCTGCACGGTGATGTCGAGAAGCTTGGCAACTTGAGCTCGGGTGTAGGCAGGACCGATCCGGTCGGCCCATGCGCGGTCATCATCGGCCTGCTGGAGCAGCTGGCTGAGATGGAACGGGCTTGTGGGTTAGACCGCAACCGGCATGACACGTCCGCGTGGCACCCTACGTGGGGTGGAAGTCTTCCTGCGGTGCCAGATCCCCGACGTGCCGGGTGGACTGGCCACGCTCGCGGGGGCCATCGGACAGGTTGGCGGGGACATCCAGGCCGTGGAGGTCGTGCAGGCCAAGGACCTGACCGTCATCGATGACCTGTGGGTGCAGACGCAAAACCTGGCCGCATTGCTGGCCACGATCGAGGCGTTGCCGGACACGCGGATTGTCCACACCGCCCCTTCGCGCGGGGTTCCCGGCGACGCCACCGCCCGGTTGGCAATGGGGATAGACGCCCTGCTCAGTGGTGCGATGAGCCCCCAGGACGGCCTGCCGACCCTGATCGGCGGACTGCTGCACGCCGACTCGGCGGCGTTGTTGCCCCACACCGACGAACCCGCCAAGCGCAACCGCAAGATCCTGCGACTGCGGGTCGACGGTGGGCTGCTCGAACTGCGACGCGAGTACCGCTTTCTGGACGCCGAGGTGCAACGCGCCAGGCAGGTCCTGGTCGTCTGTGAACGCGCCGCCGCCATCGCCGTTGCCCAGTCATGACCTGGAGCGACCCGGAAGTCCAAACGGTCCTGCCCGATGCCGGCTGGGATTCGCCCCTGGCGTGGCAGGCGATCCAGGCCGTCGGCCTGTCGCACAGCGGATTAGCTGACCTGCGCCTCGCCGTGCGGTTCCTCGATGCGGGCGCGTACCTTGTTCAGGCTGCGACGCAGCAGACGGGACACATGCATCTGTGAGCACCCGACCTGCTTGGCGATTTCACGCTGGGTCAGGTCGTGGTAATAGCTGAGAAACATGATGCGTCGCTCGCGGTCGGACAGGTCGCGGATCTCCCGGTAGACGTCCATCAGCAGGTCCCGGTCCGGACCCGTTGTCTCGTCGGGCAGGATCGCGCCCAGTTCCACGCCCCCTTCAGTGACGGGAACGTCCAAGGATTCACTGCAGTAACCGTTCGTGGCCATCTCGCCCTCCTCCACCTCGTCCATCGACATGCCGCTGAAGTCGGCCAGTTCGGGCAACGTCGCCTCGCGGCCATGGTCAGCCTCGAAGTGACGCTTGAAGGTGGAGACGCGCAGCGAGCGGTTCTTCGCGGCACGGGTGACATGGACATCCCACATCTGGTCACGGAAGTACCGCTTGAGCGAGCCATCCATGGTACGAGTGGCGTAGGTGGTGAAGGCGGCACCGCCGTCGGCACGCCAGCGGCTAATGGCTCGAAAGGCGGCCATGCGCGCCACCTGGTACAGGTCGTCGTACTCGGTGCGTCCGCGGAGCACCCGGCGGACCCGCGACACGATCAGCGGTTCGATCTGCGTCAGGATTTCCTCGGCCACCCGTGGCTGCTGGTCCTCCTGATAGGACAGGATCAGCTGGTGCAGTTCGGCCTTGGACAGTCGTGGGAATGACGTTTTGGCAAGCGTTGACACGAAGGACCTCCAAACGGTGACGGTGGGGGGTCATCGCGCAGGGGTCGGGCGCGCTGGCTAGAATTACCCAGGGCTTTTGGGGTCAAACGTGTCTAAAAGGGCCACGGGATCAGCGACTCACACTCGGGACTGACCCGTGGTTCGGCGGATCAGCCGTGCTCAATGATGGTGGAGAAATCCAGCGTGCCGTCCATCAACTGTTCGGCTACGTCCAGCACTCGCACCCGCTGGGCCCGGGCGTAGCGGCGCAGCAGCCCGAACGCCTCGCGGTCCTGCAAGCCGTGGGAATGCATCAGCACACCCTTGGCCTGATCCACCGCACCGCTTTGGGAAATGGATGCCTTCAATCCCTCGATCTGTCTTGTCAGACGGTTGTAGGTCCGGGCACTGAACAGATAGGTCGTGGCGATGTCGGCGAACAGTTGACCGACCTCCACGCCGTCCTCGGGCAGGGGCCCGATCCTGGCCCGGTACAAGTTGAGGGCCCCGACGTGGTGGCTATCCAGCAACATCGGGAAGCTGTGTACGGCGCGCATTCCCGCCGCCACCGCCACCTCGGCGAAGGTGGGGAAGGGACAGTCCTTCGTCAGATCATCGATCTGCACGTGCTGACTGGATTCATAGGCCATCACACACGGGCCCTGGCCGGTCTGCACCTGGAACTCCTCGATCAGCCGCACGGTGTCGTTTGAGGCTGAGATGAACCGGAGTTCGCCGGTGTCGTCCTCAAGCATGACGCCGGCGCCATCGACGCCCAGCAGTTCAGGAACCTGCTGCATCAACTCATCCAGGGCATCCTCAGCGGTGTACTCCGTCACCATCGTGCTGGTGAAATGCACCAGCAGTTGCAGCAACCGCCGTTCCCGACCTGGCGTTGACATGGATCACCTTACATGGGGGGCTCGCAGCGTAGCGGACCGACAGTCACTGGTGCGCGGTGTGAGAACCGGCGTGAGTCAGTCGCTGGTATCGAGGATAGGGCGGACATGATGAGTCAATGGATTGATCACCACGTGCAGCTGTTCAACGCCGTTCTGAGGGGCACGGAACCAGTTGCATGTGGGCAAACCTCATCGCCCGAACCCCGCGATGGGTCGGTCCCCGGTCCCCTGGCCTTCGGGTCAGGGCTGGCCGGGGTTCCGATTGAGCACCCCGGAGGGCTGTTCACCGGTCGCGACCAGCCGGATCACCTCAAGCGTGCGGTTCAGCATGGCCGTTCGGGTCTCAATCGTCGCCCCCGCTGTATGAGGGGTCAATAGTGTGCTCTGGCAGTCACGCAATGGCCACTGCGGAGGGGGCGGCTCTGCTCGACCTCTGCGGGGCGAGGAGTGCGGGCGGTGTAGAGCATGCGGCAGCCGAGGGTTGCAGACGTCGGGCGGCCAGCCGGGCCGAGGCGCCGAACACCTTGGTCATCGCAGCGACCAGCGCGGCGGTGACCGGGAGCGTGCCGCTGTAGTCACCGACCACCATGTCGACCTCTGGCGCCGGGTCCATCGCGGCGGCGGTGGTGTGCTGGGCGGGGTTGTGGATCTGGACGCCCAGCGAGTCGTCCAGGTTGTGGGCGAACGTCTCGGGCGCCTTCATTGTTGGTCAGCCTAGAGGTCGCCACCGGGGTGGTGCCTTTAGGATGCGTGCCATGAGAGGAAGGGCCGACGGCATCGCAAAGGTCGCCCTTGGGATGTCCATCGGCCTGTTGGGCTTCGGGGCGCTGGTCGGTGACCCCATGCTTGCCTCGGCCACCGACGGTCAGCCGGCTGTTGCTCTGGAGTCGACGCTCGAGCCTGCTCAGAGCCGGCCAGATGTTGTGTCGGGCGGGTCTTCGGTCGGGTCTTCGGTCGGGGCTTCGGTCGGGGTGTCTGGTGGGGTGTCGGACGGGGTATCGGTCGTGCGACGTAGATGGCCCCCGGACCGGTATCAACGTCCGCCCGATCAGCCGTATCGGGCGTTCACGCTGGCTGCTACCGGCGATCTGCTGATCCACACACCGGTGCGGTCCCGAGCCGCCACCGCCGACGGTTCGTTTGACTTCGCGCCCCAACTGGCCCAGGCCTATGACGATGTGGCCGCCGCGGATCTTGGGTTGTGCCACCTTGAAGTTCCGCTTGACCCGGACGGGCCGTACTCCTCCTATCCCATCTTCAACGCCCCGGCCGAGTTGGCGGTGGGAATCGCTGCCACCGGGTGGGACGTGTGCTCGACGGCGTCCAACCACTCGGCGGACAAGGGCTTTGAGGGACTGGTCGCGACCCTGGATGCGCTGGACGGTGCAGGAGTGGGGCACCGCGGGACGTTTCGGACCCAGGAGGACTCGGTGGATCCGGTCCTGCACACCGTGCAGGGCGTCGAGGTGGGGTTACTGAGCGCGACCTATGGCTTGAACGGTCTGCCCGCGCCGGGAGGGTTTGAGTGGTCCGTTCTTCGCATCGACAGCGGAGTGATCGCGGACCGCGCGGCTGACCTGCGAGCGGCCGGGGCCGAGGTGGTCGTCGTCAGCCTGCACTGGGGCAACGAGTACCAGCACGCTCCGTCGTCATACCAGCGCACCATCGCCGCCCAACTGATGAGCTCAGGGCAGATCGACGCCATCATCGGCCACCACGCCCACGTGATCCAACCGGTGGAGTGGATCGAGGACCGACCGGTCGTGTTCGGCCTGGGCAACTTCTTGTCGGGCCAACGTCCGACGGAGCGTCGGGATGGCGCCATCGTGACACTTGAGTTCGAGGAGTCCTACGACGGCTGGCACGTCGAGGCCGTCCACGCCCAGCCAACCTGGGTCGATGACGCCTACCGCGTGGTCATCGCCGATCCGGATGCTGGAGGTGTGGTCGGTGCCTCGGCACAGCGCACGTTGGGCTACCTCGGCGTGCCGCTGTCCCCGCCCCCGGGTCCCCCGACCTACCCCCCGGACCACTACAGCCGCTAGGCCCGCGCCCCCTCGCCCATCGGCCCGCGCCCCCTCCCCCCGCACACATTGAACAGGGCCCAAGGTCCTTCGGAACGTCAGTCCACGCATATCCCCACGTCAGCGGGACGACGCCGCACACATCGACCACGCACTCACCCCCGACTGGAGCCCTCCCTGTTCAATCCGTGCGGTTTTGGGGGCCGGGGTCCCCGCGGAGCTCCGCTAGACCACCGAGGGTAGGGGCCACCACACGATGTGTGCGTCAGCCAGCAGGATTCCAGCGGCCAGGGCCAGGGCGATAGCCGGCGTGGCGATCAGTCGGCGGCCCCTCGTGCCCTCCCGGATCCGGTCGTAGGTCTGTCCTCCCAGGGTCAGTCCTCCGAAAGCGGCCACGGCGAAGGCGAACACACGGACCAGGCCCGGCACCTCGGGCAACTGCAGGACCCAGGTCAGGGTGAAGCCCGGCCCGTAGTCGAACATCCGCTGGGCCAAAGCCATGAACAGACCAAGGATCAGTAGCAGGTCCAGCAGGATGAACGCGGCCAGGGCGAACCCGCCCGTGGCGAAGGGCACCAGGCGGCTGAGAACGATGGCGATCATCTGGTGTGGACCCCGTGTGGTCTTCTTGCGCCCCACCGCGATGGCGGCGTGCAGGACCATTCCGGTCGCCACGACCAGGAACGCCGCAAACGGGGCCACGCTGGCCGCGGCCCCGATCGTCAGCGCCGTGGCCACAGCAAAGACCGGCCGGGCCAGGCCACCCGGCGGGGTGGCTGCCGCCGCCGCGATGGCCGACTTGGGGCGCTCGGTCCGCACTCCCGCCGCAACTGCCCCCGCAGCCGCTGGCGCAACGGGAGCCGGTGTGGGGCCCGGCAGGACGCGGTCAGCGATGGGCCCGGGATCACGGTCGGTGCTCGCAACCGGCGCGGTGCTGGCAACCGGCGCGGTGCCGGCCCCGGCAGCCCGTGTTGCACGGGACTCGCGCAGTGCGGTGGCTAGATCCTTGGTGACCAGGATCGTCGGCGGTGGTGCCGGTGTGGGGGTCCTGGCCACCGACGGAGTCTGCGGCAGAGCCTTCTCGGCCGCGCGCAGGGCGAAGAACCATTCGGTGGCAGGGGCGCTGGGTTTGCCACGGTCGACGGCATCGCGCAGCAGCACGGCCAGTTCGCCTTCGCTGGCCCAGGGCGTCCCGCCCAACAGTCGCACCACCAGGTTGGCCAACCGCCGCTCGTCCTGGGAGCGCTGGCTGGCGGGGGCACGGGTGATCAGCTCATCCACGCGGACGACAACCACTCGAGCGTGGGCATCGACGCGGAACTGGCGTGCCTGGATGTGGGCGTGGCCGGCATGGTGCAGGGAGGCGGTCGCGGTTGCGGTGTTTCGGGCCACTCCCAACAGATGTCGCCGGGTGGCCAGGGGAGCGACCTGGGCCCGCCGGACCGGGTCGACGAAATCGGCCAGAGGAACGGTCGTGCCCAGCGAATGGCGTCGTGCGGCGTAGCCCACCACTCGCGCGTCCAGGTCGTGCAACAGGTCGACGGGCCAGGAGATGTGCACACCCCGGCCGGCATCGGGCGGGGGCGTGACCAGCAAGCGCCGCAGATGCGCGTCGTAGGTCGCATCACAGTCAAGTCGGACAACGGCGGCCTGCGTGGGCACCTCGACGATTCGGGCGATATGACGGTTGTCTCTGGACACGACAGCGTCCAGCGTCACCCATCGTTCATCACTGGTGCGCTGCAGGGCCGTGGGGAAGGTGTCGGCCATAAGCTCCATCAGCGTGCCTCACATCAGCCCCAACGTCAACACCAGCAACACTGGCCACACGTGCCACACCCCAAGCGGAGCCACTCGTCACCGGGTCGGGCACCCGACCTGCCGCGCTAGGCTGCCCGGCCAATGGAACTCAACGATGCACGCGTCCTGGTCACCGGCGGAGGCAGCGGCATCGGCGCTGCGCTGTGCCGCCGGTTCGCCGCCGAAGGCGCACGGGTTGTCGTGGTCGACCTTGACGCAGACAGCGCCGCGCGTGTCGCCGGCGAGATCGGTGGCACCGCACTGACCGTTGACGTCGGCGCCGGCAGCCAGGCCAACGCCACCATGATCACCCAGGCCCAGGACGCCATCGGGCCCATCGACCTGCTGGTGCTGAACGCCGGAGTGGCCACCGCCGGTGGCACCGAGGCACCCGACACCGACTGGGACCTGGCCTGGCGGGTCAACGTGATGGCCCACGTCTGGGCCGTTCGCGCCTGGTTACCCGCGGCCCTGGAGCGAGGGGGCGGCTACGTCCTGCACACCGCCAGCGCTGCCGGTCTGCTGAGCAACATCGGCGCCGCTCCCTACTCGGTGACCAAACACGCGGTCGTCGCGCTGGCCGAGTGGTTGGCCATCACCCACGGCGACGCCGGCCTGAAGGTGTCCGCCCTGTGCCCCATGTTCGTGCAAACCCCGATGGTTGAGGCGTTGCGGGACATGCCGGGCGGCAAGGGACTGACGTCGCTTGGCGTGATCCAGCCCGAGCAGTTGGCGCAGACCGTCGTCGAGGGATTAGCCGCCGAGCGGTTCCTGATCCTGCCCCATCCCGAGGTCGCGGAGATGGAACGCAAGCGCACCGGCGACCGGGACCGCTGGCTGGCTGGTATGCGTAGCCTGCAGGCCCAGGTCCTGGCACAGGAGGAGTGAGCCCGCCCTTTGGTGACCTCGCCGCTACTGTCAGTGCGTGTGAAACGGTAATCCGGCGGCGGCCATGTGTGCCTCGCCCATCGCCTCGGCCAGGGTGGGATGGGGGTGCACCAGGGCTCCGACCTCTGCGGGCAGTGCCCCCCAGGCGGTGATCAGCTGTGCCTCGGCGATCAGGTCGGTGGCGTGTGGACCGATGATGTGTACCCCTAGCACCGCATTGTCAGGCCCGCCGGTCACGACCTTCACGAAGCCATCGGAGCGGTGGATGATGCCTTTGGCATTGCCCTTGTAGGAGTAGGAGAAGAACGTCGCGTCTTCGCCGTGCAACTCCACCGCCTGCGCTTGGGTCAAGCCCACGCTGGCCACCTCGGGCGAGCAATAGGTCACCCGCGGCACCTGGGTGTAGTCCACCGGCACCACGTCGTGGCCAGCGATCTGGTCGGCGACGTTGAAGCCCTCGGCAAAACCCGCGTGGGCCAATGCCAAAGCTGGAGGAGGCAGGATGTCGCCCACCGCCCACAGGCCCGGCACCGCCGTTTTGCCGTAGGGGTCAGCCACGACATACCCGCGTTCATCCAGCACGCCGCTGCCCTGGGGGCCGACGGTGTCAAGGCCGATGTCGGCGGTCCGAGGCTTGCGTCCGACGGCGACCAGGACGGTGTCAACGACGTGGGCATCGCCGTTTGACAGGCTGACCGTGGCGGCCTTGCCCGTGGACCCCTCGACCATGGTGACCGAGTCGGCCACGGTCCCCGCCAACGTGGTGATGCCACGCTTGCGGAAGGCGCGGGCCAGCGCCTTGGACAGGTCGGCATCCTCAAGGGGGGCGATGCGCTCCAGTGCCTCGACGACGATGACCTGGCTGGCTCCAAGGCTCTTGAACAGGCTGGCGAACTCAAGGCCGACCGCGCCGGACCCGATGACCAGGGCCTTGTCCGGGACACGGGCCAGCTTCGTGGCCTCATCGGAGGTGATGACCACATCACCATCGATGTCGATTCCGGGCAGGGACCGGACCGAGGAGCCCACCGCGATCACCACGTTGTCGCCGCTCAGGGTGGCACCGTCGCGGTCCCCCCCGCTGATCATCACGCTGAGGCCGTCCGGGCCGACGCGGCCAAAGCCGGTGACCAGCTCGATCTTGCGGCTGCGGATGAGTCCTTCAAGGCCCTTGTACAGCTGGGTCTGGACGCTCTCGCGGAAGGTGGCCAGCTTGGCGACGTCAAGCCCGGCCACGGTCAGGTCCAACCCGAACCGGTCGGCCTCCCTTGCCTCATCCATCACGCTGCCGACGTGCAGCATGGCCTTTGAGGGGATACAGCCCCAGTGCAGGCAGGTGCCGCCGACCTTGTCGGTCTCGATCAGCGCCACACGCAGTCCACGCACGGCAGCGCGCAGGGCCACGCCGTAGCCGCCGGGCCCGCCGCCCAGCACGATCACGTCAAAGTCGGGCATTCCTGGTTCCTACAGCGCGGCGGTCAACAGGGTTGGATTCTCGGTCAGGTCGGCCAGGTGACGGACAAAGCCCGCGCCATCGCCGCCGTCGATCAGGCGATGGTCAAAGGCGATGGAGTAGGTGATGATCTTGCGGACCTTGACCTTGCCGCCGACCACCCAGGGTTTGTCGGTGATGCGGCCGGTGCCAAGGATCGCCGCCTCGGGGTGGTTGATCACCATGTCGCCACCGTCGACCCCGAAGGCGCCGTAGTTGGACACCGTGAAGGTGCCGCCGCTCATGTCGGCGGGGCTCAGCTTGCCGGAACGGGCCGTCGTGGCCAGATCGTTCAGGGCAGCGGCCAACTGCACGATGTTCATGTCGTGGGCGCCCTTGATCACGGGGACCACCAGACCTCGGTCGGTCTGGGCGGCAAAGCCCAGGTTGATGTGGCGGTGCAGGACCATCTCGCCGGCGGCGGTGTCAAGGGATGCGTTGAGGGTCGGGTACTTCTTCAGCCCCGCCACGGCCATGCGCATGATGATGGCCAACGCGCTGACCTTGACGCCCTCATCGGCGGTGCCCGCAAGGCTGTTGTTCAACTTCTTGCGGAAGTCCCACAGCGGGGTGGCATCGGCTTCGACCCAGGTGACCGCCTCGGGGATCTCGCGGCGGGAACGGCTCATCTGCGCCGCGATGGTGCGGCGCATCTGGTTCATCGGCACCCGTTGCTGGGCGGGCAGGTCCTCAGGCGCGGCGGGGATGGTAATCAGCTCATCGGCCACCAACGGCTGTTCGCCGGCGGGTGCCAGACGCTTGGCGTAGTCCTCGGAGGCCGGAACGGTCGCGTCGGCGGTCTCGTCGACACGGTCGGCAGCGGCCTGCACATCGGCGCGGGTGATGATGCCGTCCGCGCCACTGCCGGCGACGTAGTCCAGGTCAACCCCGAGGTCCTTGGCCATCTTGCGGACCGGTGGTTTAGCCAGCGGACGACCCTCACGGACGACCGGCTGGGGGGTGCCGTCGCCGGCGGGTGTGGCAGTCGCGCCGCCAGCCGAGTCGCCAGTCGAGCCGCCCGAGGACACCCGTGCACGCCGTGACCCGCCGGCGGTGGAGGTGCCATAGCCGACCAGGACATTGCCCGATTCGCCCGCGTCCTCGGCAGGCGGTGCGTCATCGGCGGTCTCTGCATCGGCAGACTCTGCATCGGCGGACTCTGCATCGGCGGACTCTGCATCGGCGGACTGATCCGAATCGCTGCCGCCCACGTCGATGGTGATCAGGGGGGCGCCGACGGCGACTTCCTCGCCGGGCTGGGCATGCAAGGTCTGGACGGTGCCGGCGAAGGGTGAGGGCACCTCGACCACGGCCTTGGCGGTCTCGATCTCGGCGACATATTGGTCCACCTCGACCACGTCACCGACGGCGACCAGCCAACTGACGACCTCACCTTCGGTCAGGCCCTCGCCAAGGTCGGGGAGCAGGAAGTCTTTCGTCGTCATCTGTAGAAGTCCGTTTCAGTACTGCAGGGTTCGGCCGACGGCGTCCAGGATGCGGTCCACATCCGGGAGGAAGAACTCCTCCAACATCGCTGCCGGGTAGGGAACGTCGAAGCCGCCGACCCGCAGGACCGGAGACTCCAGGTGATAGAAGGCTTCCTGTTGGATCCGCGCCGCGACCTCGGCCCCAAATCCCAGCTTGATCGACGCCTCGTGGACCACGACCAACCGTCCGGTCTTCTTGACCGATTCCACGATCGTGCCGTGGTCAAAGGGCGTCAGCGAGCGGATGTCGATGACCTCAAGGTCCCACTCCTCAGCCACGGCTGCCTCGGCGGTCTCCATGCAGGTCTTGACCATGGGACCGTAGGCCGCCAGCGTCGCGGTGGTGCCCGGACGCCTGACCACACACTTGCCGATCGGTTCGGTGGTGACGGGTAGCGAGGCCTCTTCCTTCAACCAGTACCGTCGCTTGGGTTCAAAGAAGATCACCGGGTCGTCGCTGAAGATGGACTCGGTCAACAGCGAGTAGGCGTCGCTGGGCGTGCCCGGGCTGACAACCTTCAGCCCTGCCGTGTGGGCGAAGTAGGCCTCGGGCGATTCGGAGTGGTGCTCCACGGCCCCGATCCCGCCGCCGAAGGGGATCCGGACGGTGATCGGCAGCTTGATCGTGCCCCGCGAGCGGTTGCGCATCTTGGCGAGGTGGCTGACGATCTGTTCGAAGGCCGGGTAGGTGAACCCGTCGAACTGCATCTCGATGATCGGCCGGTAGCCGTAGATGGCCATGCCGATGGCGGTCCCGGCGATCCCGGCCTCGGCCAACGGGGTGTCAAAGCAGCGCTTGTCGCCGAACCGTTCCTGCAGTTTGTCGCTGATGCGAAACACGCCGCCCAACGTGCCGACGTCCTCGCCGAACAGCACAACCTTCTCGTCGGCCTCAAAGGCATCGTGCAGGGCCTGATTCAGAGCCTGCGCCATGGTGATGGCCATCTAGGTGTCCTCGCGGTTTCTGGCGGCGGCCAACTCGGCGCGCAACAGGGCTTTTTGTTCTTCGAACTCCGGGATCGGATCGACGAAGACGTGTTCGAACAGTTCCAGCGGGTCGCCGTGGGGCGCCTCGTAGATCTCATCGCGGATGCGCCCGGCCAAGGTTTCGACATCGGCGTCGATCTGGGCCTTCAGGTCGTCGTCCAGCAGTCCGCGGCTGGTGATGAACGTCTCGAACCGGGCGATGGGGTCACGCCGGCCCCACTCCGACATCTCCTCGGGGGTGCGGTAGCGGGT
Source organism: Euzebya sp. (assembly GCA_051004735.1). Classification (GTDB taxonomy): domain Bacteria; phylum Actinomycetota; class Nitriliruptoria; order Euzebyales; family Euzebyaceae; genus Euzebya. Next base: position 12,275 of record JBPCKA010000019.1, on the reverse strand, counting down.
GGCGTCATCGGCAGTCGTATGGGCTTCCATGCGATAGGTGACGGCCTCGATCAGCGAGGGGCCTTCACCGCGCCGGGCCCGGTCGACGGCTTGTTTGGTGACCGCGTAGGTCGCCAGCACGTCGTTGCCGTCACAGCGGTAGCCCGGCATCCCGTAGCCCACGGCCTTGTGGGCGATCGTTGGGGCACGGGTCTGTTCGCTGAGCGGGGTGGAGATCGCGTACTGGTTGTTTTGGACGAAGAACACGCAGGGCGCGTCGTAGACCGCCGCGAAGTTCATCGCCTCGTGCGGGTCGCCCTCGCTGGTGGCGCCATCGCCGAAGTAGGCCATGACCACTACGTCCTTGCCGTCGAACTTGGCACCCATCGCGAACCCGGTTGCGTGCAGTGCCTGGGTGCCGATCGGGATGCTGAGCAGCCCGAAGCCCTGCTCGTAGGGGTCGTGGTTTGACAGCCAGGTCCCGCGAAACAGGTGCAGGATCTTGCCCGGGTCCACCCCGCGGACGATGGCGGCGCCCATCTCACGGTAGGAGGGGAAGACCCAGTCCTGGGGGGCCAGGGCATAGGCCCCGCCGATCTGCGCGCCCTCCTGACCCAGCAGCGAGGCATAGACCCCCAACTGACCCTGACGTTGCAAGTTGATGGCCTGCTTGTCGATGCGGCGGCTGACCACCATGTGGCGGTACAGGGTGCGGAAGTCCTCATCATCCAGGTCATCGATGGGGTAGCCGTCGACCTGGTGAAGGGTCCCGTCGTCGTCCAGGATCTGGACCGGGGCATCGGGTGGCAGCAATTCGAGCGGGTCGGGTTTCAATCCGTCGGCCGGCTGGCGTTGTGTCACGGTAGGTTGACCCTCCTGCGCCGGATGTCGGGAAGCGGCGGCGGACAGCAGACCCTACTGAACAACTCCGCCGCGGGACAAGAACCATCGGGACGAGGCGTCCGTAATGACACCCCTACAAGGCAATGCCTTGACGTTTCGTCTGACAGATCATCCAGCAACGGACGATCTGTCCAAACGTGTTAGGGCAGGGTCACACTGTCCATGTCGGGGCCGACGCTACGGGTGCGCTTCAACTCATAGAACCCGTCGGTCTGGATCAGTGCGGACAGACCGTCCCACAACTGCAGGGCGGCCTGGCCCGTGACCACCTTGGGGATGACCGGACCGAAGTAGCCCTTCCACTGGGTGCTGCCATCCTCCCCGGTGACCTCATAGGCGATGATCGGCGTGCCGACATCGTCACCGGCAACGTCCTCGGCCTCCCGGGTCGAGGCTCGGACCGCGGCGTCAAAGGAGGTGTCGTCGTAGGACTCGGCGTAGGAGGCGTCGACGCCGGCCTTGGTCAGCGCGTCGGCGATGTCGAACTTTAGGCCGTCATCGTCGTGGTGGAAGTGGCGGCCGAAGGCGACGTAGACGTCGTGGACGAGGTCTGCCTTGCCGTCGGCGCGCAGGGCTTCGATGATCCGCAGCAGCCCGAACGAGCGTTGCATGGCCGGTGTGGCCTTCTGATAGTCCTCGCTGAGGTTCTTGCCCTCGTTTCGCACCATCAGGCTGATGGGCCGGTAGTCGATCTGGATGTCACGGTGCGGGGCGACCTCGTCGTGCAACCAGTGACTGGTGATCCAGATACAGGGGTGAACAAGGTCGGGCCCCTCATCCTTCCGTGGCTGGGGTGTGACACCGTCGGGGAGATGCCCGTTAATGACCAGCGGCGCAGGTGTTCCCCGGCAACACCGAGCCCGACGTGATGGTGAAAGCGTTCAGACGCGACTGAACGAACGACGCGACGCGTCCCTGGTCGTCTGGGACCTCTGTTGTCGCCAACGCAATACTGGACTCGATCCTGTCAAGCTGATCAGCGACCATGCTGCGCGCGAGCTGCTTGGATAGAGACCAAGAGGCGATCTCGTGAACGAGATGCTCGAGGGTGATCTCTTTGATCCGCTGTTTGCCCGCGTAGGTCATCGCGGCCTTGGGCTCCATGGGGTACAGGACGGTGGACACAAGGTCGTAGGCGGGCGCGAGGTGAACTCCGCTCCTCGGGTCGATGAGGACTGAGAAGTTGCGTCCGTGCGCGTCGGCGTTGCCGATGACAACGTTGAGGACCGCGATCTGGGCCAGTCGATGAATATCGCGTTGCGGGTCGACACTATGGGTCCGTAGCGTTTCAGCGACTCGTGCGAGGCGGTTCTCCTTCTGGTTGTATTTCGCGTCCTGGTCGTAGACGTCTAATCCCCATGCGGAGCACATGTCTTCCATGTGCCGTCGCAGGGGCGGATAGGCCGCACCGTTCTTGGGTGCACGGCGGTCGAAACGCTCCACGGCCAGAGCCGTGATGCCGTCGAACGTGACGAGTTCGGAGTTGGCCGTCGGGACCCCCGCATGTCGGGCGAGCGCCATGCAAAACGCTTCATTTTCGGGAAGTCCCACGTATTCCTTGTATCGGCTTTCCGGTTTGATTATGTGGGTTGAGGGGGCGCCGTTGACGGGCCGACACCACTGCCCGTCAACACGGGCCAATAGGATCTTTGGCTGTGCTCCTGCGAGGGAGAGTCGGACTCCGTGCGGTTGGTTGTCGTTGCCTAACCGTGCGGCGTCGATCCCGCGGAGCATCGCGGCGACTTCGTCGTCGGGTACCGGTTTGGTCGCGACGGCCTGTTCGGGCGGCGATGTGTCGGCGGGCACGACTTGGACGGCGCCGGCGCACTCGGCTCCGATGTGTTCGAGGATTGCGAGAGCGTCGTCGGACGGCACGCCGTAAAGGTCGGCGGTGGCGATGCGGAGGGATCCCTCTGGCAAAAGGCCCTCAGTGAAGGCGACTGCGCCGTTGCCACCGACGATGGGTTTCTGGGAGATCGGCAAGGCGAGTGACAGGGGTCGTCCGCCAATCCCCCAGCGCTCGCGGGCGGCGTCGGTCCAAGTGAGCACGACCCGATTTTTCCTGTCCTCGGAGAGTTCGGCAACCCGAGTGGCGTACAGATGAACGTCTAGGGGCAGTGATGCAGCGGTCGGGGCCTGCTTGCGGGTCACCAGTCCTGCTCCTCATCCGCAGTCGGCTTGGGAGTCAGGGTGATCTCGTAGCCGAGTGTGGAAATCGCGGCCATGAGGCGTCGCAGGGCGATGGTCGGTTCGTCGTTTTCGAGACCCGACAGGTAGGTGCGGTTGAGACCGGACCATTCGGCCAGCTCGGCCTGGGTCCAGCCGAGCTCAGCACGAAGGTCGGCTAGTGCGGTGCCGAGACTCGCAGGATCAGAGATCCGATAGGTACTGCGTGCTGCCATGACGCCTTCTTCTCCAAGTCCGGTTTTACAGACCAAGGGTATCATGGACGATCAATGTCTTTAAATACGGACATCAGCCGGTATTTGCGCTACTGTCTTCATTTGCGGACTGCCTCCGCTACCTTGCGAGGCCCAAGATGTCACAAGCGTTCCTGGCATTAACCATAGTGACAGGTATGACTCCTTGGGGCATAATGGGGGTGTATGTCGACCCTCGATGATCGCGTCGTGGCCCCGGTGCTCGACACCGCCGCAGCAGAGGTCGCACGCCTAATCAACGTGGCTCGTGCGGCTCTGCTGCGATCGGGGAGCGCAGTGACGATCGACATGCTCGCCGACGGCAGGGACAGCAGCGCGGCGGCTGCCCGCCAGTGGCTGACGCGTCGGCGGGCCGAAGGCCGACTCGTCACAGTGCCCCACAACGGGGCCGTGCTCGTCCCCACCTTCCAGTTGGATGCCGCCTTCGGGCTCAACGAGGCGGCCGCCGACGTGGTCAAGCGGCTCCTTGGTTATGAGATGGACGGCTGGGCGATCTGGGATTGGGCGGTCACGCCGAACGCCTGGTTGGACGGACGCACCCCTGCGGAGATGCTCGCCGAAGGACGTACCGATCCTGTTGGCCGGGCGGTCGCCGGGCTGTTTCAGGAGTGACCGCCAGCCCCTGCGGGGTGGCGTCGTGCCCGGTCCCCGCCCCGGACCCAGACGTGCTGCGCCGACTTGCCAGTTACGTGATCCCGGCCGGGTCGCGGTGGCGGCGTGCCCACAAAACGCAGTTCCCCGATCCGACTGCGCTTGTCCCCGGCGTCGGCAACACCCGGTTCGCGCCGCTGCCCGACACCAGGCATGCCTACCTCGCCCAGACACCCGTCGCCGCGCTACTCGAATGCGCCCTGCACGACGCCGTGCCACCGGTTCCAAAGATCCGCAGGGCACAACTCGCGCTGTGGACCGAATCGGTCGTGGAGCTCGCCGACAGCCTCCGCGTCATCGACCTACGCGATCCCCAGCTCGACCGTTTCGGGATCGGCAGGGACGCATTGGTGTCCACCACTCCGACGCACTACGCCTGCACTCGCCGCTGGGCGGCCATGCTCCGCGGCCGGCACGTCGGCGGCAGGGTCACCGTCGGGGCGGCCTGGAACTCCCGGCAGGTCGAGGCGCAGGCCGCCGCACTCACGGACCGTCCCGCGATGCGCCACCTCGTCGACACCCACCCCTCCGACGTCATCGTTCTCTGGCTAGACCCCGACGCCCCCAGTCCACTGCTGCCCACCGGCGACGGACTCGGTCCCCTGTCCACCGGTCCGGGCAAAGCGTTCGTCACCGACCTCGCAGCCTCCCTCGGCATCCCGATCATGTGATGGGTGGCCGCAGCAGGTTGCAAGCCTCAAGCCCTGTCGCCCGGGACCGCTTTGAGGTGCAATGGCAGTACCACCAACAACGGCCCGACCCCGTGATGGGGTCGGGCCGAGTGGTGATGCGGTGAAGGCGCCTAGCTGAGTCCAGCAAAGCCCTCGGGATTGCTGTCGCCTTGCTCATCAGCGACCGCCAGGTCATTGACGGTGACGACGACGCCACCGGCGATGGTGCCCTCGTTGTCAGCAAAGGTGACCTGCACGACGCTGGCATCAGAGTCGTCAAGCTGAGCGGCCATACCACGGGTGGGGATGCCCGCAGCGTCATAGATGAAGAACCGTGAAGCATCGGGCGTGGCGGTTCCCCCGGTGATGGGGGTTCCGTCAGCCGCAACCAGGTCCTCGTCAAAGTCGAAGGCCACGACGGTCTGGGTGCCCAGGTCGCCGGTGGTCTGGACGCTGGCGCTAACCAGGTCCGGTCCCAGGGTGGAACCGGCCGCGACGTCCTGCTCGGCAATGGGCAACTCGTCGATCTCGTTGGCAGGGTTGACAGTGCCCTCGACAGCCGAGACGGCATCTGCATCGACCGAGGCACCCAGTGCCTCGTCCACGGCGCCGTCGGCGAAGGTCGCAACGACTGCCTTGTTGTCGGTGGCGCGAACCGCCGCGGTGGCCGGGATCTCGGTCCCGCTGCGGTCATAGACCTGGAAGCAGTCTTCCGGGGCAGCGGTGATACCGGCCGGGTCAGGCAGACCCAGTGGTGCCGCACAGTCACCGGAGGTCAGCAACTGGATGGCCACGTCGAAGATGTAGGTGATGGTGTTTTGGTCACGGTCAACGGTGAGGCTGACCAGGTCGGGATCATCGGTGGCGTTGGTTGCGCTCAGCAGGACGACCTGCAACGGGTTGGTGGCGGTGCCACCGTCCTCGGTCACCGAGTCGGCCAGTGCACCACCGCGAACGATGGTCGCCTGGGTGGTCGATTCGATGGTGCCGGTGGCGCTCGCCTCGGCACTTTCGTCGTTGCCGGGGGCGCTGAAGGTCGCGACCACGACGTTTTCCTCATCGGTGGCCGAAGAGCGCACTGCGCTGTCGCTGACCAGGGTGTCGCCGTCGTCATCGACCAGCACGAAACCGCCTGGGTCGGTGATCGGGGTGGCGACGTCCTCGTCGAAGACGAACTCCACGGTGTTGGTGTTGGCGTTGAAGTCACGGACTTCGGTCAGGTCCGGGGCGCTGGTGATGCCCTCGGTGATCACGACGTCCTGCAGGGCGTAGGCGGATTCGAGGTTCTCGATCCCGTCGTCGTCCTTGACAGCGTTCCAGTCGACGGTGGCGACGCTGACCGCGCTGAACTCCTCCTCGGCGACATCGAAGTTGACGATGACCGCGTTCTGGTCATCGGTGGCGATCTGGGCCACGTCACCATCGGCGGAGGCCGGGTTGACGTTGGTGTCGCCCATGTGTCCACCGGTCGGGCTGCAGTCCGAGGCGTCGTTGTCGTCGCTGAATCCTGAGGAGTCAAAGGCGTACAGGTGGAAACAGGAGGCCACGGGGGTCTGCCCGGTGACGGACTCGTCGAAGGTGAAGCGAAGGTCGACGTTGTCGCCGTTCATCGACTCCATGGTCACGTTCAGCAACTCGGGAGCGTCGGTGAAGACGGCGTTGTCGGTGGGCCCATCGCTGGCGGTGGGCGGGAAGGGCCTGACCTGGCCATCGGCGTTGCCGTTGATGGCGTCCAATGCGGCCTGACAGGTCGCTTCGGTCACGGTGTTGCCACACACCAACACGATGTCGGTGAAGTGCGCCGCGAAGCTGGACTGGGTGGTGACGGTTGAGAAATTCTCAACCAGGTAGTCTCGCGTCTCGGTCGGGACGGTGCCCTGGTTGCTGAGCACGACTGGGTAGTTGCCCAGCCCGGACAGGTTGGCGGCGGGGAAGCCGTCGGCCCATGCCTCGGAGGTCTGGCCGTCCACCATGATGGCGAAGTCGCCCAGGTCACCCTCACGCAGGCCATTCAGTTCGACAGCGGTCTCAAAGCGGGTCTGGCCGCTGACACGGGTGGTGGACACGATGGCGGCAACGTCGTTCATGACGTCGTCGCTGATGGCAGCGGTGCCACCGACCACATAGGCGTTTGAGTAGTTGCCGTTGGTCAGCGCGGTTTCGGTGGAACCGGTCAGCACGTCGCTCTGGGTGAACAGGATCTCCCAGCCGTTGGTGGCTGCGAGGGCGCCAGCGCCCAGGGAGTCGGCGAAGGCCTGGGTGTCATCGGTTGAGTCCGCGGAGGGGAAGGCACGGACGACCAGCACCGTGTCGCTGTCACGCGACTCGGCGATGTCGACTGCGGTCTCCACACGGGTCTCACCGGACAGACGGTTGACGGTGAAGCCGGCGTCGGTCAACGCGGTCTCTACACCGGTGCTGATGGCGTCCTCGCCACCGAGCACGTTGACGGTTGCGCCATCGGCCAGGACGCGCTGCATCTCGGCCAGCACATCGGCGTCCAGCGAATCGCTGGGGGTCAGGTACAGCGGACGGCCCGCGGCGACGGCCTGGCCCATCAGCGAGCCTGCTGCGAGGTTGTCGGCGAACAGGTCATCTCGGCCCAGCAGGGCCTCGGTCGGCGGATTTTCGGGGCCGGCGTCACCAAGGGGGGTGTAGGTGACCTGCGACCAGCGGATCGAGTACTCGACATTGTCGGCACCGGACAGGTTCAGGGCGTCGGGGACGCCATCACCCTGGACCTGTGCTGAGGCGGGCGTGGCCAGTGGAAATAGGGCCAGCGCCAACGCCAGGACGCCGAGAACGGCCAGCGCCGAGAACGGCCAGCAAGGACCGGTTCACGGGTTGTGTATGCATTGTGTAGTGAACTCCCAAGATTGGGGATAGGGCTTGCGTTCTTGACTGCTTGCGATCGTGACTGCTTGCGATCGTGACTGCGTCGGCGCCGTGCGCCGAGCGTCCATCATTCGTGCTTACGGCACGTCTGGTTGGAGGGGCTGACTGCGCCCTCCTGGTAACCCGTTTCCGGGTGACCAGAGCTTTAACCCCTCAGTTGTCGTCTCAGCCGTATGAAACACCCGAAATGATCACCCAAGTGACAATCAAGGTGTCCATCAGGGTCAGTCGTAAATTCGCTGGATCGCGTCGGAGTACTTGGTGTTCACCACGTGACGCTTCAGCTTGAGCGAGGGGGTCAACTCTCCCGACTCGACGGTCCAGTCGGTGCCCAGCAACTCCCAGCGTTTGACCTGCTCGACCCGTGCCAGCTTGGCGTTGGCCGCCTCCACGGCCCTGCCGATCTCGGCCAGCACGTCCTTTCGTTCGGCGAACGCGGCCAGTGAACTGAAGGGGATGTCGTTGCGCGACGCCCATCCCGCCGCCGCCTCGGGGTCAAGCACTATCAGCGCCGCGATGTAGTTGCGGTTGTCCCCCACGGCCATGACCTGCCCGACCAGGGGATGCTGCTTCAGCTTCTCCTCGATCTCGACAGGGCTGATGTTCTTGCCCGAGGAGGTGACGATGATCTCCTTCTTGCGCCCAACGATGGCCAGGTAGCCGTCAGCGTCGATCTTGCCCAGGTCGCCGGTGTGCAGCCAACCCTCGTCATCAAACAGTTCGGCGGTGGCCTCGGGCCGGTTGTAATAGGCGGGCGTCATCGTGGGCCCACGCGCGATGATCTCACCGTCAGGGGCGATGGCCACCTCCACACCCGGAATGCGCTCTCCCACGGTGCCAAGCCGGATGCGACCGGGTCGGTTGGCGTTGGTAACCGCCGTGGTCTCGGTCATGCCGTACACGTTGATGATGTCCACGCCAAGGCCCTTGAAGAACCTCAACAGGTCATCGGGCATCGGCGCCGCGCCGGTCAGTGCCACCAGCGTCGCGTCCAGACCCAGGGCCTCACGGATCTTTGAGTACACCAACTTCTCAAACAGCATGGCTTGGCCCTGCAGGACCAACGAGGGTTTGGTGCCCGACAGCGCCATGGCGCCCACCTGCGGCAGGATCGCGAATGCCTGCTGCCCCAGCTTCGCCTTGGGTCCTTCCGCGTCGGCGACCCGTGCCTGCAGCGCTGCCCGCATCTTCTCCCACACCCGCGGCACGGCCAGGAACGCCGTGGGCCGCGCCACCGGCAGGTACTCAGCGATCTGGGTGTAGTCCTCGCAGAAGAACACCTTGCTGGCGTACTTGATGGCCTGCCAGTGACTGAACATGCGCTCGGCCACGTGGGCCAGCGGCAGGTATGACAGGGTGTTGGGGTTCATGGGCAGCTGGAACAGCTTGCGCGCGGCTTCCATGATGTACAGCACGCCCAGATGGGTCTCGATCACGCCCTTGGGCGGGCCGGTGGTGCCTGAGGTGTAGATCAGCGTCGCGATGTCTTGGGGTTCGACCGAGCGCCACAACTCGGTGAAGACGGTCTGCCCCACCTCATCCAGGTGGGTCTGGCCTTCGGCCAGGAAATCCTGCCAGCTGATCACCCCCTCGCCCTCGCATTTGTCGGCCCCCTCGACGACGACGAAGGTGGTCAGGTCGGGGAGTTGATCGCGGACGCTGTCCCAGCGTTGGTAGACCGTGTGGTCGTTCAGGACCGCGACCGTGGCCCCGCAGTTGCCGGCGACGTAGGCGATCTGGTCAGAGGCCAGCGTGTTGTAGATGCTGACCCCGGTGGCTGCGGCGTGGAAGGAGCCGACGTCAGCGATGCAGTGCTCGGGCCGGTTGTTGACCATGATCGCGACGAAATCTCCCTTGCCCAGCCCCCGCTGGTGCAGGGCCATGGCGAACTGGCGGGCGGCCGTGCCGTATTCATTCCAGGTCAGCCACGACCAGTTCCCCGCCTGGTCACGGCGGCCCAAGGCGTCCTGTGACCCGTGGGTCGACACCGTGTCCTGAAACAGTGAGCACAACGTCTGATCGGTGATGCTGTTCAGCAACTCCGCACGTTCAGCGAGGACCTGTGGGTTGCCTGCCTTCTCACTCATCTGCCAGCCTTTTCCAGTGGATGCCCGTCACAAGTTCGGCTGATCCTAATGGCTTGACTGCGGCCGGGACAGGGCAACATGGCCGCCATGCCCACCTCTGCCCTGCTGCTGATTGCCCATGGCACGCGTGACCCCAGGGGGGCAAAGGAGATGGATCAGTTGCTGGCTCTGGTGCGCCAGCGCCTTGATGTGCCGGTCGGTCATGCCTGGTTGGAGGACTTTGTCCAGCCACAGGGCGTCGAGGGCGCACGCCCGCTGGTAGGTGCAGGCGCGACTGAGTTGGTGGCCCTGCCGCTGCTGAACTTCGCCGCCGGTCACGCCAAGTACGACATTCCCAAGCAGGTGGACCAGATCCAGCAGGCCTTCCCTGAGCTGGTCATCCACACCGGTGAGGTGTTGGGTCCCGCGCCCGACCTGTTGAGCCTGGCCTGGGAACGCCTGGACGCCGTCAGCCCGCCCGAGACTCGCGAGGATGAGGTGCTGGTGATCGCCGCCAGCGGGTCCAGTGACCCCGACGCCAACGGCGAGTTGTACAAGGCCGCACGGATGGTTGCCGAGGGATCGGGACACCGCTGGGTCGAGCCCTGTGTTGCCGGCGTGACCTGGCCACGCACCGAACAGGTCCTGCAGCGCATCGCCGCCGCCGGTGCCAGACGGGCGGTGGTGTTCAGCTGGTCGTTGCTGGCGGGCGTGCTGGAACGGCGCATCTGGGATGCGGTGGACGAGGTGTCGGCCAGCACCGGTCTGCTGGTGGCCAAGGCAGGAAGGTTCGGCCCCGATCCGCGTGTCGCTGACGCGGTGGTGGCGCGCTATCACCTGACAGTGAACCGCTGATATCATTGGTATCATCATGGCAACCACCCCCCTGCGTGACGTCCCCGACGATGTCATGAACCACTTCACCGAGAAGGCACGGCGTGAGGGTGTTTCCCGTAACGTCGTGCTGGTCCGGGTCCTGACCGATGCGGCACGTCGTGATCAGCGACCCGCACTGACCGCAGACGCGCTGGCCCGCTCGGCACAACGAACGCGCGACCTCGAGGACCCGGAGGTCATGGCTGGTGCCTGGGCGTGACGTGGCTGATCGACAAGTCCGCCTACGTGCGTCTGAACCAGAGCCCGGACCGCGAGGAGTGGATGCGCCGCATCGATCGCGGTCTGGTCCACATCGCCACGGTGACCCGTTTGGAGATCGGCTACTCGATGCGGTCGGCGCGCGAGCTCACGGAGGAGCTGGGTGACGTGCTGAGCCGACTGGTCAGCACCTACACGTCTCCTCGCGCGGAGGACCGTGCGGTGCAGGTCCAGGAAGCGCTGACCGAAAGCGGACACCATCGCGGACCGTCGATCCCGGACCTCATCATCGCCGCGGTCGGCGAAATCCACGGTCACACCGTGCTGCACATGGACCGTGACTTCGAGCTGATCACCCAGATCACCGGTCAGCCGATCGAAAGACTGGTCGCCTGAGGTGTCAATGGGGCTAACGAGGCCAACGCCGGCTTCGTGCGGGCGCTAGGCCTCGCCACCTGAGGGACCTGGTGGGACTACAGCGCCGTGCGGGATCCCCCGGTCCCAGCATCACCGGCGGCAGCCAGCCATTGGCGATGGGCCGTTATCAGAGGGGCGGGCCATGGCCCTGTGTGGTCGGTGTGCATCTTTAATCCATGCCACCGCGACCCAGGGCCCTATGGATGATGCGTTGGGCGAGGGAGCGGCGGTATGGGTCGTTGATACGACCGAGTCGGAGTCCCGCCATCAGGTAGGCGACGTCGTCCTCCCGTGGTCCCGCCGCCACCACTTCGACGACTTCCATGTCACCGTCGACCAACCGGTACACAAGGCGGTGGGAGGGACGCCGAGTGTCGTGGCCGAATGTGGCCTTGTAGCAGTCGCTGAGGTCCCCGGTCTTGACCCGATCGTTCAGCGGGGTGTGGTCGCGTCTGCCTTCGTGCAGGTCGATGGCGAGGTGGAGTGCCATGTTCGCCAGGTCCCGGTCGACCTGGGCGATGGCATGGACGTCAGCGGCTGCCTGCGTCGTGAACCGTGGTCGGCTCGGGCGCGTCACCGATCAAGGGTGATGCCGAGCTGGTCGGCGAGTTCATCAACAGTGATGCGCTTACCATCGTCATCCTCATCCCGCTTTCGAACCTCAGCCGCGATGAGTGCGTCCTCAATGAGCTCCTGCATCACCTCGTAGGCCTCGTAGGGCAGGATGACGGCCTCGGGCCGCCGGTGGGCGCCGAACAGGACCGGGCGGGCGGTCGGGCCCTCCTGTCGGAAACGCTTGAGGGTCTTGTTGAGGTCCCGGCGGGCTTCGGTGGTCGGGAGTGGGTGCGCAGCCATGGGGGCGAAGTGTACCTGAACAGGTACCTGCGGGAGGGGCAGGCGGGTACGACGATCAACGGGCCACCGTCCGGTCGCCGCAGGTCAGACCTCATCACTGGGATCCCACTCGATCTCCACTTGGAAGCGTCTCGGAGCGATGCGGGCATCGTAGCCCGGAAGGGTGGCAGGTCCACCACACCACCTCCCTGTTGGACACCGATGGATGTCGCCCGAGGAGCTGCAAGGTTCAACGAGTCTGTGACCCGTGCTCGAAGCAACAATCCAGGGTGCCCGACAGCTCCAACGTCATGCTCTTAGCT
>JBPCKA010000018.1:0-35829 GCA_051004735.1 Euzebya sp. | reverse complement strand
GACCCCCGGGCCGGGACCGATGTCGGTCACCTCGCACCCGGCCGGGGGTTGGCGCTGCAGCGCCGCCAGGCACCCGTTCGTCGTCTCATGATGGCCGGTCCCGAAGGCTAGCCCCGGCTCGATCACCAGCGTGATCGAGCCGTCCGGGTGCGTCTGGGGACCTGCGGGAGCCAACCAGGGCAAGGTCACGGTGATCCGCCCGACGGTCACGGGCTGTAGACCCTGCTTCCAACGCTGCGACCAGTCGTGGTCATCGACCTCTTCCCACCGGCCTGGCAGGGGCAGATCATGGTCGGGTCGCAACGCAAACCAGGCCGTGGCGATCCCATCGTCCTCGCTGAGCCCCAGGCAGTCGATGCCGGCCAGCACCAGGGCGTCGGACAGGCGGTCCATGCTGACCTCGCTGCTGCGATAGGCCCAACTCACTCCCACGCGGTCACGCGTTCATCCAGGTCGGTGGGGCGCCGCGGCGCAAGGGTGACACCTGCCGGGATTGTTCCCAGATAGACCCACCCCACGACGTGTTCGGCTGGGTCCAGTGACAGGGCGTGGCGAACCTCGGGGGCATCGCCGTACCAGCCCGTACGCCACATTGCCCCATAGCCCAGCGCATGGGCAGCCAGGCACAGGTTCTGGGTTGCGGCAGCGACCGCAGCAGTCTGCTCCCACACCGGTATGTGCTTGCCGTTCCAGGCCTGCTCGGCCGTGCGAGGCGAGCAGATCACCGCCACCACCAGTGGAGCCCGCAACGGTTTGCCGACGGTCTTCTCGACCGCACCCGGGTCTGCCTGAGGCTCCCGGGAGGCATGCGCACGACCGAAGACGGCACCGAGGTCCTTGCGACCGTCGCCGCGGAAAGTCATGAATCGCCAGGGACGTAGCTGACCATGATCCGGTGCGGCCACGGCAGCGGTCAGCAGCACGGACAGGTGATCGGTATCCGGCCCCGGTTCGACCAGGCGAGGGATCGAGCGGCGGGTCAGCAGGCAGGTCAGCGCATCCATCGGCATCGGCTCACTCCGACAGTTCGTGATCGGCAAACTGCGTGCGCAACACCTTCTTGTCAAACTTGCCCACGCTGGTCTTGGGAACCTCATCGATGAAGACGACCTCATCGGGAAGCTGCCACTTGGCGAAGTCCCGCGCAGCCCACTCAAGCAGTTCCTGACTGGTCAGTGACGGGTCTGCCTTGACCACGCATGCCAACGGGCGTTCGTCCCATTTGGGATGGGGCACGGCGATGACCGCCGCCTCGGCCACCTTGGGATGACCCATCAGCGTGTTCTCCATGTCAACGGTCGAGATCCATTCCCCGCCGGACTTGACCAGATCCTTCATGCGGTCGGTCAGCCTGATATAGCCATCTGGGTCGACCATGGCCACGTCGCCGGTGCGCAGCCACCGACGGCCCCGAGAATCGGTGGCGAACCGGTCCTGCCCACCCCGACCGTCCAAGGCGTCGGGATCGTAGTAGGCATCAGCGATCCAGGGTCCGTTGATCTCCAACTCACCCATCGTCTTGCCGTCCCACGGAGCCTGGACCCCCTCTTCGGTGACGACGCGGATCCGTAACGTGGCGAGCGGCAGTCCCTGGGTCAGCCGGGTCGACATGTCCTGATCTGCGGGGATGGTCGATTTCACACGGGCGACGCTGCCCAGCGGTGACGTCTCGGTCATTCCCCAGGCATGGATGATGGTGATGCCCAGATCGTCAAAGCCACGCATCAGGCTCTCCGGCACGGCTGATCCGCCGACGACGATGCGTTCCAGGGAGGCCATCCGGGCCGGATCGATCGTTCCCTCCTTCACGGCCTCAAGCACCCCGTACCACACGGTGGGTACCGCCGCGGAGATCGTGACACCGGCCTGCTGGACCATGCGCACGATTGATTCGGGATCCATGTACATCGAGGGCATGGCCAGTGAGGCGCCGGCCAACATTGCCGCATAGACCGTGCCCCAGGCGTTTGCGTGGAACTGCGGCACGAGCGGCATGACCACGTCGCGTTCGGCGATGGCCAGCGAGTCGGCGAACAACGATCCAAAGGAGTGCAGCAGCGACGAACGATGGGAGTACACCACCCCTTTGGGATTGCCAGTGGTCCCCGACGTGTAGCACATTGCCGAGGCCTGACGTTCGTCCAGCAGGGGCCAGTCGGTGAGGGGGTCGGCACCGTTCAGCAGTGACTCGTAGTCCTGGCCATCGGCCACACCGGTGCCCTGGTCGTCCATCCAGACCGTTGCCTCCACGCTGTCAGGATCCTCCACCGCGCTCCACGCCGACCGCAAGCTCTCATCGGCGAAGACGACGCGGTCCTTGGCGTGGCTGGCGATGTAGCTGACCTGGTTGGGCGCCAGGCGGGGGTTCAAGGTGTGCAGGACTGCCCCCATCGCGGGGACTGCCAGGTACAACTCGACATGTCGGGCGGAGTTCCATGCGAATGTCGCGACCCGGTCACCGTCCCCGATACCCATCTGGGCCAGGGCGCCGGCAAGGTGGCGACTGCGCCGCACGGTGTCGGCGTAGGTCTGGACAACCAGGTCCGCGCCCACCCGCGTGGTGATCTGCTTGTTCGGAAACAACGCCTCAGCGCGCTCCAGCACCATCTGCAGCGTCAACGGCACATCCTGCATCAATCCCGGAAACATCGGACCTCCTACGTCGTGGGTGGACGGGTTTTACCCGTTGGGCCGTTGCCTACGCGGGGTTCACATCCTTCATCTGAATCGCCTCGAAGGTCCAGACCTCTGAACCTGTGGCGGCGGGCGGCTGAGCTTCACCCTCGGACTGTTCGCCCTGGGCATGTCCGCGCTGAAAGGCCATTGACTCCACCCAGGACTCGAAGTGCTGCTTGGTCTCCCACCTTGTGTAGACCAGATAACTGTCGGTTCCGGTGAGGGGCCGAAGCAGTTCGAAGTGACGAAAGCCCGCCATCTTCTCGACCTCGCCAGCCCGGTTGGCGAAGCGCTGTTCCAGAGTCTCGCGGGCCTGCTCCGGGACGGTCAGGACGTTGAACGCGACGAACGGGTTGTCGGACATGGGTGCCTCCGTTGGCTGCTGGGCACAGTGGGTGCCGTGATGGAACGATTGCTTGATGACGCGAAGCGACTGGTGTTGGCGTGGCCTGGACGCACCGTACCGCTGATGACCCCAATGGCCTTCTGGTGGGACGGACATCATGTGTGGCTGTCCACATCCGGGGCATCGCTCAAAGCCCGATCCTTGCGCCGGGACGGGGCCTGCGCGCTGTGGGTGCCCCCTGCCGATGGCGACGATGACGGCATTCTCATGCGGGGTCAGTCACGGGTGTTCCACCTTGGCGATCCCGTGGGACTGACCGTCCACGCCGGGTTCCTGGCGGCTGCACAAACGGCGTTGATGGTCAAGAACGTCCCCTCGATGATGGGGTATGTCGCCGACGCCACAAAGATCCCCCGCACCTTCGCGCCGGCCAACCGTGTCCTGATGCGGGTGACCATCGAGTCAAGCGAGGTGGTGGCCCAGCCCCCGCTGGGCAAGGGCATTGCCCCCGCGCTGCCCACTGAGGTGGCCCCCGAGGTCCGCCGTCAGTTGGCGGGCCAGCGCCGCATCGTCCTGGCCACCCAGATCGATGGCGGGTTGGGGCTGATGCCAGCGGTATGGGGTGCCGGGTACAGCTTGACCGTGCCGTACGGCATGGGTCTGATGCCCAACACCGTGGCCACCGCGGTGCTGGACCACGATCCAGGGTTCCGGCCAACCGAGGTGATGGGAATGTCACTGTCAGGTCGGGTTGTCCCCGGCGGTCCGACCCCCCGCCTGGAACCCGACAAGGTCCGCTGGTGGTCCGGTTTCAGGCTGCATGTCGCGGAGTTGTCGGGCCGCAACGCCGACACCATTGTCATCCCCGACTGAACGGGGTTGGGGATGGTGTGGCACGGAATGGTCAGTGCGTCAGGTCACTCCTCTACAGTGACCGCCACCACTGTCCATCCGGTCCCACCACCCTCGACGAGGTCGACGAGGACTGATCGCTGATCGATCGTGACGACGACGGCTGCGGTGGGTTCACTGTTCTCGGGCTCCGAACGGTGCCGGTGGGGAGCCGCAAGGCCTGCGCGGTCTCGGCCGTGCTGTACCCCAGGTAGTAGCGCATCACCAGCAGTTGTCGGTCCCTGGGCGGCAACGTGCGCAACGCTGCCATCAGGTCCATATGCCCGGCTGTCTGATCCAGCGGGGACTGGTCGGTCTCCGCTTCGGCCCGTAGCAGTCGCGCGGCTGAGCGGATGGACCACCCCACGGCGGAAATGTGACCGGGCCAGGTTGAACCCGACCGTGAACAGCCACGCGTCGGGGGTGCCATCACGGTAACCAACGCGTGAGGGGTACCTGGCGCTGCAATCTTTTCGGTGCGACTCGGGTGTGCATCAGGCGCCGGCTGGAAACCTTCGGCACAACCAACCGGTCACCACAGGGAGCACCACCTGATGCCGCCATGGTGCGGGTGGGTACGCTGATCGCTCCACACAAAGGGTGATCATGGGACAACTGCCAGCGGAGCGATCCCGTGCCCTTGTGGGCGGCGTGGCGATGTCGCTTGAGGATGCCCGGCTGGGGATCACCGATGCAGGCGTGTCACGAGGGGATGGCGCCTTTGAGACCGTTGGTGTATGGAACGGCCGGCCGTTTCGCCTGGACGAGCATCTGCAGCGACTGGACTGCTCGCTGTCTGCCCTGTCCCTTCCTGCCGCCCCCCTGGGACAACTCCGCACCGAGGCAGACGAGCTGGTCTCGGGGCTGACCGACGATGCAGCCCTGAGGATGTACCTGACGGCTTCCGGTACCCGGATTCTGACCCTGACCCCACTGCCGGAGCGACCTGAACCCAGGGTGTTGATCCCGCAGCCCGCCCCCTGGATCCAACCGGTGGACTCCTACACACCTGCAGGCGCCAAGTCCATGTCCTACGGCCCGAACATGGCGGCCAGTCGGGTGGCGATCGGTCAGGGCGGTGATGACGCGTTGCTGGTGTCCATTCCGGACTCCTACATCCTGGAAGGACCCACTTTCGGCCTGCTGTTCGTCGCCCGTGGCGTGGTGCACGCCCCCGAGGTGACCCTGGGCATCGTGGACTCGATAAGTCGTCGGACACTGCTTGAGATCGCCACAGCCGATCAACTCGACGTGCTGTACGGACGTTGGCCGTTGACGGCCTTGGGTGACGCCGGAGAAGTGATCATCAGTTCCTCGTTGCGTTCGGCGGTCGCGGTCCAACGGGTCGGTGAATGGACCTATCCACGAGCCCACCCGGTCGCCGACAGCCTGAACCGCCAACTGTGGATTCGTCGTCGTGAGGTTCCCTGACGGCCTGCTTGGTCGGGCGATAGGGATGCGCCGTAGCCAGCAGTCCGGTTTACTTGTGCGAAGATCAAGGGGAAAACGTCATCAGCGTCCCTACTCCCGCTTCAGCCTGTCGCGTTAGCCTGCAGGGTGACGCACACATCATCGTTCAAACGCCTAGGAGCCCTCGTGAGTCAGGCAGATGCACCCGCAGCGGATTGGTATCCGGACCCGTCTGGCCGTTTCCAGTTCCGGTATTGGGACGGTGATACCTGGACGGGTCACGTCTCCACCGACGGTAAGACCGACTGGGATCCGCCGGGAGAACCCGGCGGTGAGGCCGCAGCGACGGCTGCGACCGCCGAGCAGGCCCAGCCCCAATCTGAACCTGAGGCCGTCGCGGCCCCGCAGGCCACCTCTGATACCGGCGGGGACCACGAGTGGCAGCCTCAAGGTGCCGTGGCCACCGCTCAGCCGTCCGCGCAGCCCGAGTCCGCGTCGGATCCTGGATCCGACCAGTCTGGATCTGACCAGTCTGGATCTGACCAGTCTGGATTTGACCAGGGTGGAATGATTGAGGAGGGTGAACCCTCCGACGCCAACCTGGTAGCCAACCAGCGCGCCGGCCTCGAGGAGGACGTCCGCCACTGGTTGGACGAGGTTGCCGGTCAGGTCGAACCACGGCTGAGCCGCATCAACACCGACTGGACCTCTCAACCCCAGGCCGAAGCAGCCCGGGCGTGCGCCTACGGATTGTTGGTCGGGCACCTCGTCCACAAGCATCCGCACATGCGGGCAGAGTTGTCGCTGGTGGCCGAATCGCACCCCTCGTTCACCACGCTTGAGGCCGACGCCCGACTTGACACCCTGGAACAGATCGCCGGCGATGCGCAGCGCAGTGCCGCGTGGCTGGGACCGCTGATCGGAACCGAAGACCCCGACCGGGTCACGATGCTGTTCGACTGAGGTGTCAATGGGAGGGGCCCCCGGCGTTGCGCGCTCAGCCGGGTATGCGTTTTCGCAGGTAGCCGACGGTCTGGGCACTGGCGGCTGCCACTGGCACTGCCAGGAACGCTCCGAGGATGCCCAGCAGGAAGCCGCCCAGAGTCAACGAGACGATGATGGCCAGCGGATGCAGTCGCAGGGTGCGGCCGAGGATCAGTGGTTGCAGCAGGTGACCTTCCAGGAACTGCACGCCAATGACGATCAGTATTGCGATCAGCGCGGTTCCTGGACCGTTGGTGGCAAGCGCGACCAACGCCGCCAGGAATCCGGAGATGCCGGCTCCGACTACGGGAAACAACCCGCCGAAGAAGACGATGACTGCCAGGGGCAGCGCCAGGTCCACGCCCAGGATCCACAGCCCCAGTCCGATGAAGATGGCATCAACCACGGCCACCATCAGTTGCCCCTGGATGTAGCCCCCGATGGTCTTCCAGACCATCTGACCGATGATCGAGACGTCATCGTGCAGCCGTCTGGGGAACACCGAACGTACCCAGGCGGCGATCCGGCGACCATCCATCAGGTAGAAGAACACGGCGATGATGACCAGCAGGACGCTGGTGGCACCCTCAAACAGCGCCCGGGCAAACCCCAGTGCGCCACCGGCGATACCACCCCCGCCACCGTCTTCCTCGGCACTGCTTGCTTGCACCTGCTGTGTGATTGTGTCGATCAGATCGTCCAGGCGAACCGGTTGTAGGCCGAAGGGGCCGCTGGCCAGGAACGCATCCAACTGGTCGTAGCCGTCCCTGATCGAGGCTTGCAGGGAATCGAACTGAGCGGCCACCTGGGGCGCGATCAGGGTGACGATGGCAGTGACGACCCCGATCGTTCCCAGCAGCACCACCGCCGCGGCTGCGGCTGGCGGGAACCCGATGTTTTTGAGTCGATCGCTGGCCGGCTGCAGTACCGCGGCTGGGAACAGGGCGATCACCAACGGGATGACGACCGATGACACCTGACCGATGACGTAGCCGATGACGATGACGACCAGAACCAACCCGATGAACGCCCAGGCATACGCGCCGGCGCGAATGGTGATCCGCTGGGTTAGGGGCTGACGGAGTGCCCGCTCGATATCGGCCTCGTCCACGGTCGGCTGAACCATGTCGGTAAGACCGGTCTCCTCCGCGGCCTCCGCAATCTCGGGGCTGGGCGCATCCTGGCTGTCAACCGTGTCGTCGTGCACCCCGGCTGTTCCCTTCGGTTTTCTGATCACGAGAGCAGATGTTGTCGTAATGCGTGGGTTAAGTACAGCACGTCGACGGTGGCTGACTGTTCACGGATCGAATGCATGCTGAGTAACGGGTTGCCGATGTCCATTGCGGGTCTACACCCCGTCCAGCGCATCAGACATCAGCTTGTCCTGTTCCAACTCATGGATGGTGTGGGAGCCGGTGGCAGGGCTTGCACTCTCAAAGCGTGTGGAGCGCTTCAATCTCAACTGGTCGCTGACCGCTTCGCAAGCGTTGTACAGGCGGGCGCCAAGGAAGGGCCAAGGTCCCATGTTCTCCGGTTCGTCCTGCACCCACATGGCATCGGCAGCGCCCGGGTAGGCCCGCAGCGCCTCCTCAACCTGCACCTGGGGGAAGGGGTACAGCTGTTCCACCGCCACCACGGTCGCCGCGGCTCCGCGCTTGTCTCGGGCTGCGATCAGGTCGTGGCGCACCTTGCCTGAACAGAGTATGACCCGCTTGACGTCGGCGGGCTGTGGCCCGCTGGATTCCCGCAGGGTCTCAGCGAAACTGCCCTCGGTGAATGCCGCTGCCGCAGAGGTGCCGTGCTTGGCACGCAGCATCGACTTCGGGGTGAACACGACCAGGGGTTTGCGGGTGTCACGGTGCATCTGTCGGCGCAGCAGGTGGAACCAGGACGCGGCGGTTGAGGGTTGGGCCACCTGGATGTTGTCCTGGGCGCACAGCGTCAGCCACCGTTCGATGCGTGCCGAGGAATGTTCCGGTCCCTGCCCCTCATATCCATGGGGCAGCAGGATGACCAGCCCCGATATCTCGTTCCACTTGTCCTGTGCGGCGGTGATGAACTGATCGATGATGACCTGCGCACCATTGGAGAAGTCACCGAACTGGGCCTCCCACACAGTCAGGGCCTCAGGACGGGCAATCGAGTAGCCATACTCAAAGCCCAGCGCGCCGAACTCGTGCAGGGGACTGTCATAGATCATGAACTGACCGGGCTTGCCGCCGTTGATCGGGTCCAGGTTGCGCAGCGGGATGTACTCACCGGCGTCGTTGTGATCGATCAGGACCGAATGGCGCTGGCTGAACGTGCCGCGACGAGAGTCCTGACCGGCGAAGCGAACGTTGATTCCTTCCTGGACCAGGGTTCCCAGGGCCAGCATCTCTGCGACCGGCCAGTCCACCGCATCCTCATCCAGTTGCTGTGCGCGCTTGTTCAAGAGCTTGGCCAGCTTTGGGTGGGGCTCAAAGTCCTCGGGCCAGCTGGTGAGGGCTTTGGTGACGTGCTGCAACCGGTCCAGGGACACCCCGGTGTCCACGTGTTCCAGGACCCCTTCGACCTGTGGCTCAGGCGGCAACTCGTTGGTGGACGGCTTGGAGGACCGTGTCTGTGTCAACGCCTCTTCCAGCTTGCTCTTGAAGTCCTTCAGGGCCTCCTCGGCCTGCGCCACCGTCAGGTCGCCGCGGTTGACCAGTTCTTCGGTGTAGATCTTGCGGACGCTGCGGTGTTTGGCGATCGCCTGGTACATGATCGGCTGCGTGAACGCGGGTTCGTCGCCTTCGTTGTGCCCATGTTTGCGGTAGCAGATCATGTCCACCACGACGTCGCGGGCGAACTGCTGGCGGTAGGCCAGGGCCAGCTTGACCACGCGGACACACGATTCGGGATCATCGCCGTTGACGTGCAGGATCGGTGCGCTGACCATCTTCGCCAGGTCGGTGGCGTACTCACTTGAGCGTGAGTGATGCGGCGCCGTGGTGAAGCCCAGTTGGTTGTTGATGATGATGTGGATGGTCCCGCCCGTCTGATAGCCCTTGAGTTGGGACATGCCCAAGGTCTCGGCCACCACGCCCTGCCCGGCGAATGCGGCGTCGCCGTGGATCAGGATGGGCAGGATCGGGCCGGCGTTGGGGGGGTCGCTGCGCTGGTCCTGCTTGCCCCGGACCATCCCCTCCACGACCGGGTTCACGGCCTCCAGGTGGCTGGGGTTGGCTGCCAGGGTCACGGGGATCTCCCCACCCAGTGGCGACTGGTGGACGCCGTGTGCCCCCAGGTGGTACTTGACATCCCCGGACCCCTGCACGGAGTTTTCGGCGATGTCGCCCTCGAACTCGCTGAAGATCTTGTCATAGGACTTGCGCAGGATGTTGGCCAGCATGTTCAGCCGGCCGCGGTGTGCCATGCCGATGACGGCTTCCTGCAGTCCCTCATCCACCGCCGCCGACAGCAGACCGTCCATCATCGGGACCAGCGATTCGGAGCCCTCCAGGCTGAAGCGCTTCTGCCCCAGGTACTTGGTGCCAAGGAACCGTTCGAAGGCTTCGGCCTCGTTCAGCATCTCAAGGATCCGTTGTTGCTCACCGCTCGACAGGGACGTCTTGACACCCTCAAGGGCCGCCTGGAACCACTCCTTTTGCTCAGGGTCGGAGATGTGCATGTACTCAAGCCCCACCGTGCGGCAGTAGGCATCGCGCAGGACACCCAGCAGCGCACCCAGGGTCATGCGGTCCCGGCCCGCCAACCCGTCGGTGTAGAACTCCCGATCCAGGTCCCAGATCGTCAGGCCGTAGGTGGCCGGGTCCAGTTCGGTGTGGACCTTGCTGAAGGTGTGCCGCAGTGGGTTCAGATTGGCGATCAGATGACCACGGACGCGGTACATGTTGGTCAGCTTCTGCACCGCGATCTGCTTGGCGGCCCGAGCCGACTCATCAGCAGCAACCCGTGAGGAGTTGTCGATCCGCCACCGCACCGGTTCGTAGGGGATCTGCAACGAGTCAAAGATCTGGTCGTAGAAGTCCTGCTGACCAAGCAGACACGCCTCCATGGACCGCAACAGCATCCCCGACTCGGCCCCTTGGATGACGCGGTGATCATAGGTCGAGGTCATGGTGATGACCTTGCCGATGCCCAGGTCGGCAAGCGTCCGGGGATCCGAACCCTTGAACTGCGACGGATAGTCGATCGCGCCGACGCCGATGATGGCCGACTGGCCCTTCATCAGTCTGGGGACCGAGCCAACAGTGCCCAGGCCACCGGGGTTGGTCAGGGTGACCGTGGTCCCCTCGAACATGTCCGGGGATAGATCACTGGCCTGGATACGCCGGATCATCTCCTCATAGGCCCGCCAGTACTCCGCGAACGTCATCTCATCGACGTTCTTGATGTTGGGGACCAGCAGAACCCGGCCGTTCTTGCGTTCGACGTCGACGGCCAGACCCATCGCGAAGTGATCGGGCTGATAGACGTAGGCGGTGCCGTCCGCAGCGGTGTGGAAGGTGCGGGTCATCGACCGGTTCTCGATCAGACCCCTCACCATCGCCCAACCGATCAGGTGGGTGAAGCTGACCTTGCCACCCCGGGTCCGGACCAGTTGGTTGTTCAGGATTCGCCGGTTGACCTCCAACAGTTTGGCGGGCACCTCACGCAACGACGTTGCCGTCGGGACGGTGAGGGAGGTCTGCATGTTCTCAGCGATCGCCGCCGAGACCCCTCTGATCTTCACCGCACCCTCGGGAACCGTGTCCGCCGCGGACTCACCGTCCCCGTCCGTGGCGGCTTCGCGGGTCGGCGCGGGTGTGTCCGTGGCGGCTTTCCCGTTGCCGGTGGACTGCTCTGCAGGCGCAGTCGTGGGTGGCGCCGCGGCTCCGTGGGGTGGGACATAGTCGGCGAAGAAGTCGTGCCAGGACTCCGGGACGCTGTCGGGGTTGGTCAGAAAGTCTCGGTACAACTCCTCCACGATCCAGGAGTTGGCACCGAAGGTCGCCGAGGAAGGGGAGGGAGCAGAGGACTCAGGCATGGGACGATCACCCGTGTTGGAGGCGCAGGAAGTACGCGGCGCATGGTATCGGTCCGGCCGACCAGTAGCCTGCTCGGCAGTGTCACACTCCTCGGCCACCGTGCGGCCATTTGAGTTTCCCGGAACACGTGGGACCACTCTGGCCGGACTGCTGCATGTCCCCGATGGCCCAGCCGTCGGCTCGATCCTGATGGCGCACTGCTTCACCTGCTCGAAGGATCTGCCGGTCAGCCGGAACCTGGCCAGGGGCCTGGCCGACCGTGGGTATGCCGTTCTCCGCTTCGACTTCACCGGTCTGGGAGAGTCAGAGGGCGACTTCGCCTCGACCACGGTGTCCTCCAATGTCGAGGACCTGAACCGCGCAGCGGTCGCGTTGATCTCTGAGGGGTTCGGGCCCTGCGGCATGCTCGGTCACTCCCTTGGGGGTGCGGCCGTGCTGCTGGCCGCGTCCCGCCTGAAGTCGGTGCGGTCCGTGGCAGTCATCGGTGCACCGTTTGACATCGGGCACGTACGACGCCATTTCGGCGCCGCGGTCGCAGAGATAACCCGGCACGGTGAGGCCGATGTTGAACTGGCCGGACGGCAGTTCACGATCCGGCGCAGCTTCCTTGAGGATCTGGACACCCATCCGCAGGGGGATCACATCACTGCTCTGGGGCGGCCGTTGCTTGTGGTTCACGCTGTGCAGGATCAGACTGTCGCGGTGGAACAGGCAGAGAAGATCTTCGCGGCAGCGCAACAACCCAAGGGGTTCCTGCCGCTGCTGGCACCAGCCGACCACCTGCTGAGCGACCGCCACATCGCCACCTGGTTGGCAGGCCAACTGGCGGACTGGTTCGATCGGACGCGCGGATGACCACACCTCAACCAGGAGTTCCTGCATGGCAGCCAGGGGGTCCACCGGGCTGGCAGCAGGGTTGGGCGCCCAGCGGAGGACAGGGAGGACCCCCGCCCCAGGATCAGCGGCGACGAGGCAGTCGTGCCATCAAGATCGGGGTGATCCTGATGATCATCTCGATCGTCGGAGGCGTCGCGTTGACCGCATTCGCGTTCATCCCACTGTTCGGGAGTGGGGCGCCGACCCGGATCGAGCAGGAGACCCGTATTGACGCCGAGGCGGGGGAAACCCTGATCCTGTACGCCGTGAACACCTCCGGCTCCGCGAGTGACTGCCTGATCCGCGGCCCCGACGAATCACCGGTTCAGTTCGGGCAGGCGCTGACCGCGCCGGTGCTGACGCTGAACAATGTGTCCTACCGCCCGACGGCCACCGTCGAGGTTGCCCAAACCGGTACCTATTTGGCCTCGTGTGATTCGTCGTCTGCGGTCTATGCGATCGGCCGGGAGTTACCGTTCTTCCGGAGCCTTGGCCTTGGTCTGACCGGGATCTTCGGTGGCATCTCGACGTTCTTCGTCGGCGTGATCGTGCTGATCATCGGCGTGGTTCAAAAGACATCGGCCTCGAAGGCCGCCGGTGGGCCAGTGCCGTTCTCGGGCCGGTGACACCACAGATCGATGGCCAGGCCCACGGGGTGATCTATGGATCGTCCCTCAGGCATGATGGTTGTCCGGTCTGTGGGTTTGCACCCACCCCGCCATCGCTATCCCACTGGCGACCCCGGCGTTGATCGATCGGGTAGAGCCGAACTGGGGTACATGCAGGACGATGTCAACCGCCTCCCGTGCTGCGGAGGAGAGGCCGGGTCCCTCTTGTCCCAACACCATGACGACGGCTTCGGGTGGCGGGTTGGTGAACAGGCTTACCGAGCCGGGCAGGTTGTCGATGCCGACCAGTGGTAGCTCGCGTGGTCCGGCCCACGCCTGCAGCGCAGCGATGTCATCGTGATGGTGGATCTGCAGGTATCGGTCGGTCACCATCGCGCCGCGCCGGTTCCAACTGCGGCGGCCCACGACGTGCACTGCTGCCGCCCCAAACGCGTTGGCGTTCCTGACGACGGTGCCGATGTTGTTGTCGTGGCGCCAGTTCTCAATCGCCACGTGAAACGGGTTCGCAGTGATCGCCAACTCCGCGACGATGGCCTGGTGACGCCAGTACCGAAAGTGGTCGGCCACGTTTCGCCGGTCGCCCTGGGCCAGCAACTCGGGGTCGAAGTGCGGGTCCTCTGGCCACGGTCGTGGATGGGGCCCGACACCGACGTCGGGGTCGGGATCATCCCGTTTCATCCGCATCGCCGAGGTGTCCCATTCGTCGGCCAGCACCCCCCAGCCGTAGACGTCGTCAACACCGACGGAGTCGACGTAGACCTGCTGGCGCTGCCGTATCTCCCGGCGCAATCCCAGCGACTTGGCCACGCCGCGGGCGGCGACGTTGGCACCGACGGTGGTCAGATACATCCGGTTCAGCCCCCACCCCTCCTCGGTGGCCGGCCGCAATCCACAGGACAGAAGGTGGCGCATGGCCTCGGTGGCCAACCCTCGACGAGTGAAGGGTGTCGCCACCCAGTAGCCCACCTCGGCGGCAGCAGCAGCCGGGTCGACCTCGTTGATGCTGCATGCACCCAGCAGTTCCCCGTCCTGGCCGAACAGTCCCAACAGTGCCGGGCCAGGGGGGTCGTGGCGCCAGCCTGCTTGCAGGTCGGTCAGACGCTGATGGGTCTGACCGACGGTGCGGTACTCGGTGGCGGCCCATGCCATCCAGCGCCGCAACTGACTTCGGTTAGCGCTAATCAGCGTGTGATAGGCCTTGGCGTCGGCAGGTTCCAGCGCACGGATCAGCAGCCGTGGTGTTCGCACGGGCGAGGAGTTCACAGCGGGATAGTGCGGTGGCGGCGTCCACGGCGAAGGCTGGCGCCGGCGGGGCGTTTGCATTGCCGCCATCCTCACAGGCTGCGCTGGGGCCTGCCGCGCTGACCGGGTGCGTGGCAGCGGTCGTGGACTGGGTAGGTTGGGGCGTCTATGACGTCACCAACGTTTGGCGCTTGGGCGCGGGCATGGCGCACAGAGCTGGTTCTGGCGGCGCTGATCCTGGTTGTCGCGGGCCCGATCGTGCAGGTGTTGCAGGCCCATCAGGCGTCCCGGCTGGTCTTCACGGCGGCGATCTGGGACGACTCCACCGTCGTGATCGACGACTATGAACCCATCCTCGGGGTCGATTTTGCGGAACGGGCCGGTCATCTGTATTCCGACAAGGCTCCCGGTCAGCCCTTCCTGGCCGCTCCCTTCTACGGCCTGGCGCGCAGTCTTGGTGCCTCAGCGCCCGATGTCGCGGATCCGCAGCGGAACTTCTTCGACAACTACACGCTGTGGTGGACGTCGTTGTGGTCGGCCACCATCCCGTTGGCGGCCCTGTCGGTCATGATGCGTCGGTTCGTGCTGCGGGTGGTGGGGGATCCGCGGGCTGCGACCGCTGCCGCTGTCAGCGTTGCCCTCGGCACTCTACTGCTGCCTTTCGCGACGGTGTTGTTCAGTCATGTGCTGGCGGCGACCCTGTGCTTCGGCGCCTATCTGGCCGGACGTGACCCCGATGCGCCGGCGGCACGGTTGGCTGCGGCCGGGCTGCTTGGTGGCCTGGCGGTTGTGACGGAGTACACCACCGGCATCGTGGTGCTGGTGCTGGGCGTGGTGATCGTGGCCCGGCACGGCTGGCGCGTCATCGCCTACCTGGCCGGGGGACTGCCGGCCGCTGCCGTCCTTGCGGTCTACAACACGGTGGCGTGGGGGTCGCCAACGGATTTCAGTTATGACTACTCGGCCAGCTTTTCTGATTTCCATGCACAGGGCCTGTTCGGGATCCGACTGCCTTCACCCAGCCTGACCGCGCAGGTGCTGTTCGGCGAACGGGGGTTGTTCACGCTGACGCCGATCGTCCTGGTTGGTGTCATCGGACTGGTGCAACTGGCCGGTCGGCGCCGTACCCGGGAGGTGGGCGTTGTCGGTCTGGTTGTCTTCGCCGGGTTCGTGGCGATCCAGGGTGGTTGGTTCAGCGTCACCGCCGGGGCGTCACCGGGTCCGCGGTACGTCGTCGCCGCCATCCCCTTCGTTGCCGTCGGCGTGGCCCAGATCTGGCGTCGTAGCCCCTGGACGGTCCTTGTTGCCGCCGCGTGGGGTGCGCTGTGGATGTTGCTGGCGATCTTCACCAACCCACTGGCACAGCCCACCGAGTCATACGCTGCCGGTCACTGGGTCTACAAGGCCTTGGGCGGCGGGCTGGGTCGAACACTGTTGACCCCCCTGATCCCCGCACCCTATGCACAGTTGATCCAGCTACTCGTGGCCGCAGGGGTCATGGTCGTGCTGGTGGTGCTGACCAATCACGAGACCCCGGCCCTTCGCGCCCCAGCGGTTCTGGCTGATCGCCCGGAGGTGTCGCGCCACTCCTCCAGCTGAGGTCAGCGGCTGGCCTTGGGTTGGCTGGCGTGGAGTCGGCCGAGCACTGCCTGGGCCAGTCGGCCGGCAGCCTCGGCAGCAAAGGAAAGGAACAGCGAGGGTTCGGCCAATTCCAGTTCCAGGAGCACTGGCCCCTCGGCGGTCATCAGCAGATCCACACGGGCGTACACCGGGTTGCCGAGCGAGGTGGGGATGGCTGCCAGGGCGGCATCGGCAACGGCGCGTTCCCTCTCGGTCGGGGCACGCCGGACGATGGCTTCTGCGGCGAACAGGTCCTTGGTCGGGGTGGCGCCTGATTCCAGCAGGGCGCCCTTGCGGATGGCGTGGGAGTAGACACCGTCGATGAACAACAGGGCCGTCTCGCCGTAGCTGTCCACTGAATGCAGGTAGGGCTGGATCATCACCGTGCGCCCGGCGTCCAGCAGGCGCTGGCCGTGACCGGTGGCGGTCATCCCGTCGCGTCGGGCGTCATAGCGGGCGGTGTCGCGCGACCCGGCTGAAATCGACGGCTTCATGACGAACTCGCCACTGGTTGGTAGTCGCAGGTAGCCGCCCGGCTGCACATACATCGTCGGAACCGTCGGCACACCGCCGGCTCGTAGGATCCCCAGGTACCCCTTGTCCAGATTCCACCTCACCAATCGAGCCGCGTTGAACAGCACTGACCGGTCCGCCACCAGATCCAACCACTCGATGAAGTTGGCCAGGCTGTTGGGGTAGTCCCAGGTCGAGCGGATCAGGACGGCATCAAATGCGCGCCAGTCCACCTCGGGGTCATCCCAGACCACGGGCACACCAGTGGCGCCAAGGGCACCTAGCGCGGGGATCACCAATCCGTCATCGGCATCCAACCCAGGGAACGCTCCGCAGGTTGCCAGCCCTATCACCGGGCCGGGCATCAGGCCGGCGTTGTCCGGGAAGTGGTTGGCGGCGGGGATGACCGTCGAGCCAGCCATGCCGCCCACAGGATCAGCGGGAGTTGCAGCGGGACACGCAGCCATGCCGCTGTCGGGGTCCCGAAGAAGCCGTCAAGACCCGGATATCCGCCGCGGAGGGCCGCGTCGATGTTCGCTGGCCACACGGCAACCAAGAGCAGCGCGGTCAGTTGGGCTCCAAGGCGCCGAGTGCGTGGAACCAACATCATCACCCCGACCGTCATCTCCGCCACACCGCTGGCGTAGGTCAACGGCCGACGGTAGGCGTCGGGCAGGACCCTCGGGATGATGCTGTCGTAGGGTTTGGGCGCCACGAAGTGCAACACGCCGGCGGCAACCATCACGGTAGCCAGCAGCCCAACACCTAGCGGCACACGGCGTGCGATGTCGGCCATCTTCATGGATACATCTGCTGCACGTCCAGTGGTCCTCCGGCGGCCTCGAAGTCCGCCGACACCGCATCACGCAGGTCAGCATCGGCCAGGTAGTCAAGTGCGGTCAGCGCCAGAGCGACCGCACCATCGGCGACGCCCGCATCGGCGCTGTCGGACACCGCGTGCTGGGCAAAGGCCGGGGTGTGCAACGAGATGCCGAACGGCGCGATGCCCAACAGCGGATGGATGGAGGGGATCCGTAGGCTGACGTTGCCCAGATCGGTCGAGCCGGTCATCGCTTCGGGCACTAGGCCCTGTGGCAGCAGGCGACGACCTCTGCGGCCGGCATTCACCGCGTAGCGGTTGGTCAGCGGACCGTTCAGCCGAGTCGGCAGGTACACCGGTGTCAAGTCCCAGGTGACCTCGACCGTACAGCCGGTCTGCGTGGCGGCGCCGTCAAAGACGGCCTGGCTGCGTCGGCACAGTTCGGCCAGGGTCGACGGCTCGGCAGAGCGGATATAGAACTCAAGGGCCGCACGCTCGGGCACGATGTTGGGCTTTTGTCCTCCATCGGTGAAGATTCCGTGGACCCGGTCGGTCGGCAGCATGTGCTGCCGCAGTTGCGCCATCCCGGTGTAGGCCTGCACCGCGGCGTCCAGGGCGTTGCGTCCCATGAACGGCATGGCCGAGGCATGCGCACTGAGTCCCGTGTAGACCACGCCGACGGTTCTCACCCCGATGAAGGGGTGCGCGGCGATGTCGGCGAAGAAGGGGTGCAGCATCACCGCCGCGTCCACGTCATCGAATCCCCCCGCTCGGGCGATCTTCTCCTTCCCTCCGCCTCCTTCCTCGGCCGGGGTGCCGATCAACTCGACGCTGCCGCCGGTCTGCTCCACTACCGACGCGGCCGCGAGGAACCCACCGACAGCCGTGGTGCAGATGACGTTGTGGCCGCAGGCGTGCCCGATGCCCGGCAGTGCGTCGTACTCGGCGAGGAAGGCCACGCGTGGATGTCCCGAGCCGGCTGAGGCATGAACAGCCGTCGGCAGCCCGAATGCTCCGGCGTCGGCCTGATGGCCTCGCTGGGTCAGAAATGCCGCCACGGTCTTGGCGGCGTAGTGCTCCTCGTAGCCCAACTCCGGGTGTGCGTGGATGTCGTGGGACAGCCCGACCAGATCTTCGGCAGCCTGTTCCACCGCCAGTTCGGCCTGTGCAGCGATGACCGGGTCAACGCCGATGTACGGGGTGTCCACCTCGACCCCGTCACTGGATTGGATCCTGGCCACCAGACCCTGTAGGTATTGGCTGTAGTCGGGAGGTTCAGGCGTGTTCACGCTCGAACCGTAGCCTGCTGGGGCGCAACGCGTCAGGCCGGGATGTGGGGTCTGCTCACAGACCACCCAGCTGCAGGTAGGTTCCGCCGATGAGCGCAACGGCGATCACCGCCCGGGCCAGGAAGGTTGTGGGGCCCAGGTATCGGGGATCGTTCAGGACGGTCGCGGCGCGACGGTCGAGGATCACCACCGCGGCCAGGTGCCCGGCGACGAACGGGATGGCCTGCGCCACGGCCAGCACGTCCACTCCTACAGGCTGCAGGTTGATCAGTGAGCCCGAGCGCCCCAGGTAGTTCGCGCCGGTGGAGAACGGATCGGACAGCCAGATCGGTATCCCCTGGCCCTCGATCATCAGCAGTGACAGATAGTGGGCAACGACCCAGCCCGCGGCCACGCTGACGAACGCCGGTCCCAACCCGGTCCCACTGACCGCGCGGATCAGCAGGCAGATGGCGGCGACGGCTATCAGCAGAAGTCCGGTTCCCAGCCACGTCTTGGTGGCGCCGGTCAGGGCCAGGTCGTGCCACCACTCGGTTTCGATGACGAGGTCAACCAATGACCACCCGATGAGGGTCCCGCAGATCCACCGAAGGCGGTCGGAGTCGGGAATGGTGATCAGGCTGGTCGTGGCGTTGGTCGTGGCGTTGGTCGTGGACGGGCGCGCCATGCCCAGGGTGTCAGACAGCACCGTCAGGCTTTCGGTCCGGCGGAGCCAGTCGCTGCCGTACCGGGAGGTGCCGATCAGGTGAACGGCCAGGTAGGCGATGAGTAGGAGTTGAAAGGTCAACACGCTGGCGGTGACGAACAGTTGGACGTAGGCCCAGGCCAGCAGTCCGGTGATGGCCGCGCTGGTGGCAAGCGTCGGGGACAACGGTGAGACCGAACGCTGGTCAGGATCGCCCGTCGCGATCGCCAGACCACGGTTCAGCCCTCGTAGCGGGTCAACCCGCCACCACCACGAGCCGAGAATGATGCTGCTGATCCCGACAAACCCCCACAGCAGGGTCAGGACGAATCGGTCGGTCAGGTTCTCGGCGGGATCAGCAGGGCCGAAGGTCGCCAGCAGGACGATCGCCACCAGGCCTGCCAGGCCCAGTGTCATGCCCGTCGCGTGCTGTGGTTCCTCTACCGCGTTGGCGGGGGCGGGGTCGGGGTCGGGCTGGGGTGGCCTGGTTGTGGCGGACCTAGCCCGAATCAGCGAGCGGGCCCGTCGACCACTGACCGCATCCACGGCCAGGAACAGACCGATGAGCAGTGTGAGGATCACGGTCAGTGGAACAGCGCCGACACTCTGCGGCAGGGCATGGGCCAGTGCAATGGGCATCGCCACCAAGTGTTGCAGGCCCTTCTCGTCGGTCTGGTGGTGGTCAGCGTCGTCCGGGGTGGGTGCCCGGGTTTGGTGTGGCCTGGCGCCGTGGAACCCGGGCACCGGACACCTGGGCGGGCACCGGGCACCTGGGCGGGCGATTGTGGGGCGGCCGGCGTGCGGCCCGCGCACGGGGTGTTCGCACAGCGACCGCCGACGATAGGATGCCGCCACTCCATTTTGAGCCGGTTTGAGCCGGGAGGGCTAGAAGTGTCGCTGACGTACCAGAGTGGATTCGGGAACGAGTTCGCCTCGGAGGCCGTGCCGGGAGCCCTGCCCCAAGGTCAGAACAATCCGCAGGAACCACCGCTGGGGCTGTACACCGAGCAGTTGTCCGGCACGGCGTTCACGGTGCCCGCTGCCCGCAACCGCCGGACCTGGTTCTACCGGATACGCCCCTCGGTCAGGCATGCCTGGCGGTTCACCCAGGTCGATAACCCGTGGCTGCGCACCGGCCCGCACCGCCACGACGACCCGCCCATCGGGCAGTTGCGCTGGAACCCGCCGCCGTTCCCCAGTGACGACACGACATTCCTCACCGGTCTGCGCACCATTGCGACCAACGGCGACGTGCACACCCAGACCGGCATGGCGGCGCACGTGTACATGGCCACGCAGTCCATGACCGGCACCTACCTGTACAACGCCGATGGGGAACTGCTGGTCGTTCCCCAGGATGGCTGCCTGCGATTCCACACCGAATGTGGGATTGTCGAGGCGGGGCCTGGTGAGATCGCACTGATGCCCCGGGGCATGAAGTTCCGCGTTGAACTCTGTGACCCGACCGCCAGGGGCTACGTCTGCGAGAATTACGGCACCCTGTTGGAACTGCCCGAACGAGGTCCGATCGGGGCCAACGGCCTGGCCAATCCCCGCGATTTCCGCTCGCCCGTGGCCGCCTACGAGGACACCGACGCCCCGGGTGAGTTGTTCGTCAAGTTCGACGGTCGCCTGCTGGTCTGCCCGCTTGACCACTCACCGCTGGACGTCGTCGCGTGGCACGGCAATCACGTCCCCTATGTCTATGACCTACGGCAGTTCAACGTGATGGGCTCAATCAGCTTTGATCACCCCGACCCGTCGATCTTCACCGTCCTGACCTCACCCTCCCCTGATCCCTGGGTGGCCAACGTCGACTTCGTCGTGTTCACCGACCGCTGGCTGGTCGGCGAACACACCTTTCGTCCGCCTTGGTACCACTCCAACATCATGAGTGAGTTCATGGGCATCATCTATGGCGTCTATGACGCCAAGGAGGAGGGATTCAGTCCTGGCGGAATGAGCCTGCACAATCAGTACTTCCCGCACGGCCCCGACCACGATGCCTGGCTCAAGGCGACCACGGCGGACCTGACACCTCAAAGGTTGTCCGACACCCTGTCGTTCATGTTCGAGACCCGCTACCCGCTGATCCCGACCGCCTATGCCAGTTCGATTCCCGCCCTGCAGGACGACTACCCGACGGTGTGGCATGCCTTGGAGCGGCACTTCCAGGCGCCCTGACGGTTCGTGTGATCTCTGTGCGATTCTCGGCACGCGGGTCGCCCAGCGTGGCCGGTGGCGGTCTGCCGGGTGGTGGTCCCACTGATTGCGGGCTCGTTCCTGATGGCGAGGTCGACCTTGGACATCCCTCGAAAAACCCTTGACCTCAAGTTGACTTGAGATCCTACGGTGGGGCCATGAACCAGCCGGATATCCCCATTGCATGCTCCCTGTCCGCCGACGACGCCGCCAACCAGGTTCTTGAGTGGACCGACCTGCAGCGCCACGTGCTCTCAACCCAGGTCCTGCCACACGGTGTGGTGATGACGTTGCCCCTCGAACTTGCTGAGGTGATCGAGGACCTGGCGCGGCGTGAAGCAGCCTGCTGCGGCTTCCTGGACATCACCACCACGCAGATGCCGGACCACGTCCGCTTGCAGATCACCTCCGAACAGGATCAGGCACTGCCGGTAATCCAGATGCTCAGCGGTGTGGAAGCGGTGTGACGACGACCTTGCTCCCGATTGGTGAGGTGGCGCGCGCCACCGGCGTCGCCGTGTCGGCGGTGCGGTACTACGAGGAGATCGGCGCTATCACCTCCGCCGGGCGGGTCGGTGGTAAACGCCGTTTCGACCAGGCCACGGTCGGGCGGGTCAGTTTCATCCGCAGGGCCCAGGACGTGGGCTTCACGCTTGAACAGATCCAGACCATCCTGGATGACACCGCGGGTGGATGGCGTGGCGTGGTCGATGACAAGTTGGTCGAGTTGACGCACCGTCGTGATCGGCTGGACACCATGATTGAGATGCTGGCCCAGATCCGCGACTGCGGCTGCACCGTCATCGCAACGTGCGACCGGATGCCATGAGCAGTGGCGCTGCGGTGCGGGCAGCATGCCCAGCCATGGACCTGACGGCATCGCGTTGGTAGGGTCCGCAGATGCGGGGTTTGTCTAGTCCACGTTGCCTTTTGTCCATCGTGCTGGTCTTGGGTCTGGGTGTCGCAGGTGTCACGCCACCGGCAGCCGCACAGACTCCGGCGTTCGCAGGCCCCTCACCCAGCGACGCCGCGCTGCCGTTTCAGTCCATCATCGTACCGGACGCCGGCGTCGCGTCGCGGGCCGTGGCGGTGGGAGACCTTGACGGTGACGGGGATACCGACATGGTCGTGGGGACGGACCTGCCCGCCCCCGCCGGCGGCCCCAACAGCCCGCCGGAGCCGGACGTGGACGGCGTCACGGTCTTTGAAAACACCGGCGGGGCCCGGTTCGAGCAAGGCGCCGTGATCAAGACCGGGGTGTTGCCCCAACAGATCCGCATCATCGACATGGACCTAGACGGCGCCGCCGACATCGTGGTCGGCAACAACCGCGGCGGAGGGGTCGCCATCGCCTTCGGGGACAGCAGTGGGGTCTTTCCCGTCACCGCACGGATGGTGCAGTCCAACAGCAACGTCCTCGGGATGGCCATCGGTGATCTCAACGGCGACACCCTGCCCGACATCGTGACCGTCGGGGCCGAGTCCAGGGTGTCGGTGGCGACCGCCGGCCGTGGCTACACCGCTCGGCCCAACCCACCCGGGGGCGGATTCGACGTCGCCCTGGCCGACATGGACGGCGACGGGGACCTGGACATGGTCACCACCGAAGCGTCGCTGACCTGGGCTGCCAACGACGGCACCGGTGTCTTCAGCGATCCCCTCTCGGTGCCACTGCCAGACGGCGGGAGGGGCTTTGCCCTGGCAGTCGGCGACCTGGATGGGGATGGCGTACCTGATGCGGCGACCGTGGGCATCGAGGGATCCCTGTACCTCGCCACCGGACGTTTCGGTGCCGCCTTCACCGACGTGGTCTACGTGCCCGGGCTGTCTGCGGGTTATGACATCGAGCTGGTCGACGTCGACGACGACGGTGACCACGACCTGGCCATTAGCGTCGACCCCAACGGGGGCCCGCCCTCGGCTGGAGCGGTCCGAGGAGCCGTGGCGTTGCTGCGTAACGAGGGTCCCGATGGGTTCTCGGGTCCTGAGATCAGTCTCTCCTCCTCACCACAGGGACTGGCGATCGGTGACGTTGACGGCGACGGCATCGAGGATGTGACAGCCGCCTCCAATAGCCGTCAGTGGGTCCATGTCCTGTTGTCCCAGGGCGGTGCGCTGGGTGGGCACACCACCATCGATCTGGAGCAGGACCCCAACGGGGCCTTCGTCGGCGATATCGACAGCGACGGCACACCGGAGGTGAGCATCGGGATCGGCGTGACGGGGGGCGTGCAGTTCTATCGACACACGGCTCCGGAGGAGCCAACGATCGTCGGTGGGTACAACCTCGCGGGTCTGCCGGCTCCGGAGGTGGTCGGACTGCTTGACTACGACCGCGACGGTGTCCAGGACATCCTGCAGATCCAGAACCCCAATCCGCGCTGGAGCGTGGTGAAGCGGGACTCGGAGTTTGAGTATCGAGAGATCGCCCGTGGGTCCATGTTCGGTCGGTTGGCCGGGCAGGCGGTGGTCGACATCGACGGGACCGGTCGGCCCGACATCCTGTTCGTCGCCGACGATATTACGGGGACCGACAGCGACCCGCTGGTGTCAGAGATCGGCACCTGGCTGGACGGCGACGACGAGACCCGACCGGGCACCATCACCGAGATCGGTGATCTGGCACACGTGACTGCGGTCGGCGACCTTGATGGCGACGATCGGGTGGACGTGGTGACCGGACATCTTGACGGTGCCGTCGAGGTGCACCGTGGCGATGGTGCCGGAGGGTTCACGACATCGACCCGGGTCCTGCTGGCCGGTCGTATGACCGGCATCGCCGTGCAGGACGTGAATGCCGACGGGAACCTGGATGTGGTGACCGTGACCGAGGCGGGACAGTTCACCGTGTTGAGCGGCGATGGCGCGGGGGGACTGACCCGCGGCGCCACCATGCAGGTGGCACGTGAGGTGACCGACCTGAGCACCGGGGACCTTGACGGGGACGGGGTTGACGAAGTGATTGTTGCCAGCACCTCGGTGGGTGATGGGCCTGTCATCGTTCTTGGCAGCAACGGTGACGGGACGTTTCGTCGTCGCGGCACCATCTACGCCTCCCCGCTGCCCGATTCGGTGGACGCCGCGGACGTCGATGGCGACCGGGACCTTGACATCGTGGTGCGCGACGACGAGTCCCAGCGGGTCAGCATCGTGTACAACCACAGTGCCTCCCCACGACCCAGCCTGGTGTATGACGGTGACGTGTTGACCTCCGAGCGGGTGCGAATCCCCCTGCGGACGACCGTGGACATCGGCCTGCTGCTGAGCCACATCAGGTTCCCCCTGCCCCGGGACCTGGTTGTCCGTCCCGCCCGTCCCATCCCCGCCCCCCGACCGCCGTTCGTGGTGCTGTCACGGGACGACGTCTTCACCGACTCACTGGTCGGCGCGGCGCTGACCGGGCAGGCGCCGTTGCTGTACACACCGACCGGGGCCCTTGATCCGGCGGTTGAAACCGAGATCAACCGTCTGCTGCCCCGGGGAGGGCGGGTGTACCTGTTGGGTGGGGTGGGCGCCCTGTCTGCCGAGGTCCAGAGCAGCCTGGTGGCAGCCGGTCATGAGGTGGTCCGACTGGCCGGTGACTCACGGGTCGAAACCTCCGTGGCCGTCGCCACCGAAGCGGTGCGATTGGCGCCTGCTGACACGCCGGTGCGGATCGGGGTGTCCCGCGCGGATGACTGGGCCGATGCCGTCACCGGCGGGGCATGGGCTGCAGCGACCGGCGCCGCATTGGTAGCCACGCCCTCTGATGGTCTGCACCCCGCCGTCGCTTCCTTCCTGGCTGACCTCGCACCGGCGCAGACGATTCTGTTGGGAGGTGAGCAGGCCCTGTCGTCGGCGGTGGCCGACCAGGCCGGTGACGTCGTGGGAAGTGTCGACCGTGTGTTCGGCGCCAGTCGTGCCGAGACGGCCGTGGCCATCGCCACGCAACTGTGGCCCGCGGGGACCGGTGACCGGGTGGTGGTCTTCAACGGCTTCCAAACCGACGGTTGGGTGGTGGGGCTGGCGGCCGCCGGGCTGGCGGCCGATGTCGGGGGCCCACTGCTGGTCAGCGGCCAGGACGCGGTCAGCGCAGCCGTTGCCGACTACGCCGGTGGCTGCGCCGCCCCCACCACCGACGCGGTTCTGATCGGTGATGAGGATCTGCTGAGTGACCAGGTCGCCATGGCACTGGCAGGATGCCAGGCCTCATAGATTTCGGGCCTACTCCTCGGCGCTGGCCTGATCACGCAGTTCACGCCGCAGGATCTTGCCCGAGGCCGACTTGGGGATCTCATCCAGGAAGGTGATCTTCTGCAGTTTCTTGTAGCTGGCCACCTCGCCGGCAACGAACTCCATGATGTCTTCGGCCGACGCAGTGGCGCCCTCCTTGAGGACCACGTAGCCGACGGGGATCTCACCGGCTGATTCTTCGGGGATGCCTATGACGGCGGAGTCCGCGACGTCCGGGTGGTTCAACAGCACCGATTCAAGTTCTGCGGGCGGGACCTGGAAGCCCTTGTACTTGATCAGTTCTTTCAGCCGGTCGACGATGAAGACGTGGCCGTCGCTGTCCACGGTGGCCACATCGCCGGTGTGTAACCAGCCGTCGCTGTCCACCGTGGCGTCGCTTTCCTCCTGACGACCCAGGTAGCCCTTCATCACCTGTGGCCCGCGGACCCACAGTTCACCCTCGCCATCGATGTCCAGGCTGTCACCGGAGATGGGGTCCACGATCTGGCACTCCGTGTTCGGTGCCGTCACGCCGACCGAGCCGGGCTTGTACCCGCCGGGCGTGGTCAGGTGGCTGACGGGTGACAGCTCGGTCATCCCGTAGCCCTGCACGACCTCGCAGTCCAGACGCTTGGCCGCCTGCTCGGCGGTGTCGGCCGACAGGGGCGCGGCACCGCTGAAGATCTGCTCAAGGGAGCTCAGGTCGAACTTGTCCACCAGTGGGTGCTTGGCCAACGCCACGACGATCGGCGGCGCCACGAACGCGCGGGTGGTGTGGTGCTCGGCGTTCAGGCTCAGGAACTGCTCCAGGTCGAAGCGCGGCATCGTGATGATCGTGGCCCCCACCCGCAGTCCCGAATTCATCAGCACCTGCATGCCGTAGATGTGGAAGAACGGCAGGACGGCGACGAACGACTCGTCAGGGGTCAGCTCGGCTGCGGAGACGGTCTGGGCGATGTTGGCGACCAGGTTGCCGTGGCTGAGCATGACGCCTTTGGACAGCCCCGTCGTGCCCGAGGAGTACGGCAGTGCCACGATGTCGTCGGCGTCCACCGGCACCTGCTGGTCCAAGGTCTCGCCGAACAACTCGGTGAACTGTGAGGCCCCCTCCACCTCATCGATGGTGAACACGTCGGTGATCGTGGAGTCCTTGGCGGCTTCCCGCGCGGTGTCCAGGAACAAGCCGACGGTGACCATGATCGATGGCTTGGCGTCGGTGATCTGGTGGTTCATCTCCTTGGCGGTATAGGTCGGGTTGATGGTGGTGACCGATCCACCGGCCATGGCCGCGCCATGGAACAGCACCGCGTACTCCGGCACGTTGGGCGCCATGATGGCCATGGTGTCGCCCTTGCCGAACCCTCTGGCCTTCAAGCCGCCGGCCAGTGCCCGGATGTGGCCGTCAAGCTCGCCGTAGGTCAGGGTACGTCCACTGGGCCCGTCGATCAGTGCCGGTTTGTCAGGGTGATCTGCCGCGTGCTCCAACACGTATGACGTCAGCGCCATGTCGGGGATATCGGCATCAGGCAGGGGACTGGAGTGGATGATCGGCTGGGACATGATCGCTGGGTTCCTTGGTGGTCGCGTGTCCTCGGGCCACGGGCCGTCGGGGGTCGGTCGCCCATATTCCTACCCGACTGGGCAGAGGAGAACCATGGGCCGATCGCAACCCACCGCCACGGAGACGGCCGATCAGTCGGGGAAACGCCGTGGTTTTGGGTGTCCCCACCGCCGGACCTGTCCCACGATTTCGGGCTGGGGACGGATGGCGGGCGAGTGGTTGCCTTCGATGTGGACTTTGCCTACTCCCTGGACGACTACGAGTGGGCGCCCTACCGCGAGGGGTCGCGGAGGCCGACGGCACGGTATACGTCGTTGAGAACAATCGCGCTCGGGCTGTCGACGCGAGTCCGCTGTTGACCTACGAGCGGGCCTGGTGGACAGGCTCAGATGTCGTCGAGGCCGGATGGGACCACGACGACGGAAGTTGCGGGGGTATGGGACAGGTGGGCGTCGCCCGGCGGCCGCTGGAAGGGGCGTGCGAGGTGGAGTCGTGGCCGCTGCCACTACCGTGCCTGGAGTCGATGCGAACCGTGTGGACGGGTGAGGAACTTCTCGTCTTCGCGGGGGCGACCTCTGAGGCGTGCAGCATCGCTGGGCTGGATGTCCCGTCGTGCTCAGTGATCGCGAGTTGGCAGCCGGAGGGCTCGTGGACCGTGCTCGGGGCAACCGCTGAGAGCGTGCATTCGGTGAGTTGGGCGGCAGATCACGTGCTTCTCACAACCGACGTCGGACAACTGTTTGGGGTCACGACCGATGGCGTGGTCAGCCCATTGGGCGACCTGGGCACGACTCCGCCGGCACAGGTCGTGTTCACCGGCCATGACACGGTCTTTCTGGGCGCGATGGAGGGGTATGTGGTCGGCGCCAACGGCCAGGTTTCACCGCTGCAGCCGCCACTGGGCGGTGAGCCCCCCACCGTGTCGGTGCGGCTGGAGGACATCGGCGGTGTCCTGGTCGAGGGTTTCGACCTGCGGGTGGAGGTCGTGGACGGCAACGGCGTGAACCTCGCCGCGATCGATCGGGTCGAGTGGGTCCAGACCCAGACGGGGGGGCAGGACGACCTGGTCGACTACTACGAGTCGACCTTGCAAACGACGAGCACGCCACAATCCTCATCCGCTTCCACATCGCGGCGGACAACTCGTGCGCCCGCGTCCTTTGACATCTGGGAGTTGGCACGGCATTGGCACGGCAAATGACATGAAGCGGAGGCGGACGGGAATCGAACCCGCCAGGACGACCGTGTCGCCCTCGTCGGTTTTGAAGACCGCGGAG
The DNA here is from genome assembly GCA_051004735.1 of Euzebya sp. GTDB lineage: Bacteria > Actinomycetota > Nitriliruptoria > Euzebyales > Euzebyaceae > Euzebya. Next base: position 7,584 of record JBPCKA010000018.1, on the reverse strand, counting down.
CCCACCAGGAACCCAGACGCCTCCCAGGTGGCCCAGCCTAATGGACTACACGGGTGTGGCGGGCGGCACTACTGTAGAAGGCCATGACCCAGTCCCTGATCCATTGGAACGCGGAGGTGCCGGCCCTGCGGCGCCCGGTTTTGGTCGCGTCGTTGGACGGATTCATCGATGCCGGTGACGCCGGTTCCAGCGCCGCGATGTTCTTGCGGCACCGTTGGGCGGCCGAGCCGGTGGCGACCTTCGACCGTGACACCTTCATCGACTACCGGGCCCGTCGACCCACCACGGTGATCGACAACGGCATCCTGCGACGCATCGAGTTCGATGAGCTTCAGGTTCTGGCTGCACAGGTCCCCGACGCACAGCACGACGCGGTGTTCCTGCTGGGTCCCGAACCCGACATGCGGTGGGAGGCGTTCTGCGACGCCGTTGTGCGGCTGTGTCATCAGATGGGGGTCGAGACCGCGTTGGGGCTGGGCGCCTATCCCGCCGCGGCTCCACACACCCGCCCGACCCAGATCGTGTCGGCGGTCAACATCGCCGCCGGCGACCTGGTCCCCTCAGCCACACGGGTCCCGGGCTACACCGGCCCGGTCGGGGTCCAGGTGATGCTTGAGCACCGTCTGGGTGAGGCCGGCATCCCTGCCGTTGGCCTGTGGGCCGAGGTGCCCCACTACATCTCCGCCAACGCCCACCCCTCATCCGTCCTTGCCCTGGTCAACGTGGTCACCAAGACCTTCGGGGTCAGCATCGACACCGAGGAGTTGGAACTGGCGGCGGAGGCACACGACAACCAGGTTGATGAGGCAGTGGCCGAACACCCTGACGCCGCCGAGATGGTGCACCGGCTCGAGGCCCACCTTGACGCCGGCGGATCGTCGCGACAGGTGGCATCGGGCGATGACCTGGCCGCTGAGATCGAGCGGTTCCTGTCAGAACGCAGCGACTGATCAGTCCTGGGACTGTTCCATTCGGGTCACCCCGACGTTGAACATGCGCACCTTGGCCTGAGCGGCCATCGCCCCTTCGTCATCGGTGATGTCGACCTGCCACAACTGCACCGACCGTCCCGTGTGCACGGGCGTGGCGGTTGCCGTCAGGGTTCCCTGGCGGACCGCTTTGAGGAAGTCGGTGTGGTTGGACTGGCCAACGGATCCGCTGTCGGGCGACCCGGTCAGTTCCCTGATTGCCAGCACGGCGCCCACGCTGGCGACAGTTTCGGCCATGCTTGCATACACCCCTCCGTGCACCAGGCCATAGGGCTGCCGCACGTGATCGGTGACCTTCAGCCGTGCCACGACCCTTTGGGGGGTTGCCTGGGTCAGTTCCAGACCAAGGTGGTGGTCAAAGCCGGTGGTACAGACCTGCAGAGGGTCCTGGGAGGGAGTGGTCATTGTCGCAAAGATCCTATCGGTGAGCACCGACGGCCCGCGATCCGGTGAGATCAGCGAAACTGACTACCTGGGCCCTATGAGCACGTTGGTAGCAAAGGTCACCCGGGGGCCGACCATCCGCTGGTCAAGGCGGACCGTCCCAAGCTGGCGGCGGCCCTGTTCTGACCGGGCTGTTCTGAGGTGGCGGGGCCGGTTAGGCTCGTCGCATGGTCGAACAGGTCGAGGTCGTCGAGGACGACCAGCAGAACGCACAGGACGCGGACTCTGGCGGCGTCGAGCCGATGATCTCCGAGCCCGCCAAGCTCATGCGAATTGCGGTGATGCTGCGTGAGGTCCAGGAAGAGGCACGGCGGGCGGACGCCGACGACGCCGGGCGGGGCCGACTGCGTAAGGTGCACGAGCGTGCACTGAGCGAATTGTGTGAGGTCCTGTCCTCAGACCTGCAGGACGAGTTGAGCCAGTTCTCCTTTGACTTCGACACCGACACCCCCTCACAAAGTGAGATCATGATCGCCCAAGCCCAGCTGATCGGCTGGCTTGAGGGGTTGTTCCAGGGGATCCAGGCCGCGATCTTCACCCAACAGGCCGCCGCGAAGAAGCAGCTTGAGGCCATGCGCCAACGAGGGCTGCCGGCCGGTGGGCCAGCGACGCAGGGATCGGATTCCGACAGCGACCGGGCACCGGGCAACTACCTGTAACCTGCTGGTCTGGCCGTCCTGTGACGGCACCTCATAAGGAGTCACTGAAAATGGGTCGCGCACGCGAACACTGGGAGCAGCTGCGGGGGGCGCTTGAAACCGTCGACGTCGACACGATCGGTGAGCTGTACGCGCCCGACGCGGTCTGGTTCGAACCGCAGAATCCCCCTCACGAGACCGACAAGCTGATCCAGGCCTACCTGAGCTCATGGCTGCAGGCCCGTGAAGGCATCGACGTCAGCACCAAGAGGATCCTCGAATCAGACGATGGCAGTTTCGCGGCCGTCGAGTGGTCGGTGTCCTACACCGCGGCCGGTCGTCGCTGGAACTCCCTTCCCCGGTCCAGCTGGATCGAGGTCGGCGAGCACGGCATCACCTACCAACGCGACTATTACTGAGGCTTCGGCGGGGTGCTCTGCCAATCGCGCAGGCGCTCTGGCCGGATCGCGATGAACACCCCGCTGCCCTCGGCCAGGATCGTGCCGTCCAGCATCTTCAGGGTCGACTGCATCGTCAGCTTGCGACCGTCACGACTTTCCATCCAGGCCGTGGCCACCAGATCGGTCTCCACCGGGGTGGGCGCGGCATAGCGCACCTGCATGGTGCCGGTGTAGGCCGGGGTGTTCTCCACGGTCAGCACGTAGCCCATGATGTCGTCCAGGATCGCGGCGACGATCCCGCCGTGGGCGCGTTTGGGTGCCCCTTCGAAGGCCGCGCCGAGATTCAGGTGCGCGACGGCGCTCATTCCTTCGCGCCTGACGTCCATGACGATCCCCATGGGGTTGGCCCGACCACTGACGATGCATTCCTCGAAATGGGCCATCTGTTCACCGCTGGCCGGCAAATGCCCCCACATCTGCGCCTTCAGCGTGGCGATCTCGCGGCGTCGTCTGACCCCCGACTCAACGATCTCGGCCGTGACGGTGGCCTGCTGGGCAATGCGGCGCAGCAGGTCGGAGTCGGTCTCATACGCAACCATCGCGTGGCCTAGCCGCCGCATGGCCGCAGCGGCGGCGTGACGGGCGTCCTCGGCGGGGGCGGCGGCCTCATCCAGTTCGCGGTTATCCACAGCATTGCAAAGTAGCGCCTCGCCGGGGTCTGGCTGTTACCTACCTTCCGAGGGGTGATGAACGAAGCCCTACCGATTGCCGTTGACCTGGCCGACGCCGAGCTGGCCGCCGACGTGACCGCCCACGTCGAATCGGTCCTGGGCTGGCAGGTGGTGGAGCCTGGACCACATCTGCAGGTCCGGTTGGCCCTGTCCGACCGGGTCCACCACGAGGTGCCGACGGTGGTGATCGTGAGGGATGACGATCCGGAGCTGCTGCGGGAACGGCTGCGCGCGGGGGCGCTGGACGTGGTGTGTTGGCCGCTGGACCGCGATCGGCTGGTGGCTCTGGTGCCCACCGCCCCCATCCCGCGGCCGGCTGACCGGGTCATCGCCGTCAGTGGCGCCGCCGGCGGTGTGGGCACGACCACGGTCGCGCTGGCCCTGGGTGCACAGTTCGCGTGGTCGGGTGCTCGGACCGCGGTTCTGACTGACCAGGTTGGACTACGGATGGCCGGGCCGATCCAGGGTGGGCCGGTGGCTGGCATCGACGGGCTGTCCGTGGTTGCCGCTGCCGGCACGACGGCGGGTGGCGAACGCCCTGCGGTGCTCATCGTCGACCGTGGCATCGCCGCCCGCGGTCAGGTGGTCGTGGCCCGCCCGGATGCCGCGCTGCTGAATGTGTTGAGAGACGCCGATGACAGCGTGGTGGTGGTGACCTGCGGCGTCGGGGGATTGCGTGCTGCAGAGATCTCGCGGGCAGTGCAAGGCCGACCACACGTGGCCCTGGACACCTCCTTCCGTGTTGCCCGGGCCGGACTTCGGGGTCGCGTTCCGGTCAGTCTGCCGGGAAGCTTCCTGGCAGGGGTTGCCGAGGTGGCCCAGGTATTAGGGGTATCGGCATGAGCGGGGTAGCGGCATGAGCGGGGCTGTGGCCATGGACCCTGAACTGGTCGTGCGGGTGCGGCGTCGGATGGCCAGCACCGTCGCGACGGCCACAGGCCCCGCCGCCGTGCGTGCAGCGGTCGCCGCTGCCCTGGCCCAGGAAGGGATCACGCTGAGCCCTGCCAGGATGGCCCCGCTGGTGCGTGACCTGGCCGACCATGTGGCGGGACTGGGACCGCTGGAACGCCTACTGCGACAGCCCGGTGTCACCGACGTGATGGTCAACGGCCCGGCCGAGGTGTGGGTCGAACGTGACGGGCGACTGCAGCGCACCGATGTCGCATTTCCCGACGATGACGCGCTGCTTGAGGCGGTTCGTCGCGTGGTCGGCCCACATGGGCACCGCATCGACCGCACCCGCCCGTTCGTGGACGCCAAGCTGGCGGATGGCAGCCGGTTGCACGCAGTCGGGGCGCCGATCGTGACCGACGGCACCCTGGTCACCCTGCGTCGCTACGACGCCCGGACCATCAGCTGGTCCGATCTCATCTCGACAGACGCGGTCCCCGAGCGGGCAGCTGAGCTGATCGGTGATGCGGTTCGCCAACGTGCCGCGCTGGTCGTGTGCGGTCGTACCGGCACCGGCAAGACCACCCTGCTGCAACGGATTCTCAGCGACGTGGCGGACAACGACCGGGTCGTGCTGATCGAGGACGCCCCCGAGTTGCGTCCCACCACGTCACATCTGGTGCGAATGGAGACACGACCGCCGTCGGCCGAGGGATCGGGTGCGGTCGATATCGCCACGTTGGTTCGTCAGGCCTTGCGGATGCGGCCGGACCGCATCGTCATCGGTGAGGTGCGGGGGGTCGAGATCGCCGACGTGCTGCAGGCGATGATCACTGGCCACGAGGGGTGCATGACCACGGTGCACGCCAGCAGCGCCGAGCAGGCACTGATCCGTTTGGAGGGCATGGCCCTTCTGGCAGGTCTGCCGCTGGCGGCGGCGCAGGTCCAACTGGCCAGCGCGCTTGATCTGATCGTGGCGCTTGATCGCGGGCCTGATGGCCGTCGTGGCGTCACCGAGATCGCGCAGGTGACCGCCGTGGATCGCGTTCCCGTGGCCACACCGATCTGGCGACGACAGGGGTGGTCATGATGTGGCTGCCCTCGCGGATCAACGCGATCTGGACCCGCCTGCGACCCTCACCGGCGGCTGATCTGACGGCCGCGGACCTGCTGGTGGTGCGGGCGACGCTGGCGGCCGGCGGATCACCCGCTCAGGCCATTGTCGAGACCCGATCCACGGCCCTGACACCCGTCATCGCCGCGCTGCAGGCCGGAGTCGGGCTTCCGGAGCTGGCGGTGATGTCGGGCCGGGTGACTCCCCCGAGCGTCGCTAACCGACCCTCAGGGCCCGCACCGTCAGGGCTTGCACCCTCGGCCCTGGCGTTGGTCCAGGCGCTGGCGATGGCACAGGTCGTGGGTGCCAGTGCAGGACCGGCAGTTGAGGGGGTCCTGCGGGCGGTGACGGCACAGACACGGCTGAGCGCGCTGATCTCGATCCGATCCACCGAGGCCGTGTTCAGCGCGCGCTTTCTGATCGGTCTGCCGATCATGGCGGCCGGAGCCCTGTTCACCTTGAATCGGGCGGCGCGGACCTTCCTGACCTCACCCATCGGCCTGCTGGTCATGCTCGTGGCCGCAGTGCTGATCGGCTGTGCCGCGCTGTGGATGCACAAAATGACCGGCAGCGTTGCTGCCGCAGGGGGCCAGGCCGACCCACTGGTGCGGGTCAACCCCACGGGTCCCAACCCCGTCATGGTCATCACGGCGGCCTCCGGCGTCGTCGCAACACTCAGCGGCGGTCCAGCCGTGGGGATGGCGGTGGTGGTAATGATGTTGCTGCTGGGCGGACCGCTGCGACGTCGCATCGCCGGGGTCGGCTCACCCCCGGTCGACGACGTGATTGTTGCGGGCACACCGTCGGCGCTGCCCACCGTGGTCGCGCTGGACCTGCTGTGCATCGCACTCACCTCCGGGGTCGGGTTGCTGGAGGCCTGCCGGCTGACGTCGCGCTTCGCCCCACCTGAGGTCAGGCCGGTGTTCGCAGCGATCGCCGGACGCCTGGGAACCGGCGTGGACCCCACCCAGGCATTCCCCACCCGCCTGACCGAGATCGCTCGACTACTGGACATTTCCCATCGCTGGGGTGCCCCGGCTGCGGAGTCACTGCGTTGCCTCGCAGATGACCTCCGCGACCGGGCCGCCGTAGCGGCGGAGGAAGCCGCGGAACGCCTGAGCGTCCGACTGGTCTTCCCCACAACCATGCTGCTGGTCCCAGCCTTCGGGCTGTTGGTGGTCGTGCCGGTGATGGCATCGATCCTCAGCGGCGTCCGCCTGGGCCTGTAGCGCAACCTCACGAAAGGACAAGTCATGACCATTTCCACCACACCGGACTCCTCCAAACGGGGTATCCGTTCGCGTCTGCGCCTGTCGTGGCACGACGAGACCGGCTCGCAGGCCATGGAGTACGGGGCACTGGCGTGCGGCGGCGTCGGGATCACCGGGCTGATCGTCTCGCTGCTGAACAGCGAGCCGGTGCAGAGCCGGTTGAGCAACGTCCTCACCGGCGTCCTGGACCAGTTGGGAGGCGTGCTCAGCGCCTTCTTCGGATGACGTCACGTCGGCGGAGGGGTCAACGTATCCCTCCGCCACGGTCAACCCGGATAGCCGATGACCATCACAGCACCCCCCATCACCAGTCCTGACCAGCGCGGGTCACAGTCCCTGGAAATGGCCTTGGCCATCCCAGTGGTGCTGTTTATCGCCACGATCGTGGTCGCCGTCGGCCAGATTGTGCTGTCGCTGTCGACCACCCACCAGATCGCCGTCAGCGCCGCCCGACTGGCCGCCACGGCACACGACTCGGAGGTGCTGGGACGATTGGACCAGACCGACATCGCCGTAGTCGACATTCAACCCCCCTCCGGCAGCCGACAGCCTGGTGACCTGGTCACGGTGACCATCACCCGGACCGTGCCGGTGCTGTGGGTGCAGGGGTCGACCCTGGACGTCTCGGCCGCAGCCGCCTTCCTGACCGAGGATGCACCATGACCGGGTCGGATCCGCGGCTGTCGTCCCCGCCAGCCCCCGCCGAGCGGGCTGACGCCCAGCAGGGTGCTGCGGCGTTGCTGACCACCATGGTCGCGCTGCTGATCGCCACCATGGTGTGCGGCGTCATCATCGCCGTGGCCCAGGTGCACCGCACCGCCGATGACCTGCGGGCGGCAGCAGACGCAGCCGCCTTGGCCGTCCTCAGCGGCTCCCCCCTGGCCGGAGGCAGTGGTCCCGCAGACGTGACAGCCGGACGAGCCACCGCGGCGGCCAACGGGGCCCGACTGGACAGCGTTGATCTGGACCACTGGCCCCTGGGGGTCCTCATCACCGTCCAGGCTGATGTTGCTGGCGTAGGCCCGGTCGCCGGGTTCCCCCTGCGGGCAACGGGCGCCGCCCGCCTGGAACAGCCGTGAGGGAACTCCTCCGTGGATTCTAGCGT
>JBPCKA010000017.1:0-46658 GCA_051004735.1 Euzebya sp. | reverse complement strand
GCGCCCGACGCGGCGGCCAAGCAGGCGCTGCGGGCTTCGCTGGGCTACCGGCCCGAGCACAAGGTGTGCGTGGTCACGGTGGGCGGCAGTGGGGTCGGCGGGGCGCTACTGCACCGCGTCCTGGACGCCGTCCCCATCGCCCGTCGAGTGCTGCCCGAGCTGCGCTTCCTCGTCGTGGCGGGGCCGCGCATCGATCCCTCGACGCTTCCCCGTCGACGCGGGGTACGCGTTCGCGGCTACCTGCCCGGGCTGCACGAGCACCTGGCGGCCTGCGATGTCGCGGTCGTCCAGGGCGGGCTGACCACGTGCATGGAACTGACCGCGGGCGCAACACCGTTCATCTACGTCCCCCTGGAGAACCACTTCGAGCAGAACTTCCATGTGCGCCACCGCCTGGACCGCTACGACGCCGGTCGGCACATGAGCTATGACCAGGCCACCGATGCCCATGTGCTCGCCGAGGCCATCGTCAAGGAGGTCAGCGTCGGCGCCAGCCCGCGACCGGTCGAGGGTGGGGGCGCCGCCCGGGCAGGAGCGATGCTGGCAGCCCTCCTGTGATGCAACGCGATGGGGGTCCGCGGCTGCGCCCCCGACGAACGACAGGAATCACAGCCGGCGCAGGCCTACCGTGGATCGCTGTCCCTCGCGTGAGCCGTAGCCTTACCTCCCCGATCCACGGCGACGCGTACTACAGCACGGATGGGTCCGCCTACACCCCCCGGGCGTGAAGCGAGGAGTCGTAGGCATCCTGCATGGCCTGCCAGCTGGCCTCGATGATGTTTGAGTCCACCCCGACCGTCACGTACTCGTTATCGGAATCGGTTGAGGTGATCAACACCCGGGTGGTCGCGCCGGTGCCCCCATTGGCGTCGAGGATCCGCACCTTGTAGTCGGCAAGGTGCAACTCCTCTAGCTCAAGTCGCCCCTCGACGGCCGCACGGAAGGCGTGGTCAAGCGCGTCGACGGGTCCGTTGCCCTCGCCGGTGCCGATCAGACGCTCCTCACCGATCCACACCTTCACGGTCGCCTCGGCCACGACTCGACCGTCCTCGCGCCGCTCGACGATGGTGCGGAATGACTCCAGGCGGAACCACTCGACAGCCTCCCCGTTCTCGCGCCGCAGCAGGAGCTCGAAGCTGGCGTCTGCCGCCTCAAATGAGTAGCCCAGGTGCTCCAACTCCTTGACCCGGTCAAGCACCCGGTTGGCCAGATCGCTGTCCACCTCCAGGCCCATGTCGGCGCCCTTCATCACCACGGTTGCTCGTCCGGCCAACTCGCTGACCAGTAGGCGCAGTTGGTTGCCCACGCTGCCGGGGTCGACGTGCTGGTACAGGTCGGTGTTCTTGGCCAGCGCGCTGGCATGCAACCCGGCCTTGTGGGCGAACGCGGCATGGCCGACGTAGGGCGCGTTGGGCCGGGGGTTCTGATTCATGATCTCAGCGACTCGGTGGGCCACATGGGTCATCTTGGCCACCGCCCCCTCGGCCACGACATCGGTCATGCCCTTCTTCAACGCCAAATTCGGGATGATCGAGGAGAGGTTGGCGTTCCCCGCCCGCTCGCCAATGCCGTTGATGGTGCCCTGGACGTGGGTGGCCCCGGCGCGCATGGCCACCAGGGAGTTGGCGACCGCACAGTCGGTGTCGTTGTGGACGTGGATACCGATTTGGACCTGTGATCCCAGGTGGCCGACCACGTCGACGACGACCCGCTCGACCTCCTCGGGCAGCATGCCACCGTTGGTGTCACACAGGACCACGCACTCCGCCCCTCCTGCCACCGCAGCCTGCAGGGCCTCCAGGGCGTAGGCGCGGTCCCGGGCGAAACCGTCAAAGAAGTGCTCGGCGTCATAGAACGCCCGCCTGCCCTCGGCCCGCAATAGCTCGAAGGAGGAGCGCAGCATGGCCAGGTTCTCCTCCCCCGTGGTACCGATCGCCTGGGTGACGTGGCGGATGTCGGCCTTGCCCACCAGCGTGACGACCGCAGTCCGGGCCTCAAGCAACGCGGCCAGGTTGTCATCGCCCGCCGCCTCGCGACCGGGTTTGCGGGTCATGCCGAAGGCGACCAGCGTCGCGGTGTTCAGGGTCAGTTCGCCCTCGGCCGCCCGCTTGAAGAACTCGGTGTCCTTGGGGTTGGCACCGGGCCAGCCACCCTCGATATAGGCCACGCCCAGGGTGTCGATCGTGCGAGCCACCCGCAGCTTGTCCTGCACCGAGAGGCTGATGCCCTCCTGCTGGGTTCCATCGCGGAGCGTGGTGTCGTATAACTCAACGGCCATAGCTGACCAGCGTAGTGGCGCGGCGGGCTGTGGCCATACCGACGTTCCTCAGGCCACGTCGTCCTCGTCTTGTGGTTGCCGGGGGGCGGGGAGTTGCCGGGGGACGGTGAACGGTAGACGGGGGAGCGCGGCGCGGGGCCGGACTCCTGACAACTGGGCGATCGCTGCCACCACGACCACGACACCGAGGCCCTGCAGCAGATTCAGCGACTCACCCAGCAGCAACACCGCCATGCCGGTGGCAACGATCGGCTCGAGGGGACCAAGGACAGCGACCTGCTCGGTGCGCAGTCGTTGCAGGGCGGCGTAGATGGCCACGATCGGCACGGCGGTCGCGATGATCCCGTGAGCGATCGCGATGCCGGCAGCCGTGGCTGGCGGAGGACCCGTTGAAGTGACCAGTGCCACCACGACCATGACGCACAGCGCTCCGATCATCACCCACGCGGTCGCCACCATGGGCGAGAGTGCCAGTGGCCCGTCCGGCGTCCTGGGGGTCAGGGCCTTCGCCGACAAACACAGGTATACCGCGTACCCCACGGCAGTCCCAAGCGCCAGGAGCACGCCGGTATCCAGCCGTCCCGTCGGGCTGCCCGCGGCCAGCCACAGTCCCAGCAACGAGACCGCCATCGCGGCCAATCGTGCAGTCGAGGGGACCCGCCGGGACTTCACCGCATCCATCACCAGGATCACGACCGGGTAGGTCGACACGGTCACCACGACCAACGCCACAGGAGCGATCTGGACGGCCGAGAAATAGGCCAGGGTCTGCGCCCCGAAGCCAAACCCCAGGACGATGAGGGTGAGGATCCGTCGGGGTTCGAGCCGCCATAGTGCGGGGCCACACGCAACGACCAGCACGATGACCGCGGTGATCAGGCGGACCAGCAGGAACGACACCGGTGTCGCACCAAGGCCATAAGCCCCTTTGGTCATCACACTGCCCAAGCCGGACATGGTGAAGGCAATGACGATCAGTAGGCGAGCGGTGACGGTCGGTGAGAAGGTGGGCAGCACTCGGCGGCGGGCCGGTGCCGTGGGAAACAGCAGCATGGCGTGATCCTCATCGGCCTCCGGGTGGTTCCGGACGACTGGCCGACGGCGACAGGGTGCCCTTCCCGGCAGTCAGGGCGTGATCGGGGCGCGGCATGAACCGCGGCAGGCGACATGGTGCATCACTTGCTGGCCGGCCCGACCTGTCCGGACCTGTCCAACGGTGACAGTCCCCGGGCCAACCCCCTCCTGTGTGTCGGTGGCTGCACCGCTCAGGGGCACGTACCGACACACATCAGCGGGTTGAGGTCGGGGCGACGGAGCCTGTCACCACACGCGCCGCACGGTCCCACGTCAGGTAGTTCCACGCCCAGTTGAGGATGACGCTGGCCCGGTTGCGAAAGCCGATCAGGAAGTAGATGTGCAGGACCAGCCAGGCCAGCCAGGCCAGGCCCCCGGTGAAGCGGATGCCGAGGGGCAGTTGCGCGACCGCCGCCCGCCGACCGACGGTGGCCATGGTGCCCTTGTCGACATACCGAAATGGTCGTGAGGGACGGCCAGCCGCCCGATCGGCCAGGACCCGGGCAAGGTAGCGACCCTGTTGCAGTGCCACTGGCGCCAACTGCGGCAGAACCTCCCCGGCCGGGTCGGTGGCCGCCGCCAGGTCCCCAATCACGAAGACGTCGGGATGGCCGGGCACGCTGAGGTCGGGCTCCACCACGATCCTGTCGCCCTTCGTCGTGGGCAATCCAAGCAGCTGGCCGAGGGGTTCAGCCCGCACCCCGGCGGCCCAGACACAGGTGGCCGCGCGCACCACCTCACCACCGCCCAGTACCACCCCATCCGCGGTGACCGACTGCACGGAGGTGTCCAGATGCAGGGTGACGCCGCGTTGGCGCAACTCCTCGGCGGCGTTGCGCTGCAAAGACGAGTGGAACGGACTCAGCAGGTGGTCCATCATCTCGATCAGGTGGACGTTGGCGCGGGTCAGGTCCAACTCGGGGAAGTCGTGGCGCATGACACGGTTGAACAACTCGGCCATGGCGCCGGCCATCTCCACCCCGGTGGGACCGCCGCCGACGACCGCCACGTTCAGCGCGCCGCCATCGACCAGTGTCGGGTCCGCAGCGCACCGCTCGAACTGGCGCAGCAGGTGACCACGGATCCCCAGCGCATCGTCCAGGGATTTCAACCCGAAGGCGTGTTCGTCGACCCCTTCGACCCCGAAGGTGGCGGTGCGGGCACCCGCGGACAGCACCAGGTGGTCATATCCGATGGCGCGGCCACCGGCGGTATGCACCAGTCGGGCCTCAAGGTCCGCGCCGATGACCTCGGCGCAGGTGAAGTCCACCCCCGGCTGTTGGGCCACGATCCCACGGACGGCCGAGGCGATGTCAGAGGGTTCCAGACCTGCCGTCGCCACCTGGTACAGCAACGGTTGGAACAGATGGTGATTACGCCGGTCCACGACCTCGACGGTGACATCCCCGCCAGTCAGGGCACGGGCACAGGCCAGACCACCGAAACCCGCCCCGACAACGACCACCCTCCGGGTGATGCCCATGGTTATCTAATGCCTCCGTCAATGATGGGTGACGTAGTCCAGCATGTGGTCGTACTTGGGCTCCTGGCCGCTGACCACCGCCCGGAAGATCTCCTGCAACTGCTTGGTGATCGGGCCGGGTGGGCCGATGGGCCGGTCGTCGACCGAGCGGATCGGCACGATCTCGGCCGCAGTCCCCGTGAAGAACGCCTCATCGGCGGTGTACAGGTCGTGGCGCAGCAACGGCGCCTCGTCCAGAGTGATGTCGGCGTCGCGCGCCAGGTCAAGCACGGCGTCGCGGGTGATGCCCTGCAGTACCCCCTCAGAGATCGGCGGGGTGACCAGCACGCCGTCCTTGACGATGAAGATGTTCTCGCCGGATCCCTCGGCGACACGGCCGTGCTCGTTCAGCATGATCGCCTCGTCATAGCCACCTCTGACGGCGTCCAACTTGGCCAGTGAGGAGTTGATGTACAGCCCGCTGGCCTTGGCTCCCGTCGGGATGGCGTTTGCGCTGATCCGCTGCCACGAGCTGACCTTGGCTTTGACCCCGCGATCAAAGGACTCCTCACCCAGGTAGGCACCCCAGGGCCACACGGCAATGGCCACCTGCACGCGCGAGGGCTGCGGGTTCAACCCCATCTCGCCATAGCCCAGATAGGCCAGTGGGCGGATGTAGTAGCTGTCCTGCCCGTTGATCTGGCACAGCTCGCGGCTGGCCTCCATCAGCTCATCGGGGCTGTAGCCGATCTGCATGGTGAGTATCCGGGCTGACTTGAACAGCCTCTCGATGTGCGCGCGATGTTGGAAGATCGCCGGGCCGCGGTCGGTGGCGTAGGCCCGCATGCCCTCAAAGACAGCCCAGCCGTAGTGCAGGCTGGGGGTGAGGATGTGGATCCGGGCGTCATCCCAGTCCACCATCTCGCCATCCATCCAGATCTTTGACATGCGTGGAATCGGCATCGTGTGTCCTCCTACCCAGCGACCAGGTCGGCGATTGCCTGGCCCAGTTCATCGGTTGAGCGGCCCATGTCGGGCCCTGCCATGGCCTTCATCTGTGTCAACACCTCAGCGGCGGCGTCCTCCACTGCCTGGGCGGCCTGCTTCTGGCCCAGATGCTCTAGGCACAGCGACAGGCTGAGCACCGAGGCGACCGGGTTGGCATAGCCCTTGCCGGCGATGTCGGGTGCGGATCCGTGGACCGGTTCGAACATCGAGGGATGGGCACGGGAGGGGTTCAGGTTGCCGCTGGCGGCCAAGCCCAGCCCGCCCTGCACCGCCGCGCCCAGGTCGGTGATGATGTCACCGAACAGGTTGTCGGTGACCACCACGTCGAACCGTTCGGGGGCGGTGACCAGGTACAGGCACATCGCGTCGACGTGGACGTAGTCACGGGCCACGTCGGGGAACTCCTGGGTGCCGACCTCGGTGAACGTGCGCATCCACAGATCGCCGGCGAAGGTCAGCACGTTGGTCTTGTGGACCAGGGTCAGGCGGCGGTCGCGGTCCATGGCCCGGGTGAACGCGTCGCGCAGGACCCGCCCGATGCCGTGGCGGGTGTTGATCGATTCCTGGGTGGCGACCTCGGCCGGGGTGCCGGTGTACAGCGACCCGCCGGCGCCGGCGTACATTCCCTCGTTGTTCTCCCGGACGATCACCATGTCACAGCGGTCAGGCGTCAGTCCGGCGACGGGTGTGGGGACGCCGGGCAGCAGTTTGACGGGGCGCAGGTTGACGTACTGGTCAAAGGCGAACCGCAGCTTCAGCAGCAGGCCGCGTTCCAGGACCCCGGGCGGGACCTCGGGGGTCCCGACGGCCCCAAGCAGGATCGCATCGGCCTGGTCCAGTTCGGCCATCACGCTGTCGGGCAGGACCTCGCCGGTGTCCAGATAGCGCCGGCCACCCAGGTCGTAGTCGATTCGGTTGGTGGTGAAGCCGTATCTGGCCTGGGCGGCATCAAGAACCTTCAGAGCCTGGGAGGTCACCTCGGGGCCCACGCCATCGCCCCCAACGATCGCCAGGTCATAGTGTGCAGTCATCGTCGCCGGAGCCTACAAGGCGGCGGGAACACGTTGGCCTCCCGGTTGCCAGGCGCGGGGCAACCTGCTTGACACGTCCTCGGCCCTCGCACAGAACTGGCGTTACTGGAAGTACGGGGCCGGACACATGCCGTGTTGAATCCCACACGGTTCCGCCCCCGCCCATGTCACAGCCTCCAGCGATACTTGTCCTGTGAGGGGAGTGGGATCGAACTGCGTTGGGACGGCGCGCACGACGACGCCCCCTTGTCCAGACACTCGTCATCGATCTCGCACGTCTTGCCCAACGTGTCGGGCGTGGCCTGTTTATCGCCCTCGACGAGGCACAAGAGGCCGAGTCGTCGCTCCTCAAACCGATCCTGAAAGGACTCCACCGCGTCGACCAGGACCGCCTTCCCGGCGGAGGCTGGATCGCCGGACTCCCCGGGGCGGTGTCAACCCTGATCGCGCGGGGTCAGACGGTCCAACGGGTCCAACCACCCTCAGACATGTGACCCCTCCGAACGCTGACGTCTTGTCATCCACTCCATCGACCGCATGCCGCCCGGTAGTGATCGGTTTGAGCCTGACCCGGGTAGAGCCGAGGAACCAGGTCGTTTAGGCCGTGGACGTCTCGGACTGGCAGGATACGAGGGAGGAGGAACCGTTGCTCACATCGCCGAAGTCGTCAATCGCGACGCTTCACGGCACTCAGGTCCTATTGCGCCTAGTGACCGAGGATGATCTGAAGCCCCTCACCGACATCCTGGCCGAGCCGAGGGTGGCCCGGTGGTGGGGTCGCTACGACGTGGACCGGGTCAAGAGTGAACTGCTTGAGTCCACAGACACCGTCGTGTACGTCATCGAGGTCGACGGCGAGGTGGTCGGCAGCATCCAGTATTCAGAGGAACCGGCCCCGAACTACCGTCATGCCGGCATCGACCTTTTCTTGGCTATCGACCGACACGGGCAGGGACTGGGCAGCGACTCGGTCCGCACCATGGCCCGTCACCTGGTCCACGACCGGGGTCATCACCGACTGGTCATCGATCCCCAGGTCACCAACGAGGCGGCGATCCGCTGCTACGAACAGGTCGGCTTCCGCAAGGTCGGTCTGATGCGCGCCTATGAGCGGGGCCACGACGGCGAATGGCACGACTGCCTGATGCTCGAGATGCTGAAAGACGAACTGGTCTGACCCGCCGGGCTAGGCAAAGCGCCCAGCGACCAGCCCGGGCCCAGCCCCCACCGGTGTCAGCCCCCACCGGTGCCCGGGTCCCACGGCGCCACAGCCCGCCAAACCCGGGCACCCAGCCGTCAGCCCCCACCGGTGCCCGGGTTCCACGGCGCCACAGCCCGCCAAACCCGGGCACCAAAGGGACCAGTGCTTTAGGCCGGGGCGGGGCCTGCTGCCTCCCGGGCCAACTCTTCATCTTCCCACTCCGGCAACAGCGCCCTTGTGCCCATGATCGCCGCCACGGCCATCGGCACGATCTGGACGACGCTGGCGGCGACCACGACGCGGGTCAGCCAGCCCGGGAACAGGCTGGCCGTCTGTGAGGCCGACAGCACCGAGAGATACAGCAGACCCTGCCCGATGAAGATCGCCCCGGCCCCGACGCCAAGGGCCGTGAAAGCCCCCTCCCGACCCTGGATCGTACGGATCGCACCGAAGATCGCGATGGCGATGAAGAACGCGGTCTGCACAGCCGACACGGCGGTCTGGCTGATGGGGATCGGGGTGGCGAACAGATCATCAACCAGGTGCAGCAGGTTGGCCACCGCCAGGACCAGCAGGGTCACGCCCGCCGGGGTGGACAGGCCAGGCCACTGGAAAGCTTCCTTGTCCGGCTTGGTCCGCAACAGCCCGTAGGCCACCGGAATCGACACCACCAGAAGGGCCGGGATCAGCCAGATCAGCGGGTTGCCGCCGGGCACCCAGGTCAGGTCGCCGGTCACCTCAAAGGTCGTCCCGCTGGCCATGAACGGCACCATCCAGTTGTTCATCAGCTGCTCGGTACCCGGGTCGGTCTGCACCCCGGGAGGGTTGGCGCCGGCCATCCAGTGGACCCGATGGTCATGCCAGGCGTAGGAGTTCCCGCTGCTGATCTTCTCCCAGTCAGGCTCGCCGGTCCCGTCCACCCCCGGGGGCGCCGGCGTGTTGCCGAAGCGATCGGCATTGACATAGGTGGCCTGGGAGTTGCGGTTGCGAAACACCCCGTCGGGGCCGACCCGCAGGTAGGGCTCGTCAAGGTAGCCCGGGATCATGATCTCCTCGGGGCCGGTGTTGGTCACCTGCAGATACTCATCGGAGTTGATGATCGCAAAGTCCACCCCCTCGACCTGGGGCGCTGAGGTGATGGTGCTCAAGTAGTTGCTGGCATCCGACCCCCGGCCGTGGGCCAGGGCCGGGCCGGCCAGGACTGCGACGAAAAGCCCCCCGACAAGCGCGACGGTCAGCAGGCGGTGCATGAGATTGGTCATCGGTTCATCACCGTATCGTGGAATCGGGCCAGCACCTGGCGGTCGGTGGGATAGCTGACCAGGTCATCGGCGGTCGAGAGCTCGACCCACCTCATGTCATCTATTTCGTCGGGGTTGCTCGGTTCTCCTTCCTCATCCGTCTGGGGTGCCTCAACGGCCCACCACTTCACCACCTTCGACCGGCCCTGATGGTCCAGGTACCGCACCTCACCAAGTGGTTGACCAAGCGTGCCGTGGATGCCGGTCTCCTCGGCGATCTCGCGAATGGCTGCCTGCGAAAAGCTTTCCCCCTGATCCAGCTTGCCCTTGGGCAACGACCAGTCGTCATACCGCGGGCGGTGCACGACCAGCACCTCGATTCGACCCGTGCTGTCCCGGCGCCACACAACCCCACCGGCGGCCCTGACCTGGGGTTCGCCCTGTTCCTCGACACGTTGAACCATCCAAAGTCCTTTTGGTATTGATCAGGGCACATGAGGGAATGACCACCGTATGTCGAACTCCCAACCAGCCGATCTCACCCCGCGCGGTCAGAGCGGGCCCGTCCCAGCACACAACCAGCCCGGTCACCACCCCGGACACGACCAGGACAAGCCTGATCTGGACGACTCCCCGATTGACGCCCCCGGTACCGACCGACGGTTCAGCTTGACGCGGCGATCCAGTCGATGATGTGGGCGGTCGCAACCGCGTCCTCCACGTCGATCGGTGGTCGCACGCCCTTGGTGGCCTGCTCGAAGGCGTCCAGCAGCCGTTCCCACGGATCGGCCCGCCACGTGCCGATGACCTCATCAGAGCGCATCAAGGCCGCCTGATCCCCCGGGCCTGCGGTGAACGGCCGGGGCATCCGCAACGTCCCGTCTGTGCCGACGATCTCAAGTGTCGAGTGCCTGGCAGAGTCAAACGAGGCGTGCAAGCTCGCGGTGCATCCCGACGGGAATCCCATGACCGCCGAGGTGATCGCATCCGCCCCCGACGCCCAGCGCCGGTTGACGGCCCGGACCACGTCGGGCTCCTCGCCGACGACCCAGCGGATCAGGCTGACCAGGTCGGCCCCGACATCCAGCAGTGCCCCGCCGCCACGGGCCGGGTCGGCGTGGTAGCTGTCGGCGTCGGTCATCGGGTAGGCCGAGGTGGCCGAGACCAACCGCACGGCCCCGATTCCACCCGATCGCACCAACTCAAGCAGCGCGGCGGTCCGAGGGTGGAAGCGCAGGGGCAGCGCCTCCATCAACAGCAGACTTCCGCCGCGGGCCGCGGCGACGGCCATCCGGGCGGCACCATCGGCGTCGGTTGACAGCGGTTTCATGCACAGCACGTGCTTGCCGGCGTCCAACGCCTGGATGACCCAGCGTTCGCGCTCGCTGGTGGGCAGGGCGACGAACACCGCGTCGACATCCCTGGCGCCGATCACGTCGGCATGTTCGCGGCGGGCCCGCCTGACCCCCTGTGTGGCCGCGAACTGTTGGGCTGCGGTCAGCGTCGAGGACGACACGACGGCCAGGTCGTGCCCTATGGCTCGCATGGCCGGGGCGACCGCCTCCTCGGCGACGCCCCCGGCTCCAAGGATTCCCCAACGAAGCATGGTCACGGAGGGTACACCTCCACAGATCATCTCAACCTGTCGGGCGTGCTGTGCGTTTGGACACAGTGAGATGACCATCACTGCCCAAACCGTCGGTACCGAACGGTCCCACACAATGACAGCGACCTCGCTGGAGCAGGCCTACGCCGCCCACCACGCCGGTGCGGTGCGTCTGGCCTACCTGCTGTGTGGGGACCGTGACAGCGCCGAGGACATCGCCGCCGACGTCTGGGTCAAGGTCCACCGGCGGCTTCAAACAAGTCCCGTGGACAACATCGGTGCCTATGTGCGGCGGGCGGTCATCAACCATGTCAACTCCGGTTTCCGGCGACGTGGGTTGGCCCGCCGCGAAGCCGCACGACTGCGAGGCGACGAGCGGGGACAGCCATCGATTGATCAGCAGGTGGCCGACCGCGAGGCAGTCGTCGGGGCGTTGGCCCAACTCCCCTACCGGACACGCGCGGCGGTGGTGCTGCGCTACTACGAGGACCTGTCCGTGGCCGACACCGCCGCCGCACTCGGCGTCAGCGAGGGAACAATCAAGTCCAGTGTGTCCCGCGGACTCTCCGCACTTCGCATCATCCTGGAGGGATCGGCATGACCCGCTTCGAACACACCCCCATGGATGAGGGGTTCGAGGACCGCCTGCAGACCCTGCTGCACGCGGCCGCCGACCCCATCAGTCCCGACCCCGGTCGCTGGCGCATCCTGCAGCAGCGGATCAACCGGCGCCGGCGTGGTTGGCAGGTCGGTGGCTTGGCCCTGGCCGGCGCAGCCGTGGCGCTGATCGCCGTCGTCGTGCTGCCCGGGACGGGTCAAGACGTGGTGGAGTTCGCCCCCGGCGATGTCGGCTCGGGTCCCCCCGCGACGCCTGCCTCCGCAACACCGGGCCCGGCGAGAGACCCGGAGGCCGGACCGGCGCCGTTGGACGTGGCGGCAATCTCTGACGCCGGCGCGATCGTGTTCAGCGACGGTGACTCGATCCATGTGGCTGACCTGGACGGTCAGATCCTGTGGACCCCAGCACTTGGTGAGGGGACGTCCACGCAGACCGACGTGGTGGTCCGTGACGGCGGTACCACGGCCGACTTCACGATGGCCTACCGCTATGTCCCGACTGGTCAGGGGCAGGACTGCGGGGACATCTCCTGGAGCCGTGTGGTTGGGCCGGACAACAACATCGCCGGGGGTGGGTTGCCGGGTGTTGACACCTCGACCTCTGGTGACTGCCTGGGTGCACCGGTGTTCGCCTCGGACGGCTCGGCGCTGGCCTGGCTGGCCCAGACGGCCGCTGGGGACGTGGCCCTGCAGGTACTGGACTGGACCGAGGAGGGACCAGTGGAGGGATCACTGCAGAGCATCACCCTGGACGTGTCAAGCCTGGTGGACCCGGTGGTGGTCCAGTGGGACGTGGCACCCGCGGGCGGCGACACCGCCGGCAGCGGGGCGCTGACCGTCCGCGCCGGCAACCTCGAGGGGGCGGGCCTGTTCACGCTGCCCACCGTGCGGACCGCCGCTGGGGCCGTGTTGGTGCCACCCGTCCCGCCGGACCCCAGCGTGATCACCACGGCGGACCCGGCCGTGGGACGATTGCTTGACGTGGACGGTGACTGGGCTCTTGGGCGGCCCACCGCAGCTTTCAGCGACGACGAGGTTCCCGATGACCGCGAGGTATGGATCACCCGCCAGGTTCCCGGGGTGTCGGGGCCGGAGACGGTGGCCAACCTGTCCTCCTCGGAGGTCGCCTGGTCACCCGGTGACCTGCTGTACCTGGACGCGCTGGGCAACACCGCCGTGTTCGGTGATGGCCGCTCGATTCAGTTGGTGGTGTTGGAACCGGGGGTTGGCAGTCAACTGACCTCGTCCCTGCCCCCGGCGGTGTCGGCGGCCCTGCTGGTCGGGTCGGTGACCGGCGGACCCGTGCCCGGCCAGGGGACACCCCCCGTCCCCAACGCCTCCGCCCCGCCTACGCCTGTACCGCCATCATCACCGGCTACCGCACAGCCAGAACCGACCCCCACCCCTGGCGGGACCGCCAGCATCACCAACTACGGTGTGCCGGGTCCGGAGTCGCCCTGACCGGCATTTCCCCCACATTTTTCCCACACATTGAACACGGCCGACGCGCTGCCTGGACCCGGTGACAGCGTTTGCGCAGGTCAGGGCTCTAGCCCCTCACACATTGACCAGGCGCCGACGGCTTGAACAGGCGCTCCCTGTTCAATCCGTGCGGTTTTGGTGCGTGCGGGACGTGCGTTTCGGCGTGCGGGACGTGCACCGACGTGCAGAGGCGCGCGAAACCTCAGGCGGCGGTGTCTGACAGGGCGCGACCGCGCGAGGGGTGACGCAGCTTTGACAGAGCCCGGGCTTCCAACTGGCGGATGCGCTCGCGGGTCAGGCCGAAGTAGCGGCCCACGTCGTCCAGGGTGCGTGCCTCGCCGTCCAGCAGGCCGAAGCGCAGTTCAAGGATGATGCGTTCACGCTCGGGCAGTCCGGCGACCACGTCCAGCAATTCCTGGCGGGCCAGGCCCTTGGCCGCGACCTCCATGGGGTCATCGGCGTTGCGGTCCTCGATGAAGTCGCCCAGTTCCGCGTCGCCGTCCTCGCCGACCGGCGTTTCCAGGGATGTCGGAGTACGGGCGTAGGTGAGCAGTTCCTCGACGGTTTCGATGTCCTCGCCGAGTTCCTGGGCCAACTCTTCGATCTGTGGCTCGCGCCCCAGCGATTCCGCCAGGTCACGTTGCATCGACAGGGCACGGCGCACGCGCTCCATCATGTGGACGGGCAGCCGGATCGTGCGGCCCTTGTCAGCCACGCCCCGCCCGACGGCCTGGCGGATCCACCAGGTCGCGTAGGTGGAGAACTTGTAGCCGCGGCGGTAATCGAACTTCTCAACTGCCCGCAGTAGGCCCAGATTCCCTTCCTGGATCAGGTCCAGCAGTGGCAGACCCTGTCCCTGGTAGCGCTTGGCCACGCTGACGACCAGTCGCAGGTTGGCCTGCACCAAACGTTCCTTGGCCCGCCGCCCATCGCCCCGCACCCGATGCAACTGCCGCCGCCGCTTGGCCGGGACCTTCTTGCCTTCCAGCACCGCCATGACCCGCTCGGCCTCAAGCCCCGCCTCATACCGCTTGGCCAGGTCGACTTCCTCCTCGGCCGTAAGAAGCGCCGTCCGCGCCATCTCCCGCAAGTACAACTGCACGTGATCGTGCAACGGCATTTCCTCGATGATCTGGGCCACGTTCGGGTCACCACTCCTTGTCGCTTGTCATCGACCGGTTTACTGATCCGGCTCCGGGGGTCGAATGATTACTTACATCAGGTAGCAGAAGGGGTTCCCCCCGCAGGCCGGACTGTCAGAGACAACTATGCACGCCACCGTAGGCGGCTGTGGCACGTTCGGCCACGCGAACTTTCTCTGTGTGAATCGGCATCCTTATCAGTCACAATGACCCAACGAAGGCCGAGGATCAAGCACTTTTGCCGTATCGGCCCGCGCGTGGTGTTTCTTGATGAATCGCCGTGACATCACGATCACCGTGAGTCGGGCTGCACGCAGCGGCTTCTGTCAGCCTTCGCCGATCGTCTACCGTGTGAGGCGCTTGCACCACGCGCCCGTTACCAGCGGGGCGTAGAACACCATCCCAAGGGGAAGACCAGAAGTTATGAGCTCCATCGATCCGTTACCAGGCGGACCGTCCGCTTCACCCGGCCGGACTGGCCCACAGGATCCGCCTTTGGCCAGGCTGGTCGGGCGTCGCCCCCGTCGTGGTGCCGGCACCGCCGCCAAGGATGTCATCGGCGACGTGCAGTCCCTGGTGAAGGCCGAGGTGGCACTGGCCAAGGCCGAACTGACCGCCGGGATCAAGGCCAAGGCCATGGGCGCCGGCTTCTTCATCGGTGCGGCTGTGATCGGGTGGCTGGCCATCCAGGTCTTCCTGGTGCTCCTGGGTTTCCTGTTCGCGTTGTTCCTGCCCGGCTGGGCCGCCGTCGGGCTGGTCCTGCTGCTGCTACTCATCGCCATCGGGGTGCTGGGCTTCCTGGGCTATCGCAAGATCAAGGTCAAGGCGTCGATGGAGTTGACCAAGCAGTCGGTGACCCAGTCACAGGATGCGGCCAAGTCCGCAGTCGCCCAGGCACAGGCCAACACCTTGCAGGGTGTGGAGGACGCCAAGGAAGCTGTGGCCGATTCCGCCCAGGACGTCAAACTTCTGGTGGACCGTCGGCTGGGCCGGGCACCCAAGCCCGTCCCCAGCCCCCAGGGTCCGCCGTTACCGCCGGGCGCCCCCATCCCGTTCACGGCCACCGACACCGTGGCTGCTGCGAACCGACCCTCCGCGACCCGATCCACCGCGACCCGATCCACCGCGACCCCGGTACCCGCAGTCCCAACCCCCAGTGAGCACTGATCCGATGAGCCCAGACCCCCTCAACCCAGACCCGACGGCCCCCACCCTGGCAGCAGAGGAGCTCGTGGTTCCCGACGATCTTGTCGGCGAGCTTGCAGCCGTGGAGGCCGCCCGCAACAAACTGGTTTCCGACATAGACACGCTGGATCATGAGGTCCGGCTGGAGGTGCTGTATCGCATGGAGTCTCTCGCCTGGAAAGCCGTCGCCGGTGTTGCCGCTGCTGTGGCCGGACTGGTCATGACCAAGGCCCTGAACAAGGTGTGGGACAAGGTCGTCCCTGGCACCGACCCGCCCGAGGATCCCACCGATCCCCGCACCTCGACCAAGGACGCCCTCGTGTGGACCGCCCTGACCGGTGTCGGGGTCGGCGTGGCCGCGGTGTTGGCCCAGCGCGGGGCGGCAACCGGATGGTCCAAGGCCACCGGACGTGTCCCTCCGCCGTTTGACAAGGCACCCGCCAAGAAGCGCTAACGGGGCTTCGCCTCGCGATCAGACGGCAGATCCAGCTCCTCCTCCGGGGGAAGGTCCAACAGAGCGTCCCCGGCCGCCCGTGCCGCGTCGCTGACCATCGGGCCGACCAGGTCCGCCG
The DNA here is from genome assembly GCA_051004735.1 of Euzebya sp. GTDB lineage: Bacteria > Actinomycetota > Nitriliruptoria > Euzebyales > Euzebyaceae > Euzebya. The sequence goes on along the minus strand of JBPCKA010000017.1, from coordinate 30,758 downwards.
GCGACAGCGTTCCCGCCCAGCCATCGGGCTGGCCCAGCACGCGTAGTGCCGGCACCGACAACCGGGGGGTGGCCACCGGTGGCACGGTGACCCCGTCCAGCGGCGAGGAGGCCATCGACCAGCCGATCACCGGGATCTGACGCATCTCCACCCCCTCGGTGGTCGTGTCCTGTCCAACCCGTCTGCGCCGGGAGATGTCGCGCAGCACCCGCTCGCGGCCCCTGCCCCTGATCTGCAGCAGCGGGAAGGGGCTGGTGTCCAGGCGGACTGCCACGGCCTCCCACACCGCGGCGCCGACGACGGGAAAGGGGTCCTCGCCGCTGTGGCCCGCCGCGACGCTGATCTGGCTGATGTCGGGAAACAGGCGCACGCCCTGCGCACGCGCCTCGGCTTCAAGCCCCTCGGGATGCTGGGAGGCCAGCAGCCGTGCGCTATAGCGCACCGTCGAGGCCAGCAGGTCCAGGACCACCGTCCATTCCTCATCGGTCAGGACAGGGACCTCGAGCTCGACCAGGAACGGTGTGGCCCGTGAACCCTGGACCCGGGCGGTGACCCGACCGATTCCAAGCCTGACGTCGCTGACCCGGCCCGAGCGGTAGGTCGCGGTTCCCTGACGGACCCGGCGGACCAACTCGGGATCGGGTCCCCCAAGCACCGCACGCCACCGTGATCCCCAGTTCATGGCGCGTCCGCCGGCTCGGTCAGCGGGGCGTCGGCAGACAGGCGGACCAGTTCGATCAGCGCATCGTCGTCAAGCTCGGTGATCCAGGTCTCGCCCGCGCCGACGACGGCGTCGGCCAGGGCGCGTTTGCGGTCAAGCATCTCGGCGATCCGCTCTTCCAGCGTGCCGGCGGTGACCAGCTTGTGGACCTCAACGGTCCGGTTCTGCCCGATCCGGTGGGCCCGGTCGGTCGCCTGGTCCTCAACGGCCGGGTTCCACCAACGGTCGTAGTGCACGACGTGGGTGGCCGCGGTCAGGTTCAGGCCGGTGCCCCCAGCCCGGGTGGAGATGAGCAGCACCGGTGAGCCGCCGCCCTGCTGGAACTCCTCAACCATCCGGTCACGCTGCCCCAACGACAGCCCACCGTGCAGGAAGGGAATCGGCTGGCCCAGGTCGGCTTCCAACTGGAGGCTGAGCAGGTCGCCCATGCGGGTGAACTGGGTGAAGATCAGCATGGCGTCACCGGCATCGGTGACGGCGTCCACGATGTCGCGCAGCACCGCCATCTTGCCCGAGCGACCGGCGATGGGGCCTGGCTGTTTGAGGTATTGCGCCGGATGGTTGGTGACCTGCTTCAGCGCGGTCAGCAGGGCCAGGATCCGACCTCTGCGACCCATGCCGTCGCTGTCGACCAGCTTGGCCAGCGACTCGTCGGTGACCCGCTGGTACAGCTCGGCCTGCTCAGGCGTCAGGCTGCAGATCACGGTCCGCTCGATCTTGTCGGGCAGGTCCTTGGCCACCTCGGGATCGTCCTTGGTCCGTCGCATCAGGAAGGGGCTGACCAGACGTCGCAGTCGGCTGGCGGCGTCGGCGTTGTGGCGGACCTCGACCGGGCCGACGAAGCGGCGGCTGAAGGTGCCGCGGGTGCCCAGCAGTCCACGGTTGGTGGCATCGATGACGGCCCACAACTCAGACAGCCGGTTCTCCAGGGGGGTTCCGGTCAGGGCGAAGACGACCCTCGCCTGCAACTGCCGCACCGCCCGGGCGGCGGCCGTGGCCGGGTTCTTGACCTGCTGTGCCTCATCCAGGGTGACGACATCCCACTGGACGCTTTCCAACAGCTCGATGTCGCGACGCAGTGTTCCGTAGGAGGTCACCAGCACACCCTGGAAATCAGTCAGGTCCTGGGGCCGATCCGGGCCGTGGTGGCGCAGCGTGGCAAGCCCGGGGGCGAACTTGTTGATCTCGCGTTCCCAGTTCCCCACGACCGAGGTGGGGCAGACCACGATGAAGGGCCCGGGACGACTGACCAGCAACCCGATCAGCTGGATGGTCTTGCCCAGCCCCATCGCGTCGGCCAGCACTGCGCCCATGCCCAACTGGGTCATGCCCCGCAGCCAGGCGACCCCTCGTTGCTGGTAGGGGCGCAGCTCCCCCTCAAATCCCTCCGGCGTCAAGGCGACCTCCTGCAGTTCACCGGCGCCGCGCAGCGCGTCAAGCAGACCGGCCAGCCTGTCGTCGACCACGACACGGGCTGCGGCGGTTCCCTCACCGAACCATTCGTCGCTGGTGGTGCCTGCCAAGGCCAACGCCAGCGCCTCGGCCTGCCCGATGGTCTCGCGTCGTCCGCGGGCACGCAGGGCCGCTCGTGTCTCCTCATCGATCTTGACCCAGCGGCCACCGTAGAAGCCCAGGGACTCATCGGCGTCCAGGAAGGTGCTGATCTCCTCATCGCTCAGGACCCGGTCGTCCAGGGAGACCTCCCAGGTCGCCTGCACGGTCCCGTCCTGGGTGGTGTCCAGGCGGATCTGGGCGGCGATCCCGTCCTCATCCAGGGTGTTTGGCAGGGTGACCGACACGCCGGCACCGCTCAGCAGGGGGGCGGACTCGGCGATGAACTGCCAGGCCTGGTCCAGGTCAAGGGTGATAGCGGTGGGGGCCTCATCGGCCAGGGCGGCGTCCAGTGGCGGGAAGACCCTGGCGGCGCGGGACAGGCCGGCCAGCAGCGTGTCGGTCAGCGCGTGGTCGGGTTCCTCCCACACCGACGCAGCGCTGTGTTCGACCTCCTCCATGTCACACACGCTGAAGGTCAGCAGCCAGGACCCCTCAGGTTCGTCGGGGGCGGCCAGGTCCAGACTGAGCCGGGCATCGGACTCGGTACGGGCCTGCCAGCCTTCGATGGCCGCGGCCAGGTCCGGTCCCTCCTGCTTCAGCGGGACGACGGGATCCACGGTGTCGCCCAATGCCTCGGCCCAGCGCGTGGTCCACGGCAACAGACGCTCGCGGGGGCGCCCTGAGGGATCGGGAGCATGCAGCCGGATGAAGGCGTCGGCGACGGCGTCCATGTAGGCCACGACCAGCCGTCGCGGATCCCAGGCCAGCTCGTCGGTGCGGGCCAGGGCCCAGGCGCTGGCCGGGGCGGCGTCCACCAGCCGGTCGGTGGCGCTGGCCAACGTCGGGTCGGCGTCCAGGTCCAACCGCCATATCCCGGTGATCAGGCGATGCCCGAAGGTGGCGGACTGGGGCCCCTCGGTTGGCGCAGCTTCGTCGGCTTGCACCACAGGCTCGGAGGCAGGAAGGTGCAGATGTGGCATCACCTTGTGAGAGGCCACCGCTGTCAGCGCCATCCGTGTGGCCAGCCCGAAGGTGCGGACCGAGTCGGGCATGCCACGTTCGTGGGCGGCGTCCAACAGTGGTGCCAGGGCGTCAACCATGTCGACCAGCAGCACCTTCAGTGTGGTGGCGTGGACCGCACCCCGCGCGGGGACGGCCAGCCGGGCTGTCGACGGGGTGAAGCTGGCAATCCCCAGGACGTCAAGAAAGGACTCGCAGGCGGACAGATCATCGCCTGAAGGGGTGTAGACAACCAGGCAGCCCGCGGCGGGTCTGTCAATGTCTGGGCGGAAGGTGAGTTGTGGTCGCATCGCTAAAGAAGTCGACCGACCACCATACCCGTCGAGCGCTGCGACACGGCCAGGTTCAGTCCTGGCCCTCCAGTTCGGTGATCAGCGCCCGAACCGCCGCGGCCGGCACCGACTGGTCATCACCGGCTGCCAGGATGTCGCGCAGGGCCTGGATCATCGCCCGGCGCTCCACGCTGACCAGGGGCTTGCGGCGCGACGGTGTCACCGGCACCGGATCAGGCTCGGCAATGGGAGCCGGACCGAACAACACTTGTTGAGGAGGGGTCGAACCCGTCGACAGGGTCTCGAACTCCTGCGGTGTCACCCCCGCCAGGTGGGCTGCCCACCACGTCAGACCCCGATCCCACCGTGCGCCTGCGGGCCGACGTGTCGGGATCCGGCCGTTGAAGGCGACATCACACACGACCCGGGCCACCAGGTCCTGCACGAAGGCATCCTTGGCGTAGTCCTGTTTCAGCTTCTCAAGGACGGCCTGGTCACCGGCGGTCCCATACAACTGCATGGCGATCTCTGTCAGCACCGAGCGTGAGCGCTGCAGCCAGGTCCAGGCATGTGCGGGCACACGGGCCCGTGACGGCGGTGAGGGGGATGGCTGGCCTGCCATGTTCTCCAGCGTCGCACGCCCGCCCCGATCGGGCGAGGATCCGCGACTTTCCGCGGAAGTTCCGCTACGCCGAGAATCCCCGCCGCCGAGAATCCCCTAGGCGGTCGTCACCGGCATGAACGCGGGACGGGACTGTTCGAAATCCGCGATCGCATCCTCGCGGGCCATCGTCAGGCCGATCTGGTCCAGGCCACCCACCAGCATGTGCTTGGTGTGGGCGTCAAAGTCGAAATCTTGGTCTATGTCACCGGCGGCGACGTTCTGCAATGGCAGGTCGATCACGCACTGGGTGTCGGGTTGGGATTGGGCCAACTCGATCAGCGCCTGGACCACCTTGGCGTCAAGGTCCACGCACAGCAGACCGATCTTGGCGCAGTTGCTGCGGAAGATGTCGGCGAAAGAGGGGGCGATGACGGCCTCGAAGCCGAACTGCTGCAGGCCCCACGGGGCGTGTTCACGGCTGGACCCCGACCCGAAGTTCTGGCCGGCCACCAGCACCGTGGCACCGGCATGCGCGGGGTCGTTCAGCACAAAGTCGGGATCCTGGCGCCAGTCGAAGAACACGAACTCGCCGAACCCGGTGCGCTGAATCCGTTTGAGGAACTGCTTGGGCATGATCTGGTCGGTGTCGACATCGGCACGATCCAGCGGGAGCATGGTCCCGGTCACCACGGTCACGGGTTTCACAGTGGTTGCCCTGCCTTCCACGTCCGCACGTCGACGAAGTGGCCCGCGATGGCGGCAGCCGCCGCCATCTGGGGGCTGACCAGGTGGGTTCGCCCGCCCTTGCCCTGGCGTCCCTCGAAGTTGCGGTTGGAGGTCGACGCCGCCCGCTCCCCCGGCTGCAGAATGTCGGGGTTCATCCCCAGACACATCGAGCAGCCGGGCTCGCGCCACTCAAAGCCCGCGTCGATGAACACGGTGTGCAACCCCTCGGACTCCGCCTGGAGCTTCACCGGATAGGACCCGGGCACCACCATCGCTCGCACCCCCTGGGCGATCATGTGGCCGTCCACCACCGCAGCGGCCGCCCGCAGGTCGCTGATCCGGCCGTTGGTGCAACTGCCGATGAAGATCCGGTCGGGCCTGATGTCGGTGATTGCCTCACCACCCTGCAGACCCATGTAGGCCAGGGCACGCCGGGTCTGCTCGGAGTCGTCGGTCTGCTCGGGCAGCGGCACGTGACCGGTCACCGGCACGCTCATGTCGGGCGTCGTGCCCCAGGTCACCGTCGGCACCAGTTGGGTGGCGTCGAACTCGATGACGGTGTCAAACTGTGCGTCCTCATCGGTGGTGAGTTCACGCCAGGACTCAAGCGCGGCATCCCAGTCCGTACCCTGCGGTGCGTGGGGACGGCCCTTGAGGTAGGCGAAGGTGGTTTCATCGGGGGCGATCAGGCCGGCGCGGGCACCGGCTTCGATCGACATGTTGCAGATGGTCATCCGCTGTTCCATCGACAGGTCACGGATGGCCTGACCGCGGTACTCAACGATATGGCCGGTCCCGCCGTCGACGCCGATCTGGCCGATGACGCTGAGGATCAGGTCCTTGGCGGTGGTGCCGGCGGGAAGGTCGCCGTGCACCTCGATGGCCATCATCTTTGGCTTGGCCTGGGTCAGTGTCTGGGTGGCCAGGACATGCTCGATCTCGCTGGTGCCGATACCGAACGCCAGGGCGCCGAACGCCCCGTGCGTGGCGGTGTGGGAGTCACCGCAGACGATCGTGGTGCCCGGCTGGGTCACCCCCAGTTCGGGGCCGATCATGTGCACGATGCCCTGTTGGGGGCTGCGCATGTTGAACGCCCGGATGCCGAACTGTGCGCAGTTGGCCTCAAGGGTGTCCATCTGGGTGGCGCTGAGCTCATCGGCGACCGGCAGGGACCGGTCGGTGGTCGGCACGTTGTGATCCATCGTGGCAAGCGTCAGGTCGGGACGCCGAACGGTCCGTCCCTCCAGGCGCAACCCCTCAAATGCTTGAGGGGAGGTGACCTCGTGCACCAGATGCAAGTCGATGTAGAGCAGGTCGGGATCCTGACCGGCGCCGGGGACCACGACGTGGCGGTCCCAGACCTTTTGGGCCAGGGTGCGGGGGGTGCTCACTGTCTCAGGCGTTCCAGCGAGCGCCGCCGGACATGCGGTCCCCGATGGCCCCGGCGACCTTGACCTCTTCGGACTTCTGCAGTTCGAAGTGGATGTCGGTCTCGCCGGTGGATTCAGCGACCGCGGCGGCGACGCGCGCAACCAGGGCTGCTTCCTCATCGGGGGTCTGGTCGGGTGGGACTGTCAGCTTGATGGTCGTCATGGGGGATGCACACCTCGGTGGCGCTACATGCGGTTCGGGTGACCGCAGTTTCGGCGTCAGATCGTCGCTGTTGTGGTCTCTAGGGTGACGCATCCTCTGTCGCTCCGCGAAACGGCCCGGATGCAGGCGGCCGCCGCGGCATCAAATGACGAGGAGGAAAAGGCCTGCTACCAGCGCGGAGCCGACGTCGAGACGACGTCCGAAGGGCCGGGCACGTGGGGCATGCACTGACACCGGTGTACGCGCTTGGGCCCGCCGCGTCAACCGGCACGGCCACTGTCGCGGACTGTCCGCGGCCGATCAGCGCGGATAAGCCTGGACGTCGGCGGCCTTGAACGCCAGCCACACCTCGTCACCCTCCTGCAGTCGCAGGTCGGCCAGGGCGGCGGCGGTCACCTCGGCAACCAGTGGTGGGGCACCACCGACCTGGACCCGGACGCGGTCACCGGACAACTCGACATGGTCGATTCTGGCCTGCCAGACGTTTCGAGGCGAGCCCTGTGGCCGGTCGCGGTACAGCGACACGCTGCGAGGGTGAACGGTCACCAGCACCGCTCCGTTGGATCCTGTCGGTACGTGGATGACCCCTCCTCCATCTATGTCGATCCGGCTGCCCCTCGCCCTGCCCCGCAGCAGGTTGATACCGACCAACCGTGCCACCCAGTCCGAGCGGGGACGGCTGGCCACCGCGGCGGGATCGCCGGTCTGGGTGATACGTCCGGCTTCCAGCACCACCAGTCGGTCGGCCATCGCCAACGCCTCAAGCGGTTCGTGGGTGACCAGCAACACGGGCCCGGCGAACTCGGCCAGGTGGCGGCACAATTCACGACGGACCTGGCTGCGAGTCTGGACGTCCAGGGCGGCCAGTGGTTCATCCAGTAGCAGGCAGCGGGGGGTCCAGGCCAGGGCCCGCGCCAGGGCGACACGTTGCTGCTGCCCGCCCGACAGCGCCGTCGGTGTGGCATCTGCCAGGGCGGCCAGGTCCATCCGCTGCAGCCACTGCCGTGCCTGGCGGGCGGCGTCGGCTCGTGACGCGCCGCGGCTGCGGGGGCCGAACGCGACGTTGTCCTGCACGCTGAGGTGGTCAAACAGCAGGTAGTCCTGAAAGACCATGCCGATTCCGCGGTCCTCCGGGGGGGCCTGGCTGCCGGTGGCGGTATCGCACAGGATCCGGTCGGCCAGGGTGACCGTGCCGCTGTCGGGGCTCAGCAGCCCGGCCACGATCTGCAGCAACGTGGACTTGCCCGCTCCGTTGGGACCGACGATCGCCACGATCTCGCCGTGGGCCACGGAGATCGCGGCGTCCAGGTCCAGCGTGCCCCGGCGCAGGCGGACGTCCACGACCAGACCACCGGTCATTCGCCGACCCCCAGGTAGCGGCCGCGCAACGCCACCAGCACGCTGACGGAGATGACCAGCAGCGCCAGACTCAACACATAGGCCGCGTCGGGGTCGGTTTCCAGCAACAGGAACACACCCAGCGGCATGGTCTGTGTCCGACCGGGGAAGTTGCCGGCGAAGGTGATGGTCGCGCCGAACTCGCCCAGTGCCCGAGCCCATGACAGCGCCATGCCGGCGGCCAGCGAGGGGGCGATCTGGGGCAGCGTGATGCGCCGGTAGATGGTCCAGCGGCTGGCGCCAAGGGTGGCGGCGGCGGCCTCAAGGCGTTGGTCGGCCTGGCGCAGCCCCGCCTCGACGGTCACCACCAGGAAGGGCATCGAGACGAACGTCGCCGCCATGATCGCCCCGGCCGTGGTGAAGGGCAGGCGGATGCCGGTCAGTTGTGCCAGCGGACCACCCAGCAGGCCACGGCGGCCGAAGGCCAGCAGCAGCGCCACCCCCCCGACGACCGGCGGCAGGACCATCGGTAGGACTGCGATGGCCCGCAGCAGGGCCAACCCCGGAATTCGCCGGCGCGCGAACAGCCAGGCCAGCGGGACTCCCAGGACCACCGAGATCAACAGCGCGCTGAACGAGGTCACCAGCGACAGCCTGACCGCCGCGGTGACCTGCGGCAGGGTGAGCAGTTCGGGGATGCGAGTGAGGGGTGCCCGGCCGATCAGCGCGACCAGCGGCAGGATGAACAGGCCCAGCCCGAGCACCGCCAGGACGGTGAGCACCGTCGGTGCCGACAGGGCCAGCCTCCTCGGACCGGGCCGGTCAGGGTCGGACAAAGGCGTGCTCCAACAGGATCTCCCGGGCGGGTTCGGACAGGACGAACTGGACGAACAGGTCGGCCGCGCCGGGGTTGGGAGCACCGGACAGGACCGCAATCGGGTAGCGGGCGATGACGTTCTGGTCCTCGGGAATGGGGACAGCCAGCACGGTGTCGGCGGCGGTCAGGGCATCGGAGGTGTAGACGATCGCGGCGTCAGCCTCTCCTAGTTCAACCTTGGACAGGGTCGAGCGGACGTCCAGTTCGAGGGAGGCGGGTGTGACCTGCACGCCGGCATTTTGCAGTGCCCGGGCCGCAAAGGCGCCCGCGGGGACGTCGGGGGCAGGCAGGACCAGCACGACATCAGGGTTTGCCAGATCCGCCAGGCCGTGGATGTCGAAGGGGTTTCCCGACTCGACCACGATGGTCAGGGCGTTGGCGATGAAGACCTCGGGGGCCCCGGCCAGCAGCCCGGCGTCATCGACTCGCTGCATCTGGATGTCGTTGGCGCTGGCGAACACGTCGGCCGGCGCCCCCTCGATGATCTGAGTGGCCAGCGACTGACTTCCCGCAAAGTTGAGGGTGACCGTGACGTCGGGGTGCTGGGACTGAAAGACGGTGACGAGGTCGGCAAAGGCGTCGGTCAGTGATGCGGCGGCCTGGACCACGACCTGCCCGGAACCCTGGCCCCCGGAACCCTGGCCCGCGCTACAGGCGGCCAGGACCAGGGCCAACAGCACGAAGGGGAGGCGCTGGCAGCAACCCCTCACCCATGTTGGGGGGTTCATCAGCCGGGAAGACCGATCACGACGTTGGTGGACTTGACCGAGGCGACCACCTGGCTGCCCGGGGCCAGGCCGAGGTCGCGGACGCTCTCGGCGGTCATCAGCGAGACCAGCCGGAACGGGCCGGCCTGGACCTCGACCGCGGCCGCGGCGGCGTCGGCGATGACGCCCGTGACGATTCCAGCCATCTGGTTGCGGGCTGATGAGGCCACGATCGGCGGACGTGCCGGCGTGCCGTCGCGGCCGGCGATGATCCGTTGCACCTCGCTGACGGGGATCAGGCGTTGGCCACCCTCGGAGCGTTCGGCGCGGATGGTCCCCTCCTCGTCCCAGCGGCGCACCGTGTCGACGCTGACCCCCAGGACCGCGGCAGCCTGCCCCACCCGCAACACCTCATCGCGTTCAGCCATACCGCCAACACTAAACCTATGCATAGCTAGCTACAACCTAGGTATAGCTCCCAACGCCGAACCCCAGACCCGCGCCCCGGCCCGTGCCCCGACGACCTACAGCGGCCAGACCTGGGGCACGATTACGGTGGTTCCCAGGATCACCATCGCGGTGATCGGGGCTCCTAGGCGGGAGAAGTCGCTGAAGCGGTACCCGCCCAGGGAGTACACCATCAGGTTGGTCTGATACCCGATGGGGCTCAGGAAGGAGAGGCTCGCGCCCAACGCGATCACGATCGCGAAGGGCCGTAGGTCCGCGCCGACCTGCTCGGCCGCCGCCACCGCCAGGGGAAAGGCCAGCACCGCCGCGGCGTTGTTGGTCAGGATCTCGGTCAGGACCATGGTGACCAGCAGGATCCCGACCAACGCCCCGATCTGCCCCCACGGCTGGGTGGCTCGCAACAAGGCCTGGGCAGCCACCGTCCCAAGCCCACTGCCCTGCACAGCCGCTCCCAGACCGAACGCGGCGGCGATCACCACCAGGACCTGGATGTCGATGGCCGCCCGGGCCTGGGCCACGCTGATGACCCGCAGCCCGATCAAGGCCAGCGCCGCCACCAACGACGCCTGCAGGATCGGCACCACCCCGAACCCGGCCAGCACCACCAGCGCCAGCGTCACCGCCCCGACCACCCGGGCCTTGGCTCCCTGCACCGGCCGGCTCTGACCGGTCCCCGCCACCAGCAGGAAGTCCCGGGTCTGGCGCCACCGCTGCCCGAACCCCGGCCCGGCCAGCAGCAGCAGGGCGTCGCCGGCCTTGATCTCGACCTGGCCAAGCTGCGCATCCACCCGCTGGCCCGCCCGGTGGATGGCCAGCACCGCGGCATCATGGCGCTGCCGAAATCCCACCGCCTTGATCGTGGTGCCCACCAGCGGGGATCCCGGGCCCACCACCGCCTCGAAGAACCGGCTGTCCACGCCCGCCACCCGGTCCAGGTGGCGATCCTCGCTTGAACGCAAGCCCCGGTTGCGCTGCAGATCCAAAATCCGGTCGACCTTGCCGACGAACAGCAACTCATCCCCGCCCCGCAGGCCCTGATCGGGGCGCACGGGTATGACCAGCCGCTCCCCGCGGGTCAACTGGGCGCAGTAGACACCCTGCAGCGCCCGCAGGCCGGCCGTCTCGACCGTCTTGCCGTCCAGGCTGCCGCCAACCACGACCTGCATCGCCACGGTGAAGTCACGAATATGGGCCGAGGCGTCCTCCAGCGCCGCCCCCCGGTCTGGCAAGACCACCGGGGCCAACGCCACGATCAACGCCCCGCCGACCACGGCCAGGGGCAGGCCGACCGCTCCCAGCTCAAGCAGCCCCAACGGCGCCAGTCCCGCCTCGCTCATCAACCCCGACACGACAAGATTGGTCGAGGTGCCGATAGCTGTGATGCATCCCCCGAGGATCGCGGCGAAGCTGACGGGCATCAGGAACCGCGAGGCGGGTAGCTGGCGTTGCTCGGCCCAACTGGCCACCGCCGGCGCCACCATCGCCACGATCGGGGTGTTGTTCAGCAGTGCCGAGGCGCTGATCGTCGGGGCGACGACCCGGGCCAGCATTGCTCGAGGCCCCGACGCCCCGCCCAGCAGCCCGCCGACGACCGACTCGAGCACGCCGGTCTGTGCCACCGCCCCGGCCAGGACGTACAGGGCCGCCACGGTGATGGGCGCAGGGTTGCTGAACCCGGCGAAGGCCTGCTCGGCGTCGATCACGCCCAGCACCAGCAGGGTCACGACCGCGGTCAGCAGTGTGACGGCTGCCGAGGCCAGCCCGCGCCCCAGCACGATCAGTACCGCGACCACCACGGCCAGGGTCACCCACGCCTCGGCTGTCACACCTCTCCTGTCGCTCTGACCGGTCGCCGCCGCTGGCCCTGATCGGGTAGCCGGGGCCGCACCCTACGCCAGGTTTGCACTGTCGGGGCCGTGCGTAAACGGGAGGAACCCGGCAGGCTCTAGCATCCGATGCCCGACGACGCCAAAACTGTGAAGGGGCAGCCGATGGCGGATGCGACAGCCACACCGATGACCCACCTGGCCCAACTGGAGGCCGAGAGCATCCACATCATGCGAGAGGTCATCACCCAGTTCGAGCGGCCGGTGATGATGTATTCGATCGGCAAGGACAGCTCGGTCATGCTGCATCTGGCCCGCAAGGCCTTTCACCCCGGCAAGCTGCCCTTCCCCCTGTTGCACATCGACACGACCTGGAAGTTCCGCGAGATGATCGCCTTTCGGGATGCCACGGCAGCCGAACTGGGCCTGGACCTGATCGTGCACACCAATCCCGAGGGCCAGGCTGGGCAGATCAACCCGTTTGATCACGGCTCGAAGAACTACACGACCATCATGAAGACCCAGGCGCTGCGCCAGGCGCTTGATGCCGGAGGCTTTGATGCCGCCTTCGGTGGTGCCCGCCGGGATGAGGAGAAGTCACGCGCCAAGGAACGGATGTTCAGCTTCCGTGACACCAACCATCGTTGGGACCCCAAGAACCAACGGCCTGAACTGTGGAACCTGTACAACGGCCGGGTCAACCGGGGCGAGTCGATCCGGGTGTTCCCGCTGTCCAACTGGACCGAGCTTGACATCTGGCAATACATCTACCTGCAGCAGATCCCGATCGTACCGCTGTACTACTCCGCTCCCCGCCCCGTCGTCGACCGGGATGGCGTGCTGATCATGGTGGATGACGACCGTTTCCGCTTCGAACCGGGTGAGGAGCCCGAGCAACGATGGGTGAGGTTCCGCACGCTGGGGTGTTACCCGCTGAGCGGCGCCGTGGAGAGCCGCGCCACGACCCTGCCCCACATCATCCAGGAGATGTTGCTGGCCACCCGCTCCGAGCGCGAGGGTCGGGTCATCGACTACGACCAATCCGGATCGATGGAGGAAAAGAAGCGGGAGGGCTATTTCTGATGCGGGTCCCACTGCTCGCACGGCCACGGGCAGGCCGATCATGAGCCACGCCAGCGATCTGATCGCCACCGACATCGGCGCCTATCTGGCCCAGCACGAACGCAAGGACCTGCTGCGGCTGCTGACCTGCGGCTCGGTCGATGACGGCAAATCGACGTTGATCGGCCGTCTGCTGCACGACTCCAATCTGGTCTACGCCGACCAGTTGGCCGCCCTTGAGGTCGACAGTCAGACCATGGGCACCACCGGGGATGAACCCGATCTGGCGTTGTTGACCGATGGGCTCAAAGCCGAACGCGAGCAGGGCATCACCATCGACGTGGCCTACCGCTACTTCTCCACGGCCAAGCGCAAGTTCATCATCGCCGACACCCCCGGGCACGAGCAGTACACCCGCAACATGGTCACCGGGGCCTCCACCGCCGACCTGGCAATCGTGATGGTCGATGCCAGACACGGCGTGTTGCCGCAGACCAAGCGGCACTCCGCGATCGCGAGCCTTCTGGGCATCACGCATCTGGTGGTGGCGATCAACAAGATGGACCTGGTCGAGTGGTCACAAGACCGCTTCGAGCAGATCGTCAAGGACTACACGGTCTTCACCGAGTCCCTGGACACCGCTGTCACCCCTTACTTCCTGCCGCTGTCGGCCCTGACCGGCGACCACGTCGTGACCCCCAGCCAGCATCTGGGCTGGTTCGACGGCGTCCCCCTGATGGAGCACCTGGAGACCGTCGACACCCGCGCGGCCGCCGATGACGTCCTTCGTCTACCCGTCCAGCTGGTGATCCGTCCAGACCTCGACTTCCGCGGGTTCGCCGGAACCATCGCCAGCGGGGTTCTGCGACCGGGTGACCCGGTGACCGCCCAGCCTTCGGGGGTCAGTTCGACCATCGGCAGGATCGTCACATTCGATGGTGATCTGGCTGAGGCGCAGGCCGGCCAGGCCGTCACCGTCACCCTGAGCGATGAGATCGACGTCTCGCGTGGCGACATCCTGACCGGTGAGGGGCGGTCACTGAGCCGCAGCCACCGGGTCGACGCCGATCTGGTGTGGCTTGCCGCGACGGGGCTGAGCCCAGGACGGCAGTACCTGCTGCAGTCCGCCTGTGGTCACAGCCTTGCCCAGGTCAGCGCGATCCGCTACCGGCTTGACGTCAACACGCTGGACCACGAGCAGGCCGCCAGCCTGGACCGAAACGACATCGCCCGCGTCGCGATCAGCGTCGACCGCGAGTTGTTGTTCGACACCTACGCCGACAACCGCACCACCGGGTCGTTCATCCTGATCGATCCGCTGACCAACGCCACGGTCGCCGGCGGGATGATCGTTGGCCCCTCCTCAAACTGGGACCGGCAGGCAGCCACGACGCTGACCACGATGACCTCCGCAGTCACCCTGGCCGAACGCAGCGACCGCTTCGGCCAGCATCCGGTCACGATCCTGCTGACCGGGCTGACCGGCGGAGGCAAGTCCGCGATCGCGGCCGCGCTGGAACGCCTGCTGTTCGACGCGGGTCGAACGACCATCCGACTTGACGGGCAAAACGTCCGGCAGGGCTTCAGCCGGGACCTGGGCTTCACCGCCCCCGAGCGGTCAGAGAACGTCCGCCGTGTCGCCGAGGTCGCCAAGATGCTGAACGGCCAGGGCCTGATCGCCATCGCGGTCCTGCTGGCGCCGGATGCGGAGGACCGCGAACGCGCCCGACAACTCGTCGGCCCCGAACAGTTCGTGGAGGTCTTCGTCGACACGCCCCTGGAGGTGTGTCAACGGCGTGACCCGGGCGGGCTGTACTCGGCCCTGGCTGCGGGCGTGGCCATCGACATGCCCGGTGTCACCTCCCCCTATGAACAGCCGACGGACCCCGACGTCGTGGTCAGCGACCACGGGTCAACCCCCGAGGACGCCGCCAGTCAGATCATTGAGGTGTTGCAGGCTCGCGGGTTCCTGCAGGGCAGGTGACGGGGCGGGATCACTCCTCGGGCGCCATCACTCCTCGGGCGCCATCGTGTGGCCGGGGTGGCCTGGCGTGGTCCGTTCGGCCTTCATCTGTGCCTCGTGGACGTGACGTGCCCCGCCGGCCAGGTCGTCGCGCACCTGGGCCGCCAGGTCACGCGCGATTGACCAGTAGCCGCTGTCGTACTCCTCAACGATCTGGAAGGTCCATCGGTCGCTGAGCACATTGCGCCCCACCACTTCGGTCTGCAATCGATCGGCTTGCAGGTCGTGGCCGGCCTCACGCAACTGCTGCACGGCCTGGCCCAGCAGATCATCGGCGTGGCCGGTCAGGTGATGAAAGTCATACAGCCGGCCTCGGGCCCGCTCGATGGTGTCCAATGCCTCATCCATCGTGCCAAGGGCGGCCACCGTCTTGTCATCGGCTCCTGGTGGGTTGTTCATGTCCTGTGCCTGCCCCCGACCCGTCATGGTGAAACGGCGGTAGCGGTGGCCCGCGGGAGCGGTGGTGAGTCAGCTGCAACCCGTTCGTTTCTGCCATTAATGGCAGAAACGGACCGGGGTGGGCCCGCCGGGCGTGCTGAACGGCGCACTAGTGGCAGAAACGAACGGGGGGTGGGACTGTTGGGGTCACGCTGCTCATGCGTGCCGCCCGTCGACCAGGTATTCATGGGTCGCGGCGACGATCACGGCGGTCACCGGCACCGCCAGCAACGCCCCGAGGATCCCGGCCACGACTCCTCCGGCGGTCAAGGCGACCAACACCGCGGCGGGATGCAACGGCAGACGATGACCCATGATCCAGGGCTGCAGGATGTGGGCGTCCAGCAGCTGGATCGCGGTGTACAGCGCCAGCACGATCAGCGCTAAGGGTCGGACCGCCCGCGACGAATGCCGAGGCCACGACCAACCCGCCGACCAGGAACGCACCGACGGCGGGGATGAAGGCCGCGAAGAACGTCAACGCCAGGCACAGCCATACCCTCGCCCTTCCCACCCAGCTGCGGCGGGGAACGTCCCGGCAACAACCTGACCGCAGCTCCAACTACCGGCGGATTCCTGCCAGCAGGAACTCCTCGACCACGTCATTGGGCGAGTCGGTGTGCAGGACGGAGATGTCGCCGGTGGCCTCAAGGATCACGTAGCGGATCTGCTCGCGTCTGGTCACGTTGGCCTCGCGAAGCTTGCCGTGCACGTCATCGACGTGGATGCCTGCCGCGCGGAGGTTGCTCTCAAGCAGGTCGCCGCCGTCCATCAGCATCAACGGGCGATTGTCCACCACGTGCTTGACCGCGGCGTTGCGACGCACCCGCGCCGTCACCCACTGCGCCAGGAACAAGGTGCCGACTGCCAGGGCTCCGGAGGACAACGACGCGCTGCTGACCGCCACCGCCGCCAGGATCGACCCGGTCGCAATGGTGGCCGCGAAGTCGAAGGCCGACATCTTGGCGAAACTTCGCAGTCCCAGGAGCCGGGTGGCCACGATCACCGCCAGGTAGATCCCGATGGTGGCGATGATCACCGCGCCCAGTCGTGACCACGATGAACCCAGCAGTTGCAGAAGCGTCATGATCCCAAGCCTGCCTCGGGGACCAGATCTTCAACCGCTCGTTGCGTCACCCCGTTCCGTTGGAGGCCGCCGATTGGGTCAGGTCGATGTCCACACGTGGGGTGGCCGTGCGGACCGCGCCCAGCTTCGACAACCGGTACAACCGTTCGTGGTGGGCGTAGAAGGCATGTTCGGCTCGTTCCCGATCGGCTTCGGAGACCATCAGGGCAGCACCGGCTCTGCCGTCGAAGTTTGCACTGGTCAGCACGGCGGCCAACTCGTCGATGTCGGGTTGGTGATCGTGGTCCAGGTTGAGCGCCACGACCGGGTGCTGGGCGGCCAGGAAGCCGGTGGTGGTGGTGATGACGGGCGTGCCGATGTCGGCGGCGACCTCCAGCAGACCGCTGTGCGTCCCCCACCGATAGGGCAGGACCAACGCGGCGGCCTGGGCGATCGAACGCTCCAGTGTGGTGTCGCCAAGCACGTCATAGCCCCGCACGACGACACCGTCCACATCCTTGCTGACCGCCACGACCCGATCCCGGTGAGCGTTGTTGACCTGGATGACCAGATCACGCCCCGGACGGGCCAGCGCGTAGGCCTCCACCACTCGTTCCCAGCCGATGTTTTCCCGCAAGGTCCCGGCATGCAGCAGGTAGGGTCTGCGGGTCTCGGTCGGCATGCGGTGCGTCGCCCGCAGCCGTCTGCGTCGGGACGAGGGCACCAGCGGCCCGTGCGGGATGACCCGAACGGGACGGCCGGTCAACTCCTCGACCCTCAGCGCACACGGCGGGGTCAATGTGACGATGGCGTTCAGCAATGGGGCCACGGCCATCAGCAGGTCAATCGCATCGTCTCGCCGGGGGCCGAGCACGGGGATCTGCAGGTCGTGGACGGTCCACACCACCGGAATGCCACAGGATCGGTGGGCGCTGACCGCCTCGACCACCTGATCGGCGTGGTACTGCTCATGCCCGAAGTGCAGGTGGGCGATGTCGAAATCGCCTGCGTGGTCGCGGATCCAATCCGGATCATAGAACCCCGGCAACGGCATCGGCTGGTCTCGGTGGACCAGACGTGCCACCCGTCCATCCAACCGGTCGACGTAGGGGTGCCGCGGCGGATAGCTGAGGACCCGCGGCCACGTCATGACCCGGTCACCGGGGAGGCCGCAGCCGGCCGGGGGTCGCCATTGTCAGCGCAGGTGTGGGAACTCTCCGCCGAGGGTGCCCGATCATCGGTGGGAACCACGATCCAGCCGCACGCGGGACAGGTGTAGGAATCGGGGTCGAGTTGGATCACGAACGTCAGTTCGTCGGTTGTCATGGGTCTGGTCGAGCGCCTTTCGTAACCGTTGAGGAAAGGTGCTTGCCACGCGGGGGACGGGCGGGCGAGCGGTGCCGGTCACTACCTTGCGGCTCGCACTGAGCCGGGGACCAGCTGACACTAGCCACACTAGCGCTTAGCCTCGGCAGGGCCTGCCTGAAACCCCCCCGAATGTCAGAATTTACGTTGCTGAGGGCGGCCACCTCATCCACGTCGGAATTCCGCAGGCGGGTTTCACGGACACGCCAGCAGGGATGAGTCACACCAGGTCCGCCAGCCCCCCGCCGACCGCACGACGACGCGTACCCGGACGGTGGACATGGACATGGTGTCAGGCATATTGCACGGGTCACTGGCGCATCACTGGCGGGCGCTGCTGGCGCCCGCACCGGTGTGGGATCCCCCGGCCGTGCCGACATTGGTGGTGGTCCCCCACCCCGACGACGAGGTGCTGTCCACCGGCGGGCTGATCAGCCGACAACGCGCCCGCGGTGTGCAGGTGCGGGTTCTGGCGGTGACCGATGGCGAGGCGGCCTATCCCGACCAGTCCACCCTGGCCGCGGTTCGTCGTGCCGAACAGATCAGTGCCCTGCACCACCTCGGCGTGCCCGAGCATGCCGTGCGACGGCTGGGACTACCCGATGGGGCGGCAGCCGACCACGAGCAGGTCCTGGCAGATCACATCGCCGCCCAGGCAAGCGATTGCGGTCTGATCGTGGCGCCATGGACCGGCGACCATCACCCCGACCACGAAGCCTGTGGTCGGGCGGCGGTGAAAGCCAGCCTTCACACCGGAGCCGTACTGGTCCACGGCCTGTTCTGGGCGTGGCATCACGCCAGCGCACCCGACCTGGCCGGGCTTGCGTTGGTGCGCATGAGGATGGATGAGGAGGAACAGCGCCGCCGTACGCGGGCGCTGACTGAGCACCGCAGCCAGATCACCACCGACCTGGTCGAGGTGCCGATACTCAGCCCCACCGACCTGGAGCCCGCTGGCTGGGCCGCGGAGTACTACATCCGGGCTGTGGCATGACCACCACGGTCATACCGCCCGACCGCCGCCGAATCGACCCCGCACCCTTCCCCATCAGCACCATGCTGATCGTGGTGCCGGCCAGGAACGAACAGCACTCCCTGCCACGGACCCTGGCCAGCCTGGCCGTGGCCCGCCGCGCGGTGGACGTCCACAGCCGGGTGGTGGTCGTCGCCGACGCCTGCACCGACGGCACCGTCGCCGTCGCCCGGCAGCACCGGCGTGACCGCCATGATCTGGTCGTGCAACAGGTTCATGGCTGTGTGGGGGCGGCACGAGCGTATGGCACCGAGGCCGGGCTGGCTCGCCTGACCCAGCCGCTGAGTAGGGTCTGGTTGGCCACCACCGACGCCGACACCGTCGTGCCGCCCGATTGGCTGGGGGTCCAACTCGCCTTTGCCCGGCAGGGTGTCTGCGCGGTGGCCGGCATCGTCAGCCTGCTGGATCGTGGCACCGACGCCGCGGATCCTGTCCTTCAACAGGCCTTTGACCGTGGCTACCGAACCGACCCGCGGGGGACCCACCCCCACGTCCACGCCGCCAACCTTGGCGTGCGGGCCGACGCCTACCTGCAGGCGGGAGGCTGGCACGGGTTACCCACTGGTGAGGAACACGACCTGTGGCGCCGCCTGAAAGCCCTGGATCCCGCGGTGGTGGGACCGATGGTGTCAACCACGACGCTGACGGTGGCCACGAGTGCCAGGCGCCGAGGGCGGGCACCCTCAGGCTTCGCTGCCAATCTGCGCAACCTGGACCGGAGCGTGGCATGACGGACCTCACCAGCCAACTGCGGATGATGGTCACTGAGGGACATCTGGACATGCCGATTCCAGGCACAGGACAGACGGCCCAGCGGCTGCTGGCCCTGCACGATCTGGCCCGGACCCGAACCGTCGGGCTGGCCCGACTGGCCGAGGCCCACACCGACGCGGTGGCCATCTGCGCTGAGGCAGACACCTTGCCCGCCTCGGCTGCGGTCTATGGGGTGTGGGCCGCGGAGATCCCCGGAAACCAGGTCACGGCTGATCTGAGCACCGGCACCATGACCGGTGGTAAGGGATTCTGCTCGGGGCTGGGCATCATCGACCACGCGTTGGTCACCTGCGTCGATGAGGACGGTCGCCAGGTGCTGGTGGATGTGGACGTCAGGCCCGCCGACACGCTCAGCTGGGACACCGGCGGTTGGCACAGCTCGGCGCTGGCCGATACCCACACGGGTCAGATCAGCTTCGTCGGGCATCCGATCTCTCAACTGATCGCAGGGGCGGACTTCTATCTTGACCGGCCGGGGTTCTGGCACGGCGCACTGGGGCCCGCGGCCTGTTGGGCGGGCGCAGCGACTGGTCTGGCCGACGCGGCCGAACACATGACCGGCCCCGACCCGCACCGGTTGGCACATCTGGGGTCGATGCGCTCGGCGGCCTGGGCCATGGAGGCGTCGTTGCGGCACGCGGGTAACCAGGTCGACGCCGAACCCGACGATGTCGTCGCCGCCCGCTACCGTGCCTTGGCCGCCCGCCACACCATCGAGCGGTCCTGCACCGATCTGCTGGACCACTTCAGCCGGTCACTGGGACCACGACCGTTCGTTGGACATGCCCAGGTCGCACAACGCTACGTCGACACCCACCTGTATCTGCGGCAGGACCACGCCGAACGGGACCTGCAGGCGCTGGCTCAGTTGCCTCATCCAGGGTTGTCTCATCCAGGGTTGCCTGACGCTGCAGATGACTGATCGGCGGGCACGATGACCAACGAACCGGTCCTGAACCATGACCTGCGGTATTTCCAGCAGATGTATGCCGGGGCGAAGGATCCCTGGGGGTTTGACTCCAGTCGGTATGAGGACCGCAAGTTCGCCCTGACCATTGCCAGCCTGCCCCGACCGCAGTTTCGCCGGGCCGTGGAACCGGGCTGCGCAAACGGGGCGTTGACCCAGCGGCTGGCCAGCCGGTGTGGGGAACTGATCGCCTTCGATGTGATTCCGGATGCCGTCGCTCGGGCACGCGATCGTCTGGCCGACCAGCCCCACGTGAGCGTGCGACAGGAAAGCTTTCCCCAGTACTGGCCCGCCGGCAGCGGCGACCTGGTGGTGTGGTCAGAGGTGGCCTACTACCTGACCGATGAGGGGAAGCGAGCGGCCCGCGAAGGGTTGGAGGCGTGGCTGGAACCCGGAGGTGTGCTGGTCGCGGTGCACTACACCGATCCCACCGACTATCCGCAGAGCGGGGCGGCCATCGGCGCCTGGCTTGACGGCCTGGACTTCCTGCGCTGCACCACCAGGGTCGTTGACCAGCAGTTCGAACTTGGCGTGTGGCAGCGCGTCACGACTTCCCGCGGTACAGGTTCAGTCCCTCGCCGGTCTCGACCTGGAACCGCTGGATCAGCCGCACCGTTTCAGTCACATTTGACACCTACGGGACCTTCTTTGACCCTCTGAGGAATGAGCCCAACACAGACCGCCCCCGACATTGACCCCGGTGTGCTGGCGTCGGTACGACAATCGGCAGAGAAGGCGCGGGCGGCTGCGCCATCGGTTCGTCAGTCATCCGATGATGAGCGGGACGATGCCCTGCGCTCGATTGCTGATCGGCTGAACTCTGCGGCAGACCAGATCCTGCGGGCCAACGAGGGTGACGTGCAGTCGGCCACCGCCGCCGGGATGTCGCCGGGCCTACTGGACCGTCTGCGACTGAGCGCCACCCGTCTGGATGAGATGGCCGAACAGGTGCGATCCCTGGCGAAACTGCCACCGCTGGACCGCGTCATCGCCCGCACCACAGTGTCGACCGGCGACGTGTTGGAGGAGCGCAGGATTCCCGTCGGAGTGATCGGGGCCAACTACGAAGCCAGGGCGAACGTGACCCTGGACATCGCGACACAGTTCATCCGCTCGGGCAACGCCGGCGTCCTTCGGACCGGACGGGCGGCGGGACAAACCGCCCAGATGATGCTCGACCTGGCCATCCGCCCATCGCTTGAGTCGGCCGGGATCGACCCAGATGCCATCCAACTGATCACGGCAAACGATCGGTCGGCCGCCTACGCCCTGGTGTCACTCCCCGGGCTGGTGCCCCTGGTGATCCTGCGGGGCAGCGGTGACACCACCCGTGCGCTGGCCAAGGCGGGATCAGACCTGGGCGTTCGCACCCTGGCACATGCTGACGGCGGCGGCACGATCTACCTGCATCAGCAGGCCGACCGCGACAAGGCCCTGGGGGTGATCACCACCAGCCTGGACCGGCTGGGGGTGTGCAACCGCTTGAACCTGCTGCTAATCGATGATGAGGTGTGGGACGGCTACAGCGGGCCGGTCCGCGAGATGTTGGCCCAGATGGATGTCGAGGTCTCGATGCCACCCCACGATCACCCGTTGGCGCACGAGTGGGCACTGGATGAGGCTCATGAGGCCACCGTGACCGTGGCCCGGGTGGCTGGCGTGGATGAGGCACTGCGCGTGATCGATCACGAGACACCGGGACTGGCCGCCACGATCCTGACCGAGGACCACACGACGGCCACCACCTTCCTGGACCGCTGCAGCACAGCCGGTGCGTTCTGGAACGTGTCCACGCGGATGCTGGACGGCTTCAAGTTGACCGGTGCGCCCGAGACCGGCATCGCCGTCAACCGCGAGCCCGGCCCCCGTGGGCCCGTCACCTATCAGGACCTGTGCCTGCGCCAATACGTCCTGACCCAGTCCGGGGCTCGCCCC
The DNA here is from genome assembly GCA_051004735.1 of Euzebya sp. GTDB lineage: Bacteria > Actinomycetota > Nitriliruptoria > Euzebyales > Euzebyaceae > Euzebya. Next base: position 8,389 of record JBPCKA010000017.1, on the reverse strand, counting down.
GACAACGGGTGATCGGCACACCCCCCTTGACACCACTACCCTGCTGGGGCCACACAACCCAGCTGGGGAGGACAGGGCCATGGACACCGCACTGATCGCGGCATTGCAGGACCACGACGCCACCGTGGCCGTGGTGGGCCAGGGCTATGTCGGGCTGTCGGTGGGATTGGCTGCCGCCTCGGCCGGCCTGCGCGTGGTCGGAATCGATGTCCAGGAGTCGCTGATCGCGGGGCTGCAGGCGGGGGAACTGGTCGTGCCGGGTGTCCGCGCCGATGCCTTCGCCGAGGGGATCGCCACGGGCCGCATGACGTTTTCGACCACCGCCGATCCGCTGTCCCAGGCCGACATCGTGCTGATCTGTGTCCCCACCCCGGTCCATGACCACCGTCCCGACCTGTCCGCGGTCGAGTCCGCCGGCGAGGCGGTTGGCAAGCATCTGCAAGCCGGTGCACTGGTGATCCTGGAGTCCACCACCTACCCCGGGACCACCGAGGAGGTGTTGCGGCCGCTGCTTGAGAAGGGTGGCCTGACGGCGGGCAGCGACTTCCTGCTGGCCTACTCCCCCGAGCGCATCGACCCGGGCAACACCGACTTCGGGTTCGCCGACGTGCCTCGGGTCGTGGGCGGCATGAATCCCCCCTCGACCAGAGCTGCCACGGCGTTTTATGACCTGCTGGTCGATCTGGTCCACCCGGTGTCCAGTTGTCGGGCGGCCGAGATGGCCAAGCTGCTTGAAAACACCTACCGGATGGTCAACATCGCACTGGTCAACGAGTTGGCGATGGTCTGTCACGACCAGGGGCTGTCGCCCTGGGAGGTCATCGACGCCGCCGCCTCAAAACCGTTCGGCTTCGCCAAGTTCATGCCCGGCCCGGGCGTGGGTGGTCACTGCATCCCGATCGATCCGACCTACCTGACCTGGCAGTCCCGTCGCGACACCGGCAAGCCCTACCGCCTGGTCGAACTGGCCAACGACATCAACGCCGAGATGCCCGCCTACGTCACCACCCGCGTGGCCGATGAGCTGAACGAGCACGGCCTGGCCGTCAAGTCCAGCCGTATCCTGGCGTTGGGCGTCACCTACAAACCCGACGTGGGTGACATCCGCGAGTCCGCCGCCATCCACATCATGGCCCGGCTGGCCGCCAAGGGCGCGGACATGCTGTTCCACGATCCCTTCATCGAACACCTCAGCGAGGGGAAGTTCACCTGGCAGCGCAGTGAGCTGACCGCCGAACTACTGACAGGCGTCGACATGGTGGTCCTGCTGACCCCTCACGCGATCTATGACCTGGACTGGGTCAGCCGTACCGCCCGCCGCATCTTCGACGCTCGCAACGCCATCGGTCAGGCCCGCGACAACGTCACGGTCCTGTAGCTACCGGTCTGTAGCGACCGGTCCTGTCTGCGTGCGGAACCAGTCCATCGTGGCACGCACCCCGTCGTGCAGCGACACCGGTTGAAGGTCGGGGAACAACGCGCCGAAGGCGGCCTGGTCGGCCTGGCTGTGCTTGACGTCACCGGGGCGCGTCGGCCCGTGGTTGCGGGTGACGGGGTGGCCCAGTACCTCCTCGATCACTTCGATCAGTTCCAGCAGTGTGGCCCTGCTGCCAAATGCCAGGTTGACCGGCCGAGCGCTGGTGACCCCCCGCAGGACGGCCTGGGTGATGGCGTCGGTGACCGAGTCCACAAAGGTGAAGTCGCGTGACTGCTGCCCGTCGCCGTGGATCTCCAGGGGGCGGCCGGCCAGGGCGGCGTCCAGGAACGCGGGGACCACCGCGGCGTAGGCGTGCCCGGCGGGTTGCAGGGGGCCGTAGACGTTGAAGAATCTGAAGGCCAGGACCGGCAGCTGGTATGAGGAGCCGTAGGCCAGCGTGTAGGCCTCGGCGGCGAGTTTGCTGGCGGCGTAGGGGCTGAGCGGCTCGGTGGCCAACTGCTCGTGCTTCGGCAGGGTCGGGTTGGCCCCATACACCGAGGAGGATGAGGCCACGATCGTGTGCACGTTGCCGTGCCGGCGTGCGGCCTCAAGGACTCTGACGGTGCCGGTGGCGTTGACATCGTGACTGGGGACCGGGTCGTCCACCGACCGCGGCACCGACGGCCGGGCGCCCAGGTGGACAATCGCGTCCACGCCGGCAACCGCCTTTTCCAGCGCCTCCTCGTCAAGGATGCTGTCAGAGATATCGGTGAGGGGTAGCCCGTCCAGGTAGCCATGATCACCACTGGATCGATCATCGATGACCCGGACCTCACCGATGCCGTCGGTGGCCAGCAGGCGGCGCACCAGGTTGGCACCGATGAACCCGGCACCACCAGTCACCAGCACAGCCATGTCGGTCATCTCCGTGTGTGTCCCGTCTGCTCGCGGCCGCTTGTTGACCAAAACGGTAGCGCAGTCGCGGAGCGTTTTGCCCATCCGCACTGCCAGTCCCGCCCCGTGTTGCAACTCTACACATCGATGTGTAGTGTTGCAAAATGGCTGCTGATAGTTCCCCTCTCCGCGTCCCTCTGTCCACGGCGTCGCGAAAGGGAGTGTCCTGGCTTGCCGACGCGTCAGACGGCCGTCGTCTCGTGCTGACCCGTTTCGGTCGTGCGGCGGCTGTCGTGGACAGCGCCGACCGACTCGACCGCGACCTGATGCTGCTGCGGCAGGCGGCCGAGGCGATCGTGACGAGCGCCGCCGACATGGCTTCGTCGAGGACGAAGACGGTCGACCTCGACGACATATGCGGCCGTTTGGGACTAGAGCCCGCCGTCGTACGGGCCAGGGCGGCGCAGCTCCGCGATGCGGACGTGTAGGTGCCCAGTGGCGCGCGGTTTCCCGGCAATCAGGCTGAGGTCGTCTTCTCCGATGTCTTTGTCGAGCAACTGGAGGAACTGACGGCGTCTGAGCGCGAGGACGTGCTCGTGAAGGTCGTCGCCTGTTGTCAGGACCCCGGCGGCAAGCACCCCCTGCATAGCCCCCTAGGCGGGTGGAACACCGTGGAGGTCAACCAACGCAACCGGCGTGTCGTGTATCGGGGTGCCGTCGTCGCCGGCACGGGGCTGGTCGAAGTGCTCTGCGTCGCACCACGCAGCGACAACGAGGTGTACGACATGGCTGCTGGCTTGGTCGGCACGCAGTTGCTGACCGACGCAGAGGCCACCCAGTTGTGGGATGCCCTTGCGGTGCTGGACATCATGGCGGATCGGATTGGCCTGGACCCGTGGGACTACCGCCCCGAACCGGCCCCCGAAGGGCTGCAGAAGGCTGCCGTGGCGGCGGGCATCGTTGATGCAGGTACCGCCGCGGTCATGTCGCAGGACGAACTCGTGGCCGCGATGCAGCACGGCTACGACGACCAAGGTCTCCCAGACCCGTTCGCCGCAGTCCAAGCCGCTCTAGACATCGCCGCCAGACGACTCACGGAGAGCAGGCCCCCCTACGATCCTTTCGCGACACGCCGGACCGACCGCTGCGGCGCGTGGATGCCTCGGGCCGATGCGGCCTGCACGAGGCGTCGTGGACACCCAGGGCCGCACCGACGCGGTGGAGCCGGACCGTCCGGGTGACGGTCTCGTGGGCGCGATCCGCCGGGAGTTCTCCGATGTCGGCGGCGTCGACCTCGACGTTCCCCCACGTCGGGTCAGCCCGCGGCCGCGTGGGCCGTCCGATCGACGGTTTCGACGCGCAGATCGCTGCCATCGCGCGCAGCCGGGGCGCCGACCTGGCCACCCGAAACGTCAACGACTTCACAGACACCGGTCTTCACGTGATCGATCCTTGGACGTCGTCGGCGTCGGTGATGCGGTAGTCGTAGCCCTGCTCGGTGAGGAAGCGCTGGCGGCGGGCCGCGAACTCGACGTCGACGGTGTCGCGGGTCACGACTGTGTAGAACGTCGCCTGCCCGCCGTCGGCCTTGGGGCGCAGGAGCCGGCCCAGGCGCTGTGCCTCCTCCTGCCGACTGCCGAACGCGCCGGACACCTGCACAGCGACGTTCGCCTCGGGCAGGTCGATGCTGAAGTTGGCGATCTTGCTGACCACCAGCACCGACGGCTCCTCGGCAAGGAACGCCGCGAACCGCTCGGCCCGGACCCGCTGTGAGGTCTGGCCGGTGATGACAGGAGCCCCCAGCCGGTCGGCCAGCGCCCGCAGCTGGTCCAGGTACTGGCCGATGACCAGCACCCTGTCGCCTGCGGCGGTGTGGCGTTGCACAAGCTCGTCCACGACGCTGTTTTTGGCCGCGACGGTGGCGGCCACTCGATAGCGCTGTGCGGCCGGCGCCACGGCATAGGCCATCTGCTCGTCGAGGTCGGCGTTGACGCGGACCTCCACACAGGTCGCCGGCGCGATCCATCCCTGCGCCTCCAGCGCACGCCAGGGGGCGTCGTATCGCTTGGGGCCGATGAGGGAGAAGACGTCGCCCTCCTTGCCGTCCTCACGGACCAGCGTGGCGGTCATCCCCAGGCGGCGGACCGCCTGGATCGTGGCGGTGACCCGGAAGACCGGCGCCGGCAGCAGGTGCACCTCGTCATAGACCACCAGCCCCCACGGGTGCCCGTCGACCACCTCCAGGTGCGGGAACTCCTCCCCGCCCGCCGCAGACCCCCGGCGGTCGCGCCAGGTGAGGACCTGGTAGGTCGCGATGGTGACCTCACGCAGCTGCTTGCGCTGCCCGCTGTACTCCCCGACCTGTGCCGCCGTCAGGGTCGTCTTGTCCAGCAGCTCGCGTTTCCACTGGCGCGCGGCGGTGATCGAGGTGACGAGGATGAGCGTGCGCGCAGCCGCGTGGGCCATCGCGGCCATGCCGATGATCGTCTTACCGGCGCCGCACGGCAGCACCAACACCCCGCTGCCGCCAGCAGTGGAGCCTCTCGACCACCACACCTCCACCGCCTCCTGCTGGTAGGGCCTAAGGAGGCAGCGCAGCGCCAGGTCCAGGCCCACGCCCTCGACGTAACCCGCCCGGTCCTCCGGCGGCCAGCCGAGGGCCAGCAGTGCCTGCTTCAGCGGGCCCCGGCTGGCCAGGGGGACCGCGAAGCGATTGCCGTCCAGACGCTGGCCCAGCAGGCCGGCGACGGTGCGCTCTGATGCGACCAGCTCGAGCAGGGCGACGGTGTCGGCGACCAGCGCCAGGTCGCCGGTGTCGTCGTCAGCCACGAGTTCCAACCGCCCGAACCGGGCCATGTCCTCGGCCACGCCGACCAGCACCGCTTGTGGCACCGGATACTTGGCGAACCGCTGCAGCACCTCCACGACCCCGTCGGGGGTCACGCCCGCGGCTGCGGCGTTCCACAACGACAGCGGCGTCAGCCGGTAGGTGTGGATGTGCTCGGGCGCCCGCTCCAGTTCGGCGAACCGGGCCAGCTCGATGCGGGCGTCACCCGCTTTGGGGCTTGCGACCTCCAGCAGGACCGTCCGGTCTGACTGCACGATCAACGGGTTGGACGGATCGCTCAACGCCGCACCTCGACACTTCGGTTGTTCCTCACAGCAGTCCCAACCGCTCGGCGTCCCTGGGGTCGGTCACCCAGCGGCCCTCGTCGGTCATCACGCCGCTGCCGTCGGGCTTGGCCGACAGTCGGCGCGCCAGGGCGGAGTCGGGCCGGCTGACCGCGGCGCGCAGCGGCATGATGCGGTCGGGGCGACCCCATCCGAGCCGTCCCACGGCCCCTTGCTGGCCCGCGTCGCCCTGCGCGTCGGCCTGGTCGACCGTCGGCATCAGGCCGGCCTTGCGCAGCGCCTCCATCAGCTTGTCCCTTGACAGGCCCGACACGGCGACCGTGGGCGCCAGCAACTCCAGCTTGGCGCGTTTCAGCGCGACCGCCCGCGCCAGCAGTCCGGGGTCCTCGCAGCGCAGGTAGCTGGCCATGCTTCCCGCCACCAGTTGCCCGTGTCGGCGACCGACGTCCATGATCTGGTACCGGACCGGCTGGGGGACGCCCGCGGCGGCGTGCTCGGTCAGGAAGGCCACGATCTCCTCCGCCGTGTGGCCGGCGTCGAGCCCGCGCCCGATCGAGGCGTCGGTCAGCCGGTAGGTCCGCACGGTGCCGGACGCCTCGAGGTCGGCGAAGGCGTCCACATGGGCGATCACCGCGGGGTCGGTCTCGGGCGGCGCCATGACGGTCAAGTCGGCCTGCACCACCAGCGACGGGCCATCGGCGTCGGCGCCCCGGCGTGCCACGGCGGCGGCCACATCGGCTGGGTTGGTCAGCACCAGCCGGCCCAACGTCGACAGCCCGACCGGACCGTCGACCGGCACCAGCCCGAGGGCTCGCAGACCGCCGATGATGCCGTCCCACAACGCCGACCAGGGGTGGACCGGCGAACGGTCATACAGCTGACGCAGCATGGGCTCTGGCTCCAGGCCGGTCCCCTCGGAGAGATCCAGCAGCAGGCGGAGGACCGCCCGGCGAGCCAGATGCGTCGGGTCGTCGGGCACGCTGACCTGATAGCGGTTCGGCAGGCCCAAGGCGTCGCGCAGCTTCGGGTCGATGACCCACTGGCGCACCAGGTGCGCCCACTGCTCCGCCGGGTCGAGCCCGCGCCACGCGGAGGCCAACGGTGAGGGCGCCCAGCCCATCGACACCCTGCGGTTGCGCCCCCGGCCGGTGGGCGCGCCGATCTCGACGCTGCCGACCAGCCCCAGTTGGGCAGCCAGGTGGACCAGCAGGCCCACCTCGCCCTCTGCTGCCCCCAACGCCTTGGCGGCGGCCCGGACCTGCGTCACGCCGATGCCACCCGACTGCAGCGCCGGCGCCGGATCGCCCGCCCACCGCTGTAGCACCCGCTCCAGCAGCGAGGTGCACGCAGGCACGAACGGGGGGTCGTCGTGCAGAGGTGCCTCGCCGTCGCTCAGCGAGGGGCCAGAGCCCAACGTCCAGCGGTCGAAGAGCCGGCCGTCCAGCCCGACGGCGACGTCCTGAAATGTGGTGGCGTACTGCTCGTCGGACCACACGTGCACCAGGCCCCGGTCGACCAGCGCGTCGAGCTGCGGATGGGCCGACTCACGGCGGTAGTAGCTGCGGTGCCAGTAGTCGATGTCAACCGCCGACAGGTAGCTGGGACCGTGCCGCAGCAGCGTCTGCAGCACCTCCAGGGCACCATGGTCCAGCGCCGACACGGTCGCTTGCATCGCCTGGTGATCGCGCAGGCGCTGTTCGAACACCGCCAGCAGATCGTCTTTGCTGGTGGGCAGGGGCGAGACCCCGAGCGTCGTAAGCCGTTCGCGCAGCGTTGCGACGGTCCACTGACCGGCGATGTCGACGAACCGGGGGTTGTGGTAGCCGACACGGCCGCGCGCGTCCGGCAACAGTCGCAGCCAGCCGTCGTCGCGTGTTGCCAGGGTCAGCCGTCGCAGGCGCTCCGCCGCGTGCTCCAGGCCAGCCGCCGCGCCCTCGCCCGCCTCCGCCTCCACCTGCTCGACGGTGAGCACCCCGCCGTGCCAGTCGGCCAGCCCCAGCAACTGCAGCCCGTCGCGGTCCAGCGCCTCCAACAGCAGGCTTATACCACGCCGCGTGCCGAGGGCCTGCGCGACGGCGTGGAGGTTGGCCGGCAGCTTCCCCGGCGGGTCACCGAGGGGATGGTGATGCCCGTAGGTGCTGGGGGCCAGTGGCCCGTCGCTGGCCAGCGCCAGGGCGACCTCGGGGACCGCGCGGAGGAGGTGGTGCAGGCCCTCCGGGCCCAGTCGGATCAACGCCAGGCGCCGCTGCTCGGCCGCCCCGTCCTCACTCATCGCTCCTCCTGCCTGCCGATGCCTCCACCGACGCCTGCGCTCGCCGGTGGGATCTCTCACATCCTCGCTAAGAACCCTACTTGACGGAGTGCACAGTCAGGACGCGGGTCGCTGCACCTGACTCCGATCCCCTCGCCCCGAATCTGGACTCCAACCGGGGGGGATGTCGAACTGGCGACCGACAGCGGTCGATAGGTCATCAGTGTGTGAGTCGCCTCGCAGTTCCCTGCGGGGGCTGCATCCACACGGCGGGGCCGACTGCGGGCGGCCCCGCGCGCCCTGACCACCTTCATACCCGCGCATACCCGCGCGTGCATACCCGCGCGTGCCAGACGCCCCACCTGTCGGTGGGGTGCTGGTCAGAGCGGTAATCGCTCCGGCTCACAGCCAGAGTCCCGCCCTGGCTCGGGGCCTGGCTCAGGGCCCGGCTCAGATCGCAGCGGGCGGGCAAGGTTGACCGTCCGTCGACATTCAGTCCCGTCGGGCCTGGCACGGGTGAGGATGAGTTGTTGGGCGGGGTGGTCATAGACCAGCTTCCAGCCGCCGTGATGAACATAGGTGTGGTGTCTGCCGCACAGCAACGCCCCGTTGGCCTGATCGGTCGGCCCGCCGTTGCGCCAGTAGTCGATGTGGTGCATGTCACACCACGGTGCGGGTCGTCCACACATGCTGTC
>JBPCKA010000016.1:0-17021 GCA_051004735.1 Euzebya sp. | reverse complement strand
GTTTCGAGGGTCCTGTGGGGGGTGGGTTGTGGTGTTTTTTTCGCCCCCCCCCCCCCGCTACAACCGCCGGAACGCCGCGCCGTTGACGTAGGTGACTCCCGCGCTGGCAACCGCTTCGACAGCTACGCCGGCGGATTCAGCGTCCTGTACTTCTCAACCGTCCTCGGTGGTTGCTTCGGCGAGACGCTGAGCCGCTTCAGGCCGGATCCAGGTCTCTCTTTCATCGACGAAGAATGGGAGGCCCAACACTTCATGCGGCGGGGACACGTGCCGCGGGACTGGCGCACCCGTCGCTTGGCGGTCAGGGCACGGGTGCCCGACGGCGCCCGGTTCCTCGACGTCTACTGCGCGGAGACGGCGGCTTGGCTCCACAGCCAGCTCGGGCCGGCCATCATCACCTTCGGCCACGGGGAACTTGATGTGGCGCTCCTTCAGGGCGCTGACCGGCGCGTCACTCGCCTCGTATCAGACTTCGTGTGGCAGCAGCGAGACGACGATGGCGCCTACATCTTCGACGGCATCCGGTACACGAAGTCATCGGTGAGGACGATCACGGCGAACTGACCGCCTTCTTCCCAGAGATCCACGACCTCTGCGTGTCGAAACTGGCCGCAGTGCGTCCGAAGGACCACCGGTTTGTGAAGGCCCTGGTCGGCGCAGGACACGTCAACCGCCTGCGCCTCGACGACGCCGTCCAACAGACAAGCACCTGGCGACCTGGTGAGAAACAGCATGCTCAACAGGGGGTTCAACGCGTCACGACCGGCGAGCGACCGCCCGCAGGCCCATAGCTACGGGCCAATGCCCGGGGCTCGGTCTCACAAGGCACCGCCCTGCGGCAGTTGTTGTGGAGCTGGTCGATCTCGGGTAGCCGTGTGGCCGACGTGCCCGAGCCCTGTGACCTTGCCCGGGTGCTGAACTTTTTCTCGGAGGCGCCACTGACCACGTTACTGCCCATGTATGTCACGAAACGCCACGGTGGCGTGTGAAGGCTATCGACCGAGAACTCAGGCGGAGACTGGACTTGCGGTACCTCACGGAACGTCACAGGGCCCCCCGTGGGACTGAAACTCGGAAGGTCGGCGGTTCGACCCCGCCCCTGACCACCACATCACCGCAGGTCAGAGACCATTTGATCGGCGGTCGCTCGTCGCAACTCGGGTGCGACGTGGGCATAGCGCTGGATCGCGGCCGGCTATCAGGGTCAGGTCTTCCGACGGTCTACTTGGGAGCTGATTGGCTGCTAGGCCGGAGATCGTCCGGGCGGCGAGTTCACAGCAGCGGCGACCAGGACCGATTGGCGAACGGAGAGTAGGGCCGCACGCTTCCGGGTTTCTGTGCGGCCATCCTATGTGCCCAGCGTGCGACCCTCTCGCGAGCCTTGACAGGGCCATCCGATGGCAGCCGGGGAACGTCGAGTCCCCTGTGCGCGTCGGCATCTGGTATCAGTGGCGGTATCATGGCGCCTATGGCGATGACACTGCGACTGGACGCGGCCGAGACGGAAGCCTTGCGCCGCCGCGCCGCACGCGAGGGGCGCTCGATGCAAGAGGTCGCCCGAGAGGCGGTCCGTACCTACATCGAGCGCACCAGCCGCCAGGAACTCCTGGACGAAGTGCTCGACGAGGAACTGCCCCGCTACGCCGAAGCGCTGCGGCGTCTCGGCGAATGATCTACCTCGACGTCCACGATCTGCTGCACATCGCACGGCGTTTGCTTCCCGCGCTCGAGGTTCGCGACATCGGGTTGCTCGAAGCGGCCGCTGGCCGGCCACGCGCGACGGCGTTCGGCAAGGACGCGTACCCCTCTGTCCACGACAAGGCTGCGGCGTTGCTCCACTCGACTGTTCGCAACCACGCCCTTGTCGATGGCAATAAGCGACTCGGCCTGGCCGCAGTCATCGCCTTCTACGGCATGAACGGCTATCGACTGACCCTTACGAACGACGAGGCGCACGACCTCGTCATGGCCGTCGCACGCGGCGATCTCGATGACACCCAGTCAATTGCGGTACGGCTCGCTTCCTCGACACGCGAGCACGACTGACCCTGCTGCCCGAGGGCAACATGATCACTGCGCTGCTCCTCAGAGCACGACGAGTGGGGAACCGTCGAGCCTAACCGCAGCAATGAGCGCGGGAATGCAGGGGTCGGTGTCGGGGGTGTCTTGATGGCCGCGGGTGGCGACTGTCTGCTCTCGGGCGGGCAGACCCGCAACAGCCCGCGGATGGCCGAACGGACCTAGGTTTCTGAGCTCACCCGAGATGGTGATAGTGTGGGTGGCATGAATTCACCATCGGCGGTCAGGTTGCGGGTCGATGCTCAGGGCCGCCTGGTGTTGCCCAAGGGGTGGCGTGAACAGGTAGTGGATACCCCCGGATCGGTACTGCTGCGCCGGACCACCGACGGCCTCCTACTGACTAGGGCGCCAGGGGAGGGCACGGTTGAGGTCGCCGATGACGGACTGCCAATTCTCTCTGTCGGACGTCGAGTCACCACTGCAGAAGTGAAGGAAGCGATCGAGCACGACCGTGCAGACCGATGATCGACACGTCCGCTTTGGTCGCCGCACTGGTGGCAGAACATGAGCACCACGATCTAGCGCGAGCCGAACTGACGAGCCAGACGAAAGTGCCTGTGATCGTGGTTGCCGAGACATTCGCCGTCCTCCGTCGTGCGTTCGGGCAAACCGCAGCCGCGACCGGCACTCTCCTCGGGCCGTGGACGGGTGAAGACGACCGGCTGTTGCCAACCTCCGCGTCCGCAGTGCGTGCCACGTTCGCCCGCGCCACAGAACTGGACCTTGCCGGCAGCATTCATGACGCGCTTATCGCGCAGGTATGCATCGAGAACGAGGTGCGGCTTGTCACCCTTGATACCCGGCAGCATCAGCTCGCGCTCGCCTTGGGTGCCGACAGTCGATATTTGCTCAGCTGAGATTCTTAGTAGGCCCAGTGGCTTCCATCAGGATGAGCCGTGCGCCGGAGGCCGCGGCACCGTCTAGCAGCGGTCAGCAGGGTTGCGAATCCTGACCGTCCAGCTCATCGAGTACGCCCGCCGCGATCGGGCTGCCGACCAGGGCGCTGCGGTCGTGCCGCGAGGGGTGTGCAGCAGCAGATGGTTCCCCGCTGCGGCGGTCACTCGGCCCGTCACCACTGACTCGTTGACCAGTCGGACCTGAACCGTGATCTGGGCCGTCTGATGTTCTGTCATCCTGGCCCGCAAAGTCCTGACCGACAGACGACCAGGCGAGCGGGGGCGTAGGAAGTTTCTCCTATCGACACCGACGCCAAGAGCCCGCAACGTGGCAGGCCGTCGAGTCATCCTGCCGCAACGACGTCGACCGCCAAACCAAGGACCATCACGATGCCCACTTGCCCTTTCACCGCCGCCCGATCGAGCATGGTCGTCCTGACCGTGTTTGCTGTGCTGCTCCTGCCGTCGGTTTCTGCGGGAGCCACGGACTTTCAACAGCTATCCGGCGAACCGGTCCGCTTGGCTGGCGGCAGCGGCGACACGTCCGGCTCAGGAACCGCCGACAATTCCAACTTCGGATCGATCACGCCTGACGGACGGTTCGTCGCCTTCAACAGCACCGTGGCGTTGACCCCATCAGTCACCCAGACCGGCGAGAACGTGTTCGTCTACGACACGGTCGAAGGCATCTTCGAACTGATCACGGCACTACCGAACGGGCGCAGCGGGGGTGGCGCCGCCGGGTTCACCGCGCCCCAGATCAGCCACGACGGCCGCTATGTGGCATTCTTGAGCAGAAACGAACGGCTGGATGCGGACTACGAGGACTCCACCGCCAACCAACAAGACGTGCTGTTCCTGCGGGACCGACAGGCACAACAAACGACCTTGATCACCGTGAACGGCGCGGGCGAAACGTTCGGGGCCGAAGGCAGTATCGCCATCGCTGGCGACGGCAGCCGACTGGCCTACAGCACTGACGGCAACCCGTTTGAACTGTGTGGGGACTTTGCCTCCCGAGGGGTCTACGCCTTCACCGTGGCCAGCGCCCAACACACCTTGATCAGCGCCGACACGGCGGGTTGCATCCCTTCCGGGGGACGCAGCGAAAGCCCTGACCTGAACGGTGACGGGTCGATTCTGACCTTCGCCTCAGAGGCGGACGCGATCGGCGGCATCGACTCCTCCGGCAACACCGACGTCTGGGTCGCCGACTTCACCAATGGGGGGTATGAGAACCTGACCGCCACTGCGGATGCCGGGTCCACGATTCCAAGCGTCAGCGCCGACGGTCGGTATGTGGCCTTCCAGACACAGACGGGGGTCTATGACAGCCGTGACACGAACTTCAGGGAGGACATCTACCTGCGCGACCGCGTCGACGGCACCACCCGGTTGCTGAGCATTGCACCCGGAGCCACTGGCCCCGGCACCGAGGGGTCGTTTGCGCCACAACTTTCCGCAAATGCCGCCCACGTGTTGTTTCAGTCGCCCAACGAGTTGGCTGGTCCGGCAGAGCCGCCGGAGACCGTGGACACCCAGACGGGTATCTACCGGGTCAGCATCGCAGGCGGAGAAGTCGTGCGTGGCGACCTGCGGGCGGGGGCCACGCTGCCCACCAGCGGCTTTACCGCGCATAGCCGTGCCGTCGCTGACAACGGGTCGGTGGTGTTTGAAACCTCCAACCCTGACTACCAAGAGGGGGATTCCCGCGGCGGGTTCTTCTACGTTCCCGACGCGGCCGGTGCGCCCCCACCCGACGGGGGCACCCCACCACCGCCGCCGCCCGACCCAACTGGTCCAACGCCAGCAGAGTTGGACGACGCCATCAACGCAGCCATCGGGGTCAGCCAGAACCGGTTCCCGGAACTGCACGGCGGGACCGCCGACTACGGCGTGCTGGCCACCGTCGAGAACTTTGCCGACGCCCTGTCGGGTGCTGTTCTGGCCCAGCAGGGCCCGTTGCTACTCACCCGTTCAAGTGAACTGAACCTGGGTGCACTGGAGGAGTTCGACCGGGTCCTGACCGGTAGCGCAACCATCTATGTGCTGGGAGGTGAGGCTGCGTTGTCGGAACGGGTCGAGTTGGAGTTGTCGCAGCGCGGATACACCGTCCAACGACTGATGGGTGCCTCGCGCTTTGAGACCTCCACGGCCATCGCGACACAGGCCCGGGCGTTGTTCGGGGACACCGGTGAGGTGGCAATCGCCAGGGCGTTTGGGCCCGAGGGCAACCCCACGGCGGCCTGGGCCGACTCCGTCACCGGCGGTGGCTACGCCGCCAACACCGGAACCCCGATCGTCCTGACCCCGACTGAAGGGGTCCACCCAGCCGCCCAGTCCTTCCTGGACGCTGACAGTCCGGCGACCATTCATCTTCTTGGTGGCGAGGCCGCGCTGGCGGCGGTGTATGACACCCTTCCGGGCGCACGACGAACCGCGGGTGCGACTCGCTTCGACACCGCCCGCCAAATTGCCGCGCAACTGTGGCAGCAGCCCGAGACCGGTCCGCGTCGCTACCTGATCCTGGACGCGACCAGGGAGCTTGGCTGGGCCTACGGTCTACCGGCCGCCGGCGTCGCGGCCGACGCGGACGTCCCGTTCCTGGCTGTTGGTCAGACCAACCCGCCAGAAACCCTTGAGGCTGTGGCGGGATGTGACGATCAGGTTGTCGTGGTCAACGTCGGACCGATCACCGTGACGCAATTCGACGAACTCAAGGCGCAGGACGACGCACCCTGCCCAGGCGGCTGAATCGTCGCCGACCACTCCACCCCAATGGCAGCCCGTCGAACCCAACCGGATCCGACAGTTCCACGCGGATGCCCAACGACCCGTTGTGTGACCAACAGTGGCGTTGGCATGCTATGCACATGTCAACGCTTGACCGACGTGTGCAGATCCTGTTGGACGCTCGCCACGAGGCTGGACAGGCGCTATTGGCAGCAGAGCCGATGCCGGTCGAGGACTGGGAGGTCATGAAGCGGAAGGCGGCCGATGAGATGTCGGGTCTGTGAGCTTTCCTCGGGCATTGGTGGACACGGCGGCGTTCGCCTACGCCGTCGGGGTCGACCATCCCTATCGGGAATCGTGTCGGGCCCTGGTCGCAGGACTGGCCGATGGTGCGTTCGACGCCGAGGCCAGCGTCGAGGTCGTTCAGGAGTTCCTGCGTCAGCGCGCGCGACGCACGGGGGACAGGCATGCAGCCATCGCCGCGCAGTGAAAGTGTCCGCACTGTGCGTTCTGCACGATGTGACGGTCGAGGATCTTCAGGTTGCGCCCAGGTTGTTCGCTGATCACGACCGCCTTGATGCCAGAGATGCCATTCATGCGGCGACGGCCGTGAATCGAGGCACCGGCACCATCATCAGCCCGGATCGGGCTTTGATGGCGTCCCGGATCTGCGCCGCGGGGATCCGGTGGATGCAGCCGCAGCCCTGGCCGACATCGAGACCTGATCGCCCCGCGTGCGTCTGGGGCCAGCCTGTACCGTACGGGCCGCGGGGGCACCACACGCGCGGTCAGTCGAGCGCCCCCTCACGAATGCCTCGTCCCGGCTGTCAGGCCCGTCGCCAATGGATCGTCGTAGAACGTCACGATCGGGTTGTCGGCAGCGACCTCGGCGGCGACCGCGCGCTTGTTCCTCACGGTGTCGTCCTGCAGCGTGGTCGGGTCCTCGGTGCCCGCACAGCTCGAATCGTCGCAGTGGATGACGAACACGCTGTTGCTGCTCGAGTACACGATGACCGGGTTGCCGGCGGCGTCGATCGCCAGATCGGTGTAGTTCGGATTGGCATCGGTCAGGATCACCGTGGACTCGTCACCCCCCGCGCACAGCGGATCGTTGCAGTCCACCAACGTCAGACCGTCGGCGGAGAACAAGCTGTTGACGAACAGCACCGCCGGGGTCCCATCCGGCGCCACCGCGACCGCGGTCGCGTTCGGCAACGACACGTCGATGGCCGTCAGCACGTCGCCCTGGCGCTCACTGGCGTCGCCGGCACCAACAGGGCAACCATCAGACCCAGGGCCAGGGCCAGCGCTGTCCAAACCCCGCGGGTCCGTCGGTGGGGTGTATGTATCGGGAAATGGCGCATCGCGGTCGTCCTTGGATCGGTGGCTGGTCATGCCCCTGCCTGGCACTGATCCCCTCACCCTGCCTGCCCGACCCGCCGCGCGATGTACTCAATTTGGATTTGTTGTGCTCAATCTTCCCGCGCAAGAATCCGTGACGGACAACATCAGTCCAGTCAGACCGACTCTTGCTCGGCGATCGCGATCAACTCGGCTCGGCTGGTGACGTCGAGTTTCCGGCGCAGCTCGGCCAGGTGCCCTTCGACCCGTTGACGTGACATCGACAGCGAGCGCGCGATCGCTCCGTTCGGAAGTCCGTCGCCGAGCACTGTGAGAATGGCGTGTTCGGCGTGGGAGAGCGCGGCGAAGCCCGTGTTGGGACATGGCGGTGCCGAGCAGTCCAGGCCGTGATCTGCCGCGACCCCTGCCAGGGCGGCTGCCTGCGCGACTGCACCTACCGCCACCAGCTCGGCAAGGATGCCGTCGACCTCCCCCCGGTCCGATCGGGCTGCGCCGGTATGGCGGAGTCGAACCTGCATCTCAAGCGAGCGGATCTCCGCAGCCCACAATCTCGGCAGACCGCCGTCGACCAGCGCCTGGACCGCACCAGTGATGATCGGCAGGTCACCGTCGAGCAGGGCCTGGTCAAGCGCCGCCATACGTGTCGCCCAGCACGGTCTGGAACTGCCCGACAGAACTTGCTCCAGACCCTCATCCAGCGCCGCGTGCAAATCCTCCGAGCCCGCCGCATCGGCGATGGCCCGGGTTGCAAGGGCGAACTCGGCGATACGAAGCCAGATACCACCCTGGCTGAGGCGACCCAACAGGAACTGCATCGCGGCCGCGCCTTCCTCAGCCCGACCGGTTTCGGTCAACAATCGTGCCCGCTCGAAAATGACTTGGTCCGCCGAATCCGTGGCCCCCTTGGCCAGCAGGTTCTCGGCCTGCTTGAGCATCACTCCGGCGTGCTCAAGGTCGCCGAGACGTCGCGCGATGCGGGCGAGGATCACGAAGGGGACCGTGCCGCTGACGACGTAGGTGGTTTCGCTGCTCATCTCTATCGCGGCTTGTGCCTGCACCCTCGCATCTCGCCAGTGTCCGGCCAGATCGAGTGTCGTGGCCATGAACCCGCCGTACATCGGCGCTTGCCAGCCAATCCCAAACTCCTCGGCCTGTCCGGCCCCCCGGGTGAAGGCATCCATAGCCGCCCCCAGATCGTGAGAATTGAGGTGTACCTGGCCGACGGTCAGCCAGGGCAGCTCGTAATGGGCGTCCCGGTGGCGCTCCGCGTGACGAAGCCCGCCCTCGGCATGACGCATCGCCTGATCGGCATCGAGCCGCATGGTGTGCACCCAGGCCTTGACCGAGGCCGCCGCGACCACGCCACGAGAGTCGCTGACCACGCCGGGGTGGACGCTTGACTCCTCAGCGAAGGCCAATGCCGTGTCGGTGTTGCCCATCAGCAGGTGGGTCAGTCCGGCATCGGCAAGGCAAAGCGGTGCATTGGGATGGTCGCTACGGCCCACTGACACCATGTGCTCCAACGCTTGGGGGAGGGCACCACGCATGAACAGGACCTCGCTTGACAGCATGTCGACATCGCGCGGATGCCCGGTTGCCTCGGGACGCGCCCAATCGATCACCTCGCCCAGAGGGGCCGTCTGTTCGAGCACCGCAAGGGCTTCATCCAACTCACCACCGAAGATGCGCGCCCGCGCCAGATCCAATCGGAGTGGCCACAGCTTGATCTCATCCGTGGTCAACCGGATGGCCTGTTGCAGCCGACCGGCGGCGGACGCAGGTGCCGCAACCAACTCGGCCTGAGCCATACCGTGCAGCCAGGCCACCGCGTCGAAGTCGGTCCCGGGGGCGGCCGCGCTGGTGTTCTCGGCGTTTCGCCAGGCGATGTGATCGGCCGCTTGAAACGGCGGGGCGTCGGCGGCCGCCATACCGCGGACCATCTCGTGCCGTAGCCGTTCTTGTTCGGGCGGTGGTGTCGCTGCGACCACCGCTTGTCTGACCAGATCGTGACGGAAGCGAACATCCGCTCCGTCCCGGATCAATAGGGCGCCATCGACCGCCTCCGCCATGTGATGGGCGAGCTCCCACGGGTCGACCCCCAGCGCGATGGCCAGTTCCTCAGTCACCAGCTGCGGGCCGAGCAATGCAGCCATCTTGACGGTGTGGCCCGCCTCGGCACTCAGCTGTGCCAGTTGAGCGCCGATTCTCCGGGTGATGATGCCTGGCAACGAGTCGTCGGTCAGACCGACCTCGTCACGATGCACCTTCACGCGGTTCTCAAGCGTCAGGCCGTCGAGGAGCTCGTGGACGAAGAACGGGATGCCGTCGGCGGCGTCGAGCAGCCGCCGCAGTTCCTCGCTCGGGGTTTGGCCCAGTCGACTGCGAACGATCGTGTCCACGCCTTGCGGGCTCAGCGGCTCCAGCGGCAGCGTGCGGACGGTGGAGATGGTGGCCAAGCGCGCCAAGGACGGGCTTTCGTTGGTGGGCCGCCAGGTCGCGACCAGCCCGGCCGGGATGTCCGCTAGGTGCTCGGCCACGTGGCAAAGTGCGGCCAGCGATCCCTCCTCGACGTCGTGCAGGTCTTCGGCAACGATCAACAGCGGGCCGCGTGGGGCCTGGCGTTCCAGCATGACCAGCACCGCCTCACCCATGGTCAGGGCGGCGTTCGGCTGGGTGCTGATGGGCAGCGGGGGATCGCCGAGAGCCGTGGCCAGCGCCTGCAGCAGAGCGAACGTCCCCTGTGCGGTTCGAACGGTCCGTAGGCGGTGGACAGTCAGCCCCGCATTGGACGCTGTGGCCTCAGCATCACGCGTGAGTCGGGTCTTTCCGAGTCCAGCGGCGCCGATGAGTCCGACCACACTGCCGCGGCCATGGGCCAGGGCGGCCTGCTGGGCGGCCAGCGCACGCTGCTGCGTGCCGCGGTCGGCCAACACGTGCTCATCAATGTCGGCGGGTTCATGGCCGGGTCCATTGCTGCCCCAGTCCAGGAGGGCTCGGACCGCCTCGGTTCGCGATGCCACATCGAGCTTGCGGTACACGGCCGTCAATTGGTTGGCGACCGTCTTGGCGCTGACCTGCTGTGCCTTCGCCACCTCACGGTTGCTGGCCCCCGTGGCGACAAGCTCAATCACGTGACGTTCGGCAGGTGACAGCTGGGGGATTCCCGGTGTACTGGCTGGTTCGCGGTTTCGAGGCATGCCTAGGGCCCAAGAGTACAACGTCCCCACCAAGGCCATCGACGAGTGCTGGCACTTCCACGTCATCGACACAGCCAAGTACGGGTTGCATGCTGGACAACTGCCCCCAAGGCCTCGTCGGTCACGAGGTCCTCAGGAGTCATCTCCAGCAGGGACGGTAGGATGTACAGATGGATGTACACGAGATGTCGGTCGCCGAAGCCCGCCGGAGGTTGGCGGAGGTGCTGGACACCGTCGAGGGCGGCGATCAGGTGCGCATCACCCGCAGGGGCCGAGGGGTGGCGCGGGTCGTATCGGAGCAGGACTACGACGTCCTCGTGCGGGGCCGCCCCGATATCTGGGTCGCCATCGACGGCTTCCGACGCGATCACCGTGACGACCTGCCCGACGACGGCTGGGCGGCGGATCTGCGGTCATCTGAGGCCGGCCGGCCCGGTCCCTTCGACGACTGAGGTGCAGTACCTCCTCGACACAAACGTTCTGTCGGAGGGGGCGCGCCCGCGCCCCGACCCCGCGGTCATGGCGGCACTTGAGGCCAACCGTGCCGTCGTCTGCACCGCGGCGGTGGTGGTGCACGAGCTTCGGTACGGCGTCGCACGGTTGCCGGCGGGACGACGACGCGAGCAGGTGTCCGCGTACGTCGACGCGATCCTCAGGTCGTCACTGCTGGTGCTGCCCTACGACGACAGGGCGGCCCGCTGGCACGCGGATCAGCGGGCGACAGCGGACTCGGCCGGTCGGGGCATCGGGTTCGCCGACGGGATGGTCGCCGCCACCGCGGCGGTCTACGGGCTGTCGGTCGTGACCCGCGACGTGACGGGCTTCGCACCAATGGACGTCCCCGTCGTCAGCTGGTGGCGCGACTGACCTCGCCGGCTGCGTGCGGCTTCTCCGAGGCAGTCATCGGGCTAAGGGCAATCGATGTCGACCTCGGGATGCGACGGTCGAGCCGTCCGCAGATCAATCCGAGGTGCGCTGTCCGCCGGGTACCACGCCATCGCGAAGGGCGTGCAGGCCGGGCAGGCAGGCGGCGACCTGGACGTCGACCATGCGCTGCATGGACAGGTCGCGGTGGCGCAGGCAGTACCGACCCAGCTGGTCCCTACCCCCGAGATGGCGTGGGCCATCAGCAGCACGGCGAGGTCGTCGGCGTCCGGCAGGTACGGGTGCAGCAGTTCTGCGATCAGCTGCACGGTGGCTTCGCGCTGGTCGGCGAGCTCGCGACGTGGGCTACACCGACGTCAGCCGCCCCGGTCGGGACGGGTCTGCGTCAGTCGCCGGCGCCGCCCCGACACGGCGGTCGTGATGCCGAGCGCGATGTAGGTCCCGCCGGTCAGCCACCGACTGGCGGCGGCGACCCGCTCGCGGGAGGCCATCAGCGCCCCGAGCGAGCCGGACGCCAGGACGTACAGCCCGTCGGTCACCAGGCCGAGCAGGATGAACACGAGCCCGAGCACGACCAGCTACACCGCCGTGGACCCGCGGCCGGGGGCGACGAACTGCGGTAGGAAGGCGAGGAAGAACACCGCGAGGCGTCCGGCCCTGCGGCCTGGCGTCTGATGCCCGGACCGGGGGTACGGTCCTCTCGTGGCCAAGCACTTCCCCTTTGCAGTCGACCGTCGCGTCGCCCGGCTGCCCCGCGTGTGGGGCTTCAGACCCGACTCCGACGGCGTGACGCTCAGCGACGACGGGCAGTTCACCCCCACGTTCGGGTGGTTCCGCATCCAGACCCCGGTCAGCAACATCGCAAGCGTCGAGAACACTGGTCGGGCGACCCGATCCGCCCCGCGACGATGGCGAGCAACAGGAGGGCAAGGCCCAGCGCCCGCCATGCCAGGTGAGCCCCGGAAAGGGTGACGGTGGGCTCCAGTGAGTCTGCGTGTGGTGCCGTCCCGGGTGGCGTCGTCGCCGAGGTCGCCGATGCCGTTGACGTCCGCTGCGCCAGCCGCGCGATCCCGAGGACTGCCAGACCGACGACCGTGGCGACCAGTGCCGGGGGGACGCCGAGGCTGACGGTCTCGGTGACGGGATGGGCCACCAGGTCGAGCTTGACCGGCTGCTGGACGGCTCCCGCGGCCGCTGACACCGCATCGGCGGCCTCGGGCGAGATGCCGCCGGGCGATGTCGACGACGAACGAGCACCGATCCGGTGCGCTGCGGTTCCCTCGTCCGATCAGCGCCTCCGTTCCCACGACTGTGGCCCGCCGTGGCGCACCGATGTCGATCGCTGCGAGCGTCGCCTCCGGCAACTGGGTGTGGCCGGTCAGCAGGAGGGGGCGTCCAGGTGCGTGGCGATGGGTGCGGCGACCATGCCCACCGATGGCTCGTCGGATGCCACCAGCACGACCTCCTCGACGGGTCCGTCGACCAGGGCGAGGGCTGCCGCCACCGGCGATCAGCAGCCCCAGCACCAGCGACATCAGGCCGGCCACGTACCGCCCGCCCCGCCCGTCGGGCCCCTGGTGTCCACTCACCTTCCAGAGGATAGACCCGGAGGTGACCCCGCCCTCGACACGGCATTGCCCCGGCCGGTGGCCGGGGCAATGGTGGCGACGGCAGTGGTGTGGAGGGGTGCTCGGGGACAGGCCGCCGGTCAGCTGGTCAGCTGACCCCGGCGGCGACGCACGACGGCGCTGCCGAGCAGTAGCAGCCCACCGATCGCCAGGGCAGCGTCGGTGCCCATCGGCGGGACGACGCCCGCGGTCTGCGTTCTCTCCTCGGTGGCAACGGCCTCGGGGGTGACAGCCGCCCTGATGTCCTGCTCGACCTCGGTGGTGATGACAGAGGTGTCACCGATCAGCCGGATGGTGCGGAGCTCCGCGAGGTTGGCCTCCAGGAGCGCCTCCAGGGTGTCGGCACCCCCCTGGCCGTCGATGATCGCGAAGGTGGTGCCGGTGATGGCCGAGACCGGCCCGGCCGCCAGCGCGTTGGGCCAGTCCAGGCCCGTGGCCAGGGTCAGGGTCGAGGGGTCCATGCCCTCGGCCACCTGCCGCTCGTAGACCGCCTGGGAGGTCTCGTAGCGGGTGTCGCCGGCCAGCCGCTCGGTGCTGGTGCCGGTCGCGGCGATCTCGTCCTCGACGGTCTGGCTGACCGCCGCCGTGCCGCCGGTGATGACAACGTCGCTGATGCCGAGGTCGGCCATCGCATCGATGGTCTCCTGCGGCAGCCGGTCGCGGTTGACCAGCAGGATCGGGTCGCCCCGGAACCCCGCCAGCGGTGCGATCGAGAGCGGGTCGGGGAACCCGCGCTCGGGGTCGGTGTTCTCGCCCTCGACCACGAACGCCGTACCGGTGGCGCTGCCGAGCTCGGCGGCGATCAGCGCCGCCGTCTCGAAGCGGTTGGCCCCGCCGAGGCGCTCGACGGTCACGCCGTCGGCGGCCAGCTCGTCCTCGACGGCCTGGCTGACGGCGGCGGTGCCACCCAGCACGATGACGCGGGTCGCGCCGAGCCGCTCGATCTCAGCAGCGGTCTCGCTGTTGAGCGAACCAGTCTCGGTGTACAGCAGCGGGGCCTCCTCGGCGGCGGCCAGCGGGCCACCGGCCAGGTTGTCGGCGTACTCGTCGACCCGGCCGAGCAGCGCGGTGTTGGATCCGTCGGGGAAGGCGTCCTGCGACACCGCGACGGCGGTGTCGATGGCACCGGAGCCGTTAATGCGCTCGATAACGACCGGTTCGACGACGTCAGCGGCGAACTGCGCCGGCGGTGGGAGGGTGACGGAGTAGACGTCGATGGCGTTGCGACCGGCTTCGGTCAGACGGAAGTCGCCGATCGCACCCGCGTAGGTGAAGGTGCCGTCCTCGTTCTCGGTGACGTCGTAGATGTGGGAGACCCATTCGTCGGCGGCCTCGGGGATGAAGTAGCCGACCTCGCGGAACTCGAAGGTCCCGTCGGGGTGCTCGATGTAGTCGATGACCTGGGTGCCCTGGGAGTACCAGCCCATGAAGATCCGGTTCTGCCCGGGGATCTGCTGGAACACGTGGGCGGTGCAGATGGTCGCCTGCGCGCCGGTGCGGACCGTGGCCCGGAAGATCGCCTTCTCCCCCTCAGGGTTCTCCTCCGTGGCCGGGGTCCGGGCGTAGCTTGCGAACGCCAGTTCAGGGTCGAAGGCCGACTCCCCCGCGGTGGTCACAGGGACGGGGCGCTCTGCGAGCAACTGGTCGGTGACGTAGGCGTTGACCCCGCCATTGCCCGCGGTGTTGTCGATGCCTTCGGTGCAGGTCGCGCCCGGGGGCAGCACGCCGCCTCCGCGCTCGTCGGTCGCCAGGAGGAAGTTGCCCGAGTGGGTGTACTCGCTCTCGTGATTGAAGTCGATGTCCTCCGTCGCGGGGAAGGCAGGGTCGAAGGCGCCGGTCAAGGACTCGCGGCCCATGTGGTAGGCGCTCGCCACGTGCTCGATGCCCTCCACGGAGGGGGCGCCGGCGGCGATCCACCCTGCGACGGTCAGGTCGACCGGGGCCTCCTCCGTACCGCCCTCGACACAGTCGAGGACCGATGCGTCGGTGGCGCGGTCAGGGGTCGAGGTGCTCGCCCGCAGACGACAGGGCAGCGGGTCTCCGTTGATGGTGTCGTCGGTGCGGTCATCGGGGGTGCCGTTGTCGTTGAACATCCCGGAGATGTCGAAGGTCAACAGTGCCGATCCACCGCCGCAGGTCAAGGTGTCATCGGGGTAGACCTCGAGCTCGTGGCAGCCGTAGACAATGCCGAGGTTGGTGTGTCCCAGTGACATGTCCAGGTCTTCATAGCGGTAACGGTAGACCAGCGGCCGGCAGCCTTCGCCCTCGATGAGGGTGCCGTCATCAGCGATGCCGCGCTTCTCCTCGATGGTGGCGTCGTCGGGGAAGTTCAAGCAACTTGAGATGTCCAGGACCTCGAAGCCGTCCAGGTCGAACCGGTCTGAGTCTTCTGAGCACTCGTTCTCGCGAATCAGTTCTTCGGTGTCACCATCGCCGTCGCAGTCGTCGTCGTCGGTGCTCACCGACACGGCATCGGACGTTACCGAGTAGACGATGTGGGGGCGCGAGGGGTCGACGTTCACGGTGTGCGCCTCGCCGATGTGACTGGTGAGGCCGATCTCGGTGGGGGCGGTGATGTCGGTGACGTCGACGAACTCGAGGCCACCCCGCGGGGCGTCGATCAGGCCCTGGCCGGAAACACCGTTGTCGTGGCAGCGGCCCTCGGCGTCGGTGGCGTCGATGAGCAGCTGGGTGTCCTCGCGGACCGCCAGGTCACCCCACTCGGTGTTGAGTGGGACGTCGCCCTTGGGGGTGGCCTCCACGTCGTGCTGCAGGCCGAGGGCCGCGGCCGGGTCGGTGATGCAGGAGGCGGAAGGATGGCTGGCCACGAACGCCGGCGCCAGGGCGCCTTCCGCGTCGCTCAGCTGCACGATGGTCTGGCCACCCCCGTTGACGCCGGCGGCGATGGTGCCGACGGAGGCGTAGGTGTTGCCGCCCTGCTCAAAGAAGTCGAGGTCGCTGTGGGGGTTGCCGGTGAGGAACGAGCCTTCGAGGGTCCATTCAGCACCCTCGCCGCCGCTGTTGACCCCAGAGCCGCCAGGGGTGAACTCGGCACCTCCGATGCTTGGGTGGTCGGCCAGTGCCGTGCCGGGGAGGGCCATCAGCAGGGCGAGCGCTGCGGTGACGACCGTCACCCGTGCAGTGCGTGAAAACATGCGAGAACTCCTTCGATCACACGGTCCCGACGATCAGACCGCAGCCAGTGGTGGGGATTACGTCGCGAGGACGCCTGGCCTTACGCCAGTCCTACCACACGTGGTCGACGTGGCCGCGGGGTGCAGCGCGCGGGGTAGCGTTCCCACGATGTCAGAGGTGCCCATCCTGCTCGCCCACCCCCTGACCGAGGCGGCGGAGCTGGGTGTGGCGCCGGCGTTCCTCGGCGTGCTGGCCGACCGGATCCACGAGCAGGGCCGACGTCGGGACCGCACGCTCGGGATAGTCGGCGGCGTCGCCGGGCAGGTGGCCCCTGAGCTCGCCTACGAGGACCGGCCATGGACCTCAGAGATCTTCCGGCGCTTCATGGCCGAGCAGCTCGGCTGGGAGCCCTTCCGGGGGGGTTGGCGCACCTCGAAGACCCGGCGCGCGCGCTCGGTACAGCATCCTCGGGGGCAGGTGGTACTGGCCGCCGGCGACCCGTGGACGCCGAGCGATGCCCGTATGGCTCCAAGACGCTTCCAAGTGGAGATCGAGTGGGATCCCAGTGATGAGGTCTGGGTGACCTACGTCCCTGCGCTCGGGCATCTCTCCACGTACGGGGAGACCCGTGAGGAAGCGTTGGCACAGACGCGCGAGGCCGTCCTGGGCTACCTCGAGGCGGCCAGGAAGAATGACCTTCCCGTACCCGACGAGCAGCACCAGCTCGACATCGTCGAGATTGAGGTGGCCGCGCCCTGACCCGCCTTCCGCGGGTCAGTGGCCGTGATCTTCTCCGGGCACTCCAGCGTGCGGGCTACGCCCAGACCCATGTCCGCGGTAGTCATCACTACCTGCGTCGGTCGGAGGAGACATCACCCCCGAGGAACTTGCCGAACTATTGTGATCGCGGACGAACTTGAGACTGAGCCATGCGAGATCGGCTGGTATCCGAGGCCGGCTGGGCCGCATTGAACGCGCCGTACCCACCTGCCGGTGCCATACTGCTGCCGATCCTTGTGCTTCGAGCGCCAGTGTTTCCGGCCCCCGGGGAGCCGATGGAAGGCTTCGTGCTATTCGCTCGCTGACTCGGCCAGTTGAACGGTAGC
>JBPCKA010000015.1:0-6228 GCA_051004735.1 Euzebya sp. | reverse complement strand
ATATTCGGCATTAGCCACAGTTTCCCGTGGTTATTCCGATCTCCGGGGTAGGTTTCTCACGTGTTACTCACCCGTTCGCCGGTCTCCACACATCCGAAGATGTGCTTCTCCCTCGACTTGCATGTGTAAGGCGCGCCGCCAGCGTTCGTCCTGAGCCAGGATCAAACTCTCCATTAGAGAACTGCGAACAGTTCTGCGGAGATAATGACCTTGGTCTGGTTAAACGCCGACAAGTATTCGTTGTCAGTCGTCCAATTGAATCAAGGAATCTACAAACTCATCGTGAGCTAGGGCGAACCCCAACTCAGACGGGATGCATGTATTTATTGCACTGACTTTTGGCACACTGTGTAGTTTTCAAGGAGCGGGGTCGCGTCAGGTGCATCGAGTTCCTGTGGGTGGCAGTGAACTGCGGGCCACTCGGCTTTCGGGTCTTGACGCTCCGGGTCTTGCCCGGGCTCCAATCCTGTTTCGAGGGTTGTGAACTCGATTGTAGGATTTGCACTCCGGGGCATGGGTGCCCCGTTGTGCGGCGAACGAGTAATGTACGCCCCTGCCTCCACTCTTGCAACCCTGGGAGGCGACTTTCTTTCGGCCGAGGGGCGGTGTCGCGGCTAGCGGCCGGGCTCGAAGGGGGGCACCAGGGCCGCCGACTGCACCGCTGGCTGGACGGCTGGCGGGACCGTGATGGCCTCCTCACGGCTGTTGGCCTGGGCCAGGTCATGCACCGCCCGGGCGCTCTCGAGGCGCTCGACGGCCACGGCGAGGCGCTCAAGTTGCGCAGCCAACTGCTGGGTGTCGCGCCTGCCCTCGAAAATGAGCACCAGGGTCATACCCGCACCGACCAGGGCCAGCCCGAACATACCGCCTGAGATCAGGTAGGGGAACTGAGCACGAAGGTCGATGGCCGCATCGGGACCCGCCGCGCCGTTCCAGCCGAGGTAGATGATGAACAGGCCAAGGAAGATCGTGAAGACGGCCGTGTAGCGGCTGGCATTGGGTGGCAACTTCTTCATGGTGGTGCTCCTGAGGTGTGGCTGTGTGCCGGCTGGTCAGCCGAGAAAGACTTTGCGAACGTTCTCGGGGTCGGCCAATTCCTCACCCTGAACCTGTTGAACGATGTGGCCCTGCTCCATGATCAGTCCCTGGGTGGCCACGGCCAGGGCGCCGATGTTCTGTTCGATCAGAATCACAGTGGTGCCGTCGGCGTTGATCTGACGCACGATCTCGAAGACGTCGTTGACGATCACGGGGGCCAGCCCCAGGGATGCCTCATCGATGATCAGCAGTTTGGGCTTGGCCATCAGGCTGCGACCGATGGCGCACATCTGCTGTTCGCCACCCGACAACGTCCCTGCCATCTGGTCGGCCCGCTCACGCAGGCGGGGGAAGTAGTCATAGACCGCCTCACGGCGGGCCTGCAACCAGTCGGGGTCGTCCCTGTGGGTCCACCCCCCGACGTTCAGGTTGTCCCCCACGGTGAGTTGTGGGAAGACCCTGCGCCCCTCGGGACACATGACGATGCCGTTTTGCACCGCCTGCCTGACATTCCAGCCCGAGGCATCCCGACCCTCAAACATCACGGTGCCACCGGTCGGCTTGAGCTTGCCGCACAACACCGAGGCGGTCGTGGTCTTACCGGCGCCGTTGAGCCCCAGCAGCACCGCCGTCTCGCCGGCTCTGACGGTGAAGTCCAGACCCCGCAAAACGGGAACCGAGCCATACCCTGCCGTCAGGCCGCGGACCTCCAGCAGCGCATCTCCGGGTCCGCTTTCCCCACCGACCGAGGTTAACTCCAGCGTCTGGTCCGGTAACCCGTCGTTGTCCGCCCAAAGAGCGTCGGAACCGGATGGCGGAGGTGGGGGTGGTATCTCCGCACCGGGTGGAGGCGGGATCGCCGCAACATCCGACGGGCCGTCCGCGGGTCGCGAACGCCGGGCCGGGCGCCATCTTTTGTCAGTCAAGGCTCGTCGCTCCCTCGCCCATGTAGGCCTCGGCCACCGCGGGGTTGTGGCGGATGTCCTCCGCCTGCCCCTCAGCCAGCAGCGTGCCGAAGTTGAGCACGAAGACGTAGTCGCTGACCCGCAGGACCTGCGGCACGTGGTGGTCGATCATGACGATCGCCATCCCCAAAGCCTCCCGCATGAACACCAGGCGGTCGCAGAACTCCGACGCCTCCTCCGGTGCCATACCGGCCAGGGGTTCGTCCAGCATCAGGATGTCGGGATCAACCGCCATCACTGCAGCGACCTCACACAGCTTCAACATCCCGTAGGGCAAGCCATCCAGGGTGCGGTGGGCCAGATGGGCGATGCCGAAGAAGTCCAGGACCTCCATGGCCCGTCGCTTGACCTCCTTCTGTTCCGCGCGTGCCCAGGGCATCCCGAACATGCCGGCTGCATCGCCATACTCGACCTTGTGATGATGGGCCACCAGCAGGTTCTCAAGCAGCGTGAACGACCTAATCAGACCGACCTGCTGGAAGGTGCGACCCAGTCCCTTGGTCACCCGCTCGTCGGGCCGCAAAGAGGTCACGTCCTCGCCCTTGATGAAGATCTGGCCCTGATCGGGCTTGGCAAACCCGCTGACACAGTTGAAGAACGTCGTCTTGCCGGCCCCGTTTGGTCCCAGAACCCCGACGATCTGGTTGGGCTCGACCCGGAAGTCCACACCCCCCAGGGCCTGGACACCGCCGAAACGGATGGCGACGCCCTTGGTCTGCAGCAAGTAGCCCTCATCGCCGCTGGTGGGGGTCGCTGCGGTGGTGGGAGCCACGCCGGGCGCGTCATGGAGTTGGGTCACGAGGTGCCTCCGCTGAGATCCACGGTCGCATCGATCGGTTGAGCGTCCGGCGGTTCGCTGGGGGGAGGGGTCTCAAAGGGTGCCGGCCGTGGTGGCGGGGAACCCTCCCGGTAGACCACCGGCGGATTGGTCATGGGGTCATCGCCCGCATCTCGGAACCGTCCGCCTCCCAGCCACCGTTGCAGATGATGTTGTTGCTGAGCGATGCCTCCGGGATACAGGGTCAGCGTGAGCAGCAGCAGCGCCGCGCTGATGATGGGCTCGACGGTCGCGTCGATGAAGGTGAAGGGCGGGAAAGTGAAGTTCTCGTGGGCGGCTTCGAGCAGGTTGGGCAGCAGAGCGAACAGGATGCCGCCCTGGATCACGCCCCAGCGGTTGCCCGCCCCACCGACCACGGTCATCAGCAGAAACGTCAGCGACAGGGTGAACTGGAAGTCGGCAGGTGCCACGACCTGCTCGATCGAGGCGAACAATCCACCCGCGACGGCAGCCAGCAGTCCCGACAACACGAACGCCAGCAGCTTGTAGCCGGTGATGTTGATGCCCCAGGACGCGGCAACCCGTTCGTCATCGCGCAGTGCCTGGATCGCCCGGCCTGCCTTGGATTTGGTGAACAGGGTGTCCAGCAGCAGGAAGATGGCCAGGAAGACGATGCACAGGTAGGCATAGCTCAGGTCGCTGGTCGCAAACCCTGGACGAGGGGCTTCCCGGCCGGCCCCTCCCCCGGTCAGCGAGGAGATGTTGAAGATCACGAACTGCGCGAACAGTCCGTAGGAGATCGTCACGACGGCCAGATACAGGCCCCTGACGCGCAGCGCCACCGCGCCCAGGAGCAACGCGGCAAACGCACCGGACAAGCCGGCGACCACCAGCCCGAACAACCACGGCAGGGCCAGCTCGGTCAGGCCGAAGCCCGCGGCGAATGCACCCGCGCCGAAGAAGGCTGCGTGCCCCAGGGAGACCTGGCCGGCATAACCCACCAAAATGTTCATGCTCAGGGCCACGATGGCGAAAACGGCGGCCTTGCTGACCAGGTTGGTGTAGACGTCGGGGACGGTGTTGGTCAGGATCAGGATGATGCTGATGATGCTGCCCATCGCGACGAAGCGCATGGTCTGCCCACGGCCGCTGGGCTTCCAGCGATCGACCAGCAGTTGTGGCGGGGGCTCGGAGGGACGCAGCTGCGGCAGCGGGGCGGTGGGATCCGTTGGTGAGGTGACATCGACGGCCACGGCGATCAGGCCTCCGTTCCCAGTAGTCCACGGGGTCGCAGCAGCAACACCAGCAGCAGGGCTGCCAGCACCGCGATCTGCGGTGGCCCGGGCAGGCCCAGGTCAAATGAACTGTTGACCTGGTTCGCGGTCGTCACGATCAGTCCCAGCAGCAGCCCGCCGACAACCGCGCCGACCATCGAAGTGATGCCACCAAGCAGGGCACCGGTGAAGCTTGGGATCAAGAAGGTGCTGAGCAGCAGCCCGGGAGTGAGCTGGTTGAACACACCGGCCCCCAGCAGACCGGCCGCGGCCGCGAGTGCGCCCGCCACGCCCCAGGCCGACGTGGCCATTGCGGTGACGTTGATGCCCTGCAACTCCGCGGCGAACGGGTCCTGGCTGGTCGCCAGCAAGGCGATGCCCTGAGGGGTCTTGAAGTAGATGGCCAGCAGGGCCGCTGCGGCGCCCAGCACGGCCAGGATGATCAGTGTGTGCCATGAGATGGGCACGTTCGCGGTCGGCAGGGTG
Source organism: Euzebya sp. (assembly GCA_051004735.1). GTDB lineage: Bacteria > Actinomycetota > Nitriliruptoria > Euzebyales > Euzebyaceae > Euzebya. The sequence goes on along the minus strand of JBPCKA010000015.1, from coordinate 1,687 downwards.
AAGGCGTTGCCATCGACGAAGCGGGGGAACCTGTCCCCCTCAACGCCGACGACCTTGATCTGTACGGCGATCATGAACACGGCCACACCGATGGTGGCCACCAGCGTCGTGACCGGGGTCGCGTCCTTCAGCCGGTCGATGATCAGCTTGGTCCCCACGCCAAGGACCGCACCGGCCACCAGAGCGGGGATGACGGCCAAGACCAGTTGCCCGCCCGTGAGAGTGCCGGGGGCGTCGGGATTGTCAAGGATGCCCAGGCCGTCAAGTCCCTTCATCACCGCGAAGGCGATGAAGGCGCTCGAGGTCCCGATCTCGCCGTGGGCGAAGTTCAGGACCTTGGTGGCCTTGAACACCAGGGCCAGTCCCAGCCCGATCAGGGCATACATCGCGCCGGTCTGCAGCCCGATGGTGAGCACGTCAAGGATCACGCTCACGGGTGGACCTCCCGGCGGATGGGTCCGGCCATCGCCTAGAAGCCCGTCGCGAACGTCGCCAGCGTCTTGTGTTCCCCAACACTGCAATCGGCCTGGAGCACATGGACCTGGTTGGCGCCGAAGTGGTTCTGCGCGGAGTACCCCAACCGTGGGAAGATCCCGCTGTCAATCGACGACGTCTCGACCATGTTGCGGAAGTCCTCCCTGGTCACGTCGTTTGACCCATAGGTGGACTCGTAGTTCTCGAGCAGTTGGGCCAGGATCTTGCCTTGTGCCCACAAAGCCAGGGCGATGTCGTCGTTGGGCGTCCCAAACTGTGCCGCGGCCTGGAAGAACGCCGGCTCGTTCTGACGTGCCCAGTCAAGCCCCGGGAAGGGTGAGAAGAAGATGCCACGGTTGACCTCGGGGCAACCCGAGCCCAGCACGGCATTCAGCGCCATCGAAATACCCACGCCCACGAACTGCGGTGCGAAGCCCTGCCCAGCGCCCTGCTGGGCGAAGCGGATGTAGTCCACCGGCGCGGTCAGGATGTACACCACCTCGACACCGTTCTGGTTCAGTTCGTTGGCAAAGGTGTTGTACCAGGAGTTGTCACCCTTGGGGTGTCGCAGCGTCCGGTAGTAGTCGATGCCAGCGCGTTGCACGCCCGCCTCCCAGCCTGCGACGGCGTCGGCGAAGTTCTCGGTGTCGGTGATGACCGCGGCGACCTTCTTGCCGGGGAAGTTGGCGGCGACGTACTGGGCCAACAGGGCACCCTGCGCCTTGTAGCTCATCGAGAAGGCGAAGTAGTTGCGCAGTCCGGCCAGACCGGCCTCGGTCACGCCGGCGGAGAAGTAGGGGATGTTGGCCGACTCGGCGAAACGACCGCAGGCCTGGATCTGGTCCGTACCACCTGCGCCGATCAGCAGGAAGTTGTTGGCGGCAAGTTGCCGGCAGGCCTGCACTGCGGTGGAGGGCTGGTAGCGGTCGTCGGCGAAGCTGACGTTGACGCTGGTGAAGCCACCGATGTCGGGCTGCTGGGTCAGCAGGTAGCGGAAGTACAGGTCCCGCGCGTTCTCAAATGACGTGACGGGCAACGGTGCCGCACCGGTCACCGGGGCGTGGACCGCGATGTTGATCGATCCACCCGCGGCATCAACGCCCGTGCGGTCAGACCCGGTGATGGCAGTGCCACCCCCACCACCTCCCGCAGGCGCGCAGCCACCCGCAGGCGCGCCACCACCCGCAGGCGCGCCACCACCCGCAGGCGCGCC
>JBPCKA010000014.1:0-56039 GCA_051004735.1 Euzebya sp. | reverse complement strand
AGAAGTCAGCAAGGAGGCGTTCAACACCGGGCTGGCCCAGCTCGCCGACGCGCTCAAGAACTGGGCTGAGTCTCGCAAGGGCGTGCGGAAGGGCCGGCCGGTCGGGTTCCCCCGGTTCAAGTCAAAGGCGCGCACCCGTCCGTCGGTGGCGTTCACCACCGGGGCGATCCGCTGCAACCCCGACCGCAAGTCGGTGACCCTGCCAAGGTTGGGCCGGGTCCCCACCCACGAGTCGACCCGCAAGCTGGCCCGCCGGGTCGAGGCGGGGTCGGCCCGGATCATGCGGGCCACCTGCACCCGTGATGCGGCCGGCCGGTGGCATGTCGCCTTCACCGTCGAGGTCCGGCGGCAGATCGGCCCGCCCGCCCATGTGAAGCGGTCCGGGCAGTCGGTCGGGATCGATCTGAACCTGGGCGATCTGGTCGCCGCCACTGCTGATGGCCGTGAGGTGTTGCGTGTGGCCGCCCCATATGGGCTGCGGGACGCCCAGAAGCGGCTGGGTCGACTGCAACGCAAGGCCGCCCGGCAACAGAAGGGCTCCGGCCGGCGACGCAAGACGATGCAGATGCTCGGTAGGGCCCATGCCCGGGCTGCTGATGTCCGGCGCGACACCTTGCACAAGGCCACCACCATGCTCGCCCAGACCTATCCGACGGTGGTGGTGGAGGACCTAAACGTCGCCGGGATGAGCCGCCGCAAACCCGGTGCGGGGAAGGGCGGTCGCGGGTTCAACCGGGCGATCCTGGATGTCGGCATGGGCACCACCAGACAGTTGCTCGGCTACAAGACCGCCTGGTACGGCTCTGAGTTGATCGTGGCCGACCGGTGGTACCCGTCCTCAAAGACCTGTTCGTCGTGTTCCAGCCGAAAGCCAAAGCTGGGACTGGGCGAGCGCACCTACACCTGCGAGACCTGCGGGATGTCTCTTGACCGGGATCTGAACGCAGCGATCAACCTGGCCCGCCTCGCCGATCAGCAGGCGGGCCCGTCGACCCGGAGTGGCCGGGAGGACGTAAATTCAGGACAGCGAGAAGTCGGTGAGACCGACCCGGCGCAAGCCGGTGACGCACGGTTCGATGACCTGTCAACCCCGCACCACCAGCCGGTGGGCAAGACGGGGACCGCCACCCGGCAACGGGTGGCTGCATGAATGAGACACACGCTCCCATTTCTGCAACGGTGGCTGCACACTGGTCGGCATGACCATGCGTGAACGCGACCGTCCCTGGCTGATGCGAACCTACTCGGGACACTCCTCGGCCCAGGCGTCAAACGAGCTGTACCGATCCAACCTGGCCAAAGGCCAGACGGGACTGTCGGTCGCCTTTGACCTGCCCACCCAGACGGGCTATGACGCCGATCACGTGCTGGCCCGGGGCGAGGTCGGCAAGGTCGGCGTCCCGATCTGCTCGATCGCGGACATGACGACCCTGTTCCACGACATCCCGCTGGCCCAGATGAACACCTCGATGACGATCAACGCCACCGCCGCATGGTTGTTGGCGCTGTACATCGGTGTCGCCGAGGATCAGGGAGCGTCGCGTTCAAGCCTTAGAGGCACGATCCAAAACGACATCATCAAGGAGTATCTGTCGCGCGGCACCTACGTCTTCGGACCTGCCGAATCACTGCGGCTGACCGCTGACATCGTGACCTTCACCGTTCGCGAGGTGCCGAAGTGGAACCCCATCAACATCTGCAGCTATCACCTGCAGGAGGTTGGAGCGACGCCCGTGCAGGAGATGGCGTTCGCGATGGCCACCGCCACCGCGGTCCTTGATGAGATCCGTGGCCGCGAGCAGGTCAGCCAGACCAAGTTCGAGGAGGTCTTTGGACGGATCAGCTTCTTCGTCAACGCGGGCATCCGCTTCGTCGAGGAGATCGCGAAACTGCGCGCCATGGGCGTGCTATGGGATCGATTGGGTCGCGAGCGCTACGGGGTCACCAACCCCAAGTTCCGGCGATTTCGGTATGGGGTCCAGGTCAACTCCCTTGGGCTCACCGAGGCCCAACCGGAAAACAACATCGCCCGCATCGTCATGGAGATGTTGGCCGTGACCATGTCCAAGGACGCCCGGGCACGAGCTGTGCAACTGCCAGCCTGGAACGAGGCCCTTGGCCTGCCGCGGCCGTGGGACCAGCAGTTGAGCTTGCGGATGCAGCAGACCCTGGCCTTTGAGAGCGATCTGCTGGAGCACGACGACCTGTTCAACGGCAGCCATGTGATGGAGGCGCTGACGGCACAGATGGCCGAGGAGGCCCACCTCGAGTACACCAAGGTGCTGGAGATGGGCGGTTCGGTCGCCGCCGTTGAGTACATGAAATCCGAGCTGGTGGCAGCCAACTCCGCCCGCATGCGTCGCATCGAGTCGGGCCAGCAGGTTGTCGTGGGCGTCAACGCCTTCACCGAAACCGCACCCTCACCCCTGATGCAGGGGCTGGATGGGGGGATCATGAAAGCCGACCCCGCCAGCGAAGCGCAGCAGATCACCCGGCTTGAGGCATTTCGTGCCAGCCGAGACTCCGCGGCGGTCGCCGACGCACTGGCCGCCATCACCCGTGCCGTCCGCGACGGCGAGAACATCATGCCGCCGTCGATCGTGGCGGCCAAGGCCGGGGTCACGACCGGTGAGTGGACGCAGACTCTGAGGGAGCAGTGGGGGACCTATCGCGGCCCGACCGGCGTATCCGCGGCAGCGGGAGCGCCACGGTCGGGGGATCAGGCCCAGGCTTTGGAAGCCGCGCGCGACGCGGTGCGCCGTGCCGAACAGCGGGTTGGCGGCAAACTGCGCCTGCTGGTCGGAAAACCTGGCCTGGACGGGCATTCCTCAGGCGCAGAACAGATCGCGGTCAGAGCTCGGGATGCGGGGTTTGAGGTGATCTATGAGGGCATCCGGCTGACCCCAGCGCAGATCGTGCGAGCGGCAGTGGACGAGGACGTGCACATGGTCGGACTGTCGATCCTGTCCGGATCCCATGCCGATCTGATCCCCGCCGTGCTTGCCGGGCTGGCCGAGGAGGGTGCCAGCGACATCCCGGTCGTGGTCGGCGGGATCATCCCGGCAGACGACGCCGAGACCCTCCGCCAGATTGGGGTCACGGCGGTGTACACACCGAAGGACTTCGAGGTCAGCAAGATCATCCAGCAAATGGCGGACCTGATAACTGGCTGAGTTGATCTCAGGGACCCCAGGGTGAAGTTCAGGGGTCACCCCGACGTGGCTGCCCGCTCTTGCGGACATGGTTAGGTCCATGAGCACCACCCTGGCCCCTACGGCCCCCTCCTCCACCAACAAGTCCTCCTCCCGTCTGCTGTGGCTGGACGCCGTCCGCGCGGCAGCCCTGCTGGTTGTCGTCGTCGGCCACTTCCTGCAGGCGGTGGTGTTCCTGCCCGCAGGTGGCGATCTGTCGCTGACCGCGTTTCTTGACACGCGGGGTCCGGTGGGACAACTGCTGTGGTCGTGGCCGCTGCAGGTCATGGGTGCGTTCTTCGCCGTGGGTGGCTTCGCCGCCGCCATGCAGCTGACACGTCGTCCGGTCAGGAGCGCCGAGGAGTGGTCCACCTGGATGACGGGTCGTCTGCGTCGACTGGTCGTACCCACCGCGCCACTGCTGATCCTGTGGATCGCAGCAGGTCCGCTGCTGGAGGGGCGCTTCGGAGCCATGGCCACGACAGCGCGTCGCGCGGGTTTGGTGCCTCTGTGGTTCCTTGCGGTCTATCTGGTGATCCAGGCGTTGACCCCGGTATGGGTTCGTGTCCTGGAGCGCCGTCAGTGGTGGGTCGCCACCGCAGGCCTGCTGCTGGCAGTCGGGGCGATTGACCTGGTGCGGTTCTCCGACGTTGCAGACGGTCTTCCCGCGATCGTGCTCGGGGCCCTGGGAGTCCTTCAGTTCGCCCTGGTGTGGTCGATCCCGACCGTGCTGGGTGTGGCGGTCCACGCGGGACAACTGACCCCTGCCCACCTTGTCCGCATGATCGTGGCCGCACTGGTGGCCGCGGCGGGACTGATCGCCTTTGCGGGCTACGACATTCCCGTGGTCGGTGTGACCGACAGCGTCCGCTCCAACAACAGCCCGCCGACGCTGCTGCTGGCGATGCACGCAACGGCATATGCCTGCGCGGTGATGTGGTCTGGACCGCGGCTGGAATCGTGGCTGGGCGCGACCCCGCGTCGCCGTCGTGCCCTTGCCACTGCCTCGACCTGGTCCATGCCCGTGTACCTGTGGCACATGACGGGCCTGGTTGCCCTCGTGGCACTGGTCATCACCGTGCAGGTGCCCGGAATCTCACAGTTGCTGGCGATCCAACCCCTCACCCTGTCGTGGTGGATCCTCCGTCCCGTGTGGCTGGCTGCGGCGTTGCTGCCGGGTATCGGTCTGATCCTGGCGGTCCGGGCCCCCTCGGTGTGGCTGCTGTCACGATCACGGCGCGTCGACGTGCCCCACCCAATCGCCGTGGCAGTAGCCGTGATCACCTCCTCCGCCGCTATCGCTGTGACGGTTGCCTCTGCGTCCGCCAGCTTCCCGATCACTGCCGTGGCCCTGCTGGGCGTAGCGCTCAGCGCGATGCACCTGCCTGCGAAGGCCATCAGCGAGGTGGGATAACCACCTCAGCCAGGACCGCACGGTGATCGGTGCCGTCCACCTCTATGACCTGCACCGCCTTCACCGTGACGTCAGCACCAACCAGGACATGGTCGATGGTGATGCCGGGCAGGGGGAACTCACGAGCGGGCCAGGTGGCCCGGAAGCCACGACCCACCTCGGCGGCCGCTTCGGTGTACCCGCTGGCCAGGACCTGCCGGAAGACAGAATGGTCCAGGGTCGCGTTGAAGTCACCGAGCATGACGTCAACCTGCGGGACCTGCGCCAGTCCTGCGACCTCGGCTCGCCAGTCGCCAACCCGCCCGCCGGTGGGTGGCACCGTGTGCACACCCAGGATCCGCAGCGGAGCGGAGTCACCCGGACGTGAAACGGCGACGTGGGGCATCTGGAACCGACCGACAACCGGTGCCAGGGCCGCCATCGGGTAGCGGGACCACACGCCACTGCCGGCCGAGCCGTCCTGGGCCTGCACCCAGTGAAACGGCAGGACGTCATCAAGACCCTGTCTGCCCAGTTGCTCCATCACCTGCGGGGTCACCTCGGACAGGGCCAGCACGTCCACCTGCCGGGCCAGCGTGATGACCTGTTCGACATCTGCCCGTCCGAACAGCATGTTCAGCGCCGCCACCCGCACGATTGCTGCCTGATCCACCGTGGTCGGGCCGGCCCCACGCAATCGGGGTACCAGCGGTGCCATGCCCAGCACCAGCGCGACTGTCATCACCACGGCCGCACCGCGCCGACCGGACAGCCAGGGGATCAGCAGCAGCACCACTCCCACGGCAAGCGCGTAGGGGTAAAACGCCATGGCCTGGACCAGCAGCCGACCGCGATCCCACCCAAACAACCGGACGGCCACCCCCAGGGCGGCGATCGTGGCCAGCAGCCACGACGTCACCGACGTCACTGCGCTCATCATCGGCGGCTCATACGGCCGCTGGCGGCAAGTCGGAGGTGACGGGATAGCCCCCCTGTTCAAGGGCGGCAACAACCTGATGGATGTGATCGGGGCCCTTGGTCTCAAGCTCGATCTGCACCTCGACCTCAAGCAGTCCCAGCTTGGTGTTCAGCCGGTGGTGTTCCACGGCCAAGACATTGCCGCCGACCTTGGCGATCAGCTGAAGGAGTGAGGCCAGCGCTCCTGGCTGATCACCCATCCGAGTGGTGATCACCAGGTAGCGACCTTCCTCGTACAGCCCGGACTGGATGATTCGATTGAGCAGGAGGGGATCGACGTTCCCGCCGCACAGCACCGGTATGACCGGGCCCTCAAGCGTCAGTTCTCCCTCCAGCAGGGCGGCCAGTGGAGCGGCACCAGCGGGCTCGACCACCTGCTTTGCGCGTTCGACCAGTAGCAGCACGGCACGGGCGATGGCCTCGTCGGACACGGTCACCATCTGATCAACGTGGCGTTGGATGTGGGCCAGGGTTAGCTCGCCGGGCCTTTTCACCGCGATACCGTCCGCGAAGGTCGACATCTGTTGCAGGGTCACGGGATGACCCGCGGCCAATGACGCGGTCACACATGCGGCCCCAACCGCTTCAACGCCGATGACCTGCACGTCGGGGCGCACTGACTTGATGGCCGTGGCCATCCCCGCGATCAGGCCCCCACCCCCGACGGCGATCAGGACCGTGGTGAACTCCGGGGCCTGTTCCAGCAGTTCCAAAGCCAACGTGCCCTGTCCGGCGATGATGTCTGGATGTTCGAAGGGAGGGACGAAGGTGGCCCCTGTGTCCTCGACGTGCTGGCGGGCGGCCTCCATGGCGTCGTCGAAGGTTGCGCCCACCAGGATGACCTCAGCCCCGTAGCCACGCGTTGCATCAACCTTGGGCAACGGGGCATCGGCGGGCATGAAAACCGTCGAGGACACGCCGATGCTCGTGGCGGACAAGGCCACCCCTTGGGCGTGGTTGCCGGCCGACGCGCAGACGACCCCGGCGTCCTTTTCCTGCCTGCTCAACAACGCGATCCGATTGGCAGCGCCGCGGATCTTGAACGACCCGGTCCGCTGCAGATGCTCGCACTTCAGCAGGGTGCGGTGCCCGGTCATGCCACTGACTGCCCGCGATTCCTCCAGCGGGGTCACCTGCACCAGGTCGTTGATCCGCTGTCGGGCGGCCCTGATCTGATCCAGCGTCACGAAGTCCATGGCCTGCGATGCTACCGGTAAGGGGCTAAGAAGCCTCCGACGCTGCGCTACGGGCGCGGTGCTCGGCAACGTGGACGCGGTTGGCACAGGCCTTTGAGCAGAACCGCTGGCGGCTGTTTCGGGTTGTGTCCACGAACACGTCGTTGCAGTCGGGACAGACCCCCAGGCGCGAGGGGCCGTAGTCGCACATGACAGCGGCCAACGCCATGGTCATCGATGCACCGACACACCTCAGGTCCCCGGCTCCCGGTGGGACGTAATGCAGGTGATACCCCTCGTCATCATGGTCGACGATTGAGGGTTGGGGCTGGTACAGGGCGATCAGGTCGTTGAGGACGCTGATCCGCACGTCCAGGTCCTGCTCGGTGAACACACGGCGCAGGCGGTGGGCCAGATGGCGCAATCCCTCGGTGTCCAACGGGCCCTGCTGCAGGTCGAAGCGGTGCAACAACTCGCGAAGCTGCTCTTCGGTGCCGGACTCGCCGGAGTTGTTGGCAAGCGCGTTGCACAGGCCCACGGCCTCCTTGGTTGTCCTCGTCGTGTAATGCCCGTAGTCCATTGACTCATTACGCCCTTCAAGGTAAGCTTCTATCTGTATTACCTAGCTTACCCAGTGGAGGTACCCAATGACCCGCCAAGTTCTGTCGACCCATCACACCAGCTCGGGAATGATCGCCTACGTCCGCGAGAACGGTCAGGTCCGCATCTACAAGGTGACGGCCGACGGCATGACCCTGGTGCACTGACCAGCCCCACGAGGGCAACGCCGACCCGCCGGCGCTGCATGATGGGGGCGGTGAGCGATCCTCTATCTGCCGACGCCCCGCCGAGCTCCAACCGGAGCGGAACCTTCTTCGTCATGGTCTCCGCCGCCTTTCTGGTGACGTTCCTGCTGTTCATCCTGTTTGTGTCACCGCGCCTGCAGGACCGGTTGGGCCTCAATGAGGGTGTGGTGCCCTTCCCGTCCCCCCCGGCAACCGTGGTTGTGCCCCTGGAACTGGACGACATGCAGGTGGGTGTCGCCGTCTGGGATCAGGAAGGCGTATGTGCGGAGATCACCGACCAGAGCGGCACGACGTTTCGTACTTGCGCAGTCCCCGATCCGCTGCGTGCGATCTGGGCCATTGATGCCCCTGACGAGGCCGAACCGGCCTACCTGCTGGTCGCCACACCACCGGAGGCCACAACGGTGCGTGGCACCTCGCGTGACGGTGAGACCTTCGAGGCGTCCACTCAAACCGGCGAGGACCTACCCGCGGCGTGGGCGCTGATGCGACTGCCCGCCGGTGCAGTGGTCAGCGAGATCCATGCCTTCAACGCCGAGCAGGCAGATCTGGGCGGGGCGATGTGCGGGGTTGAGGACGCCCCGACCGATGGCTCCCGCCGGCTGCAAGGCGGGTGCCTGGTACCGCGGGAGGACTGATCCGTTAGATCGGTGGCCAGGGATACCAGCGGTCATCCGGGTCGATGTCAGGGATGGCGGTCATGGACGCGACCTGTTCCGCGCGCCGGGCCAGGATGGCGACCTCACCGGTGGTCAACAGCTCACCCAGGCGTTGCGCGATGACCTCGCCCGACTGCAGACATGACTGCAGGCGACACAGATCGGCCTTCCACTCCTGGGCAATGGGGATGTGCGCCTGGTCCCACACCACCGTCCGCAGTTTCGCCTCCACGTTGAACGTCAGCCCGTTGTCGATGCCGTACAAGCGATCCTGACCAATCTGGCGAAGGACATGCCCGCCTTTGCGGTCAGCGTTGTTGGTGACCATGTCAAAGACCGCGATCTGCGCCAGCGGCACGTCCCATTCATCGTCATCGGCCAGCGTGAAATAGTGCTCAGCGGGATCATGCGGCACGAACAACTGGACCGAGCCCGGTCCCCGCGGACCGTCCCGCACAACCGTGGGAGGCACGATCCCCCACCCCAGGAACTCGCTGACCTCATAGGCCGCGACCTCGCGCAGGTACAGCTCACCGGGAAAATCCCACAGCGGCCGCTCGTGCTGACCCGGTTTGTAGATCGCATACAGGTTCTCCTGCTCCGAACCCAGGCGACACAGCATGGTGCCATTGCTGGCCGAACTGATGAAGCCAAGGACCTCAAGGGCATCCTCACACAACCGCCGACACGCCTGCGTGTGCTCCGGAACGAACGCCACACGCTGAGCGTCGAACGCGGCGGCGCTCACGACCGCGACCTGAACACCGTGGTCATATTCGCCGGGGGCCCGACCCGTTGGTCAGCGGGCAGCCCATGCAGCCCGCGGACGGATCGCGAAGGCCCTCACAGACCTGGCAGCGTTCCCGCCCGCCATGCTCCACCGCGAAGGCCGAGAAGGCCGCCAGGCCCACCATCTGCTGCTGGTTCATCACCAGCCGAGCAGTCGCAGGCTCCTCCTCCTCATCCATCTCCGCGGGCAACTCGACGGCCTGCAGGATGAACACCTCCCCCTCCTCATCGCTGCCCAGGCTCATCGGTCCAGCACGCCACAGGGGTTGGACCGGCCCGTGTAGCTCCAGGTCGGAATTGACGTCATCCGGGGTGACGGTGACATCGACCCGCGCCAGCAACTCCTGGGCAGTCTCGGCCAAGGCCCGTATCTGGGCCTTTTCAACCACAAAGGCGACGTACCGGCCGCCCATGCGCGCTTGCAGGTAAAACGTGCGGTTGCCGGGAGGTCCGATGGAACTGGCGGTGACCCAGTCAACCGGGTCGAAATCGATGGATTCACTCATGTGTAGGGCACGTGATTGCTTGACAGCACGGTGGGGCGTGCTCCCTTCCCGGTGCTGATGACCGTGACGGATGCGGGGCTGACATGCAGCCGCTGAAACGCATCCAATGGCATGGCGGAGTAGAAGGCCAGCAGCATCTTGATGATGTCGGCGTGGCTGACCACCGCGATCGTCGCCTTGTCGTGACGTCCAGCGATTTGCTCCACCGCAGAGACGGCTCGCTCCTGCGCCGCCCGCATCGATTCGCCACCCGGAAAGGTCACCAACGACGGGGTCTGCTGGATGACCGGCCACAACTTGTTCTTGTACAGGGGTTTGAGGGGACGGTCGGTCCACCTGCCGTAATCGACCTCGATCACGCCAGGTGTCGGCCGGACCTTCAACCGGTGAGGTTTGGCGATGATCTCCGCCGTCTCGGTGGTTCTGGGCAGCGGCGAGGAGTAGACGGCCTTGAACTCGACACCGGCCAGGTAGTCGCGCGTCGAGCAGGCCTGCCCGCGCCCTTTCTCCGACAGCGGCGCAGCCGTCCGCCCTCCCAGGCGAACGCCAGTCGCGGCGGTCACTGCATGACGCACAAGGTAGATCGTTGCTGCCATCGGCAGCGCAGCCTACCGTGACGCCCATGAGCGAATTCAGAACCGAACGTGACTCGATGGGCCAGATGCAGGTGCCTGCGGATGCCTACTACGGTGCCCAGACGCAGCGGGCTGCGGAGAACTTCCCCATCTCGGGTCAACCCATCCCCCCTGCGCTGATCAAGGCTCTGGGACAGATCAAGGCCTCGGCGGCAGTGGTCAATCTCGCTAAGGGCGTCATCACCTCCGAGCAGGCCGACGCCATCGGTCAGGCAGCCCAGGAGGTGATCGACGGAACCCTCAATCAGCACTTCGTGGTCGACGTGTTCCAGACCGGCTCTGGCACCTCCTCCAACATGAACACCAACGAAGTGATCGCCAACCGCGCCACCGAGATCCTGGGTGGGGATCTGGGGTCGAAACTGGTGCACCCCAACGATCACGTCAACGCCGGCCAGTCCTCAAACGATGTGTTTCCCACGGCGGTGCACGTCGCTGCCTACCAGGCGTGCACCGATGACCTCTTGCCCGCTCTGGACCACCTGAGCAACGGGTTGCAGGCCAAGGCGGAGGAGTTCGCCGACGTGGTCAAGTCGGGCCGAACCCATTTGATGGACGCGGTACCGATCACGCTGGGCCAGGAGTTCAGTGGGTACGCCCGACAGATCAGCCTTGGTCACGCCAGGATCGTGTCAGCCCTTGAACGGGTTGCAGAGTTGCCGCTGGGCGGCACCGCCGTCGGGACCGGTCTGAACGCACCGGAGGGGATGACCGACGGGGTCATGGCCGACCTGCGGCAGCGCACAGGCCTGCAGGCGCTGCGCGAGGCGGACAATCACTTTGAGGCGCAGGGGGCACGGGATGCGCTGGTCGAGTTGTCCGGGGCCTGCAAGGTGATCGCGGTCAGCCTGACCAAGATCGCCAACGACCTGCGCTGGATGGGGTCGGGGCCGCGTACGGGGTTCATGGAGATCCGTCTGCCCGAGATCCAGCCCGGGTCCTCGATCATGCCGGCGAAGGTCAACCCCGTCATTTGCGAATCGGTCACCCAGGTCGCCGCACAGGTCATCGGCAACGACGCCGCGGTCACGATCGGTGGCCTGTCAGGCGCCTTCGAGTTGAACGTCTATATCCCGATGATGGCGCGCAACGTACTTGAGTCCATCACGCTGCTGGCCAACACCTGCACGAACTTCGTTGACCGCTGCATTGCCGGAATCGAGGCGAATGAGGAACGGGCAACGGAACTGCTGGAGAAGAACCTGTCCACCGTCACCGCACTGGTCCCGGCCATCGGCTACGACAAGTCGGCGAAACTGGCCAAGCAGGCACTGGCCGAGGACCGCCCACTGCGCGAGGTGGTCAAGGCCGAGTCCGGGTTGTCCGCCGAAGAGGTCGATCGGATCTTGGACATGAAGCGCATGACGCAGGGCGGCGTGCTGTAGCACAGGTAGGAATGTGAGGGCCAGGCGGCGAACTCTGCGGGCATATCTCGCACACTCCATGCCGTGTTCCTCGCCCTTGCACTGTGCCCGTGGGGCGTCGCCTGACCTTCACGCCACCGCGGGTGAATCCAGCAGCGCCGGCTCCAATACGCTGCGCAGAACCTGGGCTGATGGCACCTCGCCGGTCACCAGGAAGGCGTCCCTGACCTCGGGTCCAAGCGTTGCCACCAGGGCCGCCTGCAGTTCCGTGCCCAGATCAGCCAGGATCCGGGACACACGGAACAGGACTCCGGGACTGTCAGGCCCACACACCTCGACCCGTGTCACACCACCGCTGGTCGAGGTCGTGACCCGGATGCCGACCGGTTCGGCCAGGACCGGCGGCCTGACGTCCCTGGCGCGTTCGCGTCTGTTCACGGCGTCGGCGACGTCCATCTGCCCGGCCTCGGCGCGGATCAGGTCGGCAACCACTGCCTGCCAGTCGATTTGTGGCGGCGGTGACACGACGAACCAGTCCAGCGCGGTGCCGCCAGCATGGGTGAATATCCGTGCCTGTTGGACACTGACCCGGTGGGCCGACAGGACACCAACGGTGTCGGAGAACAGCCCGTGCCGGTCCTTGGCCACCAGTGACAGCACCATTGTCGAGGGGACCGGACCAGGCCGCAGGTCAGTCACCAGCTGGTCGCCGTGACGTGACACCAACTGGTCATGCACGGCCAACTGCTCAGGAGAGGCGCTGCGCAGGTAGCGAGCTGGCACTCCCGCGACAAGGCCTCGCATGGTCTCCTCCTGCCCTCCTGCCCGCGCCGCGGCCCGTAGCACGACATCTTGGTCGTTCGTGCCGCCGGGGCCGTCCTCTTCGCTGAGCAACACGCTCCGCACGCTGCTGTACAACTGGCGGATCAGCAGGTCTTTCCACTCTGACCAGGCCGCCTTTCCGGTTGCGCGGGAGTCTGCCAGGGTCAACAGGTACAGGCCATCCAACGTCTCGACGTCCCCGATTCGGATTGCAACCCGTTCGACCTCCTGCGGATCCTCAATGTCGCGCTGGGTCGCGACATCGGGCAGGACCAGATGCAGCCTGACCAGCCGGGCGATCCGGTCCGCGCAGTCCTCGCTGAACCCCATCTGCCCGGCCCACTGCCGCGCGACGGTCTCTCCGGATTCCGAGTGGTCCCCCGGCCAGGCCTTGCCGACGTCGTGCAGCCAGGTGCCGACCACCACCGCATCAGGATCGGCCATCGCGTCAAAGATCTCGGCATGCCGCGGGTCAAGTCCGCCCGCAACGATGTCGGCCAGCCAGGCCGTCGCCTGCATCGCATGGGTGTCGAGGTCAAAGGTGTGCAGAGGGTTTCGCTGCGGTCGACCCCGCACACGCTGCCATTCGGGCAGGTAGGCGTCCCACAGTCCCAGATAGTCGGCATCTCCCATCGCCGCCAGCCCATCGCGGCCTGAACGCAGAATCTGCAGCAGCGATCGACGCGCCGCATCGTCCCACTCCAGTCCCCCCGAGTGTTCGATTTCCCGTCGCAGTCGTATCGCGCTGTGACGACCCACTACCGTCTGTTGCCGGGCTGCCGCAGCAACGGCCCGAAGCCCCAAGGAGGGGTCGGCGGCCATCAGGGCGTCGCCTTCAACCTGGATCAGTCCATCCACCAAGACCACACCCTCGTCCACGGGCCGGGGACCTGGCCGGTGGCGGCGCCGGCCCCGCGTCGCGTCCTGCAGCAGCACGGGCCAACTGCGGGCGTGAAGGTGCGCGATCGTCCGCGTGGCAAGCCCCACCTCACGCAACAGTTCGTCGCCGTCGGCGAGGCCCAGATGCGCAGCGACCTCATCCTGCAGGTCCAGCCGCAGGGCGTTGCCGACATTGCGTCCCCCCACCAGGTGGAGTGCGCAGCGTGCGCGCAACAATGCTTCGCCTGCCGTGGCCAACCTGGTCCGGTCATCAGCACCCAGGTAACGGGCTCCGACCAGTGGGTCAAGCCCCGGCGCGCCACCCAACACGATTGCCCCCGCCCACCGCAGCGAGTGCAGATCGCGAAGGCCCCCGGTGCCGTCCTTGAGGTCTGGTTCAAGTGCCCCGGGGGTGCCGCCGTGCAGCCGGCGACGCTCACCGTCGGCCTGGACGATCTGGGTGGCAAGCGTCCCCCCATTGCGCCGTAGCCAGCGGGTCATCCGCGCCGAGAGGTCATCCGCAAGTCCTTGCGATCCCGCCACCAAACGCCGTTCGGTCAACGCCGTGGCGGTGTCGACACGGTCCCCCGTCGCGCGGATCGCCTCCTTCGTGGTTCGCACGGCATGCCCGACCGACAGTCCGGCATCCCACAGGGGATAACAGATTGCCTGCACCAGGGATTGCAGGTCCTCATGAGGCCATCCGTCGTGGATCAACAATAGGTCGATATCAGACTGGGGGCACAGCGAACGGCGGGCATAAGAGCCCAAGGCGATCAAGGCGACACCACCGACGCGATCGCGCGGGGCCGCCTCGAACTGCCGCAGATGATGGTGCAGCGCAGCGTCCACCAGTGCCGTCCACTGCAACGACCAGGGGCGCCCCGCGGGCGCGTCGACGGCCCCGGTGTCAAGACCGGGCGACCCCGGGGTGCCCACGGGGTCTCCCGGAGGCAGATCTCCCGGAGGCAGATCTCCCGGGGGCAGAGAGGTGTCTACAGTGCGTCCGGTCCTTGTTCACCGGTGCGGATCCGCACGACATCATCCAGTTGCAACACGGCGACCTTGCCATCGCCGATCTTTCCTGTCCGTGCGGACTTGACGATGGCGTCGATCACACCGTCGACCTGATCGTCGTCGACCATGACCTCAATCCGACTCTTCGGCACGAAGTCCACCTGGTACTCAGCACCCCGGTAAACCTCGGTATGACCGCGCTGACGGCCGAATCCACGCGCTTCAGACACGGTCAGCCCGGCAACGCCGACATCGCGTAATGCCTCCTTGACGTCCTCGACCTTGAACGGTTTGACGATCGCCATGACGAGTTTCATGCACATCTCCTTGGTGAAGTGACCCCAATGAGTGCGGGGCGTGCAAGCAGCAGCCTAATGAAGTCACGGTTACTACCACACACGAATCCGGTTTCGGTCAGGTTACGGATCCCTCTCAGCCCAGCAGCCCTCGACGGAACGCATGGGCGACCAGTTCGGTCCGATCGTGCACCCCGAACTTCTTGAACAGGTTTTCCAAGTGTTTCTGCGCGGTTCTGGCACTGATTTCCAGGCGTATCGCGATCTGGCGATTGCCCAGCCCTTCGGCCACCAACTCCAGTACCTCACGTTCCCTGCTGGTGACGTCGGGCTGTCCCATTGGCATGCCCCGTTGGGCGTCCTCAAGCAGTTTCGGGACGAACTCCTGGCCGATCACGGTTTCACCCGCCACGGCGGAGCGGATGCCGGCGGCCAGATCCTCCCCTGCCACGCTCTTCAGCAGGTAGCCGTCCGCCCCTGCCGCAAGCGCGTCACGCAGGTGCCGTGAGGAATCGTGCACGCTCAGCATCAGCACCGTCACCTGTGACCCCATGGATCGCAGTCGACGGGCCACCGCCACACCTTCTTCCTCGCCCAATCGCAGATCCAACAGCACCAGGTCCGGCTTGGACGCCGCGATCACCTCGAGTGCGTCCTCGACCCCACCGGCCTCACCGACAACCTCGATGTCGGGGTAGCGGGACAACAGGCTCTGCAGGCCCTCCCGGACCAGCGAATGGTCATCGACGATCACCACTTCGATCGTGTCAGACATCGCTTTGCCCTCCTCTACCCGCCCCCGCCGTGGGCAGCCTATGACGTGGACCCGGGGATGGCCAACAGGTAGTCATCGGCCTCATCGTTCCATTCCATTGTCACGATCCCGCGGGTGCGCGCAGCCTTGCAGAACTGTAGGAAGACTCCGAACCCAAAACGCTTCTCACTGAAATCCGGCTGAACCGCCCGCAGCCTGTCCTTCAGTCCTGACAGGGGGGTGGGCTCGGGTTGATCCACCACGCTGCGCAGCAGTTCGAATGCGTCCTCCTCGGTCTTGGAATCCTCCGGGAAGCTGACCTCCGGGTCGCCTTTTGCCGGGCCCACGGTCAACTCGACGATGCCCTTGGTCTCAAGGTCGCGCAACAACTCGCCGAAGGCCCGAAACCCGTTGTCGGCCTCGCTGAAGGTTGGGTCCTTACGCAGCATTGCACGCTTGAGGGCCGACGCCAGCACCACTCCGCCGCTTGAGCGCTGTAAGCCGGAGAGGGTCTGGGTGACCAACTTTCCGACGTCGGTGTCACGTTCCTCCTCGACCGGCTCTTCTTCCAGCACTGGCGTCGTCGGGGCGGAGACTGACGCTTTCGCCTCACCGCGGCGGTTGTCTCCACCGCCCGAACGGCCGCCACCTCGACGGCCACCACTCCCACCGCGTTGTTTCTTCGGCGGCAGATCCACGCCCTCCAGGCGTTCGTAGAAGATGAACTCGTCGCAGGCCGGCGGCAGCAGCTTGGAGGTGGATGCCTCAAGCCCCACACCGATGACACGTTTGTTCAGCTCTCGCAACTTGTTGACCAGCGGGGTGAAGTCGCTGTCTCCGGTGCAGATCACGAACGTGGTGATGTAGTCGCGCTCGAAGACCAACTCGATGGCGTCAACGGCCATCTTGATGTCGGCGGCGTTCTTCCTGACCACGCCCATCCGCTGGGGGATCTCGATCAGCTCGACGTTCTCCCTGGTCAACATGCGTCGGTCGGTGTCGAAGTAGGACCAGTCGGCATATGCCCGGCGAACGACCACCCGACCCCGCTCGGCCAGGGCGTCTGCCAAGGGGCGCAGGTTGAACTGCATGCCACTCAGGTCCTCCCTGGCACCGATGGCCAGATTCTCATAGTCGAGGAATAGCGCGATGCGCTCCTCGTCGGCGGTCATGAAGGTAATGCTCCTCGGGGGGGACGATGATGACGCAGGGAACTCGGACTACGACCCTACGCCTTATCCCGCTGTCAACTCACAAAGGGGCTCCGCCCCCTTGGACCCCCAAGATCAAACGCAACCATGAAAACTCGTGACCGTGTCGCGAGTTGGGGCAACAGAGTTGCCCTAGCCTGGACCACGTGGACTTCTTTCAAACCGGACCCGAACTGACCAACACCTTCGCGGCTGACCCGATCCTGCTTCGACACCTCGGGCGGGTGCTTCCCGACGACGTGCTGAGCGCCGTGCAGCCGGGCCTTGATGCCCTGGGCGCGCGGGCTGCCGACGACATCCTCGCCTTGGGACAGCAAGCCGAGCAGCAGGAACCACGCCTGGAGCACTTCGACGCCTGGGGAAGGCGAGTCGATCACATCCAGGTGTCGGACGCCTGGACAGCGCTGCACGCGATTCAGGCGGAGATAGGTCTGTCCGCCATCCCCTACAGCGGCGAGTACGGCCCCCACGCCCGCGTGGTCCAGATGGCCACGGCCCACCTGTTTGGGCCCTCTTCGGCCATCTACACCTGCCCGGTGTCGATGACCGATGCGGCCGTTCGGGTGTTGAACAACCATGCCTCTGCCGAGGTTGTTGCCCGGGTGGTTCCGCGTTTGACGGGTAGGCAGCCTGATGCCTGGACCTCGGGGCAATGGATGACCGAGAAGCCGGGAGGCTCCGATGTCGGACGGACCGAGACGGTCGCAAGGCCCTTGCCCGACGGCGGATATGAGTTGACCGGCGTGAAGTGGTTCACGTCTGCCACCACTGCCAACTGCGCCCTGGCCCTGGCCCGCACGCTGGACGCCGATGGGAAGGGGGTCGCGGGGTCCAAGGGTCTGGGGTTGTACCTGGTCGAACTGGTCGACCCGCGGGATGGTCGCTCGCAATTGGGGAGCTCCATCAAGGTCAGACGGCTGAAGGACAAGCTGGGTACCCGGTCCCTGCCCACCGCCGAACTGGATCTGGACGGCGCCTACGCCACCCCCATCGGTGGTGGTCATCGAGGGGTGAAGACCATCACCGGCATGCTGACCATCACCCGCCTGTGGAACGCCTACTCCGCCGCTCATCTTCAGGCCAGGGGGATCCAGCTTGCGTTGTCCTACGGTGATCGCCGGGAGGCCTTCGGCCAGCGACTGCTGGACCTTCCGCTGCATCGTGAGACCATCGCCGACCTCCTGGTGGACTATGAGGCCACCCTGGCCCTGGTCACCCGCGCGGCGGTATTGACCGGGCGGGTGGAACAGGCAGTCGCCTCGACCGAGGAGCAGGGGGTCCTGCGGGGGCTGATGCCGGTGGTCAAGCTGCTGACCGCCAGGACTGCGGTGGCGGCAGCGTCAGAGGTGGTGGAGAGCTTCGGGGGTGCCGGCTACATCGAAAACACGGGCATTCCGGCCCTGCTACGCAACGCCCAGGTGTTGAGCATCTGGGAGGGGACGACCAACGTGCTGGCGCTGGACCTGCTGCGGGCCGCGGTCCGCGAGGGCGCGCTATCGGCTGTTCTTGCCGACGCCGTCGAGCGTCTGGCCGGCGCCGACGTCCCCGACCTGGCCGACAACGTGCGGCTGATCACCGATGAGGTACGGACGCTGGTCGAGGCGGCCCAGTCCTTTTCGGAGGTCGAGGTCGCCGACGTCGAGGCAGGCATGCGGACCTACGCGATGCGTCTTGGCCACGTCTACAGCGCCGCCGTCCTGATCGAACACGCCGCCCACCGATTGGACAAACACCACGACCACTCGGCCGTGGCCGTCGTGGGGCGCTACATCCAGCGCCACCTGGGTCCCCGATGGTCGCCGGCGCCTTCGAGTGCCCGTCGGGCCGCCACCGACGTGATCCTTGCCGTCGGAGGCGCATGACACACTGGTTTCAGCAAGGGGGCGTAGCCCAGCTGGCAGAGGCATCCGACTTAAAATCGGTCCAGGGGTGGGTTCGAATCCCACCGCCCCCACGGCTCTTGGTTCACGGTCGCCTACGGACTCTTTCGCGCACGGCGACTCGCCCCCACCATCCCCGACACCACCTGGATCAACCCACGCCTAGAAGAGATCTCAGACCTGTCTCGCCAGGCCGAGTGTCACACCCCCTCTGTAGTATGTGGGTATGTCAGTTCAGGTCAGAAACATGCAGTTCAGCGAGGGTTTCGAGCCCGCTGACCTGGGCCGGGAACTGACCGGGGATACCGATTGGGGCGGGCCAGACTTTGGCTGGGAACCCACCGACGCCGACATCCCCTTCGACCCCTATGCGGTCGTCGTACCGACCGATCCGTTGGACGTGGCGGTGGCGGCGATGCGCGATGCCGACCGGGCGATGGCAACCGTCCTTCGGGCGGTCGCTGCGGCGGGGCCACGCGATGGGCTGTCGGTCCGCCGACACCTTGCCCTCCAAGCAGACGCGACTGGTGTGGACGTCGGGTTCCTGGACAGGGCCGTGCAGACCCTGTCGGCGATGCCGAAGGTATGGGCGGCGTTTGATGAGGGGGCGCTGTCGTGGTCCCAGCTGCGTGGGATCGTGCTGGAGGCCCGCCGGCTGAGTGTGGCCCAACGGCACGTGCTGGATCAGGCGTTGGCCGGGCTGCTGGAGTCGGGGTTGGGTGAGCCTGACCGGATCGTTGACACTGCCGGCGACCTTGCCGCCCGACTTGACCGTGAGGGCCTGGAGAACAACGAGGATGCCCAGGAACGCTCTCAACGGCTGGTCCTGCAACCATGCGTTGACGGGTGGACAGAGATCCACGGCACCCTTGCCCCTGAGGTCGGCGCGACGCTCGGCGAAGCACTTGATGCTGCCGCCGACCCGACGGTCAGCCCTGGTGACCCACGGCCGGTCGATGCTGACGGCAAGGTGATCCCAAAGTCGGTCCGTCCGGTCCTCAGCCGCGCCCAGCAATGGGCCGAAGCGCTCGGACGGATCGCCGCCACCTACCTCGGTGGCGCCAGTGGCCAGACCGGCGGTGACGGTGATGGTGGGCTGGTCGGGCGGGCCCGGCCCAGAGTGATCCTGGTCGCCCGCATCAGCGACCTGCTCCCCACCGACCCCCACGCCGACGATGACGCGGACGGCGGGGTGGGCAGTGTGGTCTCACGCCTGCTGCTCCGTCGCGGGTCAGGTCGGCTGCGGGTCAGCAGGGCGTTGGTCCGCTCGATCGCTGATGACGGCGAACTGATCGGTCTGTTCACCGACGATGCCGACATGCCAGTCGCGATCGGTGACTCCTACACCCCGATCCCCCCGGCGCTCCGACGGGCAGTGACCGCACGTGACCAGGGCTGCCGGGCACCAGGCTGTAGCGCTCCCGCGGCCCACTGTGACGTCCACCACGTGATCCCCCGCGAACAGGGCGGTCCGACCGACATCACCAACACGGCATTGATCTGCCGTCCCGACCACACCCCCCTCACCCGCGGCCGCTGGCGAATGACCATGGACCCAGACGGGACCCTGTACACCACCATCGGCCGAACCACCTACACCACCCGGCCACGCCTGAACGCCCCACCCCCGCTGAACAAGCCACCCCCACTCGGCAGACCACCACCCGGCTGCCCTTCTGAAAACGGTCGGCTCGCCACGCCCCAACATCCCGGGATCAGGCAAAGCAGCGGTCTGATTCCGGCGTAACCCGGGCGGAGCCACCTTCGGGCGCCACCTTGTGGCCCAATGGAGCAGTTCACCCCGTTCACCGCGGCGACGAGCGGGCACATCAGGGCGCTGTGGTCCACTTGTCTGGTTCACGGGTGGTGTGGACGATACGCAGGACATCAACTCTGTCAGGTTCGGCGAGTCGGTAGAACACGACGTACGGGAACCGTCGCAGAAGGACTCGTCGGACGGGTTCATAGCCGGCGACCATTGGCGCACTGCGCGGGAACGCCTCAAAGCGGGCGAACAACCGATCAAGCTCTTCGGCGAACTGCTCATGAAGTCTTGAGCCCGCCTGCTCGTAGTAGTCGTGAGTCGCGCGTATGTCCGCGACAGCGGCGGGGCGGAGGAGAAGCTTCACCCCGTCGGCCAGATCTCACCTCGCACGTCCTTCCAAGACCGTCCCGACTCAAGATCCTGGTGTAGGTCGACGAGTGCGTGATCGAGCATCCGGCGCTCCTCGTCGGTAGGGACGTACACCGGTTCGCCGAAGTGGGTGCGCAGGGCCTTCTGAATGACGTCCGAGCGCGTGCGATGCTCGATCCGGCGTACTCGCTCGACCATGTCGAACAGCTCCTCTGGGAGCGTGACTGCAACCTTGCGTTGATCTGCCGTGCCGACCACACCCCCCTCACCCGTGGCCGCTGGACCATGCGCATGGCTCGCCGCCCCAACATCCCGGGATCAGGCATGGAAAGCGGTCTGATCTTCCGCTGTCCTAGTACGGCGACTTCAGTTCACGCCGCGCTGGGCGAGGGGTCCGTACCGCGCCGCTTCGCTGACAGGCTGGCCAGTTTGTCCTCACCCCTCTGGTCAGGTTTGTCGGTGCGGATATCGAACTTGCACACAAACGACACCCTGGGCGCAGCCAGCAGCACCGCGTCACCCGCGGCCCGAAGTGCAGCCATGCACTGCTCCCACGTCCCTTCCAGCAGAGTCCCTGAGGGATCAGTGCGATGGCTGATGCCAGTCGCCTCGACCGCGTCCAGTGCACGGGCGACGTCGGCAGACACGCTGGCCTGCCCTGTGCCTATGGGTGTCACCGAGAACCACACCAACATCGTGTACCCAATCTGCTAGATTTCACTGTTTTCAATTCTTTTTCACCTGTACTCCCTGCTCTCAGGATGGGCCGATCCGCCAGCACCTCCTAGCCTCGCGGTCAACGTGTCATCACTGAGTGCAGGAGACCCCATGGTTACCGAGTCGTACGCCGACTACACCGAGATCGATGAGTTCGAGAGAGTCATCGCCGGCTGGAAGGCCGGGGAGATCGATGGCGACACGTTCCGCGGCAAGCGATTGCACATGGGGACCTACGGGATCCGCAACTCCGAGGATCACATGATTCGCATCAAGATTCCGGGCGGGATCATCCAACCCGACCACCTGGATGCGATCGCCGACGTCGCCGACACCTTCTCGCGCGGATTTGCCCACCTGACCACTCGGCAGAACTTCCAACTGCATTTCGTCAAGACCGATGACGTGCCCTCCATGCTGCGACGACTGGCCGACTCGGGCCTGACCACCCGCGAGGGATGTGGCAACAGCGTCCGGACCATCACGCAGTCCCACCTGGCAGGAATCGACCCGGACGAAGTCGTCGATACGCGTCAGGCGGCAGAGACGATCACCCGCTATTTCCTGCGCCATCCACTGACGCAGTCCCTGCCTCGCAAGTTCAAGATGGCGTTCGACGGCTCCGCCAAGGACCATGCACAGTTGGGCATTCACGACATCGGCTTCCTTGGAGCCGTGGTCGCTGGGCAGCCAGGTTTCCGGTTGTTCGTCGGTGGTGGTCTGGGGTCGGCTCCTCGTGAAGCCGACCTGCTGGAGCCCTTCACACCGGCTGCACAGGTCCTACCGACTGTCCACGCCATCCTTGAGATCTTCGACGAGCACGGGGAACGAAAGAACCGTGTCCGTGCCCGCATGAAGTTCCTGCTGAACAAGTGGGGCATCGAGAAGTTTCGTGCCGAGGTGGTGACCCGACGTATCCGGTTGCAGCGGGACAACGAGTACCCGGAGCTTGATCTTCCGATTCGACCCGCTGCACAGGGTGGTGGTCTGATCCGGGTGCCGCTGCCTCCTGCGGGTATGACCCTTGCTCCCGGATCGCTGCCGGCCTATGAGATGTGGCGGGACGCCAACGTGTTCGCCCACCCGGCCGAGGATGGCGAGGGCACGGCATTTGGCGCCTACGCGACCTTCCACCTGGGAGATCTGACCAGCAGCCAGATGCGGGCCCTGGCCAAGGTCTGGCGCGAACTGGGCACCCAGGTGCAGGTGCGCACGACCATCCGGCAGAACCTGCTGTTCGTCGGCCTGGATGCAGCGGCGGTCCCTGCTCTGTTTGCGACCCTGTACTCCGAAGGCATGGCCTTGGCCCGCGCCGAGAAGTCGGGCGACGTGGTGTCATGCCCGGGAGCCGAGACCTGCAATCTGGCGATCACCGCATCGCGTGGTCTGGCCGAGGCCGTGACAGGGGCACTCGAGGTCAACGGACTGCACGAGATAGAGGACCTGCGGATCAACATCTCGGGATGCCCCAATGCGTGTGGGCAACACACCACATCTGATCTGGGCTTCAGCGGCATGGCCAGACGGGACCCTGACGGGAACGAGGCTCCCGGCTACCGGGTGTATGTGGGTGCCCGCGTCGGCGAGGGTGGGGCGAAGTTCGGCCACTATGTCGCCAAGGTCCCGGCCAAGAAGGCCCCCGACGTCGCGGTGGCCCTGCTGGGTCGCTACTCCTCCGAACGGCAACTGGGTGAGCAGTTCGCCGACTGGGTCGCTCGCGTCGACCCGAAGGCTCTCAAGGCTGACCTGAAATCCTTCGATTCGATGCCCGCCCTGGATCAGGATCCCGACTTCTACGCCGACTGGGGAAACTCACAGCGCTTCACCGTGCAAATCGGCGAGGGTGAGTGCGCCTGACCCGATCCGATAGTCTGCCGGGAGATGAGCACGCAGATCCGGGCGGTCGTCAGCGACCTGGACGGGACATTTTGGTGGGGTCGTGAACGGTTACATCCCTCAACCATGGTGGCAGTCGAGGTGTTGCAGCGGCGCAAAATCCCGTTGCTGTTCGCCACCGGACGCCGCTTTGCCTCCGCCCATCGGGGGTTGACCCCGCTGGGGCTGACCGGACCAACGGTGCTGTTGTCGGGGGCGGTCGGGGCTGACCTTGGCACCGGGGAGGAGTGGCATCGCCGGGCATTTGACGCGGAGCATGCCACCACTGTCCTGGCATCATTTCGTGCCGAGGGATTGGAACCCGTCGTGTACGTCTGCGACGCGCACGTCGATGCCGTCACCGGACCGGGATGCTCCACCAGCGGCGCACACCTGGTGAACCTGGGCAAGCCGACACCCACTGACCCGCGATCGGTCATCGACTCGGGCCGGGTGGTTGGCTTCGGTGTCTGCGGCATCGACACCGGGCTGTCCCAGGCCACCCAGCGGATCGTGGCCAGCATCGCCCAGGTGGCCACCGGCTGGGTCGGGCCCGATCATGTGATGGGCGGCTGGACCCTGATGGTCGGGCCGACCGGCATCAGCAAGGTCAGCGCCCTGCAGGGCTGGTGCGACGCCCGCGGTCTGGCGCCCCACCACGTCATGGCGGTTGGTGACGGCAGCAACGACCTGGAGATGCTGGACTGGGCCGGACGGTCGGTCGCGGTGAGGGGCGGCGCTGCCGAACAGCACGGCGCCGATCACATCATCGATCAGCCTCAGGACGGTGGGTGGGCGACGCTGTTGGACCTGCTGTGAGACGCGGGTGTCCGTGCCACCACGCCAGCAGCCGGGGCAGCGCGAACGATGGCGGCCACCGTCGCGGCGCATCTGTGCTCGGGTGACCACCCGCAGCACGGTCCCATCACGGTCGACGATCTCGACCAACTCCGATCCCGGGTCCTCACCCACGGGGTCCACGGATCATCTGCAGCACCATGCCATCCAAGCCGTCGGACTCCCGGATCAGGATCTGCGAACAGCCCAGCCGCTGCATCATCGTGTCCAGGATCAACGCCCCGGCGGCGAGCACGTCCTCCCTCCCACGCTGCACGGCAGCGATGCGAGCGATCTCGCTGGCACTGCTGCCCAGGAGCTCAGTGGCCATCGCCCCGACCTGCTGGACAGTCATCTCCACCCTGTCCACACAGCCGTCGACGTAGGTGAGCACCCCGGTGTGTACCGCTGCCAGAGTGGTGGCGGTCCCTGCGACGCCTATCAGCGTGGCCTCTTGTAGGGACCCCACGGCCGTTGCGGCAGCGTCAGCCTCCGTCGTGGCCACCTGGCGGGCACGGGCAATCTGGGCCGCGGTGGGAGGGTCGCTGGTCAAGACACGCTCAGTCAGTCGCACGCTGCCAATCTGTCGGGAGGTGCTGCGCAGCGGGCGGTCGGTCCCGACCACCACCTTCGTTGAGCCCCCACCGATGTCCAGCACCGCGAAGGGCGACTGCTGGGCGCTCAGACCCTCGGTGGCGCCACGGAAGGCCAAGGCGGCCTCCTGTTGGCCGCTCAAGATCTCCAACCGCACACCGCAGGCCCGACTGATCGCCTGCTGCAGCACCAGGGCATTGGTGGCATCCCTGGCTGCACTGGTCGAGTAGACGCGTGTCTGTTGCACCCCCGCGGCCTGCCACCGGGTGGCGAACTCGGCCACAGCGTCCGCCGTGCGCTGAACGGCCGACAGCGCCAGAGCTCCCGAGGCGTCGACACCCTGACCTAGTCGGGTGATCTTCAGCCGCCGGTCCAGGGTGTGGATCTGTGTGGCCCCGTCACCTACGGCGATCAGCAGACGGACGGAGTTGGTGCCGATGTCAACCGCTGCCACAGGCGCATCACGTGGAGGTGTCATTCGGGATTATCCCGTGCTGTCGGGGTCCGAACGCTGGGAGCCAGACGCGTCGGGGCTCACGCAGGGTGCGGGGCATGCCAGGGGCTCAAGCCGTTGTGCAACCCACGCCCCGATGGGATCGTCCTCAGTGGCCAGGTGGTGGCCATACAGGCTGTGCAGGCACTTGACCCGATCAGGTAGACCACCTGCCGCCGGATCCCGCGGCACGCGGGCTCCCAGGCTGTTGCGGAAGGTGACATACCGTTGTCCTGCCGCCGCATGAGCAGGTGCGAGTTCCTGTTCTTCAGCGACCCGCTGCGCCAGGTTCTGCATCACCCCGCTGGCCTCAAGGCTGCCGATCTGGGAGTTTGCCAGTGGGCAGGCCAGCCAGAACACCGTCGGGAAGGGCGTGCCGTCCTCAAGGACCGGGTCGACCCGCAGGACCGCGGGCAGTCCCCAGCCACACCGAACGGCTGCGGCTGAGCGTCCCCGCAACGGACGGCCGATCATCTGGCTGGCGATCCACCGGTCATCGTCATCGAGTTCGGGACGCGCCGCCTGCGCCTCGTAGGAGGCGTCGGCAGCCTTTGTCAGAGCGGAAACGGTGGGGTCAGGCAGGTCCAGCGGATCCTCACCGGACATGACTGCGGACCCACTCGATAAACCGGTCAACCACGGACGTGCCCTGATCTTCGGCCTTGACCACCGGTGCCGCATTGACCGGGGCAGGAGCGATCGTTGGAGGGTTGGCGACGATGAAGGGGATCTCCCCGGGACGCACCATGCCAAGCTCTGCGCGGGCCTGTTCCTCAAGTGCCGCCGGATCCTCCAGCCGGTCCGCCTCAACCTGCAACTGCTCGACCGACTGATCCAGGCTGGTCCGCTGACCCACCAGAGCCTGCACCCGGTCCTGTGCGGCGGTGTAGTTGGCAAAGGGGCCGAGTGCCATCACGCCCACCAGCAGCATCAGCACCAGCACTCCGGCCAGATAGGCCCGGTCCCTGCGAAATCGCTGGGGGCGGACCTGCCGACGGGAACCACCCCGGCGCTGTGACGCCGACGTTCGTGCGGATTGGGATCGGGCGGACTGGGCCATGGGTCAGCGTGCCTGCCGAAACGCCTGGGCACCGGCGTAACGGGCGGCGTCACCCAACTCGGCCTCGATACGGAGCAACTGGTTGTATTTGGCGACCCGATCACTGCGCGCTGGCGCCCCGGTCTTGATCTGCCCGGCGTTGGTCGCCACCGCCAGGTCAGCGATGGTGACGTCCTCGGTCTCACCGGACCGGTGGCTGACCATGCAGGTCCAGCCGTTGCGGTGGGCCATCTCCATCGCTTGCAGAGTCTCGGTCAGCGTCCCGATCTGGTTGACCTTGATCAAGACACTGTTGGCTGATCCCTCAGCGATCCCCCGGCGGATCCGTTCGGTGTTGGTGACAAAAAGATCATCGCCAACCAGTTGGCAACGCGTCCCCACCGCCGCCATCAAGTCCTTCCAGCCGTCCCAGTCGTCCTCGGCCATACCGTCCTCGATGGACACGATCGGGTATCGCCCGACCAGATCGGCCAGTTCGGCCACCAGGTCACGAGAGGACAGTGACCGTCCCTCACCCGCAAGGGTGTAGGTCCCATCAGCGAAAAACTCGGTTGAGGCGACATCCATGGCCAAGGCGATGTCCTCACCCGCGGTGTAGCCGGCGTCGTCGATGGCCTGCATGATCAGGTCCAGGGCCGCGGCGTTTGACTCCAGATCGGGGGCGAACCCCCCTTCATCGCCGAGTGCGGTGTTCAACCCCTGCGCGGACAAAACCTTCTTCAAGGCGTGATAGACCTCGGCGCCCGTCCGCACCGCTTCGGCGAAGGTCGGCGCGCCGATGGGGGCGATCATGAACTCCTGGAAGTCCACCGAGGAATCGGCATGCGCTCCGCCGTTGATAATGTTCATCATCGGCACGGGAAGCAGGTGGGCGTTGGGTCCACCCAGGTAGGCATACAGCGGAAGCCCCCGAGAAGTGGCGGCTGCCTTGGCCACGGCCAGGCTTGCCCCAAGGATCGCGTTGGCGCCGATGGATGACTTGTTCGGTGTTCCGTCTAGATCCAGCAGGGCGTCATCGATGTCACGCTGATCGGTGGCGTCATAGCCCACCAACAGCGGTCGGATCTGAAGGTTGACGTTGGCGACGGCCTGCTGGACCCCTTTGCCTGCGTAGCGGTCACCACCGTCGCGAAGTTCGACGGCCTCAAATGCGCCGGTTGAGGCGCCGCTGGGCACCGCGGCCCGTCCCAAACTGCCGTCCTCCAGCAAGACCTCGACCTCAACGGTCGGGTTGCCACGGGAATCCAGGATCTCTCGACCCAGGACGTCACTGATCTCCACGTCTCGCCTCCTGAAGGTGATGCTCAGATCGCATCACAAACAACTGTAGGCCACACCAGCCACATGACCAACACCTTATGTGACTGCACGGCGTGCCAGGATCGGTCAGGACCCCGTCGTGGCGTCCCAGCGCTGCTGCCATTGCTGAGGGGTAAGTTCGGCCAGCTCCGCCTCCCCTGACACCGCCACCAGTTCCTCGAAGCGCTCTCGGAAGCGGACCACCGCACGCCGTAGCGCATCCTCGGGATCCACCCCGGCGGTCCGGGCCAGACTGATGGCGGCAAACAGCAGGTCCCCGACCTCATGTCTGAGGAGATCGACGTCGACGGCGTCAATCACCTCACCAAGTTCCTCAGCCACCTTCTCTGCCGCCGCCTCCCGGTCGGCCCAGGCGAACCCCAGGCGTTCGGCCCGGCTCTGGATCTTGGCCGTCAACGCCACGGCCGGCAGTCCCGACGGGACACCCGCGAAGGGGCCGGTCCGCTCGGGCTTCTCAAGCGCCTTGATCTGATCCCAGTTGGCCTGCACGGCCAGCGCGGTGTCGGCCAGGACGGTGTCGGCCTGCCCGTCGGCAAACACATGGGGGTGGCGGCGGATCAACTTGTCGGTGATCCCCTGGGCAACACCGTCGATGTCGAAGCTGTCGCTCAGCTCGGCATTGAACACCACCTGTAGCAGCACGTCCCCAAGTTCCTCCTGGATCTGGGAGGGATCGTCGCTGGCGATCGCCTCGGCCAACTCATGTGCCTCCTCGATGGCGTAGGGGGCCAGGGTGGCGTGGGTCTGCTCGGCATCCCACGGACACCCGTCGGGGGCCAGAAGACGCTGCTGGACCTTGACAAGTTCCAGGACCTTCAGCCCGCTGGGCGCCAGCCCGAAGTAGACAATCTCGACTTCGATCTCCGCCCGTGCGGCATCCATGCCCAGCGTCCGGGTGAAGGCGTCGGTGTCCCCCGGACCGAACACGTAGCCACATGAGCCCGTGTCCGTGATGCGCTTGATGACCCATGACGAGCGGGCCTTGTCGGTCAGCGACAGTCCGCCCAGTAGCTCGGAGCGCCCGATGGCCTGCTGACCGACATCGGCGGGGATAACTTCATAGGGTTGGAGGGCCATGTCCAGGTGAGATGCCAACGGATGATCAGCGCGGCCGAGAATGATCAGATCGCAGGACCGTAGCGCCTGAAACGCATGCCAGGGCAGCAGTCCGGGCAACTGATCGACGGTGTCAACCAGCAGCAGCCGCGCCGTCGGCCGGCCTTCCACCCCTAGCCGCCGGGGGCGGGGGTCGGCACAGGCGCAGGAAGGCCACCCAGACCCTGGGCACCCGCCGGTGTGACACCGACCAACTCCCCGAGCGGATCAGCCGACACGATCAGGTCCAACCCACCGTCCTCGCGGAACCCCGGATCCCAGCGCCCGAACCGGGGGTTGACCTCGACCTGGGCTTCGTCAAGCGCTGCTTCGAACGCGCGGTTCAGCTCCGGTGCGACCTGCTGCAGTTGGATCTGCTCGGTGATCTGCTGACGCAGGTCGGCGGTCAACTCGGCAGGAGCGGCGACGGTGATGACGTGCCAACCGAATTGGGTCTGGACGGGGTCACTGATCTCACCGGGTTCCAGTGCCAACGCCGCATCCTCGAACTCGGGCACGAACGCCCCGATCTGGAGGGGCCCCAGGTCCCCACCACCAGGGGCGCTACCCGGATCGCTGGAAACGTCTTGTGCCACCGTCGCAAAATCTTCACCGGCGTCCAGTCGGTCCACGACGTCGGCAGCCTCCTGCTCGGTCGGGACCAGGATGTGGCTGACACTCGGCTGGCCGAACTGCGACTCATAGGCGAACTGCACGTCCTCATCCGTCACCTCGATGTCAGCGGCCAGCAGCCGTTGCAGGCGGTCGACCCGAAGTCCGACGCGCTGGTCAAGTCGGAAGGTCTCAAGCGTCAGGCCTTGTGACTCAAGACGCGTCTGGAAGGCCTCCGGACCTCCGGAATCGGCAATGATCTGATCGATCGCGGCATCGACATCGGCCGTGGTCACCGGCTCACCGCCGCGCTGGAGGATCTGTTGGGACAGCAGGATGGCCAAGGTGGTCTGAAACAGCGCCTGGTTGGTGGCTTGGGCCTCGTCGGGCGCCTGTCCGGTCTGGGGATTGCGGGCCTGCAAATAGGCCTGCACCTGTGATCGGAGTTCAGCCACAGTGATCTGCTCGCCGTTGATGACGGCCGCGACGCCGGGACCAGCCAGTCCCTGAGCGCAAGCAGAAGCCGCCAGGGCAAGGACACACAGAAGAACAAGAAGTCGAGACATGCGGCGTTTCATCCTACGTGCTCGCGATCAGACGGCGCTCGCGAAGATGCCCTTCAGACGCTTGGCAAGCCAGCCGATCAGGTCACCCCCACCCTCGCCGGAGGAGGCCGGCATCTGCAGTTCCACCACCGCCGCCGTCGGGTTGTACAGCGCGGAATGATCGACCCTGTGCAGTCGGACCTCCTGCGAATCGCTCAGCCGGACCGGGCTCAGCCGGACCGTCCGACGCGGAGTGGTCGACACCTCTTCGATTCCCCAGCGACGTAAGGCAGCCTTCAACGCAGCGACGCTCATCAGGCGTTCGGCGGGGGCGGGCAGTGGGCCGTACCGGTCCACCAGTTCCTCCCGAGCCGCCTTCACACCGCGAGCGTCGCGAACCGCAGCGACGGTCCGGTAGGCCTCCAGTCGCAGGCCCTCCTCGGCGATGTAGTCCTTGGGCAGATGCGCGTCGATGGGAAGATCCACCGTGATCTCTGGCTCCCGGACGGCAGGCTTGCCCTGCGTCAGTTCGGTGACGGCCTCGGCCATCAGTTGGCTATAGGCCTCAAACCCGACTGTGGCGACCTGACCGGATTGATCGGCCCCAAGCATCGAGCCCGCACCGCGTATCTCCAGGTCCTTGAGGGCGATGGACATGCCCGAGCCCAACTGGGTGTGGGAGGCGATGGATTCCAGACGCTTGTAGGCCTCCTCGGTCATCCGTGATCCCTCGGGGTAGAACAGGTAGGCGTAGCCGCGGGCTCGGGATCTGCCCACCCTCCCCCGCAACTGGTACAGCTGCGCAAGTCCGAACATGTCGGCCCGCTCGACGATCAGCGTGTTGGCGTTGGGGATGTCAAGGCCGGACTCGATGATCGTGGTGGACACCAACACGTCGAAATCTCGATGCCAGAAGTCCAGCATCACCTGTTCCAACTCCCCTTCAGGCATCTGTCCGTGCCCAACCACCACACGTGCCCCCGGCACCAACTCGCGGATCCGCTCGGCTGCCGCTTGGATTGTGCGCACCGAGTTGTGCAGCCAGAACACCTGACCTTCGCGTAACAGCTCCCGTCGGATGGCCAACGTGGCCAGGTTCTCATCAAAGGCCCCCACCTGGGTGTGGACCGCCTGCCGTTCCTCGGGCGCGGTCTCGATGGTCGACAGGTCACGGATACCCGTGATGGCCATCTCCATGGTTCGGGGAATGGGGGTAGCCGACATGGTCAGCACGTCCACAGACGTCTTCATCTGCTTCAGCCGCTCCTTGTGGCTGACCCCAAATCGTTGTTCCTCATCCACGATCAGCAGGCCCAGGTCCTTGAACGCGATGTCCTTGCTGAGCAGTCGGTGGGTACCGATCACCAGATCGAGCGTGCCGGCGGCCAGACCGTCCAGGATCTGGCTCTGCTCAGCCGGGCTCGCGAACCGCGACAGCACTGCGATGTTGACGGGAAAGCCACTGAACCGCTCGGTGAACGTCTCGCCATGTTGTTGGGCCAACAGAGTGGTGGGAACCAGGACGGCAGCCTGCTTCCCATCGAAAATGCACTTGGCGGCGGCACGTACCGCCACCTCGGTCTTGCCGAAGCCGACGTCGCCGCACAGCAGTCGGTCCATGGGGATCGGCGTCTCCATGTCCTGCTTGACCGCGTCGATGGCCTGCTGCTGGTCAGGTGTTTCGGGGTAAGCAAACGCCTGCTCAAGCTCGGTCTGCCAGGTCGTGTCCAGTCCGAAGGCATGTCCCGGGGAGTGCATTCTGGCCTGATACAGGCGTATCAACTCGGCTGCCATGTCCTGCACGGCCGCCCTGACCTTGCTGCGGGCGCGGTCCCAGTCAGCCCCTCCCATCCGCATGACTCGTGGCTGCTCGCCGCCGATGTACTTCGCCAGCGAATCAACTTGATCGGAAGGGACGAACAAGCGGTCCTCGCCCGCGTACTGCAGGATCACGTAGTCGCGGGTCACGGTCCCGGCGGTCCCGCCGCCCAAGGTCGTCGTCCCACGAAGTTCGCGGGTCACCATGCCGATGTAGGTACCGACACCGTGCACGCTGTGCACCACCGCGTCACCTGCCTCCAGGTCGATGACGGTCTGGGCCGCAGCCCTCCTGCTGGGAAGCCGTCGGCCCGCGCGGTGGCGCCGAGGACCGAACAGGTCGAACTCACCCAGCAGACAGATGCCCAGGTCTTGCGACACAAAGCCTGTTCTCAGCGTCGAGGAACGGATATGAACCCGACCGTCGGGCCGACTGGGGATGGGCGAATCGATCGCGTCGACATCGACGGGAACGCCCTCGTCCCTGAGAACCTCGGCCAGTCGCAGGGCAGGACCGTGGCCGATGGTCGTCAGTACGACCGTCATCGCCTGACCAGGT
This sequence comes from Euzebya sp., assembly GCA_051004735.1. GTDB lineage: Bacteria > Actinomycetota > Nitriliruptoria > Euzebyales > Euzebyaceae > Euzebya. Next base: position 24,025 of record JBPCKA010000014.1, on the reverse strand, counting down.
TCGTCGGTTGCCTCCGTGAAGTCGCCTTCGCGCAGATAGCGCTTGACCATGTGCGCGACACTGATGACGTCACCCTTGAAGGTGTCCCAGGGCCGGGCCGTCAAGCTCACCAGGGTGTCAGCGCTGGAGAACGGCGTCAGTCGCCACACCTTGCCGCCACTGCGGTCATACCCGGCGATGATCCCATCCAGGTCGGCAAACCCGGCACGCTCGTTGCGTTGCGCCGCGGCCTCAACGCCGGCCACACCCGTGATGCCCTGTCCGGTTGCCGTGGCCAGGGACTCCCAATCGGCGATCATTAATTCCGCGGCCTGATCGACCAGTTGCTTGGCGCGGTCGCGAGCCTGCACCGGGTCCACGACCACCAGGCCGGTGTCGGGGGGCATCAATTCCGGCAGATGCGCCGGGGTGGGGTGGATGGCGGTGACCAGGCCCTCAACGCCCTCAAAGGCGATTCCGTCGGCCAGCATCTGCAGCTGATCGGCCAGCGCCGGTACTTGTGCTGCCAGGGTCGAGGCCGTCTGGACGGTCTCCTCATCCAGCACCAACTCACGGGCCGCATGGACGGTCACCCGCGCCAGGGGCTCAAGGGCACGTTGATCCCCGGCCGAGAAGGTGCGTATCTCATCGACGTCATCGCCCCAGAACTCGATGCGGACCGGATGATCCTCGGTCGTGGGGAAGATGTCGACCAGGCCCCCTCGCTGGGCGAACTCGCCGCGTTGGGTCACCATCGAGGACCGCGTGTAGCCCAGCGCCGCCAGTTGCTGGGTCAGCATGTCAAGACCGGCGTCAAACCCCGGCGCGATCTGCAGGGGCTCACGTTGGGCAAGACGTGGGTCCATCGGCTGCAACACCGCACGGACGGGCGTCACCACGATTCGCAGCACCGTCTGAGGATCAGCGCTGTCGTCGGCAGAATGCCGCAATCGGTCCAGGACTCGCAGACGCTTGCCGACCGTCGCGGGTTGGGGAGACAGCCGCTCGTGAGGCAGGGTCTCCCAGGGTGGAAAGACTTCCACGGCCGCCTCACCGCTGAACGCGGCGATGTCATCGGCCAGGTTCTCGGCGTCGGCCAGGCTGGGGGTGACCACCAGCAGGGGCCGCCGTGTGGCCAGGTGGGCGATCACGAAGGGTCGTAGCGGTGGGCTGACCGTCACCTCTCCCGCGAAGGACAGGTCGTCATAGTTCTCACCCGCGCGCGTCAGCAGGCCGGCCAGGGGTCCGCCGGCCGTGATGAGGGAGGTCTTGGCGGCACTCACGGGCGACCTATGGTGTCCGTTCAGGTGTCGGTGTGCACGTGGTTCTGGGTGGCCTCAAGACCGACGTCGAGCAACATCAGCACCGTGTCGGCCGCCTGCTGGACAGCGACATCGATGATGTCTCGCCGTTGCGCCGCGGCAAAGCGCTGCAGCACGTAACGGGCGGCCGGCATCTGTCCGGGCGGCCGCCCGATTCCGAACCGGATGCGCAGGTAGTCATCGGCCCCCAACTTCTGCTTGATGTCCTTCATGCCGTTGTGGCCGCCGGTCCCACCGCGCTTGACCCGTAGCACACCGGGTTCCAGATCAAGTTCATCCTGGATCACGATCAGTTGAGAGGTCGCCACCTTATAGAAGCGGACCAGTTGCTGGACCGGGCCTCCCGAGTTGTTCATGTAGCCGAAGGGCACGGCCAATGACAGCGGTGTCCCGCCGGGGCGGTCCCAACTGTCGGCAACCAGTGCCTGAGCTTTGTGAGGCTTGAGGTCCGCGCCCAGCCGAGTCGCCAGCGCGCGGACAACATCAGCGCCGATGTTGTGACGGCTGCCGCCGTACTCGGCCTCGGGATTGGTCAGGCCAACCGCCAACCAGCGGTCCATGGGTGCGCGTGACCTGCTATTCGCCGTCGGATTCGTCCGAGTCGGCGTCGCTCTCCGCGTCCTCCTGGTCCTGGTCCTGGTCTTCCTCACCGATCAGGGCGGGTTCGGCGTCATCGTCCTCCTCGACCGGTTCCAGATCGGGCAGCGTGATGGAGACAGCCGTGCTCTGGGGGTCATCCAGCAATTCCACACCGGCGGGCAGGTCGATCTCGCCGGCCCGCACGACGTCGCCGACTTCCAGGCCTTCGATGCTGACCTCAATCGAGTCGGGCACCTCCAACGGCAGGACCAGGATGCTGAGCACGTTCAGCGGTTGGCTGACGATCGCGCCCTCCGGACCCTCGCCCTGGACGATGAGGGGAACCTCCACGGTCACCTTCACGTCCCGGCTGATCGCCACGAAGTCCAGGTGCATGACGTGACGACGTACCGGGTGACGATAGATCTCGCGCGGCATCGTCAGGTGGGTCTGCCCATCGATGTCCAGGCTGATCACGGCGTTCTCACCGGCATCGGTGGCCAGCGCGTGGCGCAGATCCTTGGCGTCGACATGGATCGAGGCGTTATCGACGCCCGCACCGTAGGTGATGGCTGGCACGCGGCCCTTGGCACGTATGGCTCGGGCTTCACCCTTGCCATCACCGGGACGGGTCTGGGCAGTCAGAACGATCTGGTCAACCATCGGGTACTCCTTGAAATCGTGGCGCGCTGGCGTCGTAACGCGGATGTCCGCACGGGCGTGACGAAATGGCCGCGGCGCGGGGCAGACGAGTGTAGCCGCCAGTCGAGCACCTTCGCCAGGCGGGCGGGGTGTCAGCTGTTGTCGTCGTTGAATAATTCGCTGACCGATTCGTCCTCAAAGATCGCCTTCATGGTCTGGGCGATGATGGGTGCGATCGAGACCTGCTCGATCTTGGTGCACCCCGAGTCCGCTGGAATGGGCAGGGTGTTGGTCACGACGATGCGCTCAAGGTCCGAGGCCTGCAGTCGCTCGTAGGCGGGTCCACTGAAGACCGGATGCGTGGCGCAGGCAATGACCCGCTTGGCGCCCTTGCTCAGCAACATCTCCGTCGCGCCCACCAGCGTCCCGGCCGTGTCGATCATGTCGTCGACGATCACAACGGTGCGGTCGGCCACCTCACCGACCACGGCGAGTGTCTTGGCCACGTTGTGGCCGGTCCGGGCCTTGGCCAGGAAGGCGATCGGTGCGTCATGCAACCTGGTGGCGAACTTCTGCGCCAGGCGTACCCCGCCGGCGTCGGGTGAGGCGATCACGATCTCGTTCGGATCCAGGTTGTCGGTGATCCAGCCGACCAGCAGCGGCAGGGCGGTCAGGTGGTCCAGCGGGTTGTTGAAGAACCCCTGGATCTGACCGGTGTGCAGGTCGACACTGACCACGCGGTCGGCCCCCGCAGTGGTCAGCAGGTCCGCCAGCAGTCGGGCGGTGATGGGTTCACGAGACTTGGTCTTCTTGTCCTGGCGCGCATAGCCGTAGTACGGCACCACAGCCGTGATCCGCTTGGCCGACGCGCGTTTAGCCGCGTCGATCATGATCAGCTGTTCCATGATGTTGGCGTTCACCGGCTCGCAGTGGGTCTGGATCAAAAAGACATCGCTACCGCGTACGTTCTCACCGAAGCGGCAGTAGATCTCACCGTTGGCGAACCGGTGGATGTCGCAGTCGCCCAGGCGCAACCCCAGATGGTCGGCCACCTCGGCAGCCAAGGCCGGATACCCCGTGCCGCTGAACACCTGCATCCGCTTCTTGTTCATGATTTCCATGAGGTGGCTACTCACCCTGCTCGTTGGTCGGCTGATCCGGGTTGGCCTGGCTGGGGTCGCTGGCCGCGTCCGTGCGGGCGGCATGACGGTCCCGCTTACGGGCGGCCCAACCCTCGATGGTTCTACGTTCTGCCCGTTCGACGGCCAAAGCATCCGCCGGGACATCGGTGGTGATCGTCGACCCGGCGCCCACGAACGCGCCCGCACCGATGTCAACGGGGGCAACCAGCATCGAGTCCGACCCGATGAAGGCCCCGTCCGCGATGGTGGTGGTGAACTTGTCGAACCCGTCGTAGTTGACCGTGATCGAGCCGGCCCCGAAGTTGACGCCTTGTCCCAGACGCGCGTCACCGACGTAGGACAGGTGCGGAACCTTTGAGCCCTCGCCGATCACGGCGTTCTTCATCTCCACAAATCCTCCGGCCTTGCTGCCGGCATGCAGCACTGTGCCAGGTCGCAGGTGGGTGTAGGGGCCCACGGCTGCGTCCCGACCGATGTGGGCCTGGGTTGCCACGGTGAAGGCCACCGTGGCCCCGGACTCAACGACCGTATCGGTCAGTTGGCTGTAGGGCCCGACCGTGGCGTTTTCGGCGATGCGGGTGTGGCCGTGCAGCAGCACGCCGGGCAGCAGGCACGCGTCTGGCTGGACCATCACATCCACCTCGACGTAGGTGGAGTCCGGATCGATGATGCGCACCCCGTCTCGCATCAGCTGCCCCAGGATCCTGCCGCGGAGGAGCTGTTCGACCTGCGCCAACTGTTCCCGGTCGTTGACTCCCCTGACGTCATCGCCATCAACCTCCACCCCGCGCACGGTGTCCTGTGCCGCCAGCAGGGCGACGGTGTCGGTGAGATATTCCTCCCCCTGGGCGTTGTCGGTGGTGATCTGCCCCAATGCCCGGGCAAGGCTGGTCGCGTCAAAGGCGAACAGTCCGGTGTTGACCTCATCGATGGCCAACTGGGACTCATCGGCGTCGGCCTGTTCGACGATGCCGGTGATGCGCTCCCCCACCCGGATGATGCGGCCGTAGCCGCGGGGATCCTGCAGACGGGTGGTCAGCACCGCCGCGCTGGCGCTGCCGCGTTCGGCTGAGAGGCGCCGCAACGAATCGGTGGTCAGGGCAGGCACGTCCCCGGCGACCACCAGCACCTCGCCTGCGGTGGCCAGATGACCTGATTCCAGCGCCACTCGAACTGCGTGGCCGGTGCCCAACTGCTGGGCCTGCGTGACGCAGGTCAGGCCCGTGATGCCCAGTGTGTCGGCGTAGGCGGCAACTTCCTGGCCGCCGTGCCCGACCACGACCACGACCGCGTCGCAGTCCAACGGCCGCAGTGCCTCCAGCACCCACCCCAACAGTGGGCGCCCCGCGACGCGGTGTAGCACCTTCGGCACCGAGGAGCGCAGCCGGGTGCCCTTGCCCGCAGCCAGGACCACAGCGGCATTCATCGCAGATTCCGATCGGTCTGGCAGGGCCGGCAATTCCTCGGGCGCGGTCCTCTGGTGCAGAAAACCGCAGGTAGCTGGGGGGGAAGGTATCGAACCTTCAACTTCGACTCCAAAGGACGACGTGATGCCATTTCACCACCCCCCATCGGGTGGACGGACAGAGTAGTGGCACTGTGCCACGTCGACCAACGTGTCAGATCTGGCTGAGCACGGGTCCACCCGCGGGGGAACTGGTGACCAGAACCCGTTCGAACCTGCCAGCGACCCGACCGGCGATCCGTTGTGCCTCGCCGGCGTCGGCGGCCAGCGCCAGCAGCGTCGGTCCACTTCCACTGAGGACGGCACCCAGGGCGCCAGCATCCATCAGCGCCCGCCGATCCGCGCGTAGGCGGGGCACCAATTCCTCTGCAGCGGGCTGCAGTTCGTTGTGCAGTGCCGGTCCCAGCAGTTCGGGGTCTCCTGCCGCGATTGCGGTCAGGACGTCATCGGGCTCGGCCTCCAGTGGCTGGCAATGCTCGTCCCACGCGGCATACACCATCGCGGTGCTCAACTCCTCCACACCGGTGCAGACCACCCACTCAAACGTCCCGCGGCTGAGGACGCCGGCCAGTCCGCTACCCGTCCCGGTGGCAAGAGCGGTGCCCCCAGCCAGGCAGAACGGCACATCGGCACCAAGCCCCTCAGCCATATGCACCAGCTGCGCACGTTGCAACTCCGCTCCCCACAACTCGTTCAGACCCAGCAGGGCCGCGGCGGCATCGGCTGACCCGCCGGCCATCCCACCTGCCACGGGAATGCGCTTCAACAGATCGATCGTGGTCCACACCGGCGCGTCATCCACTATCGTCAGCCCGACGTGACCGGCCAGGACCGCTGCGGCCCGAACGATCAGGTTGTCGCCGCCCGTCGGAACCGAAGGACCTGCATCGTGATTCAGCCGTACCGCAATGCGTCCGCCTGAGGTGGGGTGATGCATGCGGCCCTCGCCCGCCTGGACCGACAGGGTCAAGGTGTCTGACAGGGCGACGGTCTGAAAGAGCGTGATCAGCTCGTGATACCCGTCGTCTCGCACGCCCCTGACTGCGAGGAAGGGGTTGATCTTGGCTGGTACGCGGACCTGGATGCGCGTGGGAGCCGGCTGGGGTGCGGACACGACGTCGAACCCTATCGAAGCTCAGAGCGCGGCGAGGCCGATCCAGTCGTCAACGGCCAACTCTTCGGCCCTCGACAGGACGGGAAGTCCGGCGGCTGCCAACATCTCATCCACCTCCGCCGGGCGTCGTTCGGGGGTGGCCAGGGCGTTCCGCAACAGTTTTCGGCGCTGGGCGAATCCCTGATCGACCAGCCCGATGGTGGCCTCGGCCACGGACCGCTCGATGTGGCCGTGGGGGCGAAGGTCGACGGTCACCGAGTCAACGTTGGGCACCGGATGAAATGCCTGACGACTGACCGTTCCGGCGATCCGGGCGTCGGCCAGCAGGCCGATCTTGACGCTGACCGCCCCGTAGGCTGGGTCGCCCACGCCGGCGACCCAGCGCTGTCCGACTTCCTTTTGGACCATCAGGTGATAGCCGGCCAATGCCCCCTCCCGCAACGCGGTCAACAGGATCGGCGTGGCCATGTTGTAGGGCAGGTTGGCGACCATCACCGCACGCCTGCCTGCGGTCAGCGTGGCGTAGGTGACGCCAAGGGCATCAGCGACCACGATCTGCACGTCGGGGCCGACCACCTGCTCCAGGGCCGCGGCCAGGCCGTGGTCAAGTTCTATTGCGATCACCCGGGCGCCCGATTGCAGCAGCGCCAAAGTCAGGCTTCCCAGCCCTGGGCCGACCTCCACGATCAGATCACCGGACTGAACACCGGCATCGCGGACGATCCGCATCACCGTATTGGGATCGGTGACGAAGTTCTGACCCCGCCGCTTCGCGGGGTGGAGTCCATGGCTGGCCAGCAGACGCGTGATGTCTGACGCGCCCAGCAATGGCCTTGGGGTGTCAGGCACGCGGTCTCAGTGTGGCTCTGGCAGGGCGAAGGCCCGGCGGGCGTTGGCGCTGGTCGTGTGGGCCATCTGTTCGGTGGAGAGGTCGTGCAGTCCGGCCAGGAACGCGGTGGTGACCGCGACCATGGCAGGGGAGTTGGGCTTGCCCCGATGCGGATGAGGGGTGAGGTAGGGGGAATCGGTCTCGGTCAGCAGCAACTCGGGCGGGGCGGCGGCGGCGGCGGCCTGCAACGGGGTGGCGTTGGTGAAGGTGACGTTGCCGGCAAATGACATGTACCAGCCGTTGTCGGCACAGATCTTGACCAGGTCCAGCCCGCCGGAGAAGCAGTGGAAGACGACGCGCGGCAGTGGCATCTCATCGATCAGAATTCTGACGATGTCCTCGTGGGCTTCGCGATCGTGGATGACCAGCGCCCGATCGTGATCACGGGCGATCCGGATGTGGGTGCGAAAGGACTCACGCTGGCGGACCGGTGGTGCCCCTTCGCGGAAGTAGTCCAGACCGGTTTCACCGATCGCAACCACGCGGGGATGAGCGGCCAACTCCTCAATCCGCTTCAGTACCCCTTCGGTGGCTTCGATCGCGTCGTTGGGGTGGATCCCGACCGAGGCGAATACCCCGTCGTTGGTCGAGGCGATCCGCACACATTCCGCGCTTGAGGCCAGATCGGTGCCGATCGTGACCATCGTGGTGACGCCGGCTTCGCGGGCGTGTCCGATGGCGACCCGCGGACTGGTGGGGACGTGGGTCAGGTGGCAGTGGGTGTCGGTGAACACGGAGAAACGTGGATCTTCCTGGCGGGTTGCGTCCTGGATCTGGGTACGCGGAGGGTACCCTTCGTCGTCATGTCCCCGGGTGGAGCGCCGCAGGGCCCGCACCGATCACCGGCAACAGAGGGTTCGGAGGGTCCGGGTCGCGGTGTCCGACGAAAGATCGATCACTTGGGCCGGGTCGTCATCCCCGCCTCGATGCGCCGGATTCTGGCCATCGTGGACGGCGACGAGTTGGAGATCAGGTTGACGGGAGAGACGCTGAACCTGCGCAAACCTCGCGAAACCTGCACTTTCTGCGGTTCTGACCAGGATCTGACCGAGGTGTTGGGCCAACCGGTCTGCTGGTCCTGCGTGGCCGCCGTTCGGGCCCGCGGCCGAGAAGGGCGAACGTAGATGAACAACAAACGTTGGGTTCGGATCATGGTGTTCGTCATCATCTTCGGCATGGTGGCCGCATTATTGACGGCGGCGTTGACGTCCTCACAGTAGGCGCCCTGATCTGCGAGGATGGTCCAGTTCTGATGTTTCTCCGAGGGGAGTTCACTGTGAATCGAAGGTCACCGCGGGTCGGCCGAGGCCGGTTGCTGCTGGGTGTGGTGGTGCTGGCCATCGTCGCGTCGGCGTGTAGCGGCGGGGATGACACCGCCGTTGTCGATGACCCCACCGACACCGCCAGCGTCGCGCCCACAGCGACGGCGACCCCAACTAGTGAGAAGTCGGAATCGCAGGTGATCGTGCCCGCGTCTCCCTCGGCCACGCCGACGGAGACCGCCACCGCGCCGGCCCCTCCTCCTGAGCCCACGGCGACGCCGGTGCCGACGGCCACCGCTACCGGAGGGGGGCTTGAGGGACGTCCCGCCGGGGAGGAATTCGGCGGAGCGATGGACGACATCGGTGGACAGACCACCTACGACGGCTACACCACCATCACCGATGACACCGGAGCGATCGAGGTCGAGGTGCCGACCGAGTGGTCAGACGTCGACGGCAGGCCCTACAACGACGAGCAGGGACGACAGTTGTTCGACGTCCGCGCCGCTCCCGATCTGCAGCCGTTCGCCGAGACCTGGGACGTCCCGGGAATCATCGTCACCGCTTCGACCGAGGTGGCGCAGTCACAAAACGAGGAAACACTGCTGGACGAGTTGGTCGGACCCTTCTCAGGTGTGTGCAGCTACACCGGGCGTCAACCCTATGACGACGGTCTGTACACCGGTCAGGCCGATGTCTACGAAAACTGCGGGGGCACCGACACTGCCTACCTGGTGGTTGGCGCGGTCCCGGCCAGCCGGTCCTTCGTGGTCCGGGTCCAGGTCCAAGTGGTCGAGGAACGTGACCTGGAGGCCCTCGAGCGTGCCCTGGCCAGCTTCATCATCACCGGCGACGTCTGAGAAAGCTGTTCACCGGCCGCCCCCTCTCGGTGCCCGGGGCTGTGGGCACCGGATCCTCTCGGTGCCCGGGTTTCGAGTGGTCTGACGCGCGATAACCCGGGCACCCACTGGCCGCCCCCCTCTCGGTGCCCGGGTTTCGAGTGGTCTGACGCCCGATAACCCGGGCACCCACTGGCCGCCCCCCTTCGGTGCCCGGGTTCGGCGTGGCCGAGCGCCCGATAACCCGGGCACCCACCGACCGCCCGCAGGTCGGGGCCCAATCGAATCTGGGCCTTTCGGGTGTCAAGAAACTTGGTCTAGGCTGCGGCCCGCGCCATCCCGCCGATCCTGGCGCTGAAGGTTTTGTCATGCGCCGCCTCTGTGCCGTACTCGCCGCTCTGCTCATGCTGATGCTCCTGCCCGCCGCCGGCGGGGTCGGGGCACAGGACCTGGGTGACCCTCCTGAGGACTTCACGATCACCCGCCTGGCGGGCGACAACCGGGTCACCACCGCGGTCGCGGTGTCGCAGGAAGGTTGGGACTCCTCCCCGGTCGTGCTCGTGGCCAGCGCGGACAGTTTTCCCGACGCCCTGGCCGGCGGTGCACTGGCCGCCGACCTGGACGCCCCTGTCCTGCTGACCCAACCCGATGCCCTGACAGCGGCCACGGCCGAGGAGATCACCCGGTTGGGCGCCACCAGCGCGATCGTGCTGGGGGGAACCGCCGCGGTATCTGAGGCTGTGGCCGAGGATCTGACCGACGCCGGCCTCACCGTCGACCGGATCGCCGGAGCGGACCGCTATGACACGGCGGCACAGATCGCCACTCGGTTGGCCCCCTTCCCTGAAGCAGCCTTGGTGAACGGCGAGATGTTCGCCGACGCGCTCAGTGCAGGTGCCCTGGCTGCCGGTCCCGAGCCGGTCCCCACCTTGTTGACCCGGCCCGATGACCTACCCGACGCCACTGCCGCAGTGCTACGTGACGCCGGGGTGCTCGAGGTCGACATCGTGGGCGGCGAGGTGGTCGTGTCGGCCACCGTGGCTGAGGTAGTGCAATCCTCCGGCGTGCGCGTCAACCGTCTGGGTGGCCCTGACCGGTATGCCACCAGCGCACTGGTCGCGGGTGAGGCCCTGTCCCGCATGACTGACACGACGGTCCCCCTGGTGATGGCAACGGGCGATGCCTTCCCCGACGCATTGGCAGCCGGCCCGTTCGCCGCGCGCACTTCCGGCCTGCTGCTGCTGACCCCGGGCCAGGGGATCAGCGGCACGTCAGCGCGGCTGGTCGGGCTCAGCGCCACCAGGTTCAGCCAGGCCTACCTGGTCGGCGGTGAAGCAGCCATCAGCGATGACGCCGGTATCGCCCAGGCGATGTCGGACGGTCTGACCGCATCCCAACGCGACGCCACCGTGGACGGACCGGCAGGGTCGGCCGCAGCTGCGACCGTCGAACCACTCGCAACCCAGACGGCCCTTCAGGTCCTGGCCGATGGCGGCAACGCCATCGACGCCACCATCGCAGCCGCGGCCGTCCTGGGCGTGGCTGAACCGTTCTCCAGTGGCATCGGCGGTGGCGGTTTCATGGTCATCCGCTCGGCGGCACAGAACCGTGTCATCACCATCGACGGCCGCGAGGAGGCGCCCCAGGGCTACTTCCCCACCGTCTTCATCGACCCCGACACGGGTGAGGCGATCCCCTTCCCCGAACGAGTCACCAGTGGCCTGGGAGTCGGAGTTCCCGGCACCGTGGATACCTGGCGTGTGGCCTTGGAGAACTACGGAACCCGCACGATGGAGGATCTGCTGGGCCCGGCCATCGAGGCGGCCGACTACGGCATCCCGATCGACTCGACCCTGGCCGCCCAGACCGCGGCCAACGCCGAACGGTTCGCGTTGTTTGACTCCACCTCCGCGTTATACCTGCCCCACGATGGGCAACCGCGTCTGGAGGGCGAGTGGTTCCGCAACCCCGATCTGGCCCAGACCTACCGCGAGATCGGAGCCGGTGGAGCAGCAGCTTTCTACCAGGGGCAATTGGCCCAGGAGATCGTCGCCGCCGTCACCGCTCCTCCACTGGTCAGCGACGACACGCCGGTGCCGGTCCGTCCGGGGTTGATGACGGCCAGCGACCTGGGTGATTACCAGGCCCTGCTGCAGCAGCCCACCGTGTCCTCCTACCGCGGTCTTGATGTCTACGGCATGGGCCTGCCCTCAAGCGGCGGTCTGACCATCGGACTGGCCCTGAACCAGATCCAGGCGCTGGATGACACCCTGGGCCCGATCGCACCTGGGGACGAGGAGGAGTTGGCCCACCGCTACCTTGAGTCCCTGGGTGTGGCCTGGGCCGACCGCAACGCCTACATGGGTGACCGCCGGTACGTCGACGTGCCGGAAGACGGGTTGCTGAACCCCGACTACGCCGCGGAGCGTGCCGGACTGATCGGCGAAACCGCCGGCGCCCGACCCGTGGCCCCGGGCGACCCCTTCGCCTTCTCCGATGACCCCAGCCCCTCTGGGCCCATCACGCCTGGGTTCACCACTCACCTCAGCGGGTCGACCACCCATCTGAACGTCAGTGATGCATTTGGCAACGTGGTGTCCTACACCTTCACCATCGAGTCCATCGGCGGGTCCGGCATCGTCGTCCCCGGCCGCGGCTTCCTGCTGAACAACGAACTGACCGACTTCAACGCCGAACCACCACACGCCAACGCTCCCGAAGCGGGCAAGCGGCCGCGTTCGTCCATGAGCCCGACCATCGTGATGGACGGCGACAACGTCGTCCTGAGCCTTGGGACACCTGGCGGAGCGACGATCATCTCCACGGTCCTGCAGACCCTGCTCGGCGTGGTCGACGGCGGTCACAGCCTGGCCGACGCACTGGCGGCTCCTCGCTTCGCCAATTTCAACGGCGAGATGAGTGTGGCCGAACCGGAGTTCCTGACAACCGATCTGGCTGCGGCCCTGGAAGCACGGGGCCACGTGTTCAGAGAAATCGGCGAGATCGGTGCCGCCAGCGGAATCCAGTTCAACGCCGATGGCACGGTCACTGCGGTGGCCGAGCCGGTCCGACGTGGCGCTGGTGATGCCGGAGTCATCCTGCCATCTCCCTAGCGGGGCTTCGCCCCAGCCCCCAATGCATGGTGCCGCCTACGGCGGCGCTCGCTGCTGTTCCGCAACTCCTGTGCCAGGTGCAGCGGTCTTGCCGGGAGTGACCGCCTACGCTGCGACGCATGAACCTGCCGTTCCCTCCCGACCGGATCCTGCTGGGCCCTGGTCCCTCCGATGTCCATCCGGCCGTGCTCGAAGCACTCGGGCGACCTCTGTTGGGGCATCTCGACCCGGCGTTCCTTCCCGTCCTGGACGAGATCTGTGACCAACTGCGAACGGTCTTCAAGACCGACAACGCAGCCACGCTGCCGATCAGCGGAACGGGGTCTGCGGGTCTTGAGGCCTGTCTGGTCAACCTGATCCAGCCTGGCGATGCAGTCGTGGTCGGTGTGAACGGGGTCTTTGGTGGTCGACTGGCCGAGGTGGCCCGCCGGGCCGGGGCACAGGTTCACACCGTCGAGCGCGACTGGGGTCGCATCATCGAACCCGAGGCCTTCCTCGACGCGGTGCGGGAACACGACGCCAAGGTCGCTGCGATCGTGCATGCCGAGACCTCTACAGGGGTCTTGCAGCCCGTGGCTGACATCGGTGCGGCGCTGACCGACACCGACACGCTGCTGGTGCTGGACACTGTCACCAGCCTGGCCGGGGTCGAGGTCGACATCGATGGCTGGCACGTCGACGCCGCCTACTCGGGAACCCAGAAGTGCCTGTCGGTCCCACCCGGCCTGTCGCCGGTGACGTTCAGCCTGAAGGCGGTCGCTGCGCTGAAGGCACGCACCACCCCGGTGCAATCGTGGTATCTGGACCTGTCGTTGATCCTTGCCTACGTCGATGGTGGCGGCGGGCGCACCTACCATCACACCGCCCCGATCTCGATGCTGTATGCGTTGAACCAGGGATTGCGACTTGTCCTCGAGGAAGGCATCGAGAACCGCTGGGCCCGTCATGCCCGGCTGGGAGCGATGCTGCACCAGGGGCTTGAAGAACTGGGACTCCCCCTGCTGGCACAGGAGGGCCACCGCCTGCCACAACTGACCACGGTCGGTCTGCCCGACGGGGTGGACGAGGCCAAGTTGCGCCGCCAACTGTTGGACGACCATGGCATCGAGGTGGGCGGCGGACTGGGTGATCTGGCGGGGCGGGCCTGGCGTATCGGGCTGATGGGCCACTCGGCCAGCGAACGCAACGTCCGCATGGTTCTGGCCGCGATCGCCCAACTGCTGGGCTGATCAGTCAGCCGCCCGTTGCAGGGTCGTCACGGTCACGTCCATGGTCACCACGCACTGATCGGCCATCGCCTGCGCGCGGACCTGCAGTTCCTCCGGCGTCGCGTGGAAGCCTGCTGGTCCCATGAGCGCCAGATCGACGATCTGCTGGGGGCCCACCGAGACCTCGTAGGTGACCCGGGTGCGTGAGGTGACGCCGAACCGGCCAGCCACGTCCTGTGCCAGTTGCGCCGACTTCCCCTCACCGATGGCGAGCAGCCCCATCGGTGCGGCCAGTTCGGTCAGGTGTCCGGGTTCAGGGGTGACCACCAAAACGACACCATCGGGGGTGAGCATGCGGTCAAACTCGACCCAGTTCCGTGGCGCGAACACCACCAGTACCAGATCGATGACACCGTCCGCGACTGGCAGGGCAGCCACGATGTCACAGCCGACGGCCGCCAACCGCGGATGGGCTCGAGCGGCGCGCCGCAGGACTGGTTTGGAGGAATCCACAGCGATTCCGCGACATTCAGGGAAGGCCGCCAGCACCTGGGAGGAGTAGTAGCCCGTCCCAGCTCCGACGTCGACCAGTGTCCGGACGGCGGTGGGCACGGCCTCGGTGACGGCCTGGGCCACCGGGGCCAGCACGGCCGTGCGCTGAACCCTGTCGCGCGCCTGCACCATCACGGCGGTGTCGCCTGGATGGCGGATCGCCTGCCGGGTCAGGGTGACGTAGCCCTGACGGGCCACGTCGAACCGGTGGCCGACGGCGCATGCCAGCGCCTCCTCATCCATCAGCACAGCCCCGCCGCAGATCGGGCAGGCCAGCAGATCGACGGCAGCGTCCAGACTCACGCGGCCATCCTGCCTGAAAGGACCAGTCAGTCGCGCGACTGCAGTTTGGCCAACAGGCGCAGGATCTCCAGGTACAGCCAGACCAGCGTGACCAGCAATCCGAACGCGGCATACCACTCCGTCTTTGACGGTAGGCCGGCCGCTGCGGCCCGCTCGATGAAGTCGAAGTCCAGGGCCAGGTTCAGCGCGGCCACACCGATGATGACCAGGGAGATGCCGATTGACAGCAGCGAGTTACCATGCAGGAAGCCGAAGTTGATCCCGAAAAAGCCCAGGATGAACGAGGCGAGGTAGGTCACAAATATCGCCCCGGTGGCCGCCATCACGACCATGCGGAAGCGCTGGGTGACCTTGATGACACCCGTCTTGTACAACGTCAGCATCACGGCCAGCACCCCGACGGTCCCAAGCACCGCCTGTGTGGCGATGTCGTCAAGTCCAGGCTGGCTTTCGATCAGGACGGTGATCACGCCCAGCAGGGCACCCTCAACGACGGCGTACACGGGCGCCAGTGTCGGAGCCAGATTGGGTTTGAAGCTGATCCCCAGCACCATCACCAGGCCGACGATCGAGCATCCGATCAGGACAGGCAGGTAGGCGCTGACCGGCACCAGGATTCCCGCCGCCACGCCAGCCGCGATGAGGATGGCCAGCAACAACCCCGTCTTGTAGATCGCCCCTTCGACGGTGAAGACCCCCGTCTGGATGTAGGGAGCCGAGGTGGTGAATCCCCCTTCCGTTTGACCAAGGCGATTGAAGGCTGACTCGGACAGGGCGGGATTCGAGGTGCGCATCGCAGACCACGATATCTCGCAGTCCACACCCGCAGTCCTTACCGATCCCGGTGCTGGCGCCCACGCATTGGGCTGGGGCGAAGCCCGGCTAGCCTTGTGGATTCTCATGGCACGACACCTGATCACCAGCGCCCTGCCCTACATCAACGGTGTGAAGCACCTGGGCAACCTGGTCGGCTCGATGTTGCCGGCCGACGTCTACGCCCGTTACCTACGGAGCCAGGGCCATGAGGTGCTGGCCATCTGTGCCACCGACGAGCATGGCACCCCCGCCGAGTTGGCTGCGATGGAGGCCGGACAGTCGGTGCAGGAGTACTGCGACGAGCAGCACCAGATCCAAAAGGACCTGGGCGATCGCTTTGGCCTGTCCTGGGACCACTTCGGTCGCACCAGCCGATCCCAGAACCACGTTCGTACGAACCACTTCGCCGACACGCTGGCTGCCAACGGCTACCTGGAGGAGCGGACCATCCAGCAGGTCTACTCCCCCAGCGAGAACCGTTTCCTGCCCGATCGCTACGTCACCGGCACCTGCCCGCATTGTGGCTATGAGCGGGCTCGGGGCGATCAATGCGAGAACTGCGGCCGACTGCTGGACCCGGCAGACCTGATCGACCCGCGCTCAACGGTGACCGGTGCGACCGATCTGGAATTGCGCGAAGCCAAGAGCGTGTTCCTGCTGCAGTCAAAGCTTGAGCCCGAGGTGCGTGCCTGGATCGAGGGCAACGACCACTGGCCCAACCTGCCCCGCTCGATCGCGTTGAAATGGCTGGAAGAGGGGTTGCACGATCGCGACATCACCAGGGACCTGGAGTGGGGCGTGCCGGTCAATCGACCCGGACTTGAGCACAAGGTCTGGTATGTATGGTTCGACGCCCCCATCGGCTACATCAGCGCAACTGAGGAGTGGGCTGATGAGGACCCCACCGGTGCGCGGGACTGGCGGAGTTGGTGGTTTGACTCCGGCGACGTCACCTACACCGAGTTCATGGGCAAGGACAACGTCGCCTTCCACGCCGTGTCGTTTCCCGTCACGCTGATCGGCTCACGTGAACCCTGGCACCTGGTGGACTACCTCAAGGCGTTCAACTGGCTGACCTACTACGGCGGGAAGTTCTCCACCAGCGACGGCGTCGGCGTGTTCATGGATGATGCCCTTGAGTTGTTGCCGGCCGACTATTGGCGGTGGTACCTGATCGCCAACGCCCCGGAGTCCGATGACGCCAGCTTCACCTGGCCGCTGTTCCAGCAGGCCATCAACGGTGACCTGGTCGGCAAGCTGGGCAACTTCATCAACCGCACCTTGACCCTGACAGCCAACAAGTTCGACTCCACCGTCCCCGTGGGGGGGATCCCGGGTGAGATCGAGGCCCGGTTGGCAACTGACGTCGGAGAAAAGCTGGATGAGGTGGCGGCCCACTTCGACGCGATGGAGTTCCGCAAGGTCGCCCAGTCCATCCGGGCGCTGTGGTCGTTGGGCGACGCCTACCTGGAACAACGCGAACCCTGGCGACTGATCAAGACCGACCCTGACGCCGCGGCGATGGTGCTGCGAACCGCCATCAATCTGATTCCCGTCCTGGCGGGGGCGGCGGCACCCATCATCCCGACCGCCGCGGCGGCGGCTCTGGCCACCGTGGGGGTGACCACTGTGGCCTGGCCGACCGTCGACCTGACGGCACTGCCAGCGGGGCACGCCTTCGAGGTGCCACCGCTGCTATTCCGCAAGATCGATGATGATCAGGTGGCCCAGTGGACAACTCGCTTCGGCGGGCCGGTCGACCAGTAGTGCCCGACGAGGTCAGCCGACCACGAAGCTTGCGGCGCGGATGAACACTGCCGAGTCAAAGCTCTCATCGCTTGCATCGGCGATCGCCAACTTCAGGTGGTTTGACCCGCCCGGGTTGATGGCGGCCTGACAGGCCAGCGTGGTCGTCAAGCCATCCAACTCGATGTTGAGAGGCGCGGTTCCGTCGCCCAACTGCTCGTTGTCGCGGTAGAAGGCGGCGTTGACCTCGTTGTTGATCGTGTTGATCGTCACCGGCCCACCCTCGACCACTGCGCAGTTGACGTCGTTGACGAAGAAGGCGAAGACGTCGTTGAAGGTCGAACCGACGTACTCGTTGTATTCCTCCGAGCCGAAGACGTAGTCGAAGGCAACCGATGTCGCCGCGGGTGCCGCCACGAAGTCAAACTCCAGGATCACCGAGTCAAATGTCTCATTGCCGCTCAAGGCGGTCAGTGCCGGATCTCCCGGGGTGCCCAGGAATCCGCTGGTGCTGTCGATGTCATTGGGGCCCGGCAGGTCGGCGATCAAGCCGGTGGACAGCGCGATCCCCTGGTCAAAGCCCAGAACGTCACCGCCGCCGGCGAACAGGCCCGCGGCCTGCGGTGCGGCGGTCAGGCTGGCATTGAAGACCTGGACGTCCTCGCCCACCAGGTTGCTGGCCAACTGACGGGCGTCGAGCTGACCACCGCTGGCCACCACCGCAAGGCCACCGTCGGCGGCTGGCAGGAAGGTGGTGAAGGTCAGCACCTCGGCCTGACGCAGGCTGGTCGCACCCGCAAACGCAGACGCAGTGGCGATGGTGAAGTCGATCCGCAACTCGCATGACACTTCAGGCAGCGGATCGGTCAGCTGAACGGCGACTGTGCCTGAGGTGTCCCCGGCAACGGGCCCGGGCAGGCACGATCCCGAGGAGACCACGTCGCTGACAGCCCGGCCCCCACTGTCGATGGTCACCGTGACGTTTTGTCCGGGGGCGACGACCGCACCGTCCGGGGTGTCGGAGGAAACCGTGGCGGCCGCCGGCAGTCCCACCGCGACGCGGGCCTGCTCACACGCCGCAGGGAAGGCCACGCAGGTGATCGGGGTCGCAGACTCACCGTTGGTGCCGCTGGCCAGGAACTGCTGGGTGGCGGGTGGAAGGATGCTGCCACTGGTCAGCACGATGGGTGAACCGGTCAGGGCGGAGTTGGCAGCGGCAGCCAGACCGCCGGCCCAGGCGTTGGCGAACTGGCTGTCCAGCACCAATACCTGCGCCACATCGGCGGCGCTGTTAGCGCCACGTTCCTTCACGATCTCAAGCGCCGTGCCGAACCGGTCGTCACCGGCGATGCGTTGCACGCTGAAGCCGAGATCGACCAGTTCCTCCTCGACTCCCTGGCTGATGGCAGCCGTCCCACCCACGATCTTGATGTCGGTGATCTCTGATCCGACCAGATACTCCCTGGTCACGGGGGCAAGTTCGACCGTCTCGGTCAGCAGCACCGGCCAGTTGCGCTCGGCGCTGTAGGCCCCCAGGCCCAGCGTGTCGGCGAAGGCCTGGGTTTCATCGGCTGACCCGGCGGAAGAGAAGGCGCGGGCCAGGAAGGCGGTTGTGGCGTCTGCGGCATCCATGGCGGCGATGTCGACCGCCGTCTCCAGGCGCGTGTCACCAGCACGACGTTGGATGCTGAGTCCCAGCGCTGACAGTTGTTCCTCGACATCAGGGGCAACCGCCTGTTCACCCCCAAGGATCACCGCTTCGGAGGAGCCCAGGCGCCGGATCTCATCCGCTACACGCACGGGAATCGGCCCGGTCGTCGGCACGAGCAGCAGTGGCGAGGTGTCCTGCAGGACACCCGAGGCCAATGCGTCGGCGAAGCGATCGTCCCGGGCCACGATCACCCGAGAGGTGTCGGGCAGTGGCGTGTTCTCGCTCAGTCTGACCGCGATCTCGGCGTTGCTGGGCGTCACCCCCTCTTTGACGATGCCGATGGTGTCATCGGTCTCGGTCACCGCCATCGCCGGCGGCACCGCCACCAGCAACGACGCGAGCAACAACCCGCAGGTGAATACGACAGTCCTTCTACGCGACATGACAATCTCCCTCAAGGTGAAGTCGGCAGTCTAGTGCATCGGTGGGTCCTGTCGCGGCCCGTTGGTCGCAATGTTATACACGTGTCTCTTCGGCAGGTTCGTGTCGGTGACGACCTGCCGTACCGCATCACGGCGGCTGAGGCCGCCCTGAACCAGCGACCGCACCCGCCGGGCCACCTCGGCGTCATCGATCATCACCGCGGGGTCCACCGCAGGCGCCGGACCGACCACGAGGGTGACCTCGCCCCGGGGAGCCGTGACGGCAGCGTGTTCGGCCAAGGACCCGAGCGTCCCCCGCCATGCCTCCTCATACATCTTTGTCAGTTCCCTGGTCAGCACCGCCGGCCGCTCCGCACCGAACGCCTGGACCATTGCGGCCAGGTCATCGGCGGCGCGATGGGGTGCCACGTAGAAGACCAGGGTTCGGTCATCAGCGGCGATGGCATCCAGGCGCTGGCGTCGGGCACCTGCCTTGCGAGGCAGGAAACCCTCAAATGCAAAGCGGTCGGTTGGCAGACCACTGATCACCAGGGCGTGGATCACCGCGGACGGTCCCGGAACGGCTGTGACCGCCAACCCTCGATCAAGGGCCATCTGCACCACGTGATACCCAGGATCGCTTATCCCGGGCGTCCCGGCATCGCTGACCAAGGCCACGGTCTGACCGGCGGCAACTCGGTCACAGATGGTCTGCGCCCGGGCACTCTCGTTGTGGTCGTGGACGGCCAGAAGTGGCACGTCGGCACCGATGTGGGCCAGCAGACGCCCGGTTCGACGGGTGTCCTCGCAGGCCACAAGGTCTGCTTCAGACAACGTCTGGACGGCCCTCGGTGACAGGTCCCCCAGATTGCCGATCGGGGTTGCCACCAGGACCAGAAGGCCATCTGGAAAATCGGTATCAGTGCGCACGAACGCCTATGGTCGCCGCACAAACCACACTTGCAGCCCATCCTGCCCGGCGTGGCCGTTTTCGTCTGACTCCGTCCGTGAAGGCCACCACACGACACATGACCGACATCGACATCGCGCCAGTCGCCGAACGCCCACCACCTGCTGATCCCGTCCCGACCGGTGACAGGCGCGCGTGGCGTGACAGTCGTGGCCTGTTGTGGGCCGTGGCGCTGCCCCTGATCGTGATCATCGGTGCGGGGGCGATTCGCTTCTACGACCTGGGCACTCCTTCTCGCTGTTACTTCGATGAGACCTACTACTACTACGACGCGCGCGACTACCTGGACGTCGGCACCGAGACCTCCTTCGCGGTGCACCCGCCCGTGGGAAAGTGGTTGATCGCCGGCGGACTCGCCCTGTTCGGCGTGGATCAGGACTCCCCGATCCAGCAGGCCATCACGACCGAGGACGACAACTGCCTGGTCGAGGAGGACGACGGGGAGGGACCAAACCCCGAGGTGCGGGCGCGCGAAGCCGCCGAGGCGTTTGCCCGCCGTGCCGCCTCGGCGCTGTTTGGGACCGCATCGGTCGCCGTGGCCTACTTCGTCGGACTGCGGTTGTTCCGCCGACGGTCGGCCGCCCTCTTGGGGGCTTCGCTGCTCGCCGTGGACGGCTTGGCCATCACGATGTCCCGCATCTCCATGCTGGATATTTTCCTGCAGTTCTTCGTCTTGTTGGGCGTGTTGGCGGTGTTGATCGACCGCGACCGACTGTGGGAGGGGACACCGTCTCATCCCTACGTCGCCCACGACGACGAACCGACGCCAGGACCGTTGCCCAGGCCGGGACGGGGATGGCTGTGGGCGGCGGGCCTGTTCCTGGGTTTGGCGGTGGCGACCAAGTGGTCGGGACTGGCGCCCCTGGGGTTGGCCTGGGTGTTTGTCCTTGGCAGCGAGATGTGGTGGCGCCGACGCCTGACCGGCAGGTGGACCAAGAACTTGTTTCCCGCGATTTGCCGCGGATTCCTGGCCCTGGTCTTCGTGCCGATCATCGTTTACGTCGCCAGCTACGGCGGCTGGTTCGCAAACTTTGAGTCCACACGCAAGGCCGCGCGGTGTGAGACGACGCAGGCGGTCGACGTCGAGGCCGACACGGCGCAGGCCCCCGCCCTTCCCGATCAGCAGGTCAGCGACGGCTGCCATGGCTGGAATGCGGTCGTGCAGATCAGTGAGGGATGGTGGGAGGAACAGGGTGAGATCTTCCGCTTCCACAAAAACCTTCAGGCCGATCACCCCTATCGCGCACCGGCGTGGACCTGGGCATTGATGTTGCGGCCAGTCGCCTACTACTACGAAGCCTGTCCCAGTGACGGACCTGCCGCAGCAGACGACCCTTGCGAGGTGCCCCGCGGGACGGTGTCGGAGGTCCTGGGCATCGGCAACCCGGCGATCTGGTGGGTGGCGCTGATCGGCTATCCATTCCTGCTGTTTTATGCCGTTGCCCGACGATCCTGGCCGGCGATCTTCATCGCGCTGTTCCTGTTCGGCCAGTCCCTGCCGTATCTGATCAGTCCACGACCGGTGTTCTTGTTCTATCTGACGCCAGCGGTTCCGTTCATCGCGCTGTCGTTGGCCTATCTGGCCGATGAGGCCCTGGACAGCGAGTCCATGCGATGGGTCCCGGCCACGATCAGCGTCGTGGCAATGGCTGGTTTCGTGTTCTGGGCGCCCATCTTCCTTGGCTTCGACATTCCACGACAAACCTGGGACCTGCTGATCCTGTTCAACAGTTGGATCTAGACGATGGGCGAACCAACCATTGTGGCGACCTCGGGGGGATGGGTGCCGGGAGATCGCGTCCGGATCGTCCCCGGCCCGCTGATGCACCACGCGGTCGAGCTTGCCGGGGTCACCGGACGGTCCCCCAGGATCTGCTACATCGGCACCGCCACCGGTGACCAACTGTCAATGAATGCCTGGGTCAGCGAGGGCGCTATGGTCGCGGGGTTTGCCCTGACCCATCTGAACCTGTTCCCGATGCCCAACGTCGAGGACGTCGAGGGGCATCTGGTTGACCAGGACGTCGTGTGGGTTCACGGGGGCAGCGTCGCCAACCTGCTGGCCGTGTGGCGGGTGCACGGTCTTGACCAGATCCTGCGCCGGGTGTGGCGAAGCGGCGTCGTCCTGGCTGGAGTGTCCGCTGGCTCGCTGTGCTGGCACGTCGGGGGGACCACCGACTCCTTCGGGCCCAGGCTCCAGCCGGTCACCAACGGACTTGGATTCCTGCCCTTCTCAAACGGGGTGCATTACGACTCCGAGCCAGAGCGTCGGCCGTTGTACCACCGACTGATCGCCGACGGCACCCTGCCCGCTGGCTACGCCACCGACGATGGTGTCGGTCTGGTCTACACCGACACGACCTTTGTCGGCGCGGTCACCGAACGGAAGGGCAAAGGCGCCTACCGGGTGGTGGGTGAGGGTGGGGCGGCGGTTGAGACCAGGATCCAGCCGACGGTGCTTCCCGGCGCAGTGTGAGCGCTGCCCACTCAGTCCAGCAGCCGCTCCAGCACCGCGGCCACACCGTCCTCATCGTTGCTGCTGGTGGTCTGATCCGCCGCCTGCAGGACCAACGGGTGGGCGTTGGCGACAGCCACACCGAGCCCTGCCCAGGTCAGCATGGCCAGGTCGTTCGGCATGTCGCCGAACGCCACGACCTCATCGGCAGAGATGCCCTGTGATTTCGCGAAGTGTTCCAACGCGCTGGCCTTGGTGACATCGGCGGCCGAGATCTCCAACAGGCCGATGCCCGACCATGTCACGGTGGCTAGCCCCTGGGTCAGGTCGCTGGCAGCAGCAGCCAGGTCCTCGATCACCTGGCCTTCTCCCCTGACCAGGAACTTGATGACGGGCCGGGCGAAGAATTCCTCGTCCTCAGTCACCCCGGTCACCGCGTGGGCGACCATCTCGGACTGGCGAATCCCGCGAGGGTAGTTGCGCTCGTGGGCGAACCCGTCGGGCCACTCCACGCCGAAACCCAGTTGGTCAGAGATGGTGCGCAGGTGCTTCAGAACGGTGCGAGCGACGTCGGCTTCGAAGGCGTTGACCTGCACCACCTTTTCGCTGTGCAGGTCCATCACCAGGGCGCCGTTCGCGCAGATCGCCACGCCTCGGTGATCCAACTGGTCACGCACGGGCGCCAGCCACCGGGGAGGGCGCCCGGTGACCAGCACAAAGGTCAGTCCGGCGTTCTCAACCGCGGCAACGGCCGCGCGGGTGCGTGCGCTGACCGTGCCGTCGCTGCGTAACAGCGTTCCATCGATGTCGGTGGCGATCATCCTCAACATGCGCCCTGAGACTATCCGCCGGTGCGCTACGGTCGATCGTGATGGGCGATGACGCGTGCTGGCTCAGCCGGACCTGCATGGCATGCGGACGCATGCTGGACCCAGACCATGCCGAGGAACCCCGGTGCCCCCACTGCGGGGCCGAGCGAGTGGTGGACCCCGACCCCGACGATCCTGTCCGGGAGCCGTGATCGTCCACAGACATCCGTCCGATCGATGAGACAACCGGGCCCGGTTGAGCGAACAGGGCCCGGCAGCGTTGGTACTGGACCCTGTTCGAAGTCATGGCTCTGCCGTCTCCGCCCTTGTCGAAGGGGCCGCTCGCTGATCGGCGACGCTGGCGCGAGGGGGTCAGTTGGCGGTGTCGGGGCCGATGACCGCAGCGACCGGCACCACGACATCTGCGGGAAAGCCGCCCACTCTGGCGTGCTCGCGGATGGTGGCGATGTCGTCGGTCTCGTGGACGCAGTAGATCTTGTCGCCTGCCACGTAGCTCGTGACCCAGGTGTAGGGGACTTCGAGGCCGTCGACGACCTGGTTTGACTTGGTGGCGATGTCGGCGAGTTCGTCGGCACTCAGTGTGCTGGCGCCCTCGATGTTGCGTTCGATGATGAACTGCGGCATTAGGTTGCTCCTTGTTCTCGGTGACGCCGGAAGTGGCGTCGGGCCAAGCATCGAGGGCCGTCGTGTGCCGAGGCGTTGGAGAGGATCGATGTTCCGCCGCTC
>JBPCKA010000013.1:0-65098 GCA_051004735.1 Euzebya sp. | reverse complement strand
ATGATCTGGATCTTCTTGGCCGCCACGATCTTCGGTGTGTCCCTGTTGATCCCGATGCTGCTGGGGGCACTGGACAGCGGTGACTTCGACTTCGACGCGGGTGATGTCGATGTCGACATGGACCTTGAAGGTGGCGTGGAGGCAGATGGATTGTCGGCTGACGGCGCCGATGGACTGGGGGTCGACAACCTGCTCAGCAGCCTGGTGTCGTTTCGCAGTCTGGTGTTCTTCAGCGCCTTCTTCGGGTCCTCCGGGCTGGTGCTGACCGGGTTTGACTATGGCGCCGGGACAGCGGTGATCCCCGCCACGGGTATCGGGTTGGCCGCCGCGGTGGCCAACTCTGTGCTGTTCGGGCTGCTGCGCGGTTCGCAGGCCAACTCACAGATCTCAGATGCGACCCTGGTGGGCAAGCCTGCCAAGGTCGTGCTTCCCATCGAACCGGGACGGCGTGGACGAATCCGCGTCGACCTCAGCGGGCAGCCCCACTACGTCGTGGCCCGCGCTTACGAGGACAACCAGGGGCATCAGTTCGGCGTGGGCGATCACGTTGTCGTCGTGCAGATCCAAAGCGGGACCGCGCTGGTGGCATCACTGGCCGGTCTCGACATCGGAGAGGAGTCATAGCCATGCTGTTCGTCATCATTGCCGTCTTCCTGGTCATCGCGCTGTTCACCGTGGCGGTGGCGTTAAAGAGCCTGATCATCATCTGCCCACCGAACCGGGTCGCGGTGGTCTCCGGACGCTCCCGCACTCTGGCCGACGGTCGCAGGGTCGGCTATCGCGTCATCAAGGGTGGCCGGACGCTGCGGATCCCGTTGCTGGAAAAGGTCGATTTCATGGACCTGAACACCATCGCGATCGAGGTGTCGGTCACCAACGCCTACTCCAAGGGCGCCATCCCCCTCGACGTGCAGGGCGTCGCCAACATCAAGGTCGCCAGCCGTGAGGGAGTGCTCGAGAACTCCGTCGAGCGGTTCCTGGGCCGTTCCTCGGAATACATCCAGCAGATCGCCAAGGAGAACCTGGAGGCCAACCTGCGCGGGGTTCTGGCCACCCTCACACCGGAGGAGGTCAACGAGGACCGCCTGAAGTTCGCCCAAACCCTGATTGATGAGGCGGATGACGACATCAACAAGCTGGGTTTGGAACTGGATGTCCTGAAGATCCAGAACGTCACCGACCAGGTCGGTTATCTGGAGGCCGTCGGACGTCGACGTACTGCCGGGGTGCTGCGCGAAGCTCGCGAGACCGAGGCCGATCAGAAGGCCGAGGCTGAGGAGGCGGAGGCCTCCTCACGCCAGCGCGGTGAGTTGGCCCGGGTGAAGGCCGACCTGGCCATTGCTGAGCAGGAGAACAAACTGCGGGTCCGCCAGGCGGAACTGAACGCCGAGGCGATGTCCTCGGAGAAGCGCGCAAGCGTGTCCAGCGAGCTGGCCCGCGTCGAGGCCGAACAGAACCTTGAGACCGCGCGTATCGAACTGCAACGTCGTCGTCTGGAGGCCGACGTGCTGGAGCCAGCCCGCGCCGACCGCGAGGCCATGGAGTTGAAGGCGCGAGGCAAGGCCTCCTCGATCATCGAGGACGGCAACGCCCAGATCGAGGTGTTCCAGCGGCTGGCCGCGCAGTACACCGCAGCAGGCGCCGACGCCCGCGATGTCCTGATCCTCAACATGCTGCCGGACCTGGTCACCAAGATCGTGCAGACCGTGGACAACATCGACATCGACAAGATCACGGTCATCGACGGTGGAGGGGCGGGCAACGGGACCGGGTCGATTCCCGGGATCGCCCGGCAGATGCCGGCAGCGGTGATCGCCATAGCCGAGCAGATCGAGACCGCAACCGGGGTCAACATCCTTGAGGTTCTGCGGCGACCCGCCTCCGCAGCGACGGTTGCGGCTGGGGCCGAGGGGCCACCAGATCCGCCGCGCACCATGTGATCGGTGACGGAGGGCGGCGAAGCCCCGTCAGGGAATATCGGCGGCAATCTCGTTCAGGCGACCTTCCGCCACCCTGGCCTCATCGCCGATGACGACAATCTCAATCGGCCCGTCGGTGGAGTTCAGGCCCTGGATGATTGCCCTGGTCTCGGTCGGGTAGCGGTCGTTGCCCAACCCGAGTTCAGGCGCACCCGTGACAGCCGCCAAAGGTGCCGCGGCCAATGCCAGCACCCAGCCATCCTCGACTTCCACGTTGGCGAGGATCGCTCGGTTGCCGGTTGCCGGCACGCCCGGCCACAGTTGGGTCGCCACCGCCGCCGCGGTGGCCATCCGGTTGGGGCCGGCCACCCGCTGCGGTGAGGGGGACGCTCCCGCTGCGGTTTCGCTGATCACGGCAGTCCCGCCGATCACGTGGGTGCGTTGGACGCCCAGTTCGGTCATCGCCGCCGCAGTAGCCGGATGCAAGGTCGCTGTGTCCGTCAACAGGATGGGCGTTCCACTGGCTGCGCCGTAGGCGCCCGCCATCACGGCGTCGGGCCAGTTCAGGCCGTAGGCCAGCAGTACCTCGTCGTTGTCCGGATGTTCCAGCCGGACCTGACGGGCGATGGCCACTGCGGTCTCGAATCGGCTCGGACCGAAGAACCGCTCTACCACGAAGCCAGCCAAGCCCAACTCCTCTGCCACCCCAGCCGACACGGCCTGGTCGCCACCCAGGATCCGGACGGAGGACCCTGGCAACAGCACACGCTGGATCTCGGCCCGGACCGCCGGGTCCAACGCACCGTCCGGTCCGCCCTCCGTGAACAGGATGCAGGAGTCATCCGCCGCCAGTGGGGCGCCGGCCAACGCATCGGCAAATACGTCGTCACGGGCCAGCAATACTGTCCTGGCAAGGTTCGGCGCCACTGCCTGACAGGCCTCGACGGCCGAAGCGCGCAGGTTCGACCCGGCGATTCGCTGGACACCACGGCCCAGTGCCACAGTCCGGGTTGTGGTGGTGAACCCGTCGCTGGCTCTGATGGCCACGACGACATCTCGCCCTGTCGGCAACTGGGCCCTGTCGATTGTCAGCTCACCCGGTTCGCCGTCGGGGATGACGGCAAGGCCCGTCCAGCTGGCGCCGCCGTCCACCGACAGCGAGACCAACTGCTCGATCGGGTCACCGTCACCGTCGGACACCGCCCAGGTCAGTTGGATCTGGGTGTCATCGACCGCGGGCGGGTCGATGGTGACCGTCGGCACCGAGGGGGAGGCCGTCCGCTGGTCGGTGGAGGTGGCACTGGACACCCTCACGGTCTGCACACCCTCCACCAGTGGCATCGCCTCCATGAACAGCGCGTCCTCCGCGTGGCCGGTCGAGGACGTCGGGGCACGGCGGCTCCCCAGCACCGAGCCGTCGCCGGACAACAGTTCGATCAGCACGGTGTCATCACTTGCGGGGACGTCAGGCACGGTTGCGGCAGCGCCATCGACGGGTCTGGTCAGCACCGCCTCAAGGCCTACCTCGCCGGTCGCTGGGACCAGACTCCCGCTGATGAGCAAGCCCTGTATGACGCCGGTGTCACCGGACTGGGTGAAGGATCCGATTGCGGGGTCGATCGTTTGGTTCACCAGGGCTGAGTAGGCACGGCGGTAGGTGATGTCGCTGGTCCACGCCGCCCCGTTGACACCGGGGATGGCTGGCCCCGTTGCGTAGGACATCAGGTCGTGGCGGTAGCTGTCCTCGCCTCGCACCAGCCGGTCACAGACCGGGGCGCTCATCAGACGTTGTGCGGGCGCGGCACCGGGGCAGGGGTCCACCGATGTGACGCCGAACCGGAAGTCTCGCTCCCCTTCCAAGGGGGTGAGGTAGGCCCCGAAGTTCTCATAGCCATTGGGGCTCATCGCCCCGTGGTCGTAGGGCCACGACGCTTCTGCATCACCCCCGCTGGCCTCGTTGTGCGCGTTGCTGGCGTGGATCAGCCCCATCGTGTGCAGCAGTTCCTGGCCGGCGACATCACCGGCCATCTGCGACACCATGATTCCGCCGAACCGCCGGACGTCACGGAAGGGGCGGTTTGGTCGAGTCGCGATGCCGGCGCATCCGTCGATGGTCCTGACGAAGGCGGCGGAGACGAACCTGGTGTTTTGCGACCGTGGTCCGTTGTACAGCGGGTTGTCTCTACCGCCATACGCCCAGAACAGAGATCGCAGGACCGACTCGCATTGATTCTTGCCGGTTAAGCGCTCCCAGTTGGACCGACCACGCCAGACCATCTGCTGAGGGGACCGCAGCGTCACAGTTGCGGGGATCACCGAGTCCAGGTACGGCGTGATCTCGGCCTGGATCTGCGCTGGTGTCACGGTTGCACCCATTGTCAGGGTGGTGTCGATGATCCCGACCGGGCTGAGGACGACCTGGGCCATCTGGTCCATCTCCACGATCCACCGATCCTGCACCACGATCCGTTCGGCCAGGAACAGGTAGGGGGCGGGAATGACGTAGTTGCCGGTCGCCGCCGGGTCGATGCGCTGGCTGAGGATGGTGGAAAACCAATCAGACCGGTCAGCAGCGACCGTCGGGATCGCCACGTCTGTCTGGCCGGTGTCAGACATCCGCAGGAATAGGTTCTGGTCGGGATAGTCGCCTGTCGTCTCGATCTGGACCCGCAACGTCGGAGCCGCACGCCCGCCCGTCCCGGTGGTTCCCCAGTAGCCGCGCAGCAGCATTGCCTTGCGTTGCACCAATGGGACCGTGGAGGAGTACCTGACGGTTCCGTCGCTGAGGCCGTTGTCAACCTGTGGTCTGCCCTGCACCCCCTGATTCACCTCCAAGCCGATGAGTCGGGCGCCCGCCACGGTGGACGGCGGAGTCGGCGCGGTCACTGTCAGGCGTTCGTCCAACGTGTTGCTGCAGTTGTCGAAGGTGTCACACGCCTGCCAGCGGACGCGGTACTCCCCACTCTGTTGGATCGGTGCTTCCAGTGTGTCTGTACGGTCATAGACGCCTCCGTCACAGGGTGTGGTCGTGCCACCGCACAGAAATCCGGTGGCAAAGGTCGACCCGAACTCGCCGTTGGGACGGACGATCTGCACCGCAACAGTTGCCAGCGCTCCGTCATCGACCACGCGGACGCTGCCCATCAGGTCGTTACCTGATTGGCTCAGCACCATCCGTTCAAAGACCGGAGGTGTGGTATCCGACGGCCCCCCGGATGCGGCCTGGGTGGTGAAGGACAGTGCATCCACGGCGATGAAGTTGGTCTCGGCTGATGACCCTTCCAGGTTGGAGTACACCTCGACGCGAGTGATGACGTCCTGCGGATCGGCGCTGGCGGCAGGCTGCAGCGTGACACGGGTCGGACTGGCGTCCTGGAAGGTCTGCTGCTCGAGGTCGACCGACAGGCCGCTGCTGTCCAAGGCAATCGCGGTGAGTTCTATGCGTGTCCCGTCAGCGATGCTGGTCCCGTCGACGGTGAAGGCAATCTGACGCTGCGGCGCGTCGAAGGTCATGACGAACCGCTGGCGGCTGAACTCCGTGGCGGCTTGACTGGTCGCGGCCTTGGTGCCCTGTGGTGCGGGGTTGTCGCAGGCCGAGCCCGTCACGTCACAGGTTGAGACCACCACCCCATTGGGAAACCGGAGGCCGGTTTCGGCCGCGAACTCGTTGCGGACAACCGTGCCCGACGGGATCGGGGAACCATCGGGGAACATCTCGAACCCTGTGGAGAAGGTCACCGCCCCGACAGGAACAGCCGGAACAAGGGTCACGATGAGGATCAGGACCATCAGGCAGATTCGTGAACGACGTCCCATATTCTTCTCCCGTGAGCACTCGCGTCCGCTGATTCTCCCAGCTGTCGCGGCGGTTGTGCATCGGATGACCATCCGACAGCACCCGAGTCGTTGTCCGGGGCCGTGGTGTCACCTGTCCGTGCTTCTGCACCGGAGGGGAATGTGGCGGAGTCGGGGGGATTCGAACCCCCGAGGGCATTGCTACCCAACGGCCATTCCAAGACCGCGCCATAGGCCTGACTAGGCGACGACTCCATGCACGCGCCGACACGGCTGTCTCGGGCGTGAGCACGGCAGTATAGCGCCTGGGCCGGTCGCCTCTTTGACCCCTCCCG
Source organism: Euzebya sp. (assembly GCA_051004735.1). Classification (GTDB taxonomy): domain Bacteria; phylum Actinomycetota; class Nitriliruptoria; order Euzebyales; family Euzebyaceae; genus Euzebya. The sequence goes on along the minus strand of JBPCKA010000013.1, from coordinate 59,049 downwards.
TCCACTCCCCATGACCTCGCCTGCACCCACCCCGACCACCTCCGCCCGGCATTTCCGCCGGCCGGTGTTGAACCGGATCCTGTGGGTCGGCGCGATCTTGCTGGTGGCCGTGCTGAGCCTGCGTATCCCTGTGCCCGCCTACGTCCTTGTCCCCGGTCCGGTCTTCCCACTTGCCGATGCGGTGATGATTGAGGGGGCCAGTCCGATCGACGGCGACTACCTGTTCCTGACCGTCCAACTGGACGACGCCCGTGTGGTGGACACCTTCACGGCTGCCTTCGACAGCGACGCGCAGATTGTGTCCCGGGCCTCGGTGCTCGGGGATGAATCCGAGGAGGAGTTCATTGCCCGACAGGTTGGGTTGTTCGATGCTGCCGAGATCGAGGCCATCCAACTGGGGCTGGCACTGGCCGACAGCAACCTGGCCACCGACGACGTCGTGATCGACACCGAGGGGGTTGGCGGGCCTTCCGCCGGCCTGTTGACCAGCCTGGCAGTCGCGGACCTGGCCTCGCCCCTGAACGTCGCGGCCGGGCGGATCATCGCCGGCACCGGCACGGTTGCCGCTGACGGCACGGTGGGTCCGGTTAGTAGTGTCCAGGACAAGATGCGTGCCGCCGAGGATGCCGGGGCCGAGGTGTTCCTGATCCCCGCTGGGCTTGAGGGGCAGGTGAGTTCGGCCTCCACCACGATGACCCTGATCCCGGTCAGCTCGGTCCAAGAGGCCTTCGAGGCGTTGACCACCGGTTGAGCCCCCCGACCAGGTCACGGGTCTGACACCGCCGCTATAGTGGTGGATCCCCGCCGTGGTCAGCACCGGGCGGGTTCGAGGTCCCGTGCGACGTTGCACCGTGAACCTGGTCAGGGCCGGAAGGCAGCAGCCATAAGCGGGTAGTGACGGGTGCCACGGACCAGCCGCGAGCCCGTCCGGTGGTGATCGCGGCGGACCCCGTTGCCCGTTGTCCACAACTACCCCGTTGTCCATACCGATGGTCGACGGTGTCACAGCTGGCTACTAGGGTGCGTTGCGCACGCCGTTGCCGATCACACTCAGAAAGGGCTGCTCCGGGTGGCGCACGTCTCGCTGTACCGCAAGTACCGACCGGCCTCCTTTGCCCAGGTGGTCGGACAGGACCACGTCACCAAGACCCTTGCCCGGGCGGTGGACGCCGGATCGTGGCATCACGCCTATCTGCTGACCGGCCCCCGGGGCACAGGAAAGACGTCTTCGGCGCGCCTGCTCGCCATGGCCATCAATGCCACCGACGGGCCCACCTCGGACCCTCCGCAGGACGACCCCATCGTGGTGGCCATCCGCGAGGGCACCTGCCCCGACGTCATCGAGATCGACGCAGCTTCGAACAACAGCGTCGATGATGTCCGTGACCTGCGGGAACGGGTCGCGTTCACACCTGCCCAGACGCGGGTCAAGGTCTACATCGTCGATGAGTGCCACATGCTGTCCAACCAGGCATGGAACGCGTTCCTGAAGACCATCGAAGAACCGCCAGACCATGTGATCTTCGTCTTCGCCACCACCGAGCCCCACAAGATCCTGCCGACCGTGTTGTCCCGCACGCAGCGCTTTGACCTGCGACGCATTCCGGCTGCAGAACTGGCGGCCCACTGCCGTCACATCGCCGATCTTGAGGGATTCACCTTTGAGGGTGATGCCCTGCAGTCCATCGTCAAGGCAGGGGACGGATCGGCCCGCGACACGTTGTCGGTACTGGACCAGGTCGTGGCGTTCACCGGTCCACAGATCACCGCCGACGGGGTCGCTGAGGTTCTGGGTTCGGTGCCTTCGACCCTGCTGGACCGGATGGCAGAACTGTTGGTCACCTCCGATGTCGCCGGCGTGTTGACGTTGGTGCAGCAGATCTCCGACGGCGGCACCGACCTGCGTCAGTTCGCCACCGATGCCGTGGCCCATTTGCGGTCACTGATGCTGCTGGCAGCCGCACCTGATGCCGGACTGGTGGACGCCACACCCGACCGGGTCGCCGAACTGCGGGCTCAGGCCCAGCGGACCGGGACCGCCGACCTGCTGCGGGCCGTCGAGTTGCTGAACGACGCCCAACCCAAGATGAGGCGCGGCAATACCCAACTGGCCTTGGAGATTGCCTTGGCGAAGGCCGCGATCCCCGAGTCCGGCGGCGATCAGGGTGCACTGGCCGCCCGGTTGGATCGCCTGGAGGCGGCGCCGACCCGTCCGCAGTCTGTGCCCGAACAGGTCGAAGCGGATCCGGTCACTCCACAAGCGGAGCCCGACCAGACGGAACCGGAGCCTGACCAGCCGGAATCAGAACCGGATCCGGTGCCCGTGTCGGTCAGTCCCGAGTCCGTGCAATCAGAGCCAGTCCCTGCGGCAGATGATTTGACCACCGTGGTTGAGGCGTGGCCAGCCATCCTGACCACACTGGGGCAGCGCTCGAAGCGGGTGGCTGCGATCGTGGGTGAAGGAGCCCCCTCAAGCATCACCGGGGACACCCTTGTCCTTCAATTCCGGTTCGACTTTCACGCCCAACAGGCGCAGGACACCGAGACCGCAACGGCCATCGCCGACATCGTCCAGGCGGTGGTGGGCACCAAGTACCAGATCCGGGCGGTGGTCGGATCTGACCCTCCTGCTGCGTCAGGAACAGAAACTGAACACCAGTTGGTTGATGACGAGGCGTCGGCGGTCATCAACCATGAAGCAGCAGAAGCCGCCGGCGACATCACCGACGATGATGGTGCGCATGAGCAAGCCATCCGGGCCCTGACACAAGGGCTTGGAGCCAGCATCCTCAGCGACACCGGAGCGGAGGGTCCGACCGGTTAGGCTCAAGTCCCACCACTCCAGTCCCATCCACCGATGTCCACCGCACAACAGGAGCAAGCCATGGGCAACCAGCAGGCCATGATGCGCCAGGCGCAGGCCATGATGAAGAAGATGCAGAAGGCGCAGGAGGAGTTGGCGGCCAAGCAGGTCACCGGCAGTTCGGGCGGTGGGATGGTCGAGGCCGTCGTGAACGGCTCGGGCGAGTTCCTGTCCATCACCATCAATCCCGACGCCGTTGACCCGGAGGACGTCGAGATGCTGCAGGACATGGTGGTGGCCGCCTGCAACGAGGCCGTCCGCGCCGCGAAAGATCTGGAGGGTGAGCTGATGGGCGGGGTGGCCGGGGGTCTCGGGCTACCGCCCGGCCTGCTGTAACAGCGGCGCTCCGTGTACGAAGGTCCTGTTCAGACGCTGATAGACGAGCTCGGCCGCCTGCCGGGCGTCGGACCCAAGAGTGCGCAACGGCTTGCCTTCCACCTGCTGGGCGTCGGGCGAACCGATGCACAACGCCTGGCCGACGCGATCCTGTCCGCCGCCAGGGACGTGCAGTTCTGCCGACGCTGTTTCAATGTGGCCGAGGCGGATGAATGCCGGATCTGCCGCGATACCAAACGAACCTCCCAGGTCCTGTGCGTGGTCGCCGAGCCCAAGGATGTCCAGGCGATCGAGAAGACCGGCGAGTTTCGCGGTCGCTACCACGTCCTGGGGGGTCTGATCGTGCCCATCGATGGCATCACCCCGGAAAAACTCCACATTGCCGAACTGCTCCGTCGTCTGGGGGAGGAGCCGGTGACTGAGGTGGTGCTGGCCCTGAACCCCACCGTGGACGGCGAGACGACCGCAAGTTACCTGCGACGCCAACTGCAACAACTGGAGATATCCGTCACGCGGATCGCCAGTGGCCTACCTGTCGGCGGCGACATGGAGTACGCCGATCAGGTGACCCTGGGACGTGCATTCGCCGGCCGGACCAACATGTGATCCGGCCGGCGAGCCCCCCGTGAGGGGGACACGTGCGCGCGTGCCCCGGGGTACAAAGGCGTTCTAAGAAGGACGTGATGCGGGTCAGTGCTGCTCGAAGTTCTTCAGCTTCGGCGAGGACTTGACCCAGTCGGTAATGCGGTCGACTTCAACCACGTGCTCGGCGGTATCGACCGCCTTGATCGCTTCGGTCTCCATCACAACGTCGCTGCCGAACAACTTGCCGCCGATGTGGACCACGACGTGCTCCTCATCCACCCGGTCCTGTCCGTCGGCCAACTTGCCGGCGTGGCCATCGACGGTGTGGACGTCATAACCCTTCAGCGCCTCTGGCTGGTCGTGCAGGATCTTGTCGATGCTGGCTCTGTCAGTCACTGCGCCCATCGGGAACGCCTCCTCTCGATTGACTATGACCAGACTGCGCATTGACCGATCGCGGGTCTATAGGCCGACAGATCGTTGGCCGATGGGCCACGTTTATGCGCGATGTGTTCTGAATTGTCGTAAGAGCACTCAACAGGCCTGATAGTCAGTTCTGCTCAGACCGAAGATCATCGTGTCACAGCGACCCTCGCCGACGTCGGCCTTGTCGCCCCGCAGCGTCCCCTCCAACTTCATCCCTGCCTTCTGGGCGGTTCGTCGGGATGCCATGTTCCGTGAGTCGCAATGCCAACTCAGTCGTTCCCACGGCCACTCGGAGAACCCCCACGCCAGCATGGCCTTCAACAGGGCGGTACCAAGTCCTCGACCCGCCTCATCGCCCCGGATCCACATCCCGATCTCACCCACACCATCCCAGACGTCACGGACACCTCGCAGGTGAAATCCGGTGCCGCCTAGCAGTCGTGTGTCGTCCAGCGACCACACCCCCAGGATGAAGTTGGTGTTCAACAGGCAATTGGCCCGAAACTTACGAGCCCGTGCCTCGCACTCCTCAGCGGTGTGACTTTCGGCGGCCCATCCCATCCACGGCTTGAGGTGTTCAACGGAGGAGGAGATTGATTCGGCCATCGCGGGCCCGTCGCCGTTTTGGTACCAGCGCACGACGAAGTCTGAGGTCCTGAGCGCCTCGGGGGCAAAGAACGTAGCCATTGGCCCGGACCTTAACGCAGGCCCGGTTAGCACCGGAAGGCCGATCCGGGCGCAGGTGACAAGGCGACCCCTACGCTGTTGCCGATGAGCGTCCCCCAGCCCAAACGCATCCCTCACACCTGGCCACGCCCGACGGGGAACGTGATCGACAACTACGCCTGGTTGGCCGACCGTGACGACCCCGACACCCTGGCCTACCTGAAGGAGGAGAACGCCGTCGCCGAGGGCTGGTTCGCCGGGCATGATCGGCTTGTCCAGGAGGTATTTCAACAGATCAAGTCCCGGGTGCAGCAGACTGACAAATCCGCGCCTGTCCCGCACGATGACTGGTTCTATCAACGTGCCACCGAGGAGGGAAAGGACTATGTGAAGGTCTGCCGTGGCCGCACAGCCCAGTCTGCCGATCAGCAGGTTGTGCTGGACGTCAACGTCGAAGCCTTGGGTCAGGAGTACTTCAGCCTGGGTCTGCTGAGCGTCAGCCCAGACCATCGTCTGGCGGCATGGTCCGCCGATACCGACGGTTCAGAGCACTACCTGCTCAGATTTCGTGAGATCGCCGCGAATACGGATCTGGACGACCAACTCATCGACACCTCGGCTGGCGGTGGGGCGTGGTCTGCTGACGGGAGCTATCTGTTCTATCTGTTGCCGGACGATCAGGAGCGGCCCCATCGGGTCATGCGGCATCGGCTGGGGACCCCGCAAGCCGAGGATGTCGAGGTGTATCGCGACGACGATGAGCGGTTCTTCGTTGGCGTCGGCACCACACGGAGTCGGGAGTGGATCGTCATCGTCAGCCAGTCCAAGCTTTCCAGCGAGGTCTGGCTGCTCCCCACTGCTGATCCCACGGCTACGCCCCTCGTGGTCACGCCGCGGCGCCAGGATGTCGAGTACTCGGTGGATCACTGGGGGGACCGCTTCGTGATCGTCACCAACCTGGATGCCGAGGACTTCAGGGTAATGACTGCGCCACTGCAGGACCCAGGGCGATGGAGTGAACTGGTTGCCCACCAGCCTGGGCGCAGGATCGATGGGGCCGAGCCCTTCGCCGATCACCTGGCAATCCTTGAGTGGAGCGATGCCCAACCCCGGATCCGGGTGCTGTTCCGCGACGGGGCCAGCACGGTCCTTGATGCCTTGGAGGGACCACACGACATCACCTTCAGCGCCAACAGACAGTGGGACACTCAGGTCCTGCGTATCAGCGTGCAGTCAATGGCCCAGCCACGCACCAGTTATGACGTGAACGTGCGCACGGGTGAGCAGACCCTGGTCAAGCAGGATCCCACCCCAAACGTCGACCTTGATTCCTACGTGGCGAAGCGGTTGTGGGCGGAGGCTGAGGATGGCACGCAGGTCCCTGTCGACGTGGTGCGGCATGTCGACACGCCGGTGGACGGTACGGCCGCCTGCCTGTTGTATGGCTATGGCTCCTATGAGGTGTCCGTCCCTCCGGCATTCAGCGTGCCGCGGCTGTCCTTGCTGGACCGGGGCATGACGTTCGCGTTGGCCCATCCCCGCGGTGGCGGCGAGGGAGGCAGACGGTGGTACACGCAGGGAAAGCTGCTGCACAAGCGCAACACCTTCACCGACACCCTGGCCGTGGCGGACCTGCTGGTCGACAGCGGATGGTCGGCTCCGGATCGGCTGGGGATCAGAGGTGGATCAGCGGGCGGCTTGTTGGTTGGGGCCTGCATCACCATGCGTCCGCAACGCTTCGCTGCTGCAGTCGGTGACGTCCCGTTCGTCGACATTGTCACGACCATGAGCGACCCCTCACTGCCATTGACCGTGACGGAATGGGAGGAGTGGGGAGATCCCCGCAGTGAGCCCCATGCGAGCTACATGCTGAGCTACTCGCCCTACGACAACACCGTTGCCGCGCCCTATCCCGCGATCTATGTCACCGCCGGCCTGAACGACCCACGCGTGAGCTATCACGAACCGGCGAAGTGGGTGGCGCGTCTACGTGAAATGACGACCAGTGAACGGCCGATCCTGCTCAAAACGGAGCTTGGAGCGGGGCACGGTGGACCCAGCGGACGCTACACGGCATGGAAGGACGAGTCACGAACTCTGACCTTCTTGGTGGTCGCGCTGGGTTAGTAGCGCCCATGGAATCGTGGGTCAGCCGGCCGACGGGGCTGCCTCCAACTCGCCGAAATACTGTCGGAGGCGGACCCGGACGTCGGGAGGCACGGAGTAGGTGATCCCGCTCTCAACCGGTGCCATCGGGAGAGCGTCGTTCTTTACGGTACTCACGTCGATGGCGATCGCGGCGTCACCCGGCCAGCAGTCCAGCTCCTCCTTCAGCACCCGGGCTCGACCTCGGATGCCAACCGCTATGTCGGGTGAGGCGAAGATGGCGACCATCGCCTGTCCGTCCCGGACGACGTTGGCGAAGGTTCCGTGCGTCCGGTTGCAGCCGAACCGAAGTTCGCGGCTGGTGATGGGCCGCACGCTGCCGAAGGCGGCAGTCCGGGGCGAGCCGTCGACGTCGACGGTGGCCACGATGGCGACGACCTCGCCGACCGGCCTCCGCAGGGCGGAGATCACCAACGCCGGTAGCTCGTCGGTCTCCTCCCAGATCGGGGCGTGGTCTTTGGCCATCTGTCGTCCTTTCGCCGTCAGGTTGGGCCCGCGAGGGCAAAGCGACACGTCGCGACGAGCACCTCATGAAGTGTTGGCGGCAGCGCGCCGCCGGTGACAACGTGGGCGCGTTCGGGTTCCGTGGCGACGACCCTGCTGCGAACCGGCGGGCACCCGCGCCTGGTCGAGCCGTGACAGGCGACGCCGTTTTGATGGAGGGCCGGACCCGGACCCTGACCCGGACCTGGCCCGCCTACGCCGCCGCCGTCTGGGCCCTTGCCTTCGGCCGCGTCAGCTTCTACTGGGCAGCCGGCGGGCACGTGGGCCTTGGCACACTGGCCGAGACGATCCGGGAGAAGGCCCTCGCCCGAGATCACGGGTTCATCCTCCTGATCTGGGTTACGGGAGCCCTCAAGGTCGTCCTCGCCGGGTTGCCCCTGGCCATTGTCCGGCACTGGCACCTCGGGGAGCCTCGCCAGCTGCTGCGGGCCGGGGCGTGGACTAACTAAGCTTAGACCGTGACGTTTGGTGTACCCGCGCACCAGACGACACGCCAGCGGACCCTAGACCGTGACGTTCGGTGTACCGGCGCACCAGACGACACAACGGCGGCGGGGACATGCCGGCGGGGGTGCCGGTTCCGAGGCGGTGACCCCCGGCCAGCCCCGGCACATAGGGCGCGTTCAATGCCGCCCCGGCCGGCCTTGGATACCAGCTGTTAACGCATGGCCAGAGGAGCAGCTAGATGGGGCGACTCAGCACCCGCATCTGGTCGGTGACAACCCCGGTAGTAGCGTTGGCCTCTCGTTCTGTCAGCAGCCGCGGGCCAGCGGCTTGGTCCGATATGATCCCTGTGATGACCGAGAACGCCAACGCCGTGCTACGCGACGCCTTGGCATTGCCCCTCGATGAGCGTGCCCAGGTCGCGGCCGACCTTCTCGCCAGCCTGGATGCGACGCACGACGATCTTCCGGAGGTCGCAACCGCGTGGGCGGACGAGCTGGAGCGACGCGCCCGGGAGGTGTTGGGCGTTGCCGCATCCGAGGAGGATTGGGACATCGTCCGCGGGCGGATCGCTGGTCGGTTGCACAGCGGGTGACCCTGCCGGTTGCTGTCCACGCCGGGGCGGCAACGGAACTGGAAGCCGCCGCTCTCTGGTATGACGACCAGCGTGATGGTCTTGGCCTGCAGTTCCTCGCTGCCGTGGACCGGACCATCCAGCACGCACGCGCCTGGCCGAACACCGGCGTACCCATCGAGGGACTTTCGGCTGACTTGACGGTACGTCGACTGGCTGTGGCCCGCTTTCCGTACCACCTGGCATATCTGGTCCATGGCGACGTGATCCACATCCTGGCCGTCGCCATGATCACCGACGGCCTGGCTACTGGAAGGGCCGCACTCGGCCGGGATCGTCGTAGGCGAGTGTCTGGAGCATGCCGACGCCGCACCTACTACCTTCGGAAGGTCGCGGAGGGCAACGGCAAGCTCGAGGCGCTCCGCAAGCTCAAGCGCCAACTCGCCACCGTCGTGTACCGACGGCCTCGCCATGCCCACACCCACACTCGCGTCAACCGACACCCCCAACCCCACACTTGATGGTGTGGGTAAGGGAACCCGGCCACCAGCCGCCACGGCTGGTTCTGCGCACCGAACCGGGCAGCTCCCGACCCCAACCGCCGATGAGACCCCTGCTCACGCAGGCGACCACGAAGGAACGAGGCCGACGACAAACCCCAGTGCCCCACCAGAGCACCGGTCCGGATAACGGGACATCTCTTCGTTCAGCGCCGGTTGGCCACGCCTTCACGAAATGTCCCAAAGCGGCGTCGGACGTCGATGAAGCGACGGACAGCGTGTCGTCGTGGCTCCCAGCTTGAGCTGGGGCCTCGCGAACCCTCACGTTCCTCCTGGTCTCGCTGGGAGCGGCTGAAGAAAGGACTTGACTACTACGCACGGCACAGTACTGTGTGACCCGTAATGGAGATCACACAACTGTTGCGAGGTGTCTTGGACCTGGCTGTCCTGGCCGTCCTGGAAGAGGCCGACGCCTACGGGTACGACGTCCTGCGTCGATTGCGGGAAGGTGGGTTGGAGGAAGTCGGCGACGCCTCTGTCTATGGGACGTTGCGCCGCCTGTATCGCGCGGGCGCACTGTCCAGCTACGTCGTGCCAAGCGACTCGGGTCCCAACCGCAAGTACTACGCGCTGACCGACTCGGGCAAAGACCAGCTGGAGCATTCGCGCAAGGTGTGGGACACGTTCACAGACCACATGTCAGGCATCCTTGAAATGGGGACGACACGCTGATGGTAACCAAGACCACCGCACCCGCTGCACCGACCATCGATCCATGGCCCCCCGCTGCCACCTCCTACATCCTGGCCGTCGAACAGGCGCTGGGTGGGGTTGACGCCGAGGAGCGCCAGGACCTGCTGGACGACCTGCGCACCCACATCGATGCCCTGCTTGAGGAGGAGGGCGACACGGTCGATCTGGCTGATCGGTTGGGTGCGCCGGATGACTACGCGGCAGAGTTGGTGGACTCCGCCGGCCTGTCCACGCAGCCGACTCGGCGGGGCTTGCTGGGGTCACTCCACCAGCGGCGCCAGAGCCTGGCCGCTTCACCGCGCATGGTGGCGGCCGGACAGTGGCTACGGCAGCTACGACCGGCGTGGTGGGTCGCCCGAGGATATGGGTTGGCCGTGGTGGCAAGCATCCTGGATGGTGGCTGGGTCGGTAAGGACGAGTTTCCGGTTCCGCAGGTTCTGGGCAATTCCCTGACCGGGTTGGTTGTCACCGCAGGTCTGATCTATGCCAGCGTCGAGGTCGGCGCGGGACGGATGGATACCTCCGCGCGGGGACGTGGACTTGCCGTCCGGATACTGTCGGTCGTCGCTGTCTTTGGCCTGCTTGTTCAGGCTGTATCCGGCTCCAACGATTTCTACCCCGAGCCCTTGGACGGCGGCGTTTACGGTGAGCTTGACCTTGCTCTCTCACAACTTGAAGGCGGTCAGCGGGCGCTCACGCTGCCCGGCCTTGATCCGGTCACCAACATCTATGCCTTCGACACGGACGGCAACCCACTACAGGACGTGCTGTTGTACGACGGGGTGGGCAACCCGTTGGTGCTACAGGACGTCACCGACGGGTTCGGCTATCCCTTTGATCGTTTCGGCCTTGAAACCGACTACCGGCGTGACGCTGACGGCAACCTGATCCCCAACCTGTACCCGCTGACCCAGTACCGCACGTCTCAGACGGGCGAACTCGCCTTCGACGGTGCACCACCACCACCCGAGGGTGAGCAGGTCCCCTCCGTCTCACGAGAGGGCCGAACGCGTCCTGTCCCAGAAGTGTTCATCCCCCCACTGGAAGACAGCGAGTCTGAGCCCACAACCCCCTCGGCAGGTGGCCCGCAGGCTGGCGGGTCAGGGGAGCAGTAGGCAGCTGTCGCCGAACTCATGCCACAGGTATGGCCCGGCGACTGCCTCCTCATAGGCGTGCTGGACCAGTGCGGTTCCCGCGACAGCCTGGAGTAGCTGCAGGTGGGATGCCTGGGGTTCATGCCAGCCGGTGATCAATCCCTGGATGATCATCACCCCTCGTTCAGGTGTGATGAGCAGATCGGTCCATTCCCGCCGGGCGATGACTGTCTGCCCCTCAACCGCTGATTCAAGGGCCCTGGTCACGGTCGTGCCCACGGCGATCACGCGCCCTCCCAGGCGTCTGGTGAGGTTGAGGTGGGCGGCGGTGTAGGCAGGAACGTCGAACCATTCAGGTTGGGGTGCCTCACCCGCGTCCTGTGAGGAGACGCCGGCATGCAGGGTGATCGGCAGGACCGCAATTCCCCGGGCCACCAGTCGGGTCACCAGTCCCGCGCTGAAGGGACGTCCGGCTGAAGGCATCTCGGCGCTGCCCGGATGGCGGGCGAACACGGTCTGGTAGTCACTCAGCGGAAACCGTTGTGGACCGTAGGTGATGGGCCGGCCGTGGTCACGAAGGTGGGCTGACACCCGTCCGCTCACCGTCACCGACGCACGCCACAGACGAACGCCCCGCCCGTCCGGGCCTGCCGCGGAAGGGGACCCAAGCCGGACATGGCCGCCTCCGTCCAGGGCGATCACATCGCCCGGGCCGGCATCAAGGATCGGCCCCGAGCCATCGGGTCGACGCAATTCCACCGTCCACGAACCGTCGGGATGCTCGGTCGACATATGCACCACCGCAGGTCCGGACACGTGTGTGGCCTGGATCGCGGCCGGGCGGGTTGCCGAGGTGTTGATGACCACCGCATCGCCGGGTCGCAGGAATCGGTCCAGGTCGGCAAACCGCACATGGGCGGTGTGACCCGGGCTGGCCACCAGCAGTCGAACCTGGTCCCGCGGAACATCTCGAGCCTCAGGTGGTTCCATGGCCCAGCGGTCAGGCGGAACCTCAAAGGTCACGGTTGGTCGTGGCTGCGTCGCGGCGGTCATGCCACCTCCACCTGTTGATCGGTCTGGCGATTGCCGACGAACTCCTGTGCCCGGTAGCGGCCACTTGCCGGACGCTGCGAGATCAGCGCCAGCAGTGGTGGGACAACCGTGTCGGGCAGCGGTCGATCGGAGATGTCCTCACCGGGGAAGGCGTCGGCATGCATCTGTGTTCGCATGTCCCCGGGGTCCACCGCGTAGACGGCCAGGTCCGGATTCTCTGCTGCCAACACGGCGGTGAGCTGATCCAAAGCGGCCTTGGACGAGCCGTAGACCCCCCATCCCTCCCACGCCCCGATGGCGGCATCGGAGGAGATGTTCATGATCATGCCGCCGGCGCTCCGCAATGCCGGCAGGGTGGCCTGGATCAGGGCCAAGGGGGCATGCACATTGACCTCATACACCCGGTGGACGGCGTCAAGGTCGACACCGCCCAGAGCAGGCAGGGGGCTTGGACCCAGGGAGCTTGCGTTGTTGACCAGCAGATCCAGACCGTCAGCTACGGCCCGTGCCAACTCGGCTTGATGTTGCGGATCGGCGACATCGCCCGACACCGGGATAACCCCGTTTCCCAGCGGCGCGGTCGCCTGAGCCAGTTCGGTGCCGTGGCGGGCGGTGGCGATCACCCGCCAGCCTTCCGCGACCAGCCCGCTGGTCAGGGCTAATCCAAGTCCTCGTGAGGCGCCGGTCACCAGCGCTGTTCGTTGTGTCGTCTCAGTCATAACGCTACTGTAGAAGTTGAAGTTAAGTTTAAGTCAACCCCGATTTTCGAACGGCGGAGATCATGTCAGATGAGTTGACCGTCAGCGATGTGGCCACACGCAGTGGCTTTGCTCCCTCAGCGCTGCGCTTTTACGAGCGCAAGGGCCTGGTGACCGCGCACCGCAGCACTGGTGGGCAGCGGCGCTATCACCGCGATGTCCTGCGACGGCTGGCGTTCATCGCGGCAGCCAAGCATGTCGGGCTGACCTTGGAGGAGATTGCGCAAGCGTTGGAGCAGTTGCCGCAGTCCAGAACGCCGACCAAGGCTGATTGGACCCGGATCTCGCGCGGGTGGCGTGCCCGACTGGACACCGAGATCCACGCCATCGAGAAACTCCGCGACGGTCTGGACGGCTGCATCGGGTGCGGCTGCCTATCGTTACAACGCTGCCGCATGTCAAATCCTGACGACTACCTGGCCGAGCGGGGACCCGGCGCGGCGTACCTACCCAAGAAATTGCATCCAGATCCGGGGCAAGCCCCCTGAGCGCCTTCGAGGGATGAGCCGGTAGCATCGATGCCACCATGAGCGGTTCGAACGCGCCCATCATCGTGCAGAAGTACGGGGGCACCTCTGTTGCTGACACCGACCGCATCAAGCGGGTGGCTGACCGCATCGCGCGGACGCAACGGCAGGGCAACGACGTCGTCGTGGTCGTCTCGGCGATGGGCAAGACCACAGACCTGATGATTCGCCAGGCCGAGGAGATCTCTGCCCATCCAGCGGGACGTGAGATGGACATGCTCCTGACCGCGGGTGAACGGATCTCGATGGCACTGCTGGCCATGGCCATCCAGGAGGAGGGGCTGACGGCACGATCGTTCACAGGATCCCAGGCAGGCATCATCACCGATGAGTTTCACGGCAAGGCCAAGATCCTCGACATCACCCCAGGTCGCATCACCCAGGCACTGTCGGAGGGGCACGTAGTGATCGTGGCCGGCTTCCAGGGCGTCTCCCGCACCACCAAGGATGTGACGACGTTGGGACGCGGTGGTTCGGACACCACCGCCGTCGCACTGGCAGGTGCGCTTGGCGCGCATGTCTGTGAGATCTACACCGATGTGGACGGGGTGTACACCGCCGATCCACGGATCGTGCCGTCGGCACGCAAGGTCGAACGCATCACCGCCGATGAGATGCTGGAACTGGCTGCCAGTGGCGCTGGTGTGCTGCAGGTCCGGGCCGTCGAGTTCGGCCGAAATCATGGGGTGGACATTCACGTCCGCTCAAGCTTCAGTCACCACGAGGGCACTTGGGTGATCGCTGATCCGACCGAGGAACAGGCAATGGAACAAGCCATCATCTCCGGGGTCGCACACGACCGATCAGAGGGCAAGGTCACGGTTCGTGGCGTACCCGACAAACCTGGTGTCGCCGCGCGGGTGTTCACGGTGCTGGCACAGGCAAACGTCAACGTGGACATGATCGTGCAGAACGTCAGCGCGGATGGGACAACGGACATGACCTTCACCATCCCGCTGACCGACGCCAAGGCCGCGCGTGACGTGTTGGAACCCCTGATCAGTGAGGTGAGCGCGGCAGGCCTTGAGGTCGATGAGAAAATCGGGAAGGTCTCACTGGTCGGGGCCGGCATGAAGACCAACCCCGGGGTAGCCGCGCGCATGTTCACCGCACTCTCCAAGGCGGGGGTGAACATCGACATGATCTCCACTTCGACCATCCGGATATCGGTGGTGGTAAACGAGGCCGACGTGGAGGTGGCGGTGGGGGCCATTCACAGCGAGTTCGGCCTGGACACTGATGCCCCCGTCAGCGTGGAAGGATACTGACATGGCCGCAAGCGATTCGTCCCACAGCCGTCGAGTTGCCATCGCCGGTGCGACCGGTGCTGTCGGTCAGGACTTGCGACGCCTGTTGGACCGTCGCGATTTCCCCCTGGACGACCTGGTCCTGTTGGCCTCGCCGCGGTCAGCGGGAACGGTCATCAGGTGGCGCGACCGTGACATCACCGTGCGCGACCTGAGCGATGCCGACGCCTTTGACGGAGTCGACATCGCCTTGTTCAGCGCGGGTGGTGACCGCTCGCGCGACCACGCTCCGCGTGCCGTGGCCGCCGGCGCCCTGGTCGTCGACAACTCCTCGGCGTTTCGGATGGACCCGGATGTGCCTTTGGTGGTGACCGAGGTCAACGGCGAGAAGTTGGCCGAGCGTCCGCCCAAAGGCATCATCGCCAACCCGAACTGCACCACGATGACGGCGATGCTGCCGCTGAAGGCATTGCACGACGCCTTCACATTGGTGTCGATGGTCGCGACCAGCTACCAGGCGGCCGGCGGGGCCGGACAATCGGGAATGGACGAACTGCGTCAGCAGGTACAGCCGTTATTTGACCAGTGGGAACTGTTGCGGACAGACGGGCAGGCCGCAGCCAAGCTGGTCACCCCCGACACCTTCCCCACCGCCATCGCCTTCAACGTGATCCCGCAGCTCGGCACCTTGGATGACAACGGCTACACCGATGAGGAGATGAAGCTTCTGCATGAGTCGCGCAAGATCTTGGGGATCACAGATCTTGAGGTGGCCCCGACCTGCGTACGTGTTCCCGTGGTTGCGGGGCACGCGGTGCAGATCCGTGCCACCTTCGTCGGGTCGGTTAGCAGGCAGGCGGCACTACGAGCCCTGGATGGCTTTCCCGGCCTGGTCGTGGCAGACCTGCCGACCCCACTTGAGTTCGCCGGCCGAGACGAGGTCGCGGTGGGGCGTGTGAGGCAAGACCTTCACGACGACCACTCCCTGAATTTCTGGTGTGTGGGGGACAACCTGCTGAAGGGTGCGGCCTTGAACACCGTGCAGATCGCCGAGGAACTGGTGGCACGCGGCCACGTCTAAGGTGGATCAGGGGAGGGTCCCCGCTCATGCCCGCAGGGCGCGACTCAACTGATCGACATGCGCCCGCTTGTGGCCCAGGATGTAGCGCTTCAGGTAGTCCTTCAGCGGTTCGGGACCGTATTTGCGATTGGTGATCACGCGGGTCAGGTCGTCGTCCTGCAGCGACTCAAGGACCCGGGCGAGTTGATCGAGTGCGCTGTCTATGGCGTCCTTGAGTTGGTCCAGGTCCTGGTCGGATGCCGAATCGATCGCAAGATTTCGATCTGGGTGGTCGTGGGTTCGGCCCACCTGCAGGTCCTCCTCCGCGGCACTCAGGATCACCTTGAGTTCTTGGGCGAAGAACGCCGGAAACTCCCCGAGGTGCGCCAGGTTCTGTGCCAGGTTCCACTCCTCTTCCTGTGGCCGGTCGCCCAGGCGTGAGGAGGGCACCTGTTGCAGCAGGCCGCGCAGTGTTCTATCCAACTCGCCGTTGTCCGCGCGGACAGCCGTCGCGGACTCCCAGGGTCCCTCGCCCTCACTCACCCTGGCTCCTGGCACAGGTTGCTCAGTTGACCGATTCCCTCGATGGAGGTTCGAACGGTCTGCCCTGGTTTCAGAAACACCTTCGGATCACGGCCGGCACCGACCCCTCCTGGTGTCCCGGTCAACAGCAGATCGCCGGGATCCAACGTCAGGATTGAGCTGGCATAGGCCACGATGTCGGCGGGGGTGAACAGCAGGTCACCGGTCCGCGATTGCTGCATCACCTGGCCGTCCACCTCGCAGATGACCTCCACGTCAGGGGCGCCGGGATCACCATCGAACTCGTCTGTCGTGACCAGCATGGGACCGACCGGCGTGCTGGCCTCAAACATCTTGCCTTGAAGCCACTGTGCGGAACGCCACTGCCAGTCCCGCATGCTGATGTCATTGGCGATGGTGTACCCCGCGATCACCGCACCCGCCTGGTCGACGGAAACGTGTCGGGCTGTCGCGCCGATGACCAGTGCGAGCTCGACCTCCCAGTCAACCTCATCAGATTCGGTTGGCAAGGTGATGGGGTCGTTGGGTCCGGTCAGGGTTCGGGCGAACTTGGCGAACATGGTCGGGTGCGGGGGAAGCTCCCGGCCCATCTCCAGGATGTGGCTGGCGTAGTTCAAACCCAGGCACAGCACCTTGCTGGGGGCCGGCACAACCGGAGCAAGGTCGCTGCCCTCATAGGGTTGGCTGGGCCCGCTCGCCTCAGCGGCTGCACGCCAGTCATCTCCGGAGGCAAGCAGAGCGCCGACGTCGCTGAAGGGCAGCAGGACGACGTCATCGCCGTCCAGGCGCCCTGCGCGGTGGCCTTGGGCGGTTCTGACGCTCAGCAATCTCATTGCGGTACACCGATCTGCGACTGCTCGTCGCCGAAGTGGGAGACGATTGACTGCTGCCCCAGCCACTCCTCACGGAAGACGTGCAGAGCCTGCAAGATCGGACGATCGCTGATCGCGAACAGATCCGACGGCTCGCTGGCCTGGTGTTCAAGGGTCGACCATGACGGCACCACGAACATGTCGCCATGACTCCAATCGAATCGCTGGCCGTCGATGATGGAATAACCCGCGCCGCGATAGACCACGTAGACCGAACTCCCGGTCTTGCGGTACGCGGTGGTCAGCCCCTGGGGCATGATGCGGTGCATTTCGCAGCCCAAGGTGGGCAGCGCGGGGCCTCCGGTCAGCGGGTTGGTGTATTCCATCACCGCGAGCGGTCCACCCTGCCGCTGCAGCAACGTGTCCAGTGATCGGTCCATGTCCGCCCAGCGATACACCAATAGCGGCGAGGCAGGACGATCATGATCGTGGTGGCGGGGGAGCAGCCCGCCATTGCCCCAGGTCTGCTCGGACAGATTATGACCCCGGACGGGTTGGAGGTCATCGGGTTCGTACGGCTCGAAGAAGATGGCGTCCAGAGCCTTCATGGTCGGCAGATCCAGACCGTCGAACCAGATCATGGCGTGGTCACTGGGGTTGTTGTGATCATGCCAGTGCATCGACGGCGTGAGGATCAGATCACCGGAGTGCATATCGCAGGCATCACCATCGACCGTGGTCCACACCCCGTCGCCTTCAACGACAAAACGGATTGCCGAGGGCGTATGCCGGTGCCCCGGCGCAGACTCTCGAGGCCCCAGATACTGAACGGCACCCCATAATGTGGAGGAGGCATACGGCGCGCCGCCCAGGCCCGGATTCACCAACGACAACACTCGTCGATCTCCACCTCGCTCAATGGTGATCAACTCACCCGCGCGCTCTGCGAAGGCCCGCAGCGTCTTCCAACGCCACAGGTGCGCAACGGTGGCCGGCTTCGGCGAAGGTGGCATCAACTCAGCGGAGATAGGCCACAGCGGCGCGAGGTCGTTCAGCGCCAGGTCCCGATAGAACTCATCAACGGTATCCGGGGAGCCCTCAACTGGTTGTTGGGTCACGCTACACCTCCTGTCTACAGCAGAACTGCGTTCCATCCTACAGAATAAGGAAATGCGGCAAGGGTGCAACCGGCACTCACAACGAGAAGCGGGTTCCGACGCTGTTGGGCACGAACGCATCGGGAAATTCTCGCGCCAGCGCGTGAATGGCTGCCCAGCCGGTGCAGTGTGTGGGGACGATGACCGCGGGGGCGAAGTCGCGAAAGGCTGCGCACACGAATGGGATCAGAGGTTCGAAGATCGGGCCGTTCAGGTGGAAGCCGCCGATGATCGCATAGATCTGGTCGACCCCGGTCAACCGCTGCGCGTAAGCGACGGTGTTGACCACTCCGGCGTGACCACATCCAGTCATCACAACCAGTCCCTTGTCGCGGACATGAACGACCAGCGCCTGGTCATCCAGGACCTTGGAGTCGTCCGACCAACGGCCATCGCGCAACGCCTGTTGAATCGGAAAGCCCGGTTCGACGTCGTTCGTCCGATCCACCTCACCGGTGATCAGCAGGCTTTTACCAAACAGGAAGGAGGGTTGGCGATCCTCGATGACATCAAAGCCCGCACCCTCGAGCGCCGACTTGCTGGTCGAGGGCAACTCCCAGGGCTCATGACCCGGAAGCGTTATCCGTCGCCGGTGCCAGAAATCCGGATGGATGATGACGGGCAGATTTGATCGGCCCAGCGCGCGAATGAACCCATCCATGCCGGTGGTGTGGTCAAAATGGCCATGGCTGAGGACCACGGCTTCAATCTCATCGGGCGCGATGCCAAGAAAGCGAAGGTTGTGCGCAAGTCCATCGGGGGTGCGGCCGGCGTCGAACAGCATTGTGTTGCGTGTGGTCGCGGTTGTCACACTGACCAGGGCTGAGAAACCATGCTCGACGCGTGGGTGTTCCCAGACGTGGCCACCCTCAAGGGTTGAGGCGATGGTGCTGCCATGTTCTGACATCGGCGTGAGCCTGTGGGCCGGCCCCTGGTTCGGCATGAACATGTCGACGGTGTTGTCGACCAGTGTCGTCACCACCATCGAGTCAACGGGTTGCAACGGGATGACAACCACTACAACTCCTCAGCTCCCCGAGCGGCCCGAACAAGGCCGTGCGCACCAGCTTCGCCGCTACCAGAATCTGATTCTGTCATGCGGGACGGAGTCAGTCAACCATTACGCTGATCGCGTCGGCCGCACTGTCGCTGATCTGTTGCGCGGCGTGTTGCACGGCTTCACCGATCACAGTGATACGGTCCGCTGTGATTCGACCGCTGGGGGCGGCGATGGCGATGGCACCGAGGGCATGCCCCTCCCGGTCGCAGATCGGGGCGGCGAAGGCGCTCAAGCCGTTCTCGCTCTCCTCATCATTCGTCGCGAACCCGCGTGTCCGCGTGACTTCCAATTCCTGTTCCAGGTCCGCGCGCTTGGTGAAGGAGTTCGTGGTCAGTTGTTCCAGGCGCGGCTCGGGGTAGAGCTCCCGCAGTTCCTCGGTTGACAGGGTGGACAGCAGGGCCTTGCCGCCTGCGGTGCAATGAGCTGGCAGGAGCACACCCATTCGTGAGCCCACCCGCACGATGCTAGGTGCCTCCACACAGTCGATGAAGAGGATGTCAGTGCCCTGGAGTATCACCAGATTGACGGTCTCCCCGACCTCCTGGCTGAGGTCTTCGATGATCGGTCTGGCACGGCGGCGTAGATCCAGGTTGCGGACTGCAGTGAGTCCCAACTTCAGGAGCACGGGCCCAGAGCGGTACAGGCGGGTGGCAGGATCCTGTTCGACGAAGCCGCGGTAGGCCAGGGTCGACAGCAGGCGGTGCGCCGTCGACGGAGCGACCTCAAGCAGTTCCCCTGCCTCAGACACGGCCAGGGCCGGTCGGTCCATCAACGCGAGGACCAGCTTCAGCGCGTTGTCGACTGACTCGATTGGGTAGTTGGGAGGCTTCACACGGTGTTCCAGTTCGGGGACGGTCCACATCATCACACGCTGTCCTGATGGCTGCCGTCCAGATAACGACATCTTGCGCAGTCATCCGCAGAATAGTATTCTGCTGAACCACCTATGACATCACCTCGCGAGGTAGCGGAGGCCTACTGGGCGGCAGAGTGCCGGCGGGATCTATCGGCTGTGCTGGGCTATTACCATACCGATGCAGTGGTCTTTCCACCCTCGGGCGAGGCGTTGCGTGGACACGAGGAGATTGCCACCTTTTACGCCGATGAGATCCGGGACTATCCCGGGTTGGAAGTTGACATCGTTCACGAGGTCAGCGACGGCGACCAGGCCTGCCTTGAGTGGGAGGCGGTCCTGACTGACCATGACGGTGGTCGTCACGCGTTCCGCGGGGTCAATGTGGTGCAGGTCCGTGACGGCAAGTTCACCAGCGTCAGGGCCTACTTCGACCCGGGTGCTGTCGGGACTGCTGGATGACTGATCGCTACGCACGTTCGCGTGAGCAGCAGGACCGTGCCCGCCGCAGCCTGGCCGGCGGCGTCGCAACGGCATACCGCGCTCCACAACGACCTGTTCCGATCACCATGGTCGGGGGCAAGGACGCCCACCTGAGCGATGTCGACGGCAATACCTACATCGACTACGCCCTGGCGTTCGGCCCGATGCTGCTGGGACATTCCCCACTGCGGGTGACCAGAGCGGTTGAGAAGCAACTGTCAACAGGGATTGGCTACGGCGCCTGTCATCCGTTGGAGGCCGAACTTGCCGAGGCGGTGTGCCGAACGGTGCCGTGCGCTGACCTTTGCGTGTTCTCAAACAGTGGGAGCGAAGCAGTTCACGCTGCACTGCGGATTGCGCGGGCAGCAACAGGTCGCCGCAGGGTGATCAAGTTCCTGGGCCACTTCCACGGCTGGTTGGATCCCCTGGCCATTGGAATTCCTGGCATGGCCGCTGCGCTTCCCTCCACCGGTGGTCAGGATCCTCAGGCGTCATCAGCGGTCACGATGTGTACCTGGAATGACCTTGGTGCGCTTCGCGGGGCGCTGAGCGATGACGTCGCGGCCGTGATCATGGAACCGCTAGCGGTCAACGGCGGTTGTCTGTTTCCCGACCCAGGCTATCTGCAGGCGGCGCAAGAACTGATCACAGAAGCGGGTGCGTTGTTGGTCTTTGATGAGGTGATCACCGGCTTCCGACTGGCACTGGGCGGGGCACAGGAACGATTCGGGGTGGTACCTGACCTGGTCGTGCTGGGCAAGGCCTTGGGGGCCGGCTTCCCGATCAGTGCGGTGGCAGGTCGCCGCGATGTGATGGATGAGGTCGTGGCAGGGCGGGTCAAGCACGTGGGCACCTTCAACGCCAACCCGGTGTGTGCCAGCGCCGCGCTGGCGGCGATCAGTGAACTGGAAGATCATGGGGATGAGATCTATCCCAGACTTGATGCCATGGGCGATGCGTTGGCCCAACTGTTACGTCAGGAATGTGGCGCCGCCGGTTTACCGCTTGTCGTCAACCAGTTGGGGGGCATGGCTCACGCCTTCTGCAGCTCCCAGCCCGTGGACACACAGGCTGACACGTTGGATACCGACACCACTACCTATGCACGGTTCGCCGAGGCACTGCTGGACCACGGGGTTAACGTGATCTCACGCGGTCTGCTGTACGTGTCGGCAGCACACACCCAGGATGATCTTGACCAGACCCGTGAGGCGGTCGCTGCGGCAGCCGCGACCGTGGTGGCGGAGCCCGAGAAGAACACTGAGTTGGCGTCGGCCCACGACCGGCATGACCTACGGGCGGTCCAGTGAGACTGTCCGGCAAGGCTGCGGTGGTGACAGGTGCCGGACGGGGTATCGGTCGCGCGGCGTCGATCAGGTTCGCCGAGGAAGGCGCACAGGTGGTGTGTGCCGACATCGATGAAGTCGGTGCGAGGGCCACGGTCCAGACCATCGTCGATGCAGGGGGAAAGGCACGTGCAGTGGTCGCCGACATTTCCACCAGCCAGGGCAACGCCCAGGTGATCAACGATTGCGTGGATCACTTCGGCGGACTCGACGTGCTGTTCGCCAACGCTGCGGTCCAGGCAATGGGACTGTTGGAGGACACCCCGCAGGATGACTGGGACGCGATGCACGCAACCAACCTGCGTGGTGTGTACCTGGGCATCCAGCAGGCGATGCCGCACCTGCGGGCGCGCGGTGGAGGGTCGATCATCATCACCGCTTCGCTGCTTGGCATCGTGGGCGATCCGGACATGGCGGCCTACGGCGCCATGAAGGGCGGGTTGCGCGCGATGTGCCGTGCGGTCGCCACGGCCCACGGCCCAGAAAACATCCGCTGCAACACCATCTGTCCGGGCGATGTGGACACGCCGATGGTGGAACAGTTCTTTGCTTTTCAACCAGATCCTGAGGTCGCCCGAGCCCAGGTCACCGAGCGGTACCCGCTACGCCGCTTTGCCTCTGCCCGCGACGTCGCCAACGTCGCGTTGTTCCTCGCCTCCGACGATGCCTCATATCTCAGCGGCATCGACATCGTGGTGGATGGCGGCCTGCTCGCCCGCATCTATTAGCAGTGCCCAATCAGGGTCAACAGAAGGACAGACGATTATGAGCGCATCTCCCCAGATCAACATGGCGCAGCTGCCCAGTCGCGTCATGTATGAGGGGCGTTCGCGCGCCGCGGCCAGGGCCTACCTGTACGGCACAGGGTTCTCACCGGAGGATCTGCAGCGGCCCATCGTGGGCGTGTCACATGCATGGATCGAGACCATGCCCTGCAACCTGAACCATCGCAGCCTGGCGGAACGGGTCAAGGCAGGTGTGCGGCAGGCTGAGGGCACCCCGATGGAGTTCAATACCATTGCGATCTCCGATGGGGTCACGATGGGCACCGAGGGGATGAAGGCGTCGCTGGTCAGTCGAGAGCTGATCGCCGACTCGATCGAACTGGTCGGTCGAGGACACATGTTCGACGCCATGGTCTGCATCGTTGCGTGTGACAAGACCGTTCCGGCTGCGGCGATGGCCTTGGCCAGGTTGGACCGACCCGGAATGGTGTTGTACAGCGGTTCGATCATGCCCGGTCGATTCCGCGGCCGTGATCTGGCAATGGGCGAGGTGTTTGAGGCAATCGGAGCGGTTGCGGCTGGTCTGCTTGACGAGGAGGACCTTCACGAGATGGAGCGGGTCGCCTGCCCGGGTGCGGGAGCCTGCGGCGGACAGTTCACCGCGAACACGATGTCGATGGTGATGGAGACCATCGGGCTGTCGCCGGTGGGTTTCAACTCCATCCCCGCGGTGGACCAGACCAAGGGCCAGGCAGCCGAGCGGGCCGGTGCCCTGATCATGGATGTGTTGGCGCGAGATATCCGCCCCCGTCAGATCTTGACTCGTGCTGCCTTTGACAACGCCGTGGCGGCGGTGGCGGCAAGTGGCGGGTCGACCAATGCCGTTCTCCACCTGCTGGCACTGGCCAAGGAGGTTGGCGTGGATCTGACCCTGGAGGACATCGATCGCACCAGCAGACGGACGCCACTGCTGTGCGACCTGTTGCCGGGCGGACGTTTCGCCGCCGTCGACCTGCACCGCGCCGGCGGCATTGCCCTGCTGACCAGCCGACTGATCGACGGTGGGTACATCGACGGCTCAGCGCTGACCGTCACCGGCCGAAGTCTGGGCGAGGAGGTTCAGGACGTCGTCGAAACCGAGGGTCAGCAGGTCGTGCTGCCCCTGGACCGGCCACTTCGCTCAGAGGGTGGCCTGGTCGTGCTCAGCGGCAACCTGGCACCACAGGGATCGGTGGTGAAGATCACCGCGCACACCTTGACCTCCCACACCGGCCCCGCGCGGATCTTTGACTGCGAGGAGGATGGGTATGCCGCGGTCATCGAGGGACGGATTGCACCTGGCGACGTTGTGGTCATCCGCTATGAGGGACCGCGGGGAGGACCGGGGATGCGCGAGATGCTCTCGGTCACGGGGGCCATCTTGGGCGAGGGCCTGGGAGATTCAGTGGCCCTAATCACCGATGGGCGCTTCAGTGGCGCGACCAACGGGTTCATGATCGGACATGTGGCGCCTGAGGCTGCGGTCGGCGGTCCACTGGCCGCCCTTGAGGATGGGGACATGATCAGGATCGACGTGGCCAGTCGCACCATCGAGGTGTTGGACGTCGACGTTGCCTCGCGGCTCAAGGACTGGGAACCCCCGACATCCCGCTACCCCTCGGGCGTGTTCGCCAAGTACGCCTCGCTGGTCGGTTCGGCCAGCACCGGGGCGACCACGGTGCCCTGATCCGCATCAGCCGTGTGTCGCACCCAACAACGTGTCGCAGGTGATCGGTAGGTCCCTGATCCGCCGGCCGGTGGCGTGGAAGATCGCATTGCCAATCGCGGCCGCCACGCCCACTATTCCGAGTTCCGCAACACCTTTGATCCCAAGGGAGTTGACGTGGGGATCAACCTCCTCGACAAAGCTGACGTCGATCGCGGGGATGTCTGCCTGTGTGGGAACCAGGTACGCGCTGAGGTTTGGGGAGACCACCCGCCCGGAGCGCGGATCGGTCACCGTGCGCTCCAGCAGTGCCATGCCGATTCCGCCGACGATTCCACCGATCATCTGGCTGCGGGCCGTGGTCTGGTTGACGATGCGGCCCGCGCCGAAGACACCCACAAAGCGGGTCACCCTCACCTGGGCTAGATCGGGATCCACCGCGACCTCGGCAAACTGGGCGCCGAAGGACTGCATGGCAAAGCGGTTGGCGGCACCGGGGGACGGGGTGCTGCTGCGTCCCTCGATCTGCGCCAGGCCGTGGCGCCGGAGGATGGCGTTGGGGCTTTCCCTGGCTGCTGACATCTGAGCCAGTGAGTTCAGTTGGGCGATCACAGACTGGGCGGCCGACCACACTGCGGGAAGCACGCTGGCGGCGGTTTGTGACCCGCCTGAATGGGGTGCCCGAGGCAATTCGGTGTCGCCCAACTCCGCTGAGACATGATCCACAGGTAGTCCCAGCGCCTCGGCAGCGATCTGGGCCATGGTCGTGTAGGTCCCGGTTCCCAGATCCTGGGTACCGCAGGCGACCGTTGCCGTTCCGTCAGCGCGCAGACGCACCCAAGCGTTTGCCGGTTCACTGTTCACCGCATATGTCGCCGATGCCACGCCCCACCCAAGTTGAAGATGGCCATCTCGCATCGATCCGGGTGCTGCGCTGCGGGCGTCCCATCCGAAGCGGTCAGCGCCCAGCAGATAGCACTCGCGTAACGCGTTGCTGGACCACGGCATGCCGGAATGGGGATCGATTTCAGCATGGTTGCGAAGCCGAAGTTGGATCGGATCGACGGACAGCGTGACCGCCAGCTCATCCATGGCGGTCTCCAGCGCGAAGCTCCCGACGGCCTCGCCAGGCGCACGCATGACCGTTGGGGTCGGCGCATTGATGGGAAGCACACGGTGGCGCACTGCGACGTTCGGACAGACGTAGAGGCTGCGCGACATGAAGCCGACACCAGCGGCGAACTCCTGAAACATTGAGGTCTGCTGGGTGGTGTCGTGGACGAGCGCGGTCAAGGTTCCCGACGCTGTCGCCCCCAGGGACAGGCGCTGGATCGTCGGCGAGCGGTACCCCAGCAGGGTGAACATCTGCCCGCGGTCAAGCGTCAACTTCACGGGCCGACCAACATGGCGTGCGGCCAGAACCGTCAAGACGACGTGGGGCCATACCATGCCCTTGCTCCCGAACGCGCCCCCGACGAAGGGGGACTGCACCCGTACGCGATCCTGGGACAATCCCAATGTCACACACAGCGCTTCACGCACACCGAAGATCCATTGGGTGCTGTCATAGACCGTCAGGGAGTCGCCGTCCCAACAGGCAACGGTGGCACCAGGTTCAAGTGGATGATGATGCTCGGTCGGCGTGCTGTACCGCCGCTCTAGGCGGACCTCCGCCGCAGCCAGTGCGGCGTCGGGGTTGCCACGCACAGAGTCCGGAGATTCCCCGAAGATGCTGAGCGGTGCAGCGCCGGGACGGTCGGTCCACAGTGACGGCGCATGCGATCCGGGCTGAATGTCCACTTGGACCAGTTCTGCGGCATGGACAGCCTGCAGCCTGGTTTCAGCGATGACGACGGCGACAGGTTGACCGTCGAAGTACACGACATCGCTTTGAAGCGGAGCCATCCGCTGACCTGCGGGTCCCTGCGGGAAGGTGGCCACTTCCTCAAGCGCTGGGGTGTTGTGGTGAGTGAGGACGCCAAGGACCCCCGGAGCTGCCAGCGACGCCGCCAACTCGATGTGCCGGATGCGCCCCGTCGCCACGGTGGCCTGCACGACGACGGCATGTACCTGCTGCGGCAGGACGACGTCAGTGGTGTATGTTGCCGCGCCGCTGACCTTCACCTGACCGTCAACTCGGGTGGCAGAAGGGCCCACCGATTCGCGCCGCACTACAGTCCCTCGACGGTCATCAGGGCTCGGCGGATCACGTGAGGTAAGAGGTTGACCTTGAACGCGTTGTCCCGCAGTGGTTGGGCATGAATCGTCATGGCATGGGCCGCAGCCTCAATCGTCGCCCGGTTCAGTGGCTGGCCAGACAGCGCGTCCTCGACGGGGACTGCGCGCCACGGGATCGGGGCCACACCACCCAGGGCCACGCGGACGGTTCTGACGATTCCGTCCCGGAGATCCATCGCAACGGCGGCAGCGACCAGTGCGAAGTCGAACGAAGCCCGGTCTGCCACCTTGACATAGCACGAGCGCCGCGCGAGGGGAGTAGCGGGCACCTCGATGGCCACAATGATCTCACCTGGCTCCAGAACGGTTTCCCGGCCGGGAGTTTGACCTGGCAACTGGTGCAGGTCCACGATCGGGATGCCTCGGGGGCCATGCGGGCCGTCGGTTCGGATCACCGCGTCCAGGGCCAGCAACGCCACAGCCGGGTCAGAGGGGTGAACGGCGACACAGTCCAGACTGGTGCCGAAGACGGCGTGTGACCGACTGGCTCCCGAAATCGCGGAACAGCCGCTGCCGGTTTCCCGCTTGTTGCAGGGCATCACCGGATCGCGGAAGTAGCCGCACCGTGTCCGTTGGAGCAGATTGCCGCCGAGAGTGGCCATGTTGCGGAGTTGCGGCGATGCGGCGGCCATGATCGCCTGGCTGAGGACAGGGAAGCCTCGCCTGATGTCGGGATGAACAGCCACGTCGGCCAGTCGGGCCAGAGCACCGATCACCACTCCCAACGTGCCAGCCTCGATGCCCTGCAGCGGAAGATCGTTCAGATCCACCAGTACGTCAGGCGCGATGACCCCGTCCTTCAATAGCCCCAGGACATCCGTGCCCCCCGCGATGAAACAGGCGCTGTGATCACCCTGGTGCCCAGTAATTGCAGCGGCAGCGTCAGACGGTCGGAGATAGGCGAATGTTTGCATCGCTAGGGCTCGCCGATCACATCGCGGATCGCGTCAACGATCTGGGGATACGCACCACAGCGGCACAGGTTGCCGCTCATGAACTCCCGGATCTCGGTGCGGGATCCGGTCCGACCCTCGCTCAGCAATCCCATGGCAGACAGGATCTGGCCAGGGGTGCAATAGCCACACTGCAGCGCGTCGTGCCGCAGGAAGGCCTGTTGCAACTGACTGGCGGTCTCGTCCTGCGTCACACCCTCGATGGTGGTGACCGCCGCGCCAGCGTGCATGACGGCCAAAGCCATGCAGGAATACACCCTCCTGCCATCCACCAACACGGTGCAGGTGCCGCACTCGCCTCTGTTACAGGCTTCCTTGGCGCCGGTCAACATCAGCTGTTCACGCAGTACATCCAACAGCGTGGCTCGGATATCGATCATCAGGTCACACTGCTGGCCGTTGACCTGCAGGGCGATGTTGACAGCATCAGTCACGTTGGTCAGTCGACTGGTCGGAGGCGAAGCGTCGCAGGACGTTGTGGGTTATCCGTGAGACGTTGTTGTCGTAGTCGTTATGTGACAAGGACCCGCAGTAGGCGATCGAGCCTACGGAGAACACTGCCCCCCCATTCGGGCCTTCGAAGAACACCATGTCGCTGCGCAGGGGTTCATGAAGGTCGACGTCGGTCCCAGCTATGTGGACTGGGTGCTGGTGCTCGTAGGTATCGGAGAACTCCGTTGCCGAGGCCACCACCAGGGCGTGCGGTGGAGTGCCGAAGAAGCGGTCTGCGCAATCGACCTCAAAACCGGCGGCGCCACCCATGGTCAGGCCGAACTCTCCGATTGGTTCGTCCTCACCGACACCGTCGAAGATCCATGACGAGCGGGGATCAAAGCTTTCCGGCGTCCGGCGGTAGCCACAGGAGCGATCAAAGCCCTGGCCGATGGAGCCGACGCCCAGCAGCAGATTCGGGGGACGGCCACGCGCTCGCCACGGCCCACCCAGCTCTCCCGTGGTGGTGTGATAGCGCTCTCCGGGGCTGGCGTTGCGGACGCCGCCGCCGCCGCGCCGCAGTTCGATCACATGGGGTCGGTGGGGATCGAAGGTCGTGGTCCAGATCAATCCGTTGCCGCCCAGATACATCAGACGGCCACCCCCGGCGAGGTAGGCCTCAAGCCCATCAAGCATTGTCCCAGACCAGTACTCGGGGTGTGTTCCTGTGATGACGACGCGGTACTGCCCCAACAGGTCGGCACCTTCTGTCTGCAGGTCGTGATCTATGGCAACATCAAAGTCGATCTCTTTGGCCGTCAACCAGTCGATCAGGTACAGATCGGCGTTGAACTGGTGTGGCGCTCCAGCCTCACCCAGAATGTCGAAATTGGATCCCGGACGGAAGTTGACGATCGGCCTTCGGGCTGAGGAGTACAACACTGCGCTGCCGTCACCATGATCGTGGTACAGACCAAGGACGCCGTGCCGCTCGGCGAACTCCTCACGAAAGTTGGCGTAAGCAAGGTAGGAATTGGTTGGTAGCAGCACCAGCACGGGTGCGGTGGCGCGTCGGTTGGGAGGACGCACCACGAACGGAATGTGATACCGGCTGCTGCCTGCGCTCAGCTTCGCGGCATAGACCCCGCTGGGCAGGTCATCGGGTAGTGCCAGTTCGAACGCAACATCCCACCTGCAGTCCTCAAGATCGTCCTCGTGAAAGTGCAGGGCTGCGTGAGTTTCGGGCGCCACGGCCCAGGAGCCCTCGCCACCATGGAACAGATGGCTGCTTGAGCCCCTGGCAGGCAGGTTGATTGTGCGTCCGTGCAGGTTGCTGCCTGATACGTCGCGGATTTGGTCGGTGGGCGTATCAAGAGCAAAATCCCAGGCAGCAACGATCGATCCTGTAGTGCCGGCGAGGGGTGTTCGACCCGCGACGGCAAGCAACGCTTCGTGGGACAACACCTCACCGTAGATGGTCGGCGCCTCGATCTTTCCGTTGTAGTGGTTGATTGTCTGGCTCAGGGCCGCCATCACCAACGGTGTGCTCGCAGATCCACAGGTCCCCGCAGCCACAGGATGCTCGCGATGGACATCGGTCGTGTCGTTGGGATAGAAGGGGAAGGGGATCTGTGACACCTGTACCGACCCTGCGTGAGGGTCATACGTGGCCGCGACGAAGTACCACTGGTGTTTACGCAGGCCTGCGCCGCTGGCGAAGCGGGCTGGTTCCTGGCCTTCTGCGCCCAGCCACAATTCGAGTTGCCCTTGGGCATTGATCATCAAGGCATAGCCCACCTGATCATGCGGTGACCATTTTGTCAGCAGGCCTTGAAGGCCCTTGTCTGGGGTCGTCGGGTAGATCCATGCGGTCAGGGTGAAACTGTCGGTCAGGCGCAGGGAGGGGTGATCAGGCACGATGACCGCAGAACCGGTGGGATAGGAAAGCTGTCGGCCCGCATACTCCCCGTCCACCTGAGTGGGAACCACCTCTTCCTTCACACCAGGCGCCTCGAGCCGATCATCGCCATGGAGCAACCTGACGATCTGGGCCTGATAGGTCGAATGGGAACTGCTGACCATGAAACGCACGGTCTCTTGCGGAGCAACGCTCCAGGGGTCTGCGTAACCGACCAACGTCAGATCCCACGGTGAGGGCTGCGAGAGCTCGGCCGGGTTGTGCGTAGGGGTGGTTTCGTCGTCAGGCACTGGCGTACTCCCAAAGCTGGATGCAGATGTCGAGACGCGGAGCCAAAGTCCTTGCGCCTGTCAGCAGAATGGTATTCTATCGACGCATCCGATTCCCACTGGAGCTGCTATGCAAGGTCGAATCACCCCAGGAACCCCAAGCCAGTCACTGAGCAGGCGGCAGTTGTTGAAGCGTCTTGGCCTTGCCGGCGCTGCCATCTCAACTCCGATGCTCCTGGCGGCATGTGAGGGTGCGGCCAGCCCTGATGAGTCCACCAGCGAGCCGGCACCCGGCAGTTCCGAGCAATCCGGTGGTGGCGATGTGGACCGCCTGACCTGGATCGTCAACTCTTTGGTCAGTCTGGATGCCGCCAAGGCATTGGATCAAGGGTCCAAGGCTGCTCAGGGGCTGGTCACCGAGAGTCTGCTGACCCTTGATGAGGACTTGCTGATGACCGAATGGTTGGCTGAGTCGTGGGAAGAGATTGATCCGCAAACCTATGTCTACCGGATCCGCTCGGATGTCATGTTTTCTGATGGCAGCCCTCTCACGGTGGAGGATGTGATCTATTCGTGGGAACGCCACCGCGACCCTGAGGTCGAGTCGTCCCTGAACTCTGCGTTCGTGGACGTGGACACCATGGAGGTCACGGGGGACAACGAGTTGACGGTGACACTCACGCGGCCGGCGGCCTTCTGGCAGTACGTGCCGTCCTATGCTCCCATTGTCAGCCGGGCGTTCGGTGAACAGGTCGGTGAGCGTCTTGGCACACCGGGTGATGACACCCTCATCGGCACCGGCCCCTACGTTCTGACTGACTTCCGCGCGGACGAGGTTGTTGAACTCGTCCGAAACGACAATTACTGGGGGGACACCCCCCGATTCCGTGAGGTTGCAATCCAATACATCGCGGACTCCCAGACCGCGCAGTTGGCCATGCGTGCCCAGGAAGCGGACGGGTTCATGTTCATCCCGGTCAGTGAAGCGGGCGGTTGGGAGAGTATCGATGGACTGCGGGTGGAGTCCGCGCCGGGGCTGCTACCCGCCTTCTTCGCCTGGGATCTGGAGGACGAGTTGTGGGGCGACGTCCACGTTCGTCGCGCCGTGGCCCATGCGTTGGATCGAGAAGGCCTGGTCGACGGACTGCTCTCCGGGTACGGAGAAGCCGCGACATCGCTTGTGCCCCGCGGGCAGTGGGATGGTCTGGATATCCCCAGCGAGCGCGTGGAGGAGATCTATGCATCCTTGCGGCCCTACGAGTTCGACCTGGATCTCGCGCGTGAGGAGCTTGCCCAGTCCGCCTTTCCCGACGGGTTCTCGGCCACCCTGAAGTATGCCGATGCCAAACCGGAGCTGGGCAGGGCCGCGCTCAACCTGCGTGAGAATCTGAGCCAGATCGGCGTTGACCTCACGGTCGAGGAGGTGCCGCTGGGGGAGGAGATAGCCGATGTCGTGGGACATCAGAACATCGGCTTCAGAGCGCTCAGCTTCACTCCGGAGTTGCTGGATCCGGCCGACTACATCAGCTACATGCTGCCCAGTGAGTTCGCCCGTCCCAGTGGCTTCAACATTCCGAACTACATCAACCCCCGGGTGGATGAGCTGATCGACGAGCAGGGGTTGACCACCGACGTGGAGGAGCGGGCTGCCGCGATCGCGGAGGTGATGCAGATCATCTCCGAAGACCTCCCCTATCTCCCGCTGTGGTGGGAAGACATCGCGATGGCGATCAGCGACAACTACGAGTTCGTCGGGTTGAGTGTGCTGTTCTTCAAGAAGGGCATCTGGGTATCTGACGTCCGCCCGGTCTCCTAGACCGTGGACGCTCGACGCACGCTCACCTTCGTGGCCAAGCGACTGGTAGGCATGGTCGTGCTGCTGGCGATCATCTCCTTTGGGATCTTCTCACTGCAGTTCGTTGCCCCCGGAACTCCCGAACAGGTGCTGATCGGGAGCACGCGGCCAATGGACCCCGAAGTCGTTGAGGCCATACGGGCGCGCTACCACCTGGACGAATCATTCCTGAGTCAGTACGGCTACTGGGTAGCCGATGCCAGCAGGCTGGATTTCGGCACGTCGACACGGACCACGGAACCGGTGGTCCAGGCTCTGCGGGACCGGATGGGGTTGACCCTGCTGCTGGGCGGTTACGCCTTTGTCATCATCATGACTGTCGGGGTACCTCTGGGAGTTCTGGCGGCCACCAAGAAGCGCTCCGCGGTCGACCGCGCGGCGGTGACCTTCAGCGTCATCGGGGTCAGCGCCCCTGCGTTCGCCACCGGGGTGTTCCTGTTGTATGTGTTCGCCGTGGTCCTGGGCTGGTTTCCGGCGTTCGGACAGGGGCGGAGCTTCCCCGATCAGTTGTGGCATCTGACGTTACCGGCGCTGGCTCTGGCGTTGACCGGGGTGGCTCCTGTTCTGAAGTTCACCCGAACCGGAATGATTGCCGCGTTGGACCAGGACTACATGGTCTTCGGACGCGCCAGGGGGTTGTCCCCTCGGCGGCTGCTGGTCACCTACGGATTGCGGAATGCCCTGATTCCCGTGGTCACTGCCAGCGGCTTGATTCTGGGTGTCATGCTCAGCGGCGCGGTTCTGGTCGAGGTGACCTTCGCCCTGCCAGGCCTGGGGTCATTGCTGATCGACTCGGTGACGTTTCAGGATGTGGCGGTGGTCCAGGGCCTGGCGATGCTGACCGCGACCGTGGTCATCGCGGTGAATCTGCTGACTGATGTGTTGTACCTCTTCATCGATCCACGGATTCGCTTCAGTCGGGTCGGCGGATGAGTGAGGTCACCATCGCTGCGGCCGGTGTGCGGGAGCCGGCACGATGGCGTACCAGGTTTCCGATCCTCATCGCGTTGTGCTTTCTGTTCGTCGTGACGGTCATCATCCTGGCGGTCTTCGGCCCGACAGTCGCACCCCAGGGCCCGTCTGCCCAGGATCTGGCCACGGGAGTGAGCAGCCCTAG
Source organism: Euzebya sp. (assembly GCA_051004735.1). Lineage (GTDB taxonomy): Bacteria > Actinomycetota > Nitriliruptoria > Euzebyales > Euzebyaceae > Euzebya. The sequence goes on along the minus strand of JBPCKA010000013.1, from coordinate 26,027 downwards.
TTGGGCACACTGGCTGGGCACCGATGATCTTGGCCGCGACGTGTTGTCCCGGGTGATCGTCGGGACCCGCACGGCGATCGTCGGCCCGGCCCTGATCACCCTGGGCGCCACGGTCCTCGGCGGAGCGTTGGGGCTGCTGGCCGGCTACCGCGGGGGACGGATCGACATGGTGGTCCTGCGCTGGGCTGACCTGATGTTCGCCCTACCAGGACATCTGGTGGCGATCGTGGTCGTCGGTGTGTTGGGCGGTGGGTACTGGCGTGCCGTTGCGGTGCTGATTCTGCTCAGTTCCCCCTATGACACGCGGTTGATCCGAGCCGCAACCCTGGAGCAACGCCCACGTGCCTATGTCGAGGCGGCGCGAGTCCTGGGACTATCCAGTCGCCGTGTCGCGCTGCAGCACATCTGGCCGAATCTGACTCCGCTGGTGTTGGCGAGTGCCTTTCTGGGCTTCGCCTACGGCTTGCTGGCCTTGTCTGCGTTGTCGTTCCTGGGGCTGGGTGTGGGGCCGGGAACCGCTGACTGGGGTCGGATGCTGGCCGAAAGTCGCACGTTGCTGTTCACGAACGCCGCAGCCGCGCTTGCGCCTGGCGTGATGATCGTGTTGACGGCTGCCAGCATGAACCTGCTGGGCGATTGGTTGGAAGAGCGCCTGAGTGACCGGGGTCGGGCCCGATGATCGTGGGGCAAGCCGTGCGGGAACAGGTCAATTCAGTCTCGGATCCGGCGCTGCTGAAAGTGCGGGGTCTGTCCATCACCAGCCGGTTGGGGGGACGTCGTCGGACAATCGTGCGCGATGTCGATCTGACCTTGGGAACCGGTGAGACAATCGGGATCGTCGGTGAATCAGGTAGCGGAAAGTCCATGACGGCACGTGCTCTGCTGGGGTTGCTGCCCGCGGGGCTGTCGGCCACAGGGGTGGTCCAGTACGGCAAGGACAACCTGCTTGATCTGCCTGAGCGACGGCTTCGACAGGTCCGTGGTGGCGAGATCGGCCTGGTGCTGCAAGACCCCTACACCATGCTCAACCCACTGCTGCGCTGCGGTATCCATCTGGAGGAGGGTCTTCGAGCAGATCGGTCTGGCCAGCGCGTGAGTGGAGGGCACCACGCCCAGGCACTGGAGCGGTTGAATGAGGTGGGCATCAGCGACCCCCGGGTTGCGGTCCGCTTCCCTTTCCAACTCTCGGGGGGGATGCGCCAACGGGTCGGAATTGCGGCGAGCCTGGCGCGTGATCCCGCGATTCTGATCGCCGATGAGCCAACGACGGCGGTGGATGTGACGACCCAGCGGGACATCCTCATCTTGTTGAAGTCCCTGCAGGCGAAGCGGGGTATGGGCCTGGTGTTGATCACCCACGATCTGCGGGTGGCGTTCTCGATGTGTGACCGGGTCTATGTCCTGTATGCGGGGTCGTTGCTGGAGATCGCGTCGGCGACCGCCCTTGAAGCTGAACCATTGCACCCCTACACCCTGGGGCTGCTGCTGTCCGAGCCCCCCGGGGACCGCCGTGTCCCCGTGCTGGCCGGTATCAAGGGCTCGGTGCCTGACCCGGATTCGGTCGCGACGTGCTGCGCATTCGCTCCGCGTTGCACCTGGGCTGCGAAGGCGTGCCACGATGGCTCACCACCCCTGCAGGAAGTCGAGCCAGGGCGTTTCACCAACTGCGTGCGGCTGGACGACATCCGCCCGGAGATGGCTGGTCTACGACACGTCTCCGAACAGCCAGTAAAGATCATCGCGCCACCAGATGATCAGCAACTGGTGCAGGTTCGAGACCTGAACAAGATCTATCAGGCAGGGGCCGGCAAAGCTGCGGTGCGCGAGGTGCAGGCGCTGAAGGACGTGAACCTGACGGTGGGTGAGGGCGAGGGGGTCGGCCTGGTCGGTGAGTCCGGATCGGGTAAGACCACGCTCGGACGGTGCCTGGTGGGGCTGGAAACGCCCAACAGTGGTCAGATCGACATCGCCGGCATCTCCGCGGTTGACTACCTGGCGCTCGACACCACGGACCGCACGCGACTGCGTCGCACAGTGCAGATCATCTTTCAGGACCCCTACTCGTCATTGAATCCGGCCCGGACGGTGGGATTCACCCTGAAACAAGCACTGCAGGTCGGACGCGGTCGCCATGAATCCTCCTCATCGCACGTGGGCGAGCTGCTAGAGCGCGTCGGACTGTCAGCCAGCTACGCCACTCGCAAACCGATTGCCTTGTCGGGCGGCGAGCGACAACGGGTCGCAATCGCTCGTGCGCTGGCCGTTCGACCGCGATTGATCGTGTGCGATGAACCGGTGTCAGCACTGGACGTGTCGGTGCAGGCACAGATCCTCAATCTGTTCAAGGAACTGCGTCAGGACCTGGGGGTCGCCTACCTATTCATCACCCATGACCTTGCCGTCGTCCGTCAGGTCGTAGAACGGATCTATGTCCTGTATCAGGGCGAGGTGGTGGAGTCAGGCCCCATTGATCAGGTGCTGGACAACCCATCCCATCCCTACACCGAGCGACTGGTCGCCTCGATACCACGCTCCGATGCCGACTGGCTTAGCGGTGCCGATCCGCTCGCTTGAGCCGTGAGCTAGCAGAATGGCATTCTAATTGTGTGGACTCCGATCCGATCCCGCCCCTTGACAAGTTGGGCAGTGATCGGCACAGTCCGGAGCAGAATCTGAATCTCCACAGCAGAACGTGGGGCTTGACGCCCCGTGAGGAGCATCCCATGGCGGCAGATCCCCAGCCGAAGACTCTTTTGGACCAGTTGATCAACCGCCGTGAGGTCTTGAAACGGCTGGGGTGGGCAGGAGCCGTCTGGACGGTCCCCCCGGCGTTGCTGGCGGCATGTACCCCGACCTCCGATCCGGTAGCCGAGGGATCTGACGCTGCCACACCGGCGGCCACCGGAGGCACTGCCAGCGCAACGTCCACGGCAACCGGCTCGGCATCCCCGGCGGCGGGAACGCCGCGCGCGGGGGGCGATTTCGTCATGGCGGTCAACATCGACGTGCCGCAGCTCGATCCCCACAATCAACAGTCTCTGGCCATGTTGCAAACCTATGAGGCGCCACTGAGGCGCACGCTTGAGTATGGCGAGCAGGTGCCCAACCTGGCCGAGTCGGTGGATGTCTCCGATGACGGTCTGGAATACATACTGCACCTGCGTTCAGACGTGACCTTCCATGACGGCTCACCGTTTGACGCCGAGGCGTATGTCTTCGCCTTGAGCCGTACCGCGTATGAGGATGATCCGAATCATCAGGGCGGGCCCTTCCAGTTCTGGGACGCCTTCGCCGGAGGCTTTCCCGGCAAGGTGACTGCCATCGAGGCGATGGATCCCATGACGGTTCGTCTGGCCTTGAGCGAACCAATCATCGATTTCATGTTCGTGCTGGCGGATTCCTTTCCGATGGCTGCCGTCAACCCGGCTGCGATCGAAGCAGATCCCGCGAACTTCGGGCAGAGTCCTGAGACCGCGGGAACGGGTCCGTTCAAGTTCTCCGAGCGGGTGGCAGGCGATCGCGTCACGCTGACACGCCACGACGGGTACTGGCAGGAGGACCGGCCGTATCTGGACAGTTGGACGCTGCGGGTGATGCCTGACCCAGGAGCTCGGGTGCTGGCGTTGCAGACCGGTGAGATCCATCTGTTCGACGTGTCGGGCCCCGAGATCGCCCAACTGCAGGACAACCCGGACATCCAACTGCTGACGGTGCCGCCAATCTTCGGCAACTTCCTAGGTTTTGACCACAACGATGAGTTGGTCGGGCAGAAGGAAGTCCGTCAAGCCATCAGCCAGGCTCTGGATCTCAGCGCGATCGTGGGGGAACTTTCACCCTTCGCACAGGTGACCCCCAACTTTGGACTGTTCCCCGGTTTCCCCGGCTTTCGCGATGATCTGGCCTGGTATCCCTACGATCCTGACGCAGCCCGCCAGTTGTTGTCCGACGCCGGGTATCCCGACGGCATCGACATTACGATGTCGTTCTCGACCCCGCCAATCGGTTTGAACACGTTGTTGCTGAGTCAGGCGCTACAGGGTCAATTGGCCGAGGCCGGGATCCGTACCGAGCTGCAACAGATCGACCCACCGACGTTCTTCCAGTCCTCATTCGGTCCCCCGGGACGCACGGAGTATCCCTACCAGGTGGCCATCAACCTCGTTGGCAGCGACGGCAACGCCTTCTCAATGATGCAGCAGTGGACCTACAGCGCGAACTACGCCGGGTACAACCCCGGCTACCTGGAGCTGTACGGTCAGGCAGCACAGGAAATCGATGATGAGGCACGTGAAGCCATCTACGGCGAACTGCAACAGATGCTGTACGACGACGTTGCCTTTGTGCCACTGGCCCACACCGAAGTCGTGCGTGCGGCCGCGGCCAACGCACGGGGTCTTGAGACAGCGGCCTACTACTTCACCGACGTATGGTTCGACGAAGCGTGAGACTGGCGCCTCCGTTGACCGATGGGCAGTGAATGTTCCGCTTTAGCGTTGAACGACTGATCAGCGGGTTGGTCACCGCCTTGGTGGTGCTGACGGCAACCTTCTTCATCATCCGCCTGGTTCCCGGAGACCCCGCCTCGGCCATGGCCGCCCCAGATGCCACGCCGGCGGAATTGGATCAGATCCGCCGCTACCTGGGATTGGACGCCTCACTGGCGCAGCAGTACCTGCTGTATCTGCAGCGACTGGTCCACCTGGACTTCGGTATCTCCATCCGGACCAACCAGCCTGTGTTCACCGATCTGATGGATCGGATCCCCGCCAGCATCGAGTTGGCCATGGCAGCCTTCTCACTGGAAATCCTGATCGCCCTGCCCATCGGCATTGTCGCGGCGGTCAAACGGTCCTCCCCCTTCGACCACATGGCCCGGATGCTCTCATCCATCGGGGTGGGGGTTCCGGTCTTTTGGTTGGGCTTGATGTTTCTGTGGTTGTTCGCGTTCAAGCTGGACCTTTTCCCGTTGGGTGGCCGCTTGGACTTCCGGGCCGACCTGCAGCAGGTCACCGGGTTCGTGGTGATTGATGCGTTGCTGGCGGGACGCTTGGATCTGGTCCGCAGCGCGTTGTCGCACCTGTTCCTGCCGGCCGTTGCCCTGGCCCTGCCCTCCATTGCCTTTTGGGCACGGTTGATGCGTGGCAGCCTTCTTGAAGTATTTGGAGAGGACTACGTTCGCACCGCGCGGGCGAAGGGGTTGTCGCAGCCACGGGTGGTGATGAAGCATGGCGTCCGCAACTCGCTGAACCCGGTCATGACCGCACTGGGGCTTGATCTGGTCGCCTTGTTGTCCGCCGCCATCTTCGTCGAGACGATCTTCAGTTGGCCGGGGATCGGCAACTACATCTTCATCTCCCTGCAATCACGCGACTATCCGGTGGTGCAAGGGGCGGTGATCCTGATCACGCTGCTGTACGTCATCGCCAACACCGTGGTGGACGTCGCCCAGGCAAAGCTTGATCCGCGGGTGCTGGCCTCGGTGCAGGGCGGTGCCACATGAGTCAGGAGGTGAGCCAACTCGCACCCGAGGCGCTGGACGAGATGACGGGGGCACCCCCGATTGCGCGCCGCCGTGGACGCAGTCTGGTCGTCAGGGAGCTGAAGACGGTCCTACGGCAGTCCAGGAGCGTCCAGATCGGCTTGGCCATTGTCGTGCTGCTGTTCCTGGCAGGCCTTCTGGCACCGGTGCTCACCCCGTACTCGCCCATCAAAATCGATCTGCTGAACACTCTTCGGACGCCATCGTGGTCCCATCCCATGGGTACCGACGAACTGGGGCGCGATCAGCTGACCAGAATCCTGTACGGCGCCAGGATCTCAATGGTCATGGGCTTGTTGTCAGTGGCCATCGCCTCGATCCTGGGCGCGATCCTGGGCCTGGTGGCGGGATACACCGGCGGTGTTGTCGACAACCTGATCATGCGCTGCATGGATGCGCTGCTGGCCTTCCCCGGACTGCTATTGGCGCTTCTCATCATCTCGGCGCTGGGTCCGGGTCTGACAAAGATCCTGATCGCCTTCGGCATCGGGGGCGTGCCGTTCTACGCCCGTTTGCTGCGCTCGATGGTGCTGTCCATCCGAGAACGCGAGTTCGTTGAGGCAGCCCACGCCTTGGGGGCATCCCGGATGCGGGTCATGTTGCGGCATGTGCTGCCCAATTCCATCTCACCGTTGATCATTGCCACCTCACTTGCCATGGGCCTGGTCATCGTGGGGCTGGCCGGTCTTGGCTTTCTTGGCCTGGGTGCACAGCCACCCACACCTGAATGGGGTGCGATGCTGAGCGGCAGCCAGGCACGGTTCTTCACTGCCCCCTGGCTGCTGATCACGCCAGGTGCGGTGATCCTGGCCGCGGTCGTGGGCTACACCCTGCTGGGGGACGGGCTACGGGACGCACTGGACCCGCGTCTGCGTCAGTCACAGTGAAGAAGGGCCGATGACGCCGCTGCTGAAGGTGGAGAACCTGCGGACCTGGTTCCACACCAAGGGGGGCATCGCACGGGCTGTCGATGGCGTCAACTTCGAGGTCCAGCCAGGCAAGACCCTGTGCGTGGTCGGGGAATCCGGCTGCGGCAAGAGCGTCACCGGTTTGTCGATCATGGGACTGATCGACAAACCCGGTCGGATTGAACAGGGCAGTCGGATTGTGTTTGAGGACCGCGATCTGGTCGGCATGAGCGAACGCGAACTGCGGAGCATTCGCGGCGATGACATTGCCATGATCTTTCAAGAACCGATGAGCGCTCTGAATCCGGTCTACACCATCGGATACCAGATCATCGAGGCGGTCCGTGCACACCGCCGGGTGAAGCCTCGCCTGGCCCGTGAGCGGGCCATCGAGTTGTTGGGACTGGTTGGCATCCCCTCGCCCGAGACCCGCGTGGATACCTTCCCGCATGAGTTGTCCGGCGGCATGCGACAACGCGTGATGATCGCCATCGCACTGGCCTGTGACCCAAAGCTATTGATTGCAGATGAGCCGACCACTGCGCTGGATGTGACCATCCAGGCCCAGATCCTGGCCCTGCTTCGTGATCTGCGAGAGCGCCTGAACATGGCAGTCGTCCTGATCACCCACGACCTTGGCGTGGTCGCGCAGGTGGCTCACGACGTGGTCGTGATGTATGCCGGGCAGGTGGTGGAAAGCGGTCCGGTGGCACGGGTCTTCGAGCAACCTCAGCACCCCTATACCGAGGCCCTGTTGCGCTCGATCCCGGTTCTGGGCATGACGCAGGCCGACGCACTGCAGGTCGTGGGCGGCAGCGTGCCCAGCCCCTTCGACTGGCCTTCAGGGTGCCGATTTGCACCACGCTGCGACTACGCGTTCGAGCGCTGTGTGACCGACATGCCTCCCTTGTTGCCTGTGGCACAGCAGTCGTCGGCCTGTTGGTTGTGCGAGCACGGCGCTCGCGCGGGACTTCGGTCACAGGCCCAACCGTGACGGGCACCGTAGACAGCCAGGCAGTCCTGCAGGCGCGGGGCGTGAAGAAGCATTTCCCCATCCGAAAGGGCTTTCTTGCCCGCACCGTCGCCCAGGTCAAGGCCGTCGACGGCGTCGATCTTGATGTGATGCCAGGCGAGACCCTGGGGCTTGTCGGCGAGTCGGGATGCGGCAAATCCACCCTGGGGCGAACGCTGCTGCGCCTGCTGGAACCGACGGCCGGTGAGATTACTTTCGAGGGCCAGGATCTGCTGGCGTTGAGTCCTACGCAGTTGAAACGCATACGACAGGACATGCAGTTCATCTTCCAGGACCCCGTCGGCTCCCTTGACCCACGCATGAGCGTGCGGCAGATAGTGGGGGAGGGGCTCATCATTCACGGCGTGTCCTCGTGGCGGGAGCGCGACGACCGGGTTGTGGAGATGCTGCACCGCGTAGGTCTGGACGAAGACGCGCTGGACCGGTTCCCCCACGAGTTCTCCGGCGGGCAGCGCCAGCGGATCGGCATCGCGCGATCACTGGTGTTGCGACCGCGATTTCTGGTGGCGGATGAGCCGGTGTCCGCGTTGGACGTATCGATCCAGTCACAGGTACTGAATCTGTTGCTGGAACTCAAGCGCGAGCTTGGGCTGACCTACGTCTTCATCGCCCACAACCTGGCTGTCGTCGGCTACATCAGTGACCGTATCGCGGTCATGTATCTGGGCAAGATCGTCGAGTTGGCACCCGCTCGGGAGCTGTATGAGAGCCCGCTGCATCCCTACACGATGGCATTGCTTTCGGCCATCCCGGAACCGGTCCCCCACAGCAGACAACGGGCGGTCGTCCTTCAGGGTGAGCTGCCAAGTCCGACCAACCCGCCCTCGGGATGTCGATTCCGGACGCGCTGTCCACTGGCGCAGGACATCTGTGCGGAACTCGAGCCTCCCCTGGTCGAGCAGACCCGCGGACACACCGTGGCGTGCCATTTCGCGGGTACCCCGCTGCCAGCCGACGCCTCGCGCCCTTTGGGGTGAAGGCGACCACATGACATACAGGAGGAATCCGTGATGGCCCAGTCCAAGACGTTCGAGGGGACGCTGCCCAGTGGGTCGGCCTACCGGTTGGGAGTCCCTGCCGACTACAACGACACGCTGATGTTGCTGGCGCGACCCATCCCCCAGGAGCCCCAGGCGCCGGGCTGGGGTCCGGATTCGGGATTGGTCATGGAGTTGCTGCATCGCGGCTTTGCCGTCGCCAGCTCGATCAACACCATGTTCTGGCCGTTGGAACGTTCCTTTGAGGATTATGAACCGCTGTTGGACACGTTCTCCGATCAGGTCGGCAGTCCGGGCCGGATTATTCCCGCAGGCACGTCGATCGGCGGAATCATGACGGCCGGACTGGTGCAGAAGGCTCCAGAGCGTTTCGATGGGGCGTTACCCCTGTGCGGGAACCTGTCAGGTGCGGTCGCCACCCACAACCGGGAGCTTGACATCGCGTTTGTCATCACGACCTTGCTGGCTGACTCCTCGCCGCTGGAGGTGGTGCGTATCAGCGAGCCCGACGCCAACCTGCGTGTGGCCCGAACCATCCTGGCCGAGGCGCAGGCAGAGGCAGCGGGACGGGCTCGATTGGGGTTGGCCGCGGCCATGGGGAACATGCCCGGATGGCACGGTCCCGGCACGCCCGAACCTGCGCCGGATGATTTCGTAACCAGACAGCGCAATCAGTACGAGTGGTATGACGAGGTCTGTTTCCTGGTGTTCTTCTGGGCACGCCAGCAGGTCGAGCAACAGGCAGGCGGCAACCCGTCCTGGAACACCGAGGTCGACTACACCGCGCTGCTGGAGCGCTCGATCAACCGCGACACGGTGCATGCGTTGTATCGGGAGGCCGGATTGGACCTGGAGGCTGATCTGGAGAGGTTGGCTGCGGCCCCCCGGATTGCTGCCGACCCGCAGGCGGTGTCCTACCTGGAAGACCACATCGTCTTCGATGGACAGCTTGGCGGGGTGCCCGTCCTGACCATCCATTCCGATGGCGACGGGTTGGTGACACCGGACAACGAGAGGGCCTACGCCGATGTGGTCCAGTGGGCCGGGCAATCGGATCTGCTGCGACAACTCAATGTCCACCGTGGTGGCCATTGCACCTTCACGGTCGCTGAAACGATGGTGGCACTGGACCTGCTGATCCAGCGGATCGACACCGGACGCTGGCCAGACCTCATCCCTGATGCCCTGAATGCGGCCACCGATGCGATGGCGGCACCGCTGCGCAAGACCCGCTCAGGTGAGAGTTTGAGCTCGGCGTTCATCGACTTCCAGCCTCCCATGCCGGCCAGACCCTACGACCTGCGGACGATGAAGAGATGAGCACCGGTGGCGCCCACTTCGGACGAGACGAGCACGCCTTGGCAGTAGCCGAGGAGATCAGCAACACCGGTCGCTGGGGTCCAGACGACGAACTGGGCACGCTGAACTACATCACACCCGCCAAGCGCGTTCAGGCGGCTGGATTGGTGCGGCACGGCATCGTGGTGTCGTTGGCCCACCCCCTGATGGCGGGTGGGGCGCCAGGGGAGGAGGGGCACATCCAGCGGCGCATGATGTACAACCGAACGACCGAGCCGACGACCGGTACCCCACCGGCGGCGGCCGACCATTTTGCGATGGAGACTCATCAGCAGGGGGTGACCCACCTCGACTGCGTCAGCCATATCGGTGGTTGGGACGGCAGTGCCTACAACGGTCGCTGCTTTGAGGGCATCGCCGGTGAGGAGGGCCTCGGGTTCGGGTCGGTGTACGCCCAACGCGATGGCATCGTGTCCCGGGGGGTGCTGTTGGATGTCGCTGCGGCACGCGGCGTGGACTGGCTTGATTCGGGGCACGAGATCACCTCTGCTGATCTTGATGCCGCCGCACAACACGCCGGTCTGCAGGTCAGCAGTGGGGACGTCGTGGTCGTGAGAGCCGGAACCGATGCGCGCGAGGCGGCCCAGGGCCCCGACCCCTTGGTCGCCGGCCCAGGACCGGACGCGGCCCGTTGGATGCATCGTCACGAGGTCGCCGTGTACACCGGTGATGCACCCGAGCACATCACCACCGCGGCCGCCCTCATCCTGGGTCGACTACCCGACGACGCCCCCGCGAGGGACATCGAGCCGGGCGCGTTCCCCCTGCCCTTTCATCAGTTGGTGATTCCCTCCATGGGCCTGGTCCTGTTGGATCATGCTCGGGTCGAGGAGTTGGCGCAGACCTGCCGAGAGCTGTCCTGCCATGAGTTCCTCTTCGTCGCGGCCCCCCTGGTGATGCCCGGAGGCAGCGGCTCACCCGTCAACCCGCTCGCGGTCTTTTGAGCGGCATGGCGATTCATACCTGGCCCGGGCCGTGGCGGGGGCGTTGGATCTGGGATCATGAGCCCGTCGAGGCCTTCTGGTGGCGGCCAACAGAGGGGGCAGGCCACATGGTCTATCTCCGTCGTACCTTCGACGTGGCCGATATCGACGGTGCGGTTCCCGCTCGTGTCACCTGCGACTCACGCTACGAACTGTTCATCAACGGAACCCTGATCGGCCGGGGGCCGGTACGCGGCGAACCGGAGTTCCTGGGGTGGGATGAATATGACTTGGCCCCACATCTGGTGTCGGGGCGCAACGTGGTCACCGCCCTGTGTCGGTACTACGGGACCCCCGGTCCGTGGTGGGTTCCCGCCGCCCCTTTGGGAACCCTGGGCAGGGGATCGTTCTGCTTTGAGACCGCAGCCGACTGTGGAGTGGACCTGCTCAGCGATTCGACCTGGGTCGCGCTGGCCGCACCGTGGGTGCTGAACGGGCAGGGAGGTATGCATTCATTTCCCTCCGAGGTGGTCGATGGCCGCCTGGCACCACTGGGGGTCCACGACCCCGAGGTGGATGACGTCGGGTGGGAGGCCGCGGTCATCCTCAGCGGACGCGGACACGGCACCGTGCTGGATCGGCCACCTGCTGCGCCCTACATGACGCCGCTGCGGCGTCCGATCCCTCAACTGCGATCGATCTTGCGCCGCGCGCAGCCCATTGGGACATCGCGGCGGATCCGCACCTTGTTGGGTGACGACCCGATCACCGCATATGCGGATCTTCAGTTGGTGACCGACTTGGTAGGGGACGAAGATCGCGATCTGGCGGTGTGGGACGTCGGCTCGTTGTGCCTTGGTCATGTCGAACTCCAGATCACCGGTGCGGCTACCGGGGCGGTGATCGATGTGGTCGCGGGCGAGGATCTGCGGGAGGACGGTCTAACCGAGACCAGTCCCCGTGACTGGGCGGCACGCTACGTGGCTGGCGGGCAGGTCACCGAGCGGGTGCGCTTCTTCGACCCGGTCGGCCTGCGGTACCTGACGACACATCAACCGGCGGGGGTCCAGGTTGAGCTGGTCGTGGAGGAAACCCACTATCCACGCGAGGAAGGTGCTGCCTTTGACTGCGACGATCCTCGTTACACCGCGCTGTGGCAGGCAGGGGCCCGGACCGTGGATGTCTGTTCGACAGACGCATTCCTGGACTGTCCAGGGCGTGAGCAGCGTGCCTGGGTATCGGATGCCTACCCGCAGATCCTGGTGTCGTTGGTCACCAACCCGGACCAGGATCTGGTGCGGCACCACCTGGCCCTGACCGCCAGAAGCCGTCTGCCCAGTGGTCTGCTGGCCGGGGCGGCAGGTTGTGACTTCGGCCGTATCGGCTTCACGATGCCGGAGTACTCACTGCACTGGATTCGATCGCTTGCCGCCTACTGGCAGTACTCGGGGGACGAGAGTTTCGTCCGAGATCATCTGCCTGTGGCCGAGGCGATCATCCAGCGGTACGAACAGCAGCGTGGCTCGAGCGGCCTGCTGGAGGATTTCCCCGGGTGGGTCTTCATCGACTGGGCACAGGTCGACCGTGATCGCGTCACCGCGGTCCACGACGCGTTGTACGCCGCAGGACTGGGCGCCTACGCAAGCCTGCCCGGCGCCAGTGACGTCAGCGGGTTGATCAGCCGTACCGCCTTAGCGTTTGAAGAACTGTGGGATGGCGAACGCAGGGTCTATGTCGATGCCATGGGGGCACAGGGGCGCAGCAGGCGGATCAGCCAACACACCAACGCTGCTGCGTTGCTGGCAGGCATCGTTCCGTCGGATCGGGTCGCCGATATCATTTCGCGCATTATGGATCCGTCCCCGGAGCTTGGTGGTCGACTGGTCCTCACGCCGACCTCCGCGGACGTGCGGGATCCTGAACTGGCACACGAACTGATTCCGGTGTTTCAGTATCAGGAGCCAGAGGACTTCGATCCTGAGGTTGACGTCGTCGCGGCCCAACCATGGTTCTGCCGCTTTCTGCACGAGGCGCTGTTCGCACACGGTCGCGAGGACCTGGTGCTGCAGAACCTGTTGCGCTGGAACCTGGTGCCCGGCAACGGCACGGTTCAGGAGTTCTGGGATGCCGCCCCCGGCCGATCCAGCCGTTGTCATGGTTGGGCCGCCAGCCCCACCTACGACCTGGTGACCTACATCGTCGGCATCCGTCCAATGGCACCTGGCTGGAGCCGCACCGAGGTCGATCCGCGGCTGGGAACCCTGACCAGGGCATCCTGCCGCGTCCCGACACCATTGGGCTGGCTTTCGGTCACCGTGGAGGAAGGCCATATCGACCTTGAGGTGCCCGCCGGGATGGTCGTGGCGATCGAGGGGCAGGAGTGGGGGCAGGGTCAGCACCAGGTCACGCGAGGTCGCGCATGAGCCGGGTGGTGGGAAGCGAGTGGGTGGACATCGTCGTGGACGAGGGCGCGGAAGTGGGTGAGGGTCCCGTGTGGGACGACTCGGCTCAGGAACTGTTGTGGGTCGATATCCCGCGCCATCAGGTGCACCGCTTGCACCCAGACAGCGGTCGGCGCACGACGGTGGATGTGGGCCAGCCAGTGGGAGCCGTTGCGTTACGAGCAGCGGGAGGACTGGTCTTGGCGCTGCGGGACGGTTTCGCGGTGATGGACAGCACCGAAGCGGGCGTACGGATGGTGTGTGAGGTGGAGAGCGATCGTGCCGACACCCGCATGAACGACGGCAAATGCGACAGCGTGGGCCGTTTCTGGGCCGGGACCATGGCCGCCGACATGACACCTGGCGCAGGGACGCTGTATCGGCTTGATCCCGACCTGAGCGTGCACACGATGCTCAGCGGCACGACGGTGTCAAACGGTCTGGCCTGGTCGGACGATGATCGCGTGATGTTCTTCGTGGACAGCGGGATGGGTGCTGTTGACGCCTTTGACTACGACATCGGCGGCGGGACCCTTTCGGGGCGGCGCCGCACCATCGACGTGGCACCGCAGGACGGTTTGCCGGATGGAATGGCCATCGACGCCGAGGGGTATCTGTGGGTTGCCGTGTGGGATGGCTGGAGCGTGCGGCGGTATGGCCCCGACGGGAGCGTTGACACCGTCATCCAGTTGCCTACGGCGCAGATCACCAGTTGCACATTCGGTGGGCACGACCTGGACCAGCTCTACATCACGTCGGCGGCCAGTGGGTTGACGGTCCAGCAGCGGCGTGATCAGCCCCACGCCGGCGCGATCTTTGTTGTTCGCCCCGGTGTGTCGGGGATGCCAACCGCACGATTCGCGGGTTGATATGAGCGACGTGCTGGTCGAGGTGCTTCGCGGCCCGCTGGTGGACGCCGTCCACCGGGGGGACCTGGCAATTGTCGACGCGGCCGGGACACTGCTGGCTTCCGTGGATCCCGACCGGGTCGCCTACATGCGTTCGGCCGCCAAGCCGTTTCAGGCCATGCCCATCGTCTACACCGGGGCAGCCTCGCGGTGGAACCTGGGGCCTGAGGACCTGGCCATCCTGTGTGCATCTCACAGCGGTGAGCCGGTCCATGTCGACCGGGTCACGACAGTGCAGGCCAGGATCGGTTGCGTGCCCACAGACCTGGCGTGCGGGACACACCCGCCGTTGTTCGCACCGGCGGCGGCGGCTCTGGCGCGCAAGGGCGAACAGCCGGGCCCTCTGCATCACAATTGCTCGGGCCTGCACACCAGCATGATCGCCACAGCCCGACACCTGAATCTGGATCATCACGGCTATCACGACCAGGACCATCCGGTGCAGCAGGAGATCCTGGCAAACGTGGCCCGCTTCGCCGACGTGTCGGCCGACACCATCGTCGTGGGAACCGATGGCTGCAACTCGCCCTGCCATGGTCTCAGCGTGTACCGGATGGCGTATGCCTACGCGCGTCTGATGCATCCGGTGGATCTCCCCGCGCAGTACTCGGCCAGTGCGATGACGATCCGCCAGGCCATGATCAGCCAGGCGTATCTGATAGGCGGCACCGACCGCTTCGACAGTGATCTGATGTCAGTGGGTGAAGGGCGGGTGCTGGCCAAGGGCGGTGCCGGGGCGGTCCAGTGCATCGGCGTGGTTGGCGGGATCGGACTTGCGCTGAAGATCGATGACGGTATCAGTGGCCCGGCGTCGCCAGGCCGTCCCTCGACCATGGCCGCCGTCGCAGCGCTGCAGCAGATCGGGGCGCTGGATGACCATCACGTCGCACAACTTGACCAGCACGCCCGCCCGAAGCTCACCACCTCCTCGGGCTTGCAGGTCGGACACGCGCGCACGACCTTCGACCTGAGTGATCAGTTCATGATCTGAACCGCAGGGGCAAGGCGTGTGCCAGCGTCGTCGAACAGATGCGGTCTCCTCGGAAAGCGCAGATGGATCGGCGTGTCCTCGGCGACCTCGGAAGAGGCCGTCACCCGGACCCTGCAGTTCCCACCCGCCGCCAGGACCACGTTGAGGAACACATCGGCACCAACCGGTTCAACCAGGGCGACCGTGCCGGGCACCGCCACTGCATCCTCGGCGGTGGTCACCGCCACGTCCTCAGACCGGATACCGATCGTGATCGGCTGCTCGTTGATCGCAGGACGACGATGCTGGATAGCGGTTCGCCCATCAGGAACGCTGCGGGGTCACGGATGATCGCCCGGCCCAATGCGCGTCATCACCGGCGGCGGCGCTACACGACGAAGCCTGACCGCACTGGTGCGCCGGTGCCCGACCTGGTCGGCCGGCTGTTTGATCCCATCCACCACAGAAAATCACGGAACGCAGCCCAAAACCAAGGACCCGCTACGACGCGCTACTAACTAACTCTATACTCATCGGAGTTCCACGACGATCGGGAAATCCTGGTGCTGATCGGCGACCACGTTGTCGCTGCCGTCGAGGACGATCGGCCCGCCAGTCGCAAGCGATAAAATCGGATAATACCGTGACACACATGGTCAGACGCCTTGGCGCAACCGCCGGTGCACTTGTGCTGATGTTGTTGCTCCTGACGCCACCACCCGCACTGGCGGCGGGGTTTATCGTCACAGCCAATCGTGTCGGCGCGGGCCTGGTCTCCGATCCAGCGCCCGACGGCTGCTCACTGGATGATTGTTCACTGCGAGAGGCTGTCATTGCGGCTAACAGTGCACCCGGTGCCGACGTCATCACATTCCAGTCCCCCGGGACGATCCGACTGACGGAGTCCCGCGCTGAGGTTCCAGACAGCCACGACCCCACGACCCAGGATCTGGACGTTTCCGACGAACTTGTCATCATGGGCTCGGGCGTCCGGATCGAGTCTGGACTGGCGATGGTCACTGAGGACTCCCGCGCGATCACGGCCACGGCGCCACTTACCCTGGACGGGATCTCGGTCCAGGGATTTGAGGTGGCGCTTGACGGAGCCGCGGTTCACTCCAGCAGCGAACGGACACAGATCCATGACTCGACGTTCGCCGGCAATATCGCGAAGAACGGCGGGGCGGTGGCAATTGCTGATGGTGACGTTGTCATATCCGACAGTGTCTTCCATGACAACGGCGGATTGCTGACCGACTTCGGGGGAGCCATCTCGGTGTCACCTGGCGCCTCGGGTTTGAGAGTGGTGGAATCGACTTTTCTACGCAACACCTCGGCGCTTGGCGCAATGGCACTTGACGCCCGCCCCACGGGGTATGTGGACATCATCCGATCGTCCTTCGTGTCCCAGGTCGTGGTCAACGAAGGGATGGCGTCCCGGGGTTTGCCAGCCGCCACTGTGGAGATTCAGGATCCCGCGACTGGGGCATCGATCATTAACTCCACCTTCAGTGGGAACCGAGGGAAGTTCGTCGCCGACCTCGCCAGCAGCGCGACACCGGTCCGACTGCTATTCACCACTCATGTGAACGGCACGACAGTCGAACCGGGGGTTGTGGTCGAGGCGGGATCTGGACAGATCAGCGTGTCAGGCAGTGCCTTTTCAGGGCCAACCCAGACTTGTGGCAACGGCGTCACCTCCGCTGGACATTCGGTCTTCGTCGATGCTGGTTGCCCGACACCGGGTGTAGGCGACGTGGTGAACACCAACCTAGGTCTGTTGGAACTGGACCCCACGACTGGCGTCCACTACCCCTCGCCCGGTAGCCCCGTTGTTGATGTGTTCCCGGCACCGGACTGCGCCGAGGGAATGTTGTTCGACCAGATCGGTCACACTCGGATGTTCGGGGCTGGATGTGATGCCGGTGCCGCCGAGTTCGTTGGTGAGGTCGGTCCGGTTCTGCCGATCAGCCGCCGTTGTGAGGGAGGCATGGCGGCCAGTCCGGAATCACGGGTAGTCAGGTTGCAGGGCGCGACCCGCATCCAGACAGCCACCGCGATCTCGCAGAGGATCTGCAGCGACGGGCAGGCTCCGGCCGTCGTGCTCGCCCGAGCCGATGATTTCGCCGACGCCCAGGCAGGAACGCCCCTAGCCGTCAGGTACGGCGCACCAACCCTTCTGTCCTATCCCCAGAGTCTTCATCCCGCCACGCGAACCGAGATCCAACGGATCCTGCCGGCTGGGGGCACAGTGTTCCTGCTGGGCGGCACGGCGGCGTTGTCCGGCGAGGTACAGGCAGAAATCGAGGCCATGGGATACCAAACGGTCCGGTTTGCGGGAGATAATCGGTTCTCCACGGCCACGACCATCGCAGATCTTGGATTGGCAAATCCGTCTCGATTGGTAGTCGCTGACGGTGGCAGATTCATCGACGCAATCCTGGCGGGGTCACTGGCTTCTGGCTTCCTGGCTGCCGACCCGCCCGGCGCGGCTGTTATCCTGACGTCGGGGCCAGAAATTCAGGAGGATGCCTTCGCCTACATCGATGCGGTGTTTAGAGGGACCGACATCTTCGCCATCGGTGCAGATGTCGGTGAGCTGGTCGGTGATCCGGTGTTGGTCGGAGCGGATGCGACCGACCTCTCCCTTCGCGTGGCGGATTTGACCGTCTCGCCAACCACCGTCGGAGTCGCCACCACCGCAGACTTCCCGGATGCCCTGGCAGGAAGTGCCTTGATCGGCCGAGTTGACACCGGCCCCGGGGTGATGCTGCTGACCGGTGGGGTGGATCTCGAACGCTCGATTAGCAACTACCTGAGTGACAATGTGTCATCGATCCGGCAGGTGGTCATCTTCGGCGGTACGGCTGTGATCGGTGAGGAGGTTCTGCGAGATATCGAGCAGGCGCTGAGCACGTAACCTGTCACCCCCCGGGGCTGGTCACCAGCGATCAAGCCGCTGCCGGACCGTTCGGACAGCTTCGTCAACGTGATGTCGCGCCTGGCACGAGCGGCGACCGTGGCGGTCGGGATCCTGATCGCGTCGATCATCGCGGTGCCAAGCGTCAACCTCGCTGCCGTGATCGGCGGGTTGGGGATCAGTTCGGTCGCGATCGGGTTCGCCTTCAAGGACATCCTGCAAAACACCCTGGCAACTCCCATGGCCGCGACGTGATCCAGACTGACGGGGCCTGAAGGCATCGCCTGCGCAGGATAGGCGACGGGCCGGCCACAGTGGACATCGGGGCGGGGGCAGGGCAGGTTCTGTCAGCAATGGACACAGAACTGATCGGCCGGACCGCCGACACCTTTCGTGTGGTCATCGAGGAGGGCAAGGTCCGCGAGTTCGCCCGCGCGACGGACTCTCACCACCCTGACCATTTGCGTGAGGGCGATCCGGTTTCTCCCGCCACCTTTCTCATCTCCTCGGTGCTGTGGCAGGACCAGCGTTCCAGTGTGATGGCGGGAATCGTGCGGGACTGGAGTCGCATCTTGCACGGGGAGCAGGAATTCGCTTTCACTGGTCCACTTCCTCGAGCAGGGGATGTGCTGACCGGGCAGCAACGCATCGACGACATGTTCACCAAGGAAGGCCGACGCGGTGGAACCCTTGAGTTCACCAAGATCATCACGGAGTTCCGCGACCGGTCGGGCTCTGTGGTCGCGGAGTTGACCTCCACCATGATCCTCACCGCGGTCGCACCGCAGGTGGAGTGATCATGGACCGCATCGACATTCACAGCCTGTCCATCGGTCAGAGCCTTCCGGAGTGGACCGACGGCGAACTGACCGTCAACCGGTTCGTTCGCTACCAAGGTGCCTCGGGTGACTACAACCCCATCCATCACGACACCGAGTTTGCGCAGGCAGCAGGGTTTCCTGGCCCGTTCGCCGTTGGCATGCTGCCCATGAGCCTGGTGGCGACCTATCTGACCAACCAGTTCGGGGTCGATGGCGTCCGGCGGTTGCGGGCGCAGTGGCGAGAGCAAGCCTGGCCACACGACGTGCTGACCTATCGCGCGGTCGTGGTGGGCGTGCGCGCCGAGGAAGCTGACCTGGAGATCACCGTGACTCGTCAAACGGGTGGAATCCACCTGGCGGGCTGGGCCACGGTGGGGTGATGGCCGTTCCCACCACCGGTGGATGACTAGTGCAACTCTGTTGCCCTAACTCGTTACGTTGTCACGAGTATTCTTGGTTGCGTTTGATGTTGGGGGTCCAAGGGGGCGCAGCCCCTTTGCTGGTGACACTGCTAGCGTATGACCGTGATCTGGACGCCGAGACGGAGGATGGCGTGACCCTGGGACGAGTTGTGGTCGTACCCCTGGCAAGCCCGGCTACCGCGCCCTGGCTGGGCAGGTTGGCGGCCATCATCGCCCGCCCGGATGACGGGATAGTGGTGCCTGTGTCGGTCCTCACTCCGTCCAGCGACCCGGAGGTCGCCGAGCAGGCCCAGCGTGCCGTCGACAGCGCTGCCCAGGCGGCCCGCGACTACGGCGTGAACGCTCGCGCCGCACTGGTTCATGGCCAACGTATTCCGACGGCGGTTCTGGACGCCGTGGATGAACATGACGCCAGCCTGGTCGTGATGGGATGGCAGGGCGGCTCCACCTCGCACAACATCTTTGGGGAGTTGATCGATTCGATCATGGGGCGCTCCAGGGTCCCACTCGCGGTCGTGCGGCCGGCGGGTGAGAGCTTCCACCGGGTGTTGCTGCCGGTTTCGGACGACCATCTGCAGCAGAGCGGTGAACGAGGCCTAGGACTGGCGGTGGAGTTGGCCGACCGCCTTCGACGGGCCACGGACTCGCCGATGTTGGTGGTTCGGGGTGGCAACTCCGAGCAGCCACTGCCCGACTCGCTCCGCAGCGCCGACGTCCCGACGTTACAGTCCGACGCCGACATTCCCGAAGCCTTGAGCCATGTGGGACGTCCCGGCGACATCGTCGTGAGTCCGGTTGCGCTGACCACCGACGGTCTGCGAAACGCCACAACCCACATCGCCTGGGCGACCCCCCAGTGCTGGCAACTGGTGGCCATCGACGTCGGACCTGCGACCCCTGTTGACGTGGTCACTGCGGTCAAGGATGCGGGTCTGCTGGTCGAACCGGTGCCCGAGCAAACCGATGACCTACCCCATCTGGTTGAGGTTACGGTCACTGTTCCGGCCGAGGGGGACTGTTGGCCATCGATCGAACGAGCCTTGGGTCAGGTCGGGGTCGTGCAGGGCCATCGTGTGGTCAACCATGAGGGTGAATGCCTGATCCACGGCATCGTCCAGGTCGAGGCGACCAGCCCTGCTGCGGCGCTGTCGGCGATCATGGTCGAGTTGGACGAGGCACGAAGGGAGATCGGCGCGACCGCGTTGAGCTACCGCTTGATCGACGCACCGGGATGAACCCGGTCACCCCGTTCGATGCGGCGCTTCATGAGCTGCTGCGCACGTGGAAGCAGCGCGATGATCTGCGGGCGTGCAACCAGGACTCACTGCGCGATACGACCGCCGCCTGGCTTGCGCTGGACAGCGCCAGAACCTGGGTCGGGGCCTTCGACGGGGCTGGCCGGCAACCCGGCTGGCCCAGGCCCTAGCTGTGGGGCAGGCTAGTTGTGGTCGGCGGAGGCCAGCAGCCACACAGTGGTCTCCCCGGGCGCATGGCCAGGAGTAAGCGGGCCACTGGACAACACAATCTCGCCTTGTCGCAGCGCGATCGGGTCTGTCCCGAAATTGGTGACGCTGATCAGGCCAGAGGCGCGGCGAAACGCCAGGACCTCCTCGCCGAGCGGCAGCCACTCCAGGGAATCATCGGCCACGCCGTGATGGCGCCGCAGGGTCAGAGCCTGCTTGAACAACTCCAGGGTCGACCCCTTTACGCCGTCCTGGGCGGCGACGGAGAGGGTCCCGAACACGGCGGGCTGGGGCAGCCACGCTCCGTTCGTGCCAAACCCGTATGAGTCGCCAGCGGTTGTCCACGGCAGAGGGACCCGACAGCCGTCGCGCCCTCTCTCGGTTCCTCCCGACCGCGTCCACACCGGATCGTCCAACACCTCATCCGGTAGATCCCAGACCTCGGGAAGACCCAATTCCTCACCCTGGAACAGGTAGGTCGAGCCGGGGAGGGCCAGGATCAGCATGGCGCCGGCCAGCGCGCGTCGCAGCCCCGCGGCGGGATCAAGGGCTGAGCGGGGTCCCTGGACCAGCCACTGACGCCATTCGGTCGGCATGGGTAGGCCCAGCCGGGTTGCCGGGCGCATGATGTCGTGGTTGGACAACGTCCAGGTCGGTGTGGAGCCCACTTCCGTCGCCGCGGTGATCGACCGGTCGATGATGTCGTGCCATTGAGCGGTGTCCCACTCCGCCTCGACCAGGGAGAAGTTGAATGACTGGTGGTATTCGTCGGGGCGCAGGTAATCCTTCAGTCGTTCCGGGGTCACCCACGCCTCGGCCACCATCATCCGGTCCCCGTCGTAGGAGTCCACCACCGTCCGCCATGAGCGGATGACCTCGTGCACCCCATCTCGATCCCAGTAGGGGTGGTCGTCGGTGTCGGTGGCGTCCAGCAGACGCACCGCGGCTTTTCGCGACGGGAACGTCTTGTCCTTCACCATGCCGTGGGCCACGTCGACGCGGATGCCATCGACCCCCCGGTCCAGCCAGAACGCGAAGATGGCCTCGAACTCGGCGCGTACTTCTGTGTTGTCCCAGTTGAGGTCGGGTTGTGAGACATCGAACAGATGCAGGTACCACTCACCATCGGCAAGTCGCTGCCAGGCCGAGCCACCAAACACTGACGGCCAGTCCGACGGCGGCAGGGCGCCGTCGACGCCCGTTCCCGGATGGATCTCATATCGGTCACGGCTGGGATCCCCCACCGGTGCGGCCAGGGCCTGTCTGAACCACTCGTGCTGGTCCTAGGTGTGGTTCGGCACCAGATCGATGATCACCCGGATCCCGTGGTCATGAGCCTGTGAGATCAGCGCTTCGGCATCGACCAGCGTGCCGTACCTCGGGTCGATGTCGCGAAAGTCAGCGACGTCGTAGCCGCCGTCGGCGTTGGGGGAGCGATACCAGGGTGTGATCCAAATGGCCTCGACGCCCAGATCCGCCAGGTAGGGTAGACGGCTGATCAATCCGGCGATGTCACCGACCCCATCACCGTTGCCGTCGGCGAAGGATCGTAGGTAGACCTCATAGACAACGCCGCGCCGCCACCACGGCAGGGAGACGTTGGACGGCTGGGTCTGGTGGGTCATCGCCGCGATGCTAACGACTGTTGATCGGCCCGCCAGGACGAAGGGGGCGGTTACGCGGTTGCGCTAACCAGGCAGCGCAGCGGTGACAACCCGTTTGACGGCACGTCCGGCGCCGGTCACAGCACGGCCGGCGGACTTGGTGACCTTTGCGGCGACCTTCGCGTCACGCTTTGCCTGTCGCGCCGTGGCCCCGAACCGTGCTTTGGTCGCCGCAGTGGAGGCTTTGGCCCGTTCCTTGGCCAGTTCGGTCTGAAGTCCGGCGACCTGGCTGGCATGATCCTTCATCAGGCCGGCGTGGTCCACCGCGTGGGCGGCGCGCCAGGCGACGCCCGGCTCGCCCTGGGTGTCCAGGACCGTGATGATCAGGCCGCCCAACAGTCCGAGGTTCTTCAGGAAGTGGATGATCTGCTGCTGACGCGGCGCGCCTTGATCCATCTCCCAGAAGCGGTGTCCCGCAGCGGTGGTGGGAACCAGGCTGGCGGCCAGTGCCAACGCCGCCGGCCTGGCCATCTTGTTGCTGACCATCGCCAGTCCGGCACCTACCTGCAGGGCACCGTTTGCACGGATCAACATTTCGGTGTCATCAGGTAGTTGCTCGATCGCGTCGGACAATGGCTCGGTCACGTTCTCGGCGGCCGCGACCTTGCCGCTGGGATCCCTCAGCGCATCGATCCCTCCCGCGATGAACATCGAAGCGAGCATTCCTCGGGCGGCGACACGTAGCAGAGACATGCAGTTGTTGTATCCGGGTCGGGCATCCTTCAATCCTTTGGGAGAGGATCGGTGGTCAGAATCCAGACGCCGGCGGAGGCCCACCACAGGTCCGCCAAGGTGTTGAACCCTCGTTGGCCAGCCCCGCCGGCGTCACCGAACAGTCCCAAGGCCCAGACCAGCATGGCCACGCTGCCGACTCCGCCGGCGACCATCGACCACCAGGCAAAGCGGCGATTGGTCCGGTGGGTCAGCAGCGCACGGCCGGTCAGCAGGGGTGCGGCCATCAGTGCCAGATATCCGATGGTGGCGGTGACGGCATGGCCGTTGTCGCTGAGTGAGGACCCCGCACCCGGACAGCCTGGGCTGCACGGGAAGAAGGCGGCGGCCATCGTCATCAAGCCGCAGCCGGTCACGGCCCACATCACGTCGGTGGCGGGGCCCGGCAGGGAGGATCGCAACGCGACGGCGAACGGGATCGCGGCCAACCCGAAGACCACGAATGCCGCTGACATGTAGGGGCCAGTCGCCGAGCCCATCTCGGCCAGCTCGCTGATGGCCTGGCTGGGCGGGTCATAGCCCGGTCGGATTGCTCCCAGCACGGCCCAGGTCAGCACGTAGGCAACCGGTCCGGCGATCCCCAACCACGCCCCGGCACGCCGGGCAGTGGTCAGGTGAGTCATCAAGCGCCATTGTGCCTGCCGGGCGGACAGAAGATCGGCCTGCCAGGATGTGGGTCGCGATGGACACCCCTCAGACCGATCTTGCCGATCCTGCCTTCTACGACTTCTACTGCACCGAGAACATCCGCTTCAGCGACACCGACTTGGTGGGTCACGTCAACAACGTCGCCCACGTGGCCCTAGTCGAGAGCGGCCGTATCGCCTACGTCTACGACCTGGCCACCCGCGCCGGGGTCCAGACCGGACAGGTCACGTTCGCCCGCCTGGAGATCGACTTCCGGGCCGACCTGTTCTACCCGGGTCAGGTCCGGATCGGGGCGCGGGTGCTCGCCGTCGGGACAACGTCGTTCACGGTGGGGATTGGGGTGTTTTCAGACCAGACGTGCGTGACCACGTCCCGCAACGTCTTGGTCCACCTGGGAGGTGAAGGCCGCCCGGAACCGCTTCCGGAGGCCTTTCGCCGGACCCTCCTCGCTCAGATCTGAGCTTTCGTCGGGGTTGGGCCCTTCAGCCCCCCGGTTTCTCAGATCTGAGCTTTCCGGGGGGATATCCGGCCCAACCCTCAGATCTGAGCATTTGGTGGGGGCTGGGGAGCGGTTTGACAGCCGCATGGCGTGTTCCTGCCTGCCGCCCCGACGTGTTCCTGCCTGCCGCCCCGAAACGTCGGCCTCAGCAGTCCATCCCCACCGAGGTCGCTAAGGTTCGCCCTATGAAGCTTGGTATCCTGTCTCGTTCACCGAACGCCTATTCCACCCAGCGGCTCAAAGTGGCTGCCCTGGAACGCGGTCACGCCGCCACGGTTCTAAGCACTCTGCGGTTCGGCATCGACCTGGCGGGGGACGAGCCAGACCTGCAGTTACGCGGCAAGGAATTGTCGGACTACGACGCGGTGATCCCCCGCATTGGCGCCTCGATCACCTTCTTCGGCCTGGCGGTCGTGCGTCAGTTTGAGCAGATGGATGTCTACACCCCCAACACCGCCGCCGGCATCGCCAACTCCCGCGACAAGTTGCGGTCGATCCAGATCCTGTCACGTCATGACATCGGCATGCCTCGCACCATGTTCGTGCGTGACCGCAAGGATGTCCTGGCGGCCATAAAGGCCGTCGGCGGGGCGCCTGTGGTGATCAAGTTGCTGGAGGGAACA
The DNA here is from genome assembly GCA_051004735.1 of Euzebya sp. Lineage (GTDB taxonomy): Bacteria > Actinomycetota > Nitriliruptoria > Euzebyales > Euzebyaceae > Euzebya. Next base: position 1,156 of record JBPCKA010000013.1, on the reverse strand, counting down.
CAGGGGATCGGAGTGATCCTGGCACCGGATAACAAGGTCGCCGAGGCGGTGGTGGAAACCCTGCAGTCCACCAAGCAGAACGTCCTGATCCAACAGTTCATCGCCGAATCCAAGGGCAAGGACGTCCGGGCTCTGGTCGTCGGTGATCGGGTGGTTGCGGCAATGCGGCGGGTGGCCCAGGGTGATGAGTTTCGCTCCAACGTCCACCGTGGTGGTCGCACAGAGGTCGTGAAACTGGACGAGGAGTACGAGCGAGTGGCCGTCCAGGCCGCTCAGATCATGGGCCTCAAGGTCGCCGGCGTCGACATGCTGGAGTCCGACCGCGGACCCCTGGTCATGGAGGTCAACTCCTCACCCGGTCTTGAAGGCATCGAGGGTGCGACCGGACTTGATGTCGCGGGAGCCATCATCGACTTCGTGGCCACGCAGGTCGCCTTCCCCGAGGTTGACATCCGCCAACGCCTGACCGTGTCGACGGGCTACGGGGTCAGCGAGTTGCACATCCGTGACGGCTCGCCACTGGTCGGCAAGACCCTTGAGGAGGGACTGCGCGATCGCGACATCAAGGTCCTGACCCTCAACCGGGGCAGCAAGGTCATCTCCAATCCCAAGGGCTCGCGCGAGATGGAGCCCGAAGATCGGATGCTGTGTTTCGGGAAGCTGGATTCCATGCGCGACCTGGTCCCCGCAAAGCGACGCCGTAAGCAACGGCCGAAGGTGCAACCCCTGCCCGATGAGCCGATCCCTGCCGACATGGAGGACAGCTGAGTCCGGCTGCCCAGCCTCAGCTCAGGACGCCCAAGACCCTGAACAACTCGTCGGGGCCATACGTCAGGCAGATGCCCGCGCTGGCCGAGGAGACCAGCATGACGATGACGGTCCACGCCGCCCCGCGGCGCCAGCCTGACACCTGGGTTGGCATGACCGCCGGCAGGTAATAGGCGGGAAGGGTTCCCTGAGCCAGCAACCGGTCAAGGTTGGGGTCAGGGATCGCGTCGTCGCCGGCGTCTGGGACGGTCGGCAACGGCATTGGCATGAGGATCCTCCAGGGTGGACCTCCCAGCGTAGTGCTCCCTACCCTGGTGGGGGGGGGGGGGGGGGGGGGGGGGGGGGGGCGGGGGCGCGAAGAGAGGAAGGGGAGGGAAAGGAACCGCGG
>JBPCKA010000012.1:0-57445 GCA_051004735.1 Euzebya sp. | reverse complement strand
TTGACGCCATGCTCATCGGTGCTCACATCGACCCGACCGACCCGTTGGCGACGGCGGCCACCATTGGCGCGGACTGCGTCCAGATCTTCCTGGGCGACCCGCAGGGCTGGAAGAAGCCCCAGCCACGTGAGGATGCGGCCACCCTCCGGGCCGCCGACCTGCCCATTTACGTCCACGCCCCCTATCTGGTCAACGTCGCTTCGGCCGAGAGTCGGGTCCGCATCCCCTCGCGCAAGATCCTGCAACAGCACTGCGATGCCGCTGCGGAGATTGGCGCCCGGGCGGTCATCGTGCATGGGGGCACGGTCACCGGCGATGAGGACGTCAGCGAAGGATTCACTCGGTGGCGCAAGGCCTTGCAGCAACTGGACTCCCAGGTGCCGGTGCTGATTGAAAATACCGCCGGCGGGGACAACTCGGTGGCTCGGTTGGTCAGTTCGATCCGTCAGTTGTGGGATGAGATCGGGGACCTCGGACCGGGATTCTGCGTCGACACCTGCCATGCGTGGTCCGCTGACCTGGATGTGGTCCAGGCGGTGCAGGCGTTCATCGACATCACCGGCGGCATTGACCTGGTCCACTGCAATGACAGCCGAGATGAGAAGGGGTCCAGCCGAGACCGCCACGAAACTCTCACCTTGGGTCAGATACCGCCCGAGCAGATCCTTGAGGCACTTCGCCTGGCCGCCGCCCCGGTGATCTGTGAGACGCCCGATGACGCTCTGGCCACCGACATCACCTGGCTGCGCGACAACCTGTGAACACTGAGTTGACACTCAGCCCAAATCGAAGGCGCAGGGATGATGGTGATTCCTTCCTCAGTCGGGTCCATGGAGGCCTCGGCGTGACCACGAACCATGATCTGTGCCATGGGCCAAGCCTAGGCCAACAACGACGTCGGGTAGTTGGCCGGGATGGCGGAGCGCGACGAACGGCCAAGCTCACCTCACGGCCAGCGGGTGTGACGGATGTTACTTTCGGCGTGTGGACCACTTCCCCCGACCATGCCCCCTGGCCCGATGATTCGTTTTGAGAAGGTCTCAAAGACCTACAAGAAGACCATCCACGCACTGGAAGACGTCTCCCTTGAGATCGGCAAGGGCGAGTTCGTGTTCCTAGTCGGCGCCTCGGGATCGGGCAAGAGCACCTTCATCAAGCTGCTGCTGAAGGACGTGGACCCCGATCAGGGCGACATCGTGGTGGCCGGAAAACGACTGAACGACATGAGGCCCTGGAAGATCCCGGCCTTTCGCCGCGAACTTGGGTGTGTCTTCCAGGACTTCAAACTGCTTGAGAACAAGACCGTGTGGGAGAACGTCGCGTTTGCGCAGGAGGTGACCGGTCACGACCGCGGCCAGATCCGTGTCGACGTGCCCGATGCGCTGGAGGTTGTGGGTCTGTCACACAAACACGATGCGATGCCTCTGGAGTTGTCCGGCGGCGAGCAGCAACGCGTGTCCGTCGCACGGGCCATCGTCAACCGGCCGCGCATCATGTTGTGTGACGAGCCGACCGGGAACCTGGACCCCGAAACCTCGGTGGGGATCATGAAGCTGCTTGACCAGATCAACCGTGCCGGCACGACGATCCTGATGGCCACGCACGACTCGCACATCGTGGACTCGATGCGCAAGCGGGTGGTCGAACTGCAGAACGGCAACATGGTCCGTGATCAGGTGCGCGGTACCTACGGATACGCGGGCTAGCGCCGATGATGCCCTCACGCTGGCGCTACCTGTTCGGCGAGGTCGGAATCGGCCTGCGCCGCAACCTCTTGATGACCATCGCCACGATCCTGACCGTGACCGTGACCGTGACCATGGTGGGTGCCAGCCTGCTGGTGCAACGACAGGTCACCAAAGCACAGGATGTGCTTTATCAGGATGTGGAGGTGTCGATCTTCCTCTCCGACGACATCACCCCGCAACAGCAGGCTGGGCTGGAAGCCGACTTGCGGGCACAGGCCGTCGTCGGCGACGTGATCTTTGAGTCAAAGGACCAGGCGTTCATCAACGCCCAGGAGATCTTCAGCGACGATCCGCTGATCCTGCAGGATCTGTCCCCAGAGGTGTTGCCGGCCTCGTTCAGGGTGCAACTGACCGACCCGGAGGAGTTCGGAGTCATCTCCTCCCTCTTCAGTGGGCGGCCGGGAATCGATGAGATCCGCGACAACCGTGAGATCCTCGGCGACTTCTTCACCATCATGGGCAAGGTCCGCGAGTTCGTCCTGATCGTGGCCCTCCTGATCGCTGCGGCGGCAGTCGCGCTGGTGGCGACCACCATCAGGTTGACGGCGTTCGCGCGTCGTGAGCAGACCGCGATCATGAAGTTGGTGGGCGCGACCAACTGGTACATCCGGCTCCCGTTCGTCATCGAAGGGGTCACGGCCAGCACCATCGGGGCAATCTCGGCCTTCCTGTTGCTGCTGGCAGGGATGAGGTTCTACGTCGGGGATCTGCGGCAGGCAATCGGGTTCCTGCCGTTCGTCGACAGCGCGGATGTCGTCGCTATCTTCCCCCTGCTGCTGATCGGCTCGATCTTGGTCGGTGCCGTAGTCAGTGTGCTGTCACTGCGGCGCTTCTTGGCGGTCTGATCCGCCGCAGCGAACCCTCGACCTGTGGTCGACCCGTACGGAGGTTCACGCGCGCATGGCGGGAGTCAGGTTACGGTTAGCGGACCGTGATGACGGATCTTCCCCAGAGCCGCCTCGCTTGGCGTCGCGTTCTCTCCCTTTTCATGATGGCGGCCGTGCTTATGCCCGCCATGTTGCCGCTGCCTGCAGACGCGCAGTCCCAGGGCGATCTGGACGAACTGGACACCCAGATCGACCAGGCGGAGGAGGAACGTGAGCGCCTTGATAGTGAGGTTGGAGTCTCCGTTGAGGAGCTCAACCGGATCGTCGCCGAGCAGCAGGAACTCCAAGCTGAGTTGGACGTGCTCAACGACGAATTGGCGGGCGCTGAGGCCGTCCTGCTGGACCGTGAACGGATCCTGGCCGCCACCACGGCTGAACTGAACTCCACCGCGACCCGGTTGGACCAGACACGAGCCCAATTGGACAGTCAGCGGGCCGCCTTTGAGGCACGTGTCCGACAGAGCTACATCTCCGCGCGACCCGATCAGACCCTGCCGGCGTTCAGCATGCGAAGCGCGTCGGACTTCGCGCAGGCCACCACCTATCTGGAAGCGATCGTCAGCCGTGACCGGGCGGGTTTTGAACAGATCGATGTGCTGCGGCGACGGATCGAAGCCGACGAGATCGAGCTGATCCGTCTGCAGGGCCAACAGGACTCCGATCGCGCCGCCGCCCAAGTCGAGACCGATCGGGTCGCCGAGTTGGTCCTGGCCCAGCAAGATCTGGTCGCACAGGTCCAGGCACGGGCCGATGAGAAGCGCACCGTCCTGGCAGGGCTCGAGGCAAACCGTGACACCGCGCAGGCGCTGATCGATGAACTGGAAGCCGAATCGGCACTAATCGAGCAGGAACTCGCCGCCGTCGCCGCCGCGGCCGCCGCGGCCGCCGCTGCTGCGGCCGCCGAGGCTGCTGCTGCCGCCGGCACCGCGGGATCCTCCCCGTCGGGCACCGCTGGTGTGGTCGCCGGCAGTGGCCGCTTCATCCTGCCGATCTCCGGTCGAATCAGCTCAGAGTACGGCTATCGAATCCATCCGATCTCCGGCGTGCGAAAGCTGCATGCGGGGATGGATATCAGCGCTGGCAGCGGGACCCCGATCGGCGCCGCCGGACCTGGCACGGTCATCTTCGCTGGCTGGCGGGGCGGGTATGGCAACGCCGTCATCATCGACCACGGCGGGGGCATCGCCACGCTGTATGCCCACCAGTCACGTCTGGCCGCCAGCACCGGTCAGTCAGTGTCGACCGGCCAGATCATCGGTTACGTCGGCTCCACCGGCTACTCCACGGGTCCGCACCTGCACTGGGAGGTTCGTGTCAACGGAACACCGGTCAACCCTCGTGGGTACCTCTGAGCCGGCCGCCACATCCACTGACAGTAAAGAGTGGGCAAGTGTGTCAACGCTTGGCGGATGGGCTGGCAGGCTGGGCAGTCAACGATGGCTGATCTAGTGAGCGACCCACCCGACCTACGCCCCGCACTGCGGGATGCCGATGCGTTCCTCAATGCACCGGTGGTGCAGTACGACGGTACCCGCCGGTCGAGGGCTGCCGAGCCCCGGCTGGCGTTCCTGTATCGGCCGGGCCAATTCAGCAACTCCCTGCTGATCGGCGTGGTGATCCTGCTGATTGGGGGAACCGGTCTGCTGGGCTATCGCGTCGGTGAACAGACCGACAACCCGCGACTGCCTGAGGAGTACGCCAATATCCCACTGCTGTTCGACGCCATCGAGCAGGATGCGGTCACTCAACCCGAGGACCAGGCGCTGGTCGATGGCGCCATCACGGGACTGCTGGGCACACTGGATGACCGTTATGCCGTCTACTACGACCCGGACCGGTATGCCGCGCTGAACGCCGACCTGGACGGCGAGTTCGTCGGCGTCGGTGTGACGATCGAAGAGCAGACCGACGGGGTGTACATCACCGGGGTGCTGCCGGGTTCCCCCGCGGAAGAGGCTGGCGTGATGGCGGGGGAGAGGATCATCTCCGTGGATGGTGTGTCCGCGCTGGATGAGGCCACCAGCGGTGACGTCATCGAGATGATCGCGGGTGAGGAGGGCCAGCAGCGGGTCATCGGTCTGGACATGGGTCCCGACGGACCACGCGAGTTGACCCTGACGTTGCGTCAGTTGGATCTGCCACAGGTGGCCAGTCGGACGCTGGATTCCGGGTACGGCTACGTTGCCGTCGCACAGTTCTCACGCCAGGTTTCCGAGCAGATGATCAGCGACATCACCCAATTCGTCGACGACGGGGTACCAGGGCTGGTCCTGGACCTGCGTGGTAATCCGGGTGGGCTGCTGAACGAGGCCATCGAGGTGGTCAGCCTGTTCGTGGACGAAGGCGTGGTCGTTCGCGTGGACAGTCGCGACGGCTCCGTTGAACGCAATGTCATCGGTGACCCGATCGCCCCTGATCTGCCTCTGGTGGTTCTGGTGGATGGCAATTCCGCCTCGGCCAGCGAAATCGTTGCAGGCGCCCTGCAGGATCTGGACCGCGCTCAAATTGTCGGTCAGACCACCTTTGGCAAGGGCACCGTGCAAACCATCCAGGACCTGACCCTGGGTGCCGGGGTGAAGTTCACCACCGCCCGCTACTTCACTCCCAGCGGAGACTCGATCGACGGGGTGGGCGTGCAACCGGACGTGGTCGCGGACGGCTCCCCGGAGGAGATGCTGACCCAGGCCGAGGATGTCCTGGCAGATGTGGTCGCCGAATCTGGATCCTGATCGGGCACGGCCTGGGTAGCTTTGTATGCCTATGGCCAAGAAGTCAAAGTCGGACAGCACCACCATCGCAGTCAATCGGCGTGCCCGATTCGACTACGCGATCGATTCCACCTACGAATGTGGCATGGTCCTGCAGGGCACCGAGGTCAAGAGCCTTCGTGCGGGAAAGGCGTCCATCACACAGGCCTTCGCGACCGTCCGCGAGGGGGAGTTGTGGCTGTATGGGGCCGAGATCGCAGAGTATGAGTTCGGCAACATCAACAACCACGAACCACAACGTCGCCGCAAGCTGCTGGCCAACCGCAGTGAGATCAGGGCCATGGAGAGCTTCACGCAGGAGCAGGGTCGCACGCTAGTGCCCATGAAGATGTACTGGAAAGACGGGAAGGCCAAGATTCTCATTGGCGAGGGCGTCGGCAAGAGCCAGGTGGACAAGCGCCAGGACCAGGCCGAGAAGACCGCCAAGCGCGAGATGCAGCGTGCACTGAAGGCGTCGCGATGACAGACGCACAGGGTCCCATCGATCGCCGGGCAGCGGGCGAGTTCGCACGGACGTTGGTCGGTCATCTGTCAAGCAGCATGACAGTGACGATGCTCGAGTTGGGTCGGCGACTGGGACTGCTCGACGCCTTGGCCGGGACCAGCCTCAGCGTCGAGGAGTTGGCAAGGGTGACGGGCTGCCAACCCCGCTACGTCACCGAATGGCTGGGATTGATGGTCAGCGCGGGAGTGCTGATCCACGACGAGGGGCACTTCGGGCTGTCGGCAGAGCACGCTGCGGCGCTGTTGGGGGACTCGCCCTACAACATCTCAGCCATGCTCAGCATGGCCACCGCGACTGCCCACTCGTTGGATGACCTGCAACGGGTCTTTGTCGAGGGGGGCGGGATCGGCTATGACCAGCAGCATCTTGACGCCGATGACTTCATCGATCGGTTGACCAGAAATCGCTATGACGCCCTGCTGGTGGACAGCTATCTGGCGCAGGTGCCCGGCCTGACCGACCGGTTGACCGAAGGGGCGCGCCTGTTGGAGTTCGGCTGCGGTAAGGGTCACGCCGCCCGGCTGATCGGGCAGGCGTTCCCTGCCTCGACTGTCGTCGGACTGGACATCAGCGACGGCGCGATCGAGTCCGCGCGGGAGGCAGTGTCGGCACAGGGCCTGGACAACGTCTCCTTCGAGGTCGGCTCGGCCACGCAGCCGCCGCCAGGCCCATGGGACCTTATTGCCGCCTTCGACGTGATCCACGACCTGGCCCACCCGTTTGAGGCACTGGCCGCGGCACACGGCGCGTTGCGTTCGGGCGGACAACTATTGATGATCGACTCGGGCGCCCCCCCAAGCCTTGCCGAACGCGCGCAATTGCCATGGGCACCGATGATGTATGGCGTCTCAATTGCGCACTGCATGACTGTGTCGCTGGCCCAGGGGGGCGAGGGGTTGGGGACGATGTGGGGGTCCGAAGCGGCCATCGAGGCACTGGCGGCGGCGGGGTTTGACCCCGTCGATGCCTTCGAATTGAAGGGTGACCCCATGGATCTGCTGTACGTCGCCAGCAAGGCCTAGCGCGCTGCAGGATGATCCTGACCTGATACCTTGAGTGGTTCGAACCAACTTCATAGCGACGTATAACCCTTTCTCGGGGGCGACTGGTTTCGACGGGTGTTGGTCGACCGCGAGAGAGCGAGCCGAGGATGTAGGGCTGCCTCGTTAATCCGCTCTGCACACTTCAGGTGCTGAAGACAACTTCGCACTGGCAGCTTAACTAAGCTCCTGTCCGCCCAAGCCACCGCCTGAGGCGAGGGACCGGGCAACGCAATCAGGCTCCACCGCTGAATCGCCCTCGTGGGTTCAGCGGGACAACTAATCGCGGGGTACGGCGGCCGGCAGATCTGGGCCAAGGATGCCACCGCCCGACAATTTTCTTGGTCCTACGCTCGTAGCGCTCTCGGGGACGAAACACTCGGACGGGGGTTCGACTCCCCCCGCCTCCACTTCACCGCATTGACACATCAGTCAGTGATGGGTCTGCAGACGCGTGCGGACCCACTGGCCCAGGCCATAGCCGAGCGCCAGCGTCCAGACGGTCCACGACACGGTTGCCACCCCGATGGCACCGGGCTGGGCCAGTGAACCACCCGAAATCAGGATCGGGACGCCAACCGCCACGCCCGCAAGCAGGGGCCCGCGCAACAGGTGAAACGCCAGACGCCCCAGCCCTGAATCACCCGAGTACAGCCACATGCTGTCCGCGGGCGGTCCCGACGCGACAAACGCGGCCGCCAGGATCAACGTGGGGGCCGCTAGCAGCAGCGCCCCTGGGGCCGCCACGGCCGCAACGACAGGGATCAGCCCGGCACCGGCCAGAATCCCGGCCGCGATCATGCCCAGCAGCCACAGGATCACCGCCGGAGTGACCAGATGTTGGAGCCCGATCACCGTCAGGGGATCACGCAGCATCCGGATGCCAAAGCGTTGCTCGATCTCCACCCGCAACGGCTCGATCAGGGTGCCGGCTGCCGGGTAGGCGACAACCACACCCAACGGGATCAACGCCACCAGGCGGCTGGTGGGTTCCGACTGTGCCGAGTCAACCAGAGCCTTGAGTCCCTGGACCACCAACCAGATGCCACCGGTCAGCCACAGCAGTGCCTGTCCCATACGTCGGGGCTGTCGCAACAACACGGTTGAGCCCAGCCAGGGCACCAGCAGCCAGGCGCGGCCAGGCATCGGCAGCCGGCGTCGTGACCGGCCGACCAGCGCCCGCACGACCCGGTCTCTGGCCTGGGCGGCGCTGCGGAAATCAGCGAAGTACACCGCCGCGGCGGTGACCTGGGCGCTGGTCGCCGAGCGGCGACGCAACTCCTCCAAGGGAACCTGGCCGGCCCGGCGCCATGCCACAGCGACCAGCACCGCGGCCAGAACCGCCAGCAGCAGCACTCCCGCCACGCCCCCGACCAGGTCGATGCCCGGGGGAGCAGTCACGGACAGGACCGCGGCACAAAGCCATCCCCATGGTCCGCTCGCCATCGCCACCGACCCGAGCCAGGCCGGGGGCAACGGCCCGACGGCAGCGACTGCGGCTGCGACGAAGGACGCCACCACGACCAGACCCCCGCCGCGCATCAGCGCTCTGGCCAGGCGTGGGCGTGTCTCGACGACCCACCCGGCACCGGCCAGCAACAGGGCATACAGCGCGCCGCCGGTCCCGGCCACCAGCCCCAGGCGCAGGACCTCAAGGCCCGCGTCGGGCGACAGGCCCACCACCACGTGATAGGGCAGTGTGGCCAGTACGCCCACTGCGAATCCGACCACCGCGGCCACGATCAGCGCACGGCGTAGACGGGGCCGGATCAGCCGCTGTCGAGGCAAGGGCAGGCTGAACAGCCAGTTGATGTCCGCCCGCGCCACCACGACCGGTCCGGTCCATGCCGCCAGGCGTAGCCCCGACACCGCCAGCCCCAGCAGAACTGCCGGTCCCACCACGGACAGCCTCAGACCCAAGGTGTCGATCTGGGCATCGCTCAGGCGGGGAGCCTCACGTAGGGCGCCGACGAACAGATACGCGAAGGGACTGCCCAGCAGCACCAGCAGATACAGCCGATACAACTGGTCACCGGTACTGGACTTGGCTCTGCGGCTACGGGCGTCTGCCCGCAGGTACAAGACATCTTCGAAGGCCTCTTCGTCGACCTCGATATCGCCGGCGTCAAGGCTTACGGTCATGCTCAATTGAGGCCCAGGTGAACAGCAGCGTCGGTGCTCTGGATCTGCTCGAACGTGCCATCGGCCACCACGCTGCCATGTTCCAGGACCACGATGCGGTCGGCCAGGTTGCGCGCAAAGGATGGTGAGTGGGTGGACAGCAGCACGGCGGCGCCTCGGCGGCGGGCTCCGTCCAGCCGACGGCTGAGCAACTGTTGCGCAGCGGGGTCCAGCCTCAGCACGGGTTCGTCCAACAGCAGGGCCTTGAACGGCCGGACGAAGGCACACGCCAACTGGGTGCGTTGCTGGAGTCCGGCGGACAGTTGTTCGGGAACGTGGTCGCGGTGCTCGTCCAGCCCGAATTGGACAATCAGTTTCTTACACCGCTTGTCGAATGCGTCTGTCCCGAGCGTTGTCGCCAGCCCGTGTCCGACGCCGGTCAGTTCGATGTGCTCGGCCACAGTCATGTCGTCATAAAACACCGGCGCGTCCGGTACGTAGGCCAGCGCCCGACGCGCAGCCGTTGCGCCGGGTTCCTCAAAGGGGTCGGCTCCTGCGACGCGGATCCGTCCGGAGGTGGGCGGGACCAGCCCGGCAATCGCCGTCAGCGCGGTGGTCTTGCCCGAGCCGTTGTGGCCCAGCAGGGCCACACATTCGCCTCCCTCGATCTCCAGGTCCAGGGAGTCCAGGGCGACCGCATCGCCAAACGTGCGTCGCAACCCGGCGACCGAGATCAGGCTCATGGACGCCGATGCTATAGAGACACGGGTCAAACGCGATACGACCCGGTCTATCGGGTGGACGCGGGATCTGACCCCAAGCTTTCCAGGTCATAGGTACGCACCGCTCGGGCCACGCCGATGACTTCGGCCAGGAAATCCTCCTGTGCGCCCAGCGCAGGATCCTCCCGTGTGTCGCTGGCGTAGGCAATGATCAGCCTGGCAGCACGGCCGTCGGGTTTCAGTCGCAGAACCCGGCCCAGACGCTGGATCATCTGGCGGCGTGTCCGAAATGCCGCCAGCACCAGCGCCAGTTCGGCGTCGGGAACATCCACGCCTTCGTCCAGCACCCGGGGTGCCACGACCGCCTGCAGGTTGCCGTTACGGAACTGGGCCAACCGGATCCTGCGTTTCTCACCTGGCAGATCACCGTGGATCTCCTCCGCCAGCACCCCGCCTCGCCGTAGGGCCACCGCCGCCACCTCCGCCTGTTCCACCGTGTCGGTGAAGACCAGGGTTCTGGTTGACTCCCGGGCCAGTTGTGGAGCCAGACGACGCACCAGATCCATCTTCGCCCCCGCCTGTGCAGCGACATCCCGTCGAGCCCGCAGGGCAGACAGGAACGCGCGAGCGGCCACGACCTCGCGGCGCACCTTGGTGTTGGGCAGTCCCTCGGCCTGGGCGGACAGTCTTGCGGCGGCAGCGATCAGTTCGAGGGGGGCCTTGGGCAGACCATGGGACACCAGTTCCCGGCGGTGATGTATGACCCTGGCATCGGCGACGTCATAGGACTTGCGTTCGGTGGCGGTGAGTGGGACCCCGATGAAATGGATGTCGAAGGGCGCAATAACCCCGTCACGCGCCGCGTCCACGAACCCGTACTCGCAGACCACCCCTCCGAAATAGGGGCCAAGGACGTCGACGAGGCCGTCGTCGTTTCGCTCGTAGGTTGCCGTCAGGGCCAGTCGCATCCCAAACGCTGGCTTCAACGCCTGACCCCAGGTGGGGGCGCCGTAACGGTGTGCTTCATCCGCCACCAGCAGTCCCAATGCCCCCTCGGGAAGGTCCACGGGCAATGCTGCTGCCGAATGAGGGGTTGCCAGGATCACCTCGTAGTCATGCAGGTCATCGGCCTGGCCACCACCCAACTGTCCGACCCGGCTCCCTGGGACGTGCAGGCGTAACTCCCGACGCCACTGACCCAGCAGATCAAGGGTCGGGACCAGGATCAGCACACGCCCGCCGCGCGCCAGGCAGGCCCGGACCGCCGCCAGCGCCAGACGGGTCTTACCCGTGCCCGTGACCGCTTCGACCACGCCGTGGCAGCCGGCCGCCGCCCACTTGGCGAACGCGTCGATCTGCCAGTCGCGCAGGTCCAGACCGTCCAGGGGAGAACGGGAATCAACCGCCACCGGACCGGGGTCCATCCCCTCGGCAGCCCAGTCCTGATCCAGCAGCCAGGTATGACGGCCCAGGACCTCGATGCGCCGAAAGCGGGCGTCGCGCAGCAGAACGCGTTCCACCGCCGCCCGCGACACCACTGGTGCGCTGGATTTCACAGCCTTGACCAAACGGGACAGCATGAGCCCATCAGGGTGGTCGGCCAGCACGCTTGCCGTTGCGTCAGCGACAGATTGCACGACCTTGACGGTAACGGAGCCCTGCGACATCCCCGGTTGTTTGACACAACGCGACGTGCGGTGAGGGCCCCCTCAGCCGTGCATCACATCCAGCAGCAGGGACTGGGACCCACGTCCCACCGGCCCGGACCGATCGTGGATGATCGAGGTGGCCAGACCGATCCCATGGTTGGTCAACGTGGTGTTCGCCTGAAGTCCGACCCAATCGCCGACAGCGGGACGCGTCAGGTACACCGTGAGGTCGGGGTTGATGAACAGTCCATTGAACCGTGAAGACACGCCGTTGGCGCTGTCAGCGGCATTCAGCACCCTGGCCAGCGGCGAGGTCGGAGTGTCTGGTAGCAGGGGGTAGCGCATCCGAAACCACACCGTCGCGGCACCGGGCTGCGCCCAGTCGCCGGTGACGAAGCGGGTCTCCATCGCCTGGAGGTATCCGCCGTCAGGGATCTTCATGAAGAACGTCGTGCTGGCCTGCAGGTCGTCGGGACCCGGCACCTCCTCCCCTTCAATTCCGTCGGTCAGCGGCAGTTCCATGGTCCGGATCCGCCAGGCCGATGCCAGCATCACCGGCGTGCCCTGGTCATCGCTCATCGTGGCCACCAGTCGTTCGACCCGGCGGCCACCCCTGCTGACCTCGGTCAGGACGTGCAGTCGGGAGGCCGGGACGGGACGCAGGATCTCAAAGGTCAGGCGCACGAACTGCATGTCCTCACGCGGGTGCATGGTCTCCAGCACATGGCCGATCAGCGCTGCAGGCGGCCCACCATGCTGCGCTGAAGGATCCCACGGCCCCCTGGTGTGATCGGTTGACAGAAATGCCAGGCCACGGTCTGAGGAGCCGTCTGGGATGTAGAAGGACGCAGCGTTCACGCGGCGATACTAAAGAGCCTTGCCATCCGTTACCCTCTTGCCACACAGTCAACGCACCACGCTCACCGTGTGCAGATAATGGAGGCTGCGGACATTGATCGCGGAACGGACCCCTGGTGGTCAGGGCCAGGTCGTTGGGTGAACAGGTCGCGATCACGGTCACGAATCACGGACCTCCCATCCCCCATGACATGAGGCATGGCGGTCACGCGCCAAACCCCTGTCGGCGCGGCCGAGCAGTAGTCCTGCGCAGGCGGTTATCGTGGCGGCATGGCAACTGCGACCAATCGACGTCTGACGGAGTTCAGCCATGGGGCGGGCTGCGGCTGCAAGATCGGGCCGGATGAACTGGCCGACGTCCTGGGCCGCCTGGCACCGGCCCGTCATCCCGATCTGCTGGTCGGATCCGATACCGGCGACGATGCGGCTGTGTGGCGGCTGACCCCTGACCGTGCCCTGGTCGTGACCACCGATTTCTTCACGCCGGTGGTGGATGATGCCCGCACCTGGGGACGGATCGCCGCCACCAACGCGGCCAGTGACGTGTACGCCATGGGAGGGCAGCCCCTGTTGGCCCTGAACCTGGTCGCCTGGCCCATGGATGAACTTGGCCCGGAGGTCCTGGCCGAGGTGTTGCAGGGCGGTGCCGATGCGGCCGACGCCGGAGGGTGGTTGGCGGTCGGGGGCCACTCAATCGATGACCCCGAGCCGAAGTACGGCCAGGCGGTGGTCGGCGAGGTCCACCCGGATGCGATCATGACCAACACCGGACTTCGTGAGGGAGATGTGCTGGTGCTGACCAAGGCACTGGGGACGGGGGCGATCACCACAGCGCTCAAGTTCGACAAGGCCCGTCCTGAGTGGGTGCAGGCCGCCATCGATTCGATGTGCGCCCTGAACGACGTGGCGGCATTGGGCGCGGTGGCCGCCGGGGTCACCGGGGCGACCGACGTGACCGGGTTCGGTCTGCTGGGCCACCTGAAGAAGATGGCCATGGCCAGCGGCGTCGACGTCACCATCAACGCCGCGTCGGTACCGTCTTTGCCGGGTGCACGCGAAGCGTTGGCGCTGGGGATGGTGTCCGGCGGGACACGGCGCAATCGCCAGTGGACCCAGGACGTGACCGACAGCGCCCCCGGCGTCACCGATGACGACCTGTGGTTGCTGGCAGACGCCCAGACCTCCGGCGGGCTGCTGCTGGGTGTGGCGGCTGATCAGGTCGAGGGGTTGGTCGACTCCCTGTCACAGGGCGGTGTGGCGGCGGCTGCCATCGGCCACATCAGCGGCGTCGGCCACGGTGGGATCCGCATCACCTGAGTCTGATCCGATGTTGCTGCGGGTCGGCCCCGGCTACCCTGCCAAGGTCATGACGGTCGTGTCCATCAAGGGATCCCTTGACCTGCCCGCAGAAGTGGCGGCTGACATCGTGGTCCATGCCCGCTCCGATGTCCCGTATGAGACGTGCGGTCTGCTTGCCGCCGATTCGCAGGGCATGGTGGCTGGTCAGTGGCCGGTGCCGAACGCCGATCGCTCCATGACCTGGTTTCGGATGGACCCCAAGGCCCAGTTGCTGGCCATGCGAGAAATTGAGGACCGTGACCTGGAATGGTGTGGGATCTGGCACTGCCACACCCACACCGAGGCGTTCCCCTCACCGACCGACATCGAGCAGTCCCACCATTGGCCGGGGATCGTCGCGGTGATCGTCAGCCTGCAGGATCCCGAACCGGTGATGCGTGCCTTTGACATCACCGACGGCGAGGTGTCCGAGCGAGTTCTTACCGTTGATGGGAAGGAACATGCCAGGGGGCCCGTTTAACCTTGCAAACCGCCCACCTGGCGGGTGCAGACCACTTGAAAGGCAGTTCGTCATGGCAGTCACGGTCCGAATTCCCACTGTCCTGCGTAAACACACCGACGGGGAGAAGTCCGTCCAAGGCGCGGGCACCACCATCAAGGATCTGTTGGGGGACCTGTCCAGCAGGCATGCCGGGCTGACCGACGCCATCACCGCCGCGGACGGTCGTCTGGCCGGCTTCATCAACGTCTACCTGAACGATGAGGACATCCGCTTCCTGGACGGCATCGACACCGAGTTGCGCGACGGAGATGAGTTGTCGCTGCTGCCCGCGGTGGCTGGCGGGTAGTCGTGCTGGCCCGTGACATTGCCGACCTGGTCGGCCGCACGCCTCTGGTGCGGTTGGCGCAGATGTCACCCTCGGGCTATGAGATCTATCTGAAGCTTGAGGGGGACAACCCCACCGGCTCGATCAAGGACCGGGTCGCGGTGTATCTGTTGGCGGCAGCGGAGCGTGAGGGTCGGTTGCAGCCCGGCTCCCGGATCCTGGAGCCGACCAGCGGCAACACCGGTATCGCGCTGGCTGCGCTGTGTGCACCACGTGGGTACAAGCTGACCTGCGTCATGCCCGAAAACACCTCCCAGGAGCGTCGCCAGTTGCTGGAGTTGTTCGGTGTCGACATCGTGTTCTCGCCAGCGACGGAGGGGTCGAATGGCTCGGTTCGAGTGGCTCGAGAGATGGCCGCCGCCGATCCGGATGTGTACATGCCCTTTCAGTACGCGAATCCGGCCAATCCCCAGGCCCACTACGAAACCACGGCACCGGAGATTCTGGCGGACCTGCCCGACCTGGCCGCCTTCGTGGCGGGGCTGGGTACCGGAGGGACCGTCACCGGGGTCGGCCGACGCCTGAAAGGGCATGACCCGACCATCAAGGTCTACGCGGCCGAACCGGAGTACGGCGATCTGGTCTATGGCTTGCGCAATCTGGATGAGGGATATGTGCCCGAGGTATTGGACCAGTCCGTCTTGGACGGGCGGATCAAGGTCAACTCGCTGAAGGCGTTGACCGTCACCCGCGAGCTTGCCCAGGTCGAGGGGATCTTTGCCGGCGTGTCGACGGGGGCGTCGCTGGCCGTGGCCCTGCGGCTGTGTGATCCCCGACGTCTGCCCGAGGGATCCAAGATTGTTGCCGTCTCACCCGACGGCGGCTGGAAATACCTCTCCACCGGCGCCTACTCGGCCGGTGACACTCAGCAGATCGCCGAGTCATTGTCTTCGACACTGTGGGCCTAGAGGGTCCGGCGTCGCTTATGTGTCGTCAATCGTGCTCGCTCACAGCCGTCACCGCTCCCACCAGGTGCGGTTTGCCATCCTTTGCGCGCACGCCGAAGGACCAGCCGTCGGGCTCGCGGCGGGTCGCGTAATGCACCGCGGAGGGAAGTAGCAACGGCAGTTTGAAGGCCACGTCGATGGTGCATGCCTGCGGGATGCCTCCTTCGAGGGCGGCCAGGCACCGGGCCTTGGTCCACATGCCATGGGCGATGGCGCGGGGGAACCCAAAGGCCTTGGCCGTCATGGCGGTCAGGTGAATCGGGTTGCGATCACCCGACACGCGTCCGTAGCGACGACCGATGTCGTCGGGCACCCTCCACCGGGCGGTCATTGGTAACTCGGCCAGGTTCACACCCGCGGCGCCGGTCGGTTCGCTGGCGTCGTGCCCGGGGTTGGATGCACCCCGCTTGAGATAGGTGCTGGTGGACTCCCACACCGTCTCCTCGCCGATGCTGATGGTGACCACGTTGTCCATCTGTTGCCCCTTGGGGTGGGCACGCAGATTGGTCACCGTGGCAGTCAGGTCGACGACCTCATCGACCTTGACGGGGCGGTGCACGGTGATCCGGTTGGCAATGTGCACCATTCCCATCAGGCCGAAGGGGAAGTCAGGTCGGGTCATCAGCAGCACCGACAGGGGGAAGCCCAAGAGATGCAGATAGGTCGGTGGCAACGTCGAGTCCAAGCGGAACCCGCAGACGTCGGCGTACGCAGCGACATGGTCGATGTCGATCGGGGCGCCAGGCAGCACCACGCTGGTCTGGGGAAGTGTCTCGCCGCCACCACCGCCACCCCCGACACCTGGAATCGGCAGGGCGGCAGCGGCGACCTTTGCCAGTAAGGGGGTCAGGTCGGGCAACTCGTGGAGTTGAATGACGCTGCCGACGGGGGATTGGCTCATGTCAGGCTCCCAAGAGGTTCTGGCCGCAGACGCGCAGGGTGGTGCCGTTGATCCAGGTGGCATCACCACCGGCGAAGAAGCCGATTGCCTCGGCAACGTCGACCGGTTGGCCGCCTTGGGACAGGCTGTTCAGTCGGCGTCCCACTTCCCGGGTCGCAACGGGCATGGCCTGGGTCATGTCGGTCTCGATGAAACCCGGTGCGACGGCGTTGATGGTGGCGCCCATGGACGCCAGGGTAGGTGCCAGGGCTTGGACGTGGCCGATGACCCCGGCTTTGGAAGTGGCGTAGTTCGTCTGGCCACGGTTGCCAGCGATGCCTGACATCGAGGACACGCACACAATCCGACTGGAGGGGTTCAAAACATTGGCGGCCAACAACGCGGCGTCGATCCGTTCGATGGCCGACAAGTTGACCGCGATCACCATGTCCCAACGTGTGTCATCCATTCCCGCCATCGTCTTGTCCCGGGTGATTCCGGCATTGTGCACCATGATGTCCAGGCCCCCGTGGCGGGTGGCCAGGTGATCGATCAACTGCTGAGGGGCGTCGTCACTGGTGATGTCGGCTTGCCAGGTTGAGCCGCCGATGGAGTTTGCGACCGCCGTCAGCGAGTCGCCGGCGGATGGCAGGTCCAGGCAGATCACGTGCGCGCCGTCGCGGGACATTGTCCGTGCGATTGCCTCGCCGATGCCGCGGGCGGCGCCGGTGACCACGGCGACCTTGCCGGCCAGTGGCTGGTGGGCGTCCTGGGGGACGATCAGGGGATGGTCGGTGATGGGTCCGACGGTGATGCGCTGTCCTGACACGAACGCTGAGCGTGCCGACAACAGGAATCGCAACGGGGCACCGATGCCGACGTCGGCTCCGGGGGCCACCTCGATCAGCTGTGCGGTTCCGCCCGCGCGCAACTCCTTCGCCAGCGAGCGCACCAGGCCCTCAAGGCTGCGCTGCGCGGCGTGCTCAGCCGGGTCGTCGGTCAGGTGGGGTACCGACCCCAGGACGATGATCCGCGAGCTGGCGCCCAGCCGGCGGATGGTGGTGTGGAAGAACTCGTGGAGGCGCGACAGGTCTGCGGAGGAGGTGATACCGGTGGCGTCAAACACCAGGGCGCCATAGCGGGGCGTGTCGTGTGCGTCGGCCAGTTCGGTGTGGACATCGACGTCGGTGGCGGACATCACCTTGCGGGCGACCTCGTGCAAGCGTCCCTCGCCGCCCAAAAGGACGGGTCCCTCCACCAGTGCCTGGCCAGGCTCGTAACGACGCAGCCTGGCGGGCTTGGGAAGTCCGACCAGATCGGCCAGGCGTTCTCCGATCTGGGAGTTGACCAACTGGGTGTAAAGGTCTGCCATCAGGACATCCTTCTTGGGCGGGAGGTGCGTGATTGGGCCGGCGGGGCCGGGGCCGGGCGCAAAACTCTCAGATCTGAGGGATAGAGGGGTGTTTCGGCCCAAACCCTCAGATCTGAGAGCTTGGGGGGTCGGCACTAAGAGTTAGATCTGAGGACTGGTGGGGGATTTCGGCCCGAACCCTCAGATCTGAGAACTTGGGGGTGGGACTGGAGGGAGAGGAGAGTGAGGGAGGGGTCAGTCAGATCTCGACGATGGCGACCAGGCCATTTCCGCCCGCCGCGCAGACGCTGATCAGCGCCCGGCCCCCGTGTTCCCAATCGTTGCGCTCGCTCAGCAGTTTGGCGGTGGTGGCAACGATCCGGGCGCCGGTGGCGGCGAACGGGTGGCCGGTTGCCAGCGAGGATCCGGCGACATTCAAGGCAGCGTCGTCGATGGTGCCCAGCGAGTCGTCCAGTCCGAGCCTAGTGGTGCAGAACTCCTTGTCATCCCACGCCGCAAGGGTGGACAGGACGGTGCCGGCGAACGCCTCATGGATCTCATACAGGTCGAAGTCCTGCAGGGTCAGTCCGTTTCGGGCGAGCATCCGTGGCACTGCATAGGCGGGTGCCATCAGCAGACCCTCATGGCCGTGCACGTAGTCGACGGCGGCCGATTCGGCGTCCACCAGACGGGCAAGCACCGGCAGGTCGCGTTCCTGCGCCCACTCGCGTGTCGACAGCAGGACCGCGGCCGCACCGTCGGTCAAAGGTGTGGAGTTGGCGGCCGTCATCGTGCCGGTTTCGGGATCACCGAACACCGGCTTGAGCGCCCCCAACTTCTCCATCGTCGTGTCAGCTCGAAGGTTGTTGTCCCTGGTCAGCCCCAGGTAGGGGGTCAACAAGTCGTCGAAGAACCCCCGCTCGTAGGCGGCGGCCAGGTTGTGATGGCTGCGCAACGCCAACTCGTCCTGGGCCTGGCGGGCGATGCCCCACTTCGCGGTGGTGATCGCCTGGTGTTCCCCCATCGACATGCCGGTCCGGCGTTCCTCGTTGCGAGGGATCTCTGGCACGATCTGGTCGGGACGGAGCTGACCCAGCAGCTTGACGTAGTCCAGCGGCTTCTTCGCACGATTGGCCTGCATCAACACCCGGCGGAGGTCCTCGTTCAACGCCACCGGCGCATCCGAGGTGGTGTCCACACCGCAACCGATACCTGATTCGATCTGGCCCAGCCGGATCTTATTGGCCACCGCGATAGTGGCCTCAAGTGAGGTGTCGCAGGCCTTCTGCACATCAAAGGCAGGGGTCTCGGCGGACAGCGCGCACCCCAGAACCGACTCGCGGACCAGGTTGAAATCCCGTGCGTGCTTCAGCACGGCACCGCCGGCGACCTCACCCAGTCGCTGGCCGGCCAGACCGAACCGGGCGACCAGCCCATCCAGCGCGGCGGTCAACATGTCGGCATTGCTGGCCTTGGCGTACGCAGTGTTGGAGCGGGCGAAGGGGATGCGGTTGCCACCGACGATGACGGCATCTCGCGGTGTGGTGGGCAGGGGACTCAAGCGGTTCTCCTCTGAACTTGACTCATGACGGGGCAAGTGGTGTAACCTCGGGTAACGGTACCCGTGGTAACAGTTCATCTCCAAATCGCGGGTGACCCTCAGCCTTCACCGATTGAACGGAAACGACACATGAGCGTGGCAGCGCAGGGACTGGGCCTGGCCCTTGGCGGACTTCGCAGGCTGGCCAGCCTGGAGGTTCTTGACCGCTATGGCCTGCGAGACCGAGTAGAGGGGCTGGTCAGCACGGGCACGCGACACGGCTTCACCGCTGCCGCAGCGGCCGGACGGACATTCGCCCGGGTGAACACCACCACGCTGGGCAGGGTCCCGGTCCGCCAGACGCCGGTCGAAGGCCGCTCGGATTTGTTTGACCTGACGCCCGATGACGAACAGCAGATGCTGGTCCAGACCTTTGATGACTTCGCCGAGAAGTACCTGCGACCGGCGGCGCGAGAGGCCGATGAGGCGCTTGCAGCCCCCGAAAAACTGGTCGGCATGGCCCGTGAGATGGGGTCGATGCTGCTGGGCATCCCCGCTGAGCTGGGTGGGGTGGTCGACGAGCGCTCGGCGGTCACCAGCGTGCTTGCCCTTGAGTCCCTGGCCGCCGGCGACATGGGATTGGCCGCCGCGATCATGGCTCCTGCCGCGGTGGCCACTGCGTTGGCCCTGTACGGCAGCGCCGACCAACAAAGCCAGTACCTGACACCGTTCACCGGTGATGACCCGCCCGTGGCAGCCCTGGCCATCAGCGAACCCCGCCCGCTGTTTGATCCCTTCGACTTGCGCACCACCGCCACGTGTGACGGTGAGGAGTTGGTCATCGACGGCATCAAGGCCCTGGTTTCCACCGTGGCCACCGCGGAACTGTTTCTGGTGGCCGCGGCGCTTGAGGGTGAGCCCAGGCTGTTACTGGTTCCGGCCTCGACGCCTGGCCTGTCAGTGCGAGCCGAACCGACGATGGGCGTACGTGCCACGGCCAGCGGTGAACTCAGGCTTGACGGTGTCCGTCTGCCCGCCTCGGCAGTGCTGGGTGAGGAACCGCTGGACAGCGCCCGCGAGATCTATGCCGAGGTGATCGCCCGGTCCCGGATCGCCTGGGCAGCCTTGACCGCCGGCACCTGTCAGGCCGTCCTTGACTACCTGATTCCCTACGCCCAGCAGCGCCACGCCTTCGGCGAACCCATCGCCCACCGTCAGGCGGTGGCCTTCACCATCTCAAACATCGCCATTGAGCTCCAGGGCATGCGGCTGACGACCTACCGTGCTGCTGCCCTGGCCGATCAAGGCCGGCCCTTCAGCCGGGCCGCTGCGGTGGCCCACCAGTTGGCCGCGGAAAAGGGGATGCAGATCGGCTCGGACGGTGTGCAGGTGCTGGGCGGGCACGGCTACGTCAAGGAGCATCCGGTCGAACGTTGGTACCGCGATCTGCGGGCCGCGGGAGTGGTCGACGGCATCGTGTTGGTCTGAGGAGCAAGAACCATGATCAATCTGGAAACACCCAAGAAGTTCATTCCGGTCATCGACCAGGCCAAGGCGGTCGCCGACCATGTCTTGCGACCGATCAGCCGCAAGTACGACCGCGAGGAGCACACCTACGCCAAGGAACTGGACATGCTGGCCGCAGCGATGGCGGGCATGGACCGGGCCGGGTCGCTGGAGGGCACCGGAGCCACGGGCGTCAAGCGGACCAAGGCTGGCGGGGAAAACCGCAACGGCTCGAACATGTCCACCGTCCTGTCGATCAAAGAGGCTGCCAAGGGCGACCTGGGCCTGATGCTGACCATCCCCGGTCAGGGGCTTGGCAACTCCGCGATCGCAAGCGTGGCCAGCGACGAGCAGATGGAGCGTTTCAAGGGAAAGTGGGCCGCGATGGCCATCACCGAACCCGACGCCGGCAGTGACTCCTCGGCCATCCGCACCACCGCCGTCCGTGACGGGGATCATTACGTGCTCAATGGCACCAAGATCTTCATTACCGCCGGCGAGCGGGCCGATCTACTGGTCGTTTGGGCCACGCTTGATCCGAACCTGGGCAAGTCTGCGATCAAGAGCTTCGTGGTCGAGAAGGGAACGCCCGGCCTGACCTTCGTGCGGAGCGAGGACAAGCTTGGCATCCGAGCCAGCGACACCGCCCAGTTCGTTCTGGAGGACTGTCACGTCCCCGCGGAGAACCTGCTGGGCCACGCCGACGGCGCAGCTGACACCGGGTTCGCGGGTGCCATGCAGACCTTCGACAACACCCGACCGCTCGTGGCCGGGATGGCGTTGGGCATCGCCGATGCGTGCCTGGAGCGCACCCGTGAACTGCTGGCCGCGGCGGGAGTCGAGGTCGACTACCACCGTCCCTCCCATGCGCAGTCCGCACCCGCCGCCGCCATGTTGGCGATGGAGGCCGACTACGAGGCCGCGCGGCTACTGACCCTTCAGGCCACCTGGATGGCGGACAACGCCAAGCCCAACTCGCTGGAGGCAAGCTACGCCAAGGCCAAGGCCGGCCGGGCATGTGTGGACATCGCGCTGCGGTGCGTCCAACTGTGCGGTCCCATTGGCTATGGCGAGTCCGAGCTGTTGGAGAAATGGGCCAGGGACGCAAAGATCCTGGACATCTTCGAAGGCACACAACAGATTCAATTGCTGATAATCGCCCGGCGGCTGCTGGGCCTGTCCGGCGCCCAGTTGAAGTAGGTCCCCACTGACCTTCGACGGTGGGGGTGACTTTCAGGGATCCCCCCATGTGTGCCAGCTCGCGCTGGTGACTGGCTGGGTTCGATGGGTCCGGTGTTTTCCTCGCCTGAGCACCTACTCTCATACCCATGAGCGACACCTGGGAGGTCGAGCCCTCCGGTCCCCTGTCAGGCGACGTCGAGGTGGCCGGTGCGAAGAACGCCGTGACCAAGCACATGGTTGCCGCCCTGCTGACCAACACCCCCTCGACCATCTCCAACGTTCCCGATGTGGGCGATGTGGCCATCACCTCGACAATCCTGCGATCCCTTGGTGTCGGTGTCGAACACGAGGGCGGCACGGTCACCATCGATCCCAGCGGACCGATCGAGCGCGAGGTGTCGGTGGAGTACACCGGGCTGAACCGGATCTCGATCCTGTTGCTGGGACCACTGCTGTACCGCAGCGGCGAGGCGTTCGTCCCGATGCCCGGTGGCGACAAGATCGGACGGCGTCCGATTGATTTCCACGTCGATGCACTGCGGGCCTTCGGTGCCGAAGTCATCGAGACCGACGCGGGAGTGATCGCCCGTGCCCACACCATGCATGGGGCGCGGATCGATCTGCCCTACCCCTCGGTGATGGCGACCGAGGCGGTGCTGATCACCGCTGCCCTGGCGGAAGGCCGCACGGTGCTGACCGGAGCAGCCACCGAGCCTGAGGTACTGGAGTTGGCTCTGTTCCTGCAGCGCATGGGGGCGCGCATCCAGCGTCAGCCGGGACGACGGTTTGTCATCGACGGTGTTGAGCAGATGCACGGTGCCACGACCCGGCTGTCAGGAGATCGACTGGAGGCCTTCAGCTATCTGGTCGCAGGCCTGATCTCGGGCGGCCAGGTTCGAGTGAAAGGGTGTCCCCAGGCCTCCCTGACCACCGCACTGACCACCCTGCAGGCGATGGGGGCGGACATCCGCATCACCGAGGAGTACGTTGCCGCACAGCAGGTTGCCCCCCTGCAGTCGGTGGCCCTGCACACCGACACCCACCCCGGCTTTGCGACCGACTGGCAGTCCCCGTTGCTGGTGTTGATGACACAGGCCGATGGCATGAGCGTCCTGCACGAGACCGTCTTTGAGGATCGCGTCCGCTATCCCGCCGACGTGATCGGTGCGATGGGGGGCGAGATCGAGTTGTTCGACACCTGTCTTGGCGGTCCCGATTGCCGCTTCGCCGACCGCAACGCCAAGCATTCGGCGGTGGTCAGAGGCGTCAGCAAGCTGGTGGGAACAGAGGTGGAGATCCCCGACGTGCGCGCGGGCTTCTCCGGTGTGATCGCGGCGTCAGTCGCCGACGGGGTGTCGCGGATCAGCGGCGTGAGGCACCTCGAACGTGGCTATGACGCGCCACTGGAACGCCTGGCCTCTTTGGGGCTGACCCTGCGCCGGGTGTGAGGGCGCCCAGGCTGAGTGATCTGACTGATGCCAATCGCCGCGGCGGCTGCGGCAATGGCGATGGGCCAGACCCGCGATCCCGTCAGGTCGGCCATCAGGCCGGCGATGGCTGGTCCCAGGGCACTGCCCAGCGCGTAGGCGAAGGCGGTCACTCCCAGCGCCGAACCCAGGATGTCTGAGTTGAACACGCGAACGCGCCCCACAGCGTGTTGATGGCGATGGCGCGGTGGGCCTGGGTGGGCGCCAACCGCACCGCGACGACCTGACTGATGTGGTAAAAGCCCAGGGCCCCGAACGCTCCGCCGCCCAGGATCGAGCCGACCACGAATCCGATGAGCTCCTGGGATCTCGCAGCGAATTGGAACGATGCGAAGCCGATCAGGGCGGCAAGGCTGAACACCGCCCGGCTTCCCGCCCGGTCCAGCAGCTATCCACCAAAGGTGTGGCATCCGACGGGCGTCGTACTGGTCGGTGGGCTCGGGCAGAGTCAATCACGGGTGCAATCGGAGACCGGCAGCACAAACGGGACAGGGTGCGATGAGAGGCAGCCGGGGTAGACACCTGTCACCCCCCTGCGGCTTGGAGTGCCCTCATGCGTGATGACTGGTTTGATGTGCAAGGCCTGCTCAGCAGCGAGGAGGTGGCGATCCGTGACCGTGTGAGGAAATGGTGTGACTCCACGGTGTTACCGGTCATCGGGCAGCATTGGGAGGCCGGTGAGTTCCCGCGTGAGTTGTTCAGTGGCCTGAAGGATCTGGGAATCGTCGGTGGGACGATTGAGGGGGACGGCTGCCCGGGTCTGACGGAGTTGGCGTCCGGGATGGTCATGGCCGAGCTGGGTCGCTGTGATGGCAGCCTGGCCACCTTCTACGGGGTCCAGTCATCCCTTGCCATCAGGTCGATCGCCTACCTGGGTTCGGCCGAACAGCGGCAGCGGTGGCTTCCGGCACTGGCCAGCCTGGACACGTTGGGCTGCTTCGCCCTGACCGAACCGGACCACGGGTCAGACATCGTCAACATGGGCACCCGTGCCAAGCGGGATGGCGACCACTGGATCCTGAACGGGGAGAAGAAGTGGATCGGCAACGGGACGGTGGCCGATGTGGCCGTGGTGTGGGCACGCGATGACGACGGCGACGTCGGCGGGTTCGTGGTGGACGTCGATCGGGTCCAGACCGACGACGACGGTCGCGCCCGGGGTTGGAACGCCACTCAGATCATGGGCAAGGTGGGCAACAGGGCTGTGTGGCAGGCTCACATCACGCTTGATGCGGTGCGCATCCCTGCCGAGGACCGTCTGGTGAATGCCCGGTCGTTTGAAGACACCTCCAAGGTGCTGACCGCCAGTCGGGCCGGCGTGGCCTGGGAGGCGCTCGGGCACGCCGAGGCCGCCTATGACCTGGCGGCTGCCTACGCGGTGGATCGTGAGCAGTTCGGGGAGCCGATCGGGTCCTTTCAATTGGTCCAGCAGCGGTTGTCGGGGATGCTCGCTCAACTCACGTCGCTTCGCCTTCTGTGCGTACGTCTGGCGCAGCTTGGAGACATCCCCTTGAAGACTGCGGCCCTGGCCAAGATGCAGGCCGCCCGAACCGCACGCTCGATGTTGGCCGATGCCCGCGCGATGCTTGGTGGCAACGGCATCCTGCTAAAACATCACGTCGCCCGCCACCACGCCGACATCGAAGCAGTGTTCACCTATGAGGGGACCGACGACGTGCAGGCCCTGATCGTGGGACGTGGGATCACGGGCATCTCGGCATTCGCCTGATGAACCTTTCCCCGACTTGGCTATGTGGCCACCTGCGTCGACAGTCGTACGTGGCAGTCGGCGGGATCGGTGATGATCAGGCGGGCGCTGTCCAGTTGCGGCTGGCCGCTGACGACCAGATAGGCCAGGGCATAGCCTTCGTCAAAGATCGTTGACTCCACTACGGCGACGACCGTGGTGTCTGATCCCGCCAGCGCGGTTGCCAGGCAGTCGGCCGGGTGGGCACCTGAGGGGAAAGCTTCCGCGGCGCGCACGACGTCAGCGTGGTCCTTGGCGCGCGCTCGGGCCTGGTCCTCATCCAGACCCAGCAGCGGTTGGACTTCAGGCCGTTGACCGAAATAGGACCGTGCGGCGGGTGGGTCGGGCAGTTCCACCTGAGTGTCTGCGATGGTCACAGAGGAGTCCTGCGCGGCGATGCCGGCCGGGCCGCTGTCCTCCGCAGACCCCGACGGGGCAGTCGGGGACGCCTGATCACCGCCGCCGCCGCTGTCTCCGGCCGGTTCATCTGCGGTAGCGTCCTGGTCTGGTGGTGGCTGGTCCTCCGTGGGACCGTCGACGGGGTTGAGGGTCTCGGGGGCGTCCGGTTGCACCGGCTCGGCGGGCGGTGGGGCGGCCGATTCGCCTCCTCCGTCCCCCTGGTCGGGGAGCGGCGGTGGCTCGGGCTGGGTGGCAACCGTCGCAAGTGGCGCGGGTGTGCCCGTACCGCCAACGGCTGGTGGTCTGGTGGAGCCCGCAGGTCCGGGCGACCCCCCACCCGCGGATGGTGCGGTGGCCGCCACGTCATCGGCGGGCCCGGTCGCGCGGTCCTCAGCATCGGATTGTCCGGCAAGCGGACGGTCAGGTTCTGTCGCGGCATCGTCCTGTGTTGCTGTACCCGCAGTTGGCGCCGTGCTGGTGGCACCCCGGGGCGGGTCGAGGACATCGCCACGAAAGGCACGCAATGCCACCACAGATCCGGTCACGGCCAACAGCAGCACCACCAGTGCCGAAGTCATTCGGTCCAGCCGCCGCCTGGACCGCGGGGCCGGGGCACGTCCGGCGGGACGCCCATCCGGTGGTCCCGTGCCACTCCTCACCGATGTCCTCTGCCTCGACACGCTGGGCGGTCCACCGGCCACCGTGGCAGCCAAGGCCGCGTCCAGGCGGGCCGCCACCTCCGCGGACGGGGGTGGGGTCGCTGCCCGGTCCAGCCGTGCCATGACGGTGGCCATCGCGTCTGCCCGGGCGGCCAACTCAGGATCACGACGAATCCGGGCGCTGAACTCCTGGGCCTTGGGCGCGTCCAGATCGCCTGAAAGCCAGGCGGCCAGCAGGTCATCAGTCGGTTCGGGTGTGCTCATGTTGAGGACGCGTCTCCGGGCGAAGGGTGCCCAGGGTGCTCGGGGCTTGGAAGTACGGGGGACCGGGAAAGTTCCCGTGCCGTGGCTGCCTGACCCCCGGCGAGGGTTTGCCCGCTGTGCCCCTCGACAAGCAGGCTGCTGAGGTGGGCCATTCCACGATGGATGCGTGACTTGACCGTCCCCAGCGCCACGCCGGTTCGTGTGGCGATCTCCTCGTAGGGGACGCCCAGCAGGCTGTGCAGAACAATGACCTCGCGATGCTCCGGGCGTAGCTGCTCCAGCGCCTGGCGCAGGTCAAGGTCGGTCTCCAAGGCTGTGATGTCGTCGGTTGCCAGGTCCGTCAACCGTGTGGGATCCACCCCGCTGGACTGCGGACGACGCACACGCTTGCGACGCAGGTCATGGCAGATGTTGGTCGTGACCCGGTACATCCACGTGGTGAACTTTGCCCCACCGGTGAAGGAGGCTGCGCCCCGGTACAGCGCGACAAATGCATCCTGCGTGGCGTCCTCGGCATCGGCGTCGTTACGGAAGAAGCGCCAGCAGATGGCATACACCAGGTCCCGGTGACGCTGCATCAGCACGGTGAACGCGACCGCGTCGCCCTCGACGAAGCACCGGAGCAGTTCCTCGTCACTAGTGAGGTCGTGCTCGGAAAATTGGTTGACCGATGTGTGGGGATCCACGGCGACCAACACGTTAGACCCTGTGGAGGGTCCGACGTGAGGGCCACCCAGCGTTGACGAACCCCGAAAAGCTGACCTGGAAGTTGACGAGGTCGCGCTTGACTGGCTACTGTCGACGGCGGTACCCCGAGATACAACGGGGCACCGTTCGCGAAGGGGAAGCCGGTCAAAGTCCGGCGCTGACCCGCAGCCGTAGGCACCCGATCGGGGTGCGAGCCGGAATGCCGGAGCGAAACGCAAGGCTCCTCACCGTCGAGGTCTGCGGACGGAGCCCACGCCGCGGTGCATGGTCTTCGGACACAACATCTGGCGATGGGCCCGTTGGGCCCCATCATCAGAGAGACAACTCCATGAAGATCCTCAGGGATTCGCGTTTCCCTATCCGCGGTCGTGCAGCGCTTGCTGCCGCCCTCACCGTGTTGCTCATGGCAACGACGCTGTCGCCGGCGCTGGCTGACGCGCAGGACGAAGCCGTTCAGTCCGCGGCCGTCGATTGGTTGGTCGGGCGCTATCAGGCAGACGCGGTCACCACGCCGGGGTCCCTGTCGGATCTGATCTTTGCACTGGCGGGCGCTGATGCCGCCCCCGCCACGGTGGCCGCCGCGCGCGCTGAGCTTGAATCAGCAGCCGCCGACTACGTCAGCAGTGGTGGTGATCTGGATGAGGGGCCGCTGGCCAAGGCAGTCCTCGGGGTGAGCGCCGGTGGCGGGGACCCGACCAATGCCGCGGGTTCCGATCTTGAGGCCGAACTGCGGTCCTTGATGATCGTCGAGGGGCCCGATGCCGGTCGCTTCAACGATGCCGGGCCGTTCACCCAGGCTCTGGCGATCATGGCGCTTCAGACCACGGCGGCAGGCGCTCCGGTTCAGTCGGCCCGGTGGTTGGCCTCCCGCCGGTGTCCCGACGGAGGCTTTGAGTTCGGCGTGGACGAATCGATGGGAATGTCGTTGCCCTGCATGGCGTCGGGTACCGAGGACATTGACACCACGGCGCTGGCGATCCAGGCGTTGTTGGACGTCGAAGAGACCCAGGCAGATCAAGATGGTGCGGTCACCTGGCTGCGTGACCAACAGGCCGCCGATGGTGGCTTTGCCGCAAACGCCAACTCGACCGGTCTTGCCGGGCAGGCCCTTCGAGCCGTGGGTCAGGTCCAGCAGGCCGACTCCGCGGCCGATTTCGTCGGGACACTGCAGGTTCCTGCAGGATCTGCTGATGCCGGAGCGATCCGCTTCACTGCGCAGGACGACGGATCGCTGCTGCTGGCGACCACCCAAGGAATCCTGACACTGGGGGCGCCGGCCTTCCAACTGATCCACGCAGGCACCCAGACCCAGGGTCCAGCCGGTGCCTGCACCACCTCTGATGGCGTGACCGTGGTGGTGGACCTGACCTTCTTCGACGGTGGCAACGTGCTGCAGGGGTGTGCCCCCGGGGACCCGGTCACCGGGCTTGACGCCCTTCGCAGCGCGGGATTTGACGTGGTGACGCAGACCTCGGAGTTCGGTGAGTTCGTCTGCTCGATCCAAGGACTGCCGCAGTTGGGCTGTGACCAGCCCTTCGAAGGACAGTTCTGGGCCTATTCACAAGGACAGCCCGACGGGTCGTGGACGCCCTACGAGGTCGGCGCAGATGCCAGTGACCCCACGCCAGGGGTACCTGAGGGATGGCGGTACGGCGAGGGCGAAGGCCCCTCGGTTCCCGCACCGACGGGCGTCGGTTCCGACCTGGTCACACGCCTGTCCGCCGCGGATCGCGTGGCCACGGCCGTCGTCATCAGCGGGGACGGCTTCACCGATGGCGGGGCCGGTGGCGTGGTGCTGACAAGGGCTGATGACTATGCCGACGCCCTCGCCGGCACGCCACTGGCGGTCTCGTTGCACGCGCCGCTCCTGATCACGCCACACGACGCGCTTCCAAAGAGTGTGGCCACAGAGATTCAACGCGTCCTGCCTGCGGGTGGCACCGTACACATCCTGGGTGGCCCCGCTGCGATCGACGGGTTGGTGGATCAACAGGTGCGTGATCTTGGCTATGAGGTGCAGCGAGTCGCCGGTGAGGACCGAATCGCCACCGCGCTGCGAGTTGCCGAGGCGCTGGGAGAACCGGGCCAACTCCTGATCACGACCGGATATGACTATCCCGACGCCCTGGCTGCAGGGACCGCGGCTGCGGCCGTCGGCGACGCGGCGGTTCTGCTGACCGGGGCAGGCACCCCGCACCCCGCCGTTGACGCCTACCTGGCCGACCACCCGGCAGCGACGGTGTTCGCTATCGGGGGACCGGCCGCCACCGCCTACCCCGAGGCCACCGCCGTGGTTGGTGACACCCGCGAGGGCACAGCCGTCGCAGTCGCCCTCCGGTTCTTCCCGGCACCCTCGATCGTCGGCATCGCACGTCGTGATGACTTCGCCGATTCCCTGGCCGGCGGTGCCCACATCGCGGCTGCCGGTGGTCCACTGCTGATCACGCAGACCGACACGCTGTCCGCTGAGGTCACGCAGTATCTGTGCGAGACCGGGTCCGTTGACTCCGCGGTGGTGTATGGCGGGCCGGCGGCGGTATCGCAGGACGTCGTCAACGCACTTGCCGGCGCACTGCAGGGCAGCGTTTGCGGGTGAGAGGCTCCACGCGGCGAACGATCACCACCGGCGGGGCCGCGTGGCTAGCCCTGCTGGTGCTGGTGGTCGCGGGTTCTGGGTGGCCAGGACCCGCCCAGGCGGCCGATGGTGCGTGCAGCGATTCCGAGGGGGTCACGGTCGTGGTCGACTTCCAGAGCCTGGGCGGCCCGACCCTGATCCGCTGCGCGGCCGCGCCGGTGTCATCAGGCTTCGATGCGTTGACCCGTGCGGGCATCGCCTATCAGACGGTGACGCCCAGCCCAGGGTTCATCTGTCGAATCGAGGGGTTACCTGCCGACCAGACCTGTGCCGACTTTGCCCCGGCCGATGCCTACTGGTCGTACTGGACTGCGCAGCGGGGAGGAGCCTGGTCCTACTCCTCCGCAGGTGCGGGAAATCGGGTCCCTCCGCCCGGCACGGTCGAGGGGTGGTCATTCTCGACCAATCCCCAGGCCAGCGACACCCAACCTCCCAGAACCCCGCCCCCGGACCCACCTCAGCCGCCGCCATCCGACCCTGAGCCGTCCAACCCTGAGCCGTCCACCCCCGAGGCCATAGCGCCGCAACCACCCGCTTCCGCGGCACCGGGACAGTCCTCGGCAGGCCAGCCGCCACCTCCGGCTGATCCCGGGCCCGCCTCAGCACCGCAGCCCACCCCCCGTCCGGGTACTCCACCTCAGAGCGCGGTGACACCACCCCCGGCCGTAGCCACCATCCCCCCACCGGCAGCCGACGACACCGTCGCGGCCCTGCCGTCCCCTGCAGCCCAATCCGCCGTGTCGCCAGCGGCCCCCCGACCCCCGAGCAGTCTGGCGACCGCCGCTGCCCCGACCCCGGGTGAGAGGACCCCGGCCGCACTGCAGGTGGCAGACCGCGACAGCAGCCCTCCAACCTCGACGTTGGTCGGGTCCGGGCTGGTGCTTTCGATAGTTGCAGGCGCCGGTGTGGTGGCGTGGCGCAGGCGGAACGAGGACGTGTGAGGCTACGCCAGCGCTCCGGTGTGGAACGCAGCCTCCATCCGGCGGCATGGTGGCTGTGGGCATTGGGCCTGGCCACAGCGGCGAGCCGGACCACCAATCCGCTGCTGCTGCTCCTGGTCCTGGGCATCGTGACAACCGTGGTCGCCGCTCGCCGTTCACATGCCCCCTGGGCAGCCGGTCTGCGGGTCTACCTGCTGTTGGGTGTGACGGTCATCGTTGTCCGGGTGGCCTTTCGGGTGCTGTTGGGAGGCGGCAGCGGTCAGACCGTGCTGTTCACCCTGCCGCAGTTGACGCTGCCACAGGTTGCGGCGGGTATTCGCTTGGGCGGACCAGTGTCACTTGAGGGACTGCTGGCCGCGTTGTACGACGGGCTGCGCCTGGCCACGCTGCTGATCTGTGTCGGCGCGGCCAACCTGCTGGCCGACCCGCGACGGTTGCTGAAGATCGTGCCCAGCGCGCTGTATGAGGTCGGCACCACCATCGTGGTCGCGGTTACCGTTGCGCCACAACTTGTCCACAGCGTTGCCCGGGTGCGTCGAGCCCGTCGCCTGCGGGGCGCCCAGACCCGCGGACTGCGGGGAGTCCGCCAGTCCCTCCTGCCGGTGCTGGAGGATGCGTTGGACTCCTCGCTGGCGTTGGCTGCGGCGATGGACGTCCGGGGCTATGGCCGGGCCAGGCAGGTTGTGAGAAGTCAGCGCAACCTGACCGCTGGCCTGCTGCTGGTGGGAATGATGGGTATCTGCGTGGGGGTCTACGGGCTGTTGGACAGCTCGACCCCGCAGGCGTTGGGACTGCCGCTGTTGGTGGTGGGCAGCGCCACCGCCGGAGGTGGCCTGATCATTGCTGGTCGGCGGGTCGCAAGGTCGGTCTACCGCCCAGACACCTGGCAGGGCTCGGAGTGGATCATCGCCATCCTGGGCGTCTCCGCAGCCACCTTGATGATCATGGCTGGCAGGACGCAACCCGACGTGGTGTTCCCCTCGCTACAACCCTTCAGTTGGCCCCAACTCCCGCTGCTGGCCACCGTCGGCGTGCTGCTGGCCGGGTTACCGGCTCTGCTTGCCCCTGCGTCTGGCACGATCCACCGGGCCGGGACAGCCACCCCCGGCCAACCGGCGCCCGGGTCGGTGACATGATCCGCTTTCGCGACGTCACCATCGCCTACGCCGATTCGACACGCCCTGCGCTGCGCGATGTCGACCTTCACATACCGGAGGGTGAGTTCTGTGTGGTCGTGGGGTCAACCGGCGTGGGAAAGTCCACGTTGTTGGGTGCCATCAACGGTCTGGTGCCGCATTTCACGGGAGGCACCCTGTCAGGCAGCGTCACGATCGCTGGGCGGGACACGCGCACGGCAGCTCCCCGCGATCTGGCCGACGTGGTGGGCACCGTCGGTCAAGACCCCTTGGCCGGGTTCGTCACCGAGACGGTGGAGGACGAACTGGCCTTCACCATGGAACAACTGGGCATCGCTCCCGCAGTAATGCGCAAACGGGTGGAGGAGACCCTCGATCTGCTGGGCCTGGCCGATCTCCGGGGCCGTTCTCTGCGTACCCTGTCGGGCGGTCAGCAGCAACGGGTCGCCATCGGAGCAGTGCTGACTGCCCATCCGCAGGTTCTGGTGTTGGACGAGCCCACCTCGGCCCTGGACCCCACGGCGGCTGAGGAGGTGCTTGCCTCCATCGCCCGCCTGGTCCATGACCTGGGCGTCACCGCGGTGGTAGCCGAACACCGTCTGGAACGCATTCTGCAGTTCGCCGAGCATGCTGTTGAGGTGCGAGCTGACGGGACCGTCGTCGATGGTCCTGCTGGTACGGTGATGCAGGACAGCGCGGTCGTCCCCCCCGTGGTGGAACTGGGACGGCTGGCTGGCTGGGATCCCGTGCCGTTGACGGTCCGGGATGCCCGTCGGCAGGCACAGGGGTTGCGTGAGCGGCTGCTGCCGCAAGGCAATGACCATCAAGGATCACCCCGCGCGGCGACACCCCAGGCGCAGATCCCCCTGGGTGGTGGCCGAGGCGTCGTGGTCCGTCACGGGCAGATCGTGGCGGTCAGCGGTGTCGACCTGGATCTCCTCGCCGGACAGGTGGTGGCGTTGATGGGTCGTAACGGGTCCGGCAAGTCGTCCCTGCTGTGGGCGCTGCAAGGCAGCGGGCGTCGCGATGGGGGCCAGGTTCTCATCGCCGGGTCAGACCCAGCCCGGCTGTCACCCGCCGAGGCGCGGGCGCTGATCGGCTTGGTGCCCCAGACACCGACGGATCTGCTGTATCTGGCCACGGTCTCGGAGGAATGTGCCCAGGCTGATCGCGAGGCAGCGGTCCCCGCCGGGACCTGCCGGGATCTGCTGGACGACCTCGTCGGAGGCATCGCTGGTGACTCCCATCCCCGTGATCTGTCCGAGGGACAGCGTCTGGCGCTGGTGTTGGCCATCCAGTTGACGGCCTCCCCCGACGTCGTCCTGCTGGATGAACCCACCCGGGGTCTGGATTACCGGGCCAAGGCCCAGCTGACCCGGGTCCTTGACCGTCTGGCTGGCGCGGGGGCGGCGGTGGTGATCAGCACCCACGACGTGGAGTTCGTCGCCACCACCTGCGACAGGATCATCGTGATGGCCCAGGGGGAAATCGTGGCTGATGGCCCCTCGCAAGAGGTATTGCTCGCCTCACCGGCCTTTGCCCCACAGATCACCAAGGTTCTACGACCAGACCCGTGGCTGAACGTCCGGCAGGTCCGTGACGCGCTGGCCGCAACCCATCCGGTGACCGGCTGATGCATCGGCAGGCAGCCCGCGGTCAGACCACCGGTGCGCAATCTTGGCACCGGCCCCAGGTCATCCGCGTCGGCCGTCCCGGCGCCGTCGTTCTGGCACTCGCATCAATCGCGGGTCTGGCCATGTTCTGCTGGCCCCTGCTGCTGAGCCCCTCCGAGGGCTTCGCCCATTCGACTGACGCACCGTTCGTGTTCATCGCCATCCTTCCGATCCTGCTGGCGGTGGTCCTGGCCGAGATGACGCACGGCGGGATGGACGCCAAGGCGCTGGCGTTGATCGGCGTGTTGTCGGCGGTGGGGGCGGTGTTGCGTCCTTTGGGAGCGGGGACCGCGGGGATCGAGTTGGTGTTCTTCCTGCTGGTCCTGTCGGGGCGGGTGATGGGTCCGGGATTTGGCTTCGTCTTGGGCTGTTCGACCCTGTTCGCCTCGGCGTTGCTGACCGGCGGTGTGGGCCCTTGGCTACCATTCCAGATGTTGGCGTCGGCCTGGGTGGGCCTTCTGGCCGGGCTACTTCCGGCGCCAGGACTACGCGGCCGCGCTGAGTTGTCGATGCTCGCACTGTTCGGTGCGCTCAGCGCCTACCTGTACGGGTTCTTGATGAACCTTGCCTTCTGGCCCTTCGCCCTGGGTGGCGACACCCAGTTGTCCTACATCGCAGGTGCACCGGTGCTGGCCAACCTCCACCGCTTCCTGCTGTACACGCTCAGCACCTCGGCGCTGGGTTGGGACACCGGCAGGGCCATCACAAACGTCGCGGCCATACTGCTGGTTGGCCCCGCCGTGCTCGGCGCACTGCGACGGGCGTCGCGACGAGCGGCCTTCGACCTCTCACCCACGTTCAGCGACTGAGCATCCCGCGGCAGTCCTCACCGCCCCCGACGATCACGCCGCCCGCCACGTGGTGCCACTGTCGCTTCGGGCCGCTTGTGGAGGAGGGTGACCAGGTGGCGGGTTGGGGCAACAAACTTGCCCACTCGATGTGTTGCGATCCTGTCGGCACCCAAGGGCGAGGGCGGCAGTGGCCAGTCGTGAGGGTGGTTGCGATGATCCAGACGTTGCAGGTACAGGCCGTTGGCCTTGGCCAGCGCGCGCAGAGTGCGGTGGCTGACGTTGGTTTCCCTGACGGTCGGCAGCCGTGACAGCCGCCATGACAGGTCGGCGGGCAGTCGCTTGATACGTGGTGCGAGCGTGGCGCTCAAACGGTTGGCGCGGTCGATCGGCAGCCAGGTCACAAGGGGCACGTTGACGTGTTGCTCCATGGGAAACAGACGGTTGGGGGTGACCAGGAGCACCGCGCCGCCGGGCCGGAGGACTCGAGTGAGTTCGGCGATGTAGCGCTGGGGGTGCGGGACGTGCTCAAGAACGTCGAGGCTTTCCACCACGTCGAAGGAGCCGTCGTCGAAGGGCAGTTCGCCGCCGTCATACAGCAGGGCACGTACCCCGTCGAGGCCCGCAACGCGTAGTTGGGCCATCTCCACGATCGCCGGATCGATCTCCAGGCCGGTGACCGTGGCGGCTCCGGCGGTCCACCACGCCACCAGGGAGCCACCGACACCGCAGCCGGACCCGAGGACGTCCAGACCCAGCGGATCAAGGTAGGCGCTTGCCACCGAGACCCACCGCTCGAACCGCTCGCTGGAGATGTAGGTGTGGATCATTTGGGCGTGGTTGAACTTGCCGGCCACAGGGGCGAGGTAGTCGCTCACGCGAGCCAGAAACTCCTTCGAGGGAGCCGGAACGCGATGTTGGCCATCCAGCAGCGCCTCCGCGGCCTCAAGGCGTTGCGCCTGTGTTGCCGGGGGCACCCACCGGCCCGTCTCATCCAACATGAACAACCCCCTGGCCGTCACGGCTACATCCCCAGCATCCACACGACGAAGAATGCCACGGCGACTGGCTTCGATGCATCGGCTAGCGTCACGGGTCGCCGCACCGTGCGGTCATGAGAACGTCGGGACGCCGTCATGCACATGGTCATCGCCACAGTCACCTGCCGCCCGGAGGGTCGAGATCGCCTGCTCGAGGTGGTCAGCACTTTGATCCAGGCGTCACGCACCGACGAGGGCTGCCAGTCCTATGACTTCTACACCTCGGTCAGCGACCCCAACACCTTCAGATCTGTCGAGATGTGGGATTCCGCAGAGACCGCCGGAGCCCACCTTCAACAACCGCACGTCGCTTCTGCACTCGAAGCCCTGCCCGACCTGGTTGCGGGACCGCCGGAGATCATGATGCACGAGGTGACCACGTCCACCCAACTGGCCTGACAGGCCGGCTGCACGTCGCAGGTCGCCAGTGCGCCTACCCTGATTCGTATGGCTGATCCACGTCCCATCGGTGTGTTCGATTCAGGCGTCGGTGGGTTGACCGTTGCCCGCGCGCTGATGGACCTGCTGCCCGACGAACGTGTGCTGTACCTGGGTGACACCGCCAGGGGACCCTACGGTCCGCTGCCTCAGGGACAGGTGCGCACCTACACCGCCGAAGTGGTGGCCTGGTTGGCAGCCCGTGACGTCAAACTGGTGGTCGCGGCCTGCAACACCGCCACTGCGGCGGCCCTGGAGGTTGACCCACTGAGGTTTGACCTGGCGGTGGTCGGCGTGATCGAACCAGCGGTCGACACCGCCATCAGGGCCACCAGATCGCGCCGAGTGGGGGTGATTGGGACCCAGGGCACGATCCACTCCGGAGCCTACGACCGGGCCGTCGTGCGGATCGGTGGCGAGGCCACAAAACTGTTCAGCCAGGCCTGCCCGCGGTTCGTGACACTGGTGGAGCAGGGCCGGACCACCGATCCGGAGGTGCTGGACGTTGCACGCGAATACCTGGCCCCACTGATCGCTGCCCAGATCGACACCCTGATCCTGGGCTGCACCCACTATCCACTGCTGACAGGCGTGATCAGCTATGTCATGGGCCCGGACGTGGTGTTGGTGTCATCGGCTGAGACCACCGCCCGCGCGGTGTTCGCAAAGTTGGTCGATGGCGACCTGCTTGCCCACGACGCTGTGCCGCAGCACCGGTTCGCCTCCACGGGAGATCCGGCGATTTTCGCCAGGTTGGCCGAACGTTTCCTGGGTCCTCGTGTCCGCGACGCCGACGTCGAGCCTGCCGTCACCTGATTGCTCCTACACTCCGTCCCACGATGAGTGTCTCCACAAGCCGCAGCACGACCGGCACGCGACCGGGTGGGTGGACGTGACCACCCGCCTGACCATTATCGGGTCCGCGGGGACACACTGCTCGGCCGAGCGGGTGTGTTCCAGCTATCTACTCAGCCACGACGGCTACAACCTGCTGTTGGATCTGGGGCCGGGTGCGTTGCACAACCTGTGCAAGGTCATGGACTTGGCCGACCTGGATGCGATCCTCATCAGCCACATGCATCCAGATCACTTCCTGGATCTGTACGGGTTGCAGTACGCCCTGCGCTTCCACCCCGCACGCCCCGGCCCCATTCCCGTGTACGGCCCCACTGACATGCATCCCATGATCGCTACGATCCTGCCGCAGGAATCGGTGGACAAGATGGCCAATCTGCTGCACTTCCATCAGGCCCGTGCCGGTGATGTGTTGGAATTGGGGCCGCTGCGCATCGAGTTGTTCGAGATGAATCATCCCATGGAGTGCTTGGGATCTCGCACCACCGCCGCAGACAAAGTGATTGCCTTCACCGGCGACACCGCACCGACGCCCCAGACCAGTCATCTGGCGCGTGACGCCGACCTGTTCTTGTGTGACGCGACCTGGATGGAATCCCAGCGCCCGATTCCCGCCGACGTCCACTGCACCGGGCTTGAAGCGGGGCAGGCGGCCGAGGCCGCGGCTGCCGCGTGCCTGGTCATCACCCACGTTTCGCCCTACAACGACGCCGACGCGGTTGCAGTTGAGGCAGCCACGGCCTACCGCGGCCCGATCATCGTCGCCACCGACCTGATGGAGATCGACTTGTGACCCCGCCAGACACCGACAGCCCACCAGCGACCGCCGCATCCATCCGGGCGGATGGCCGCCACACCGACGCGACCCGTCCGCTGCGTATCCTCACCGACGTCCTCAGCTACGCCGAAGGCTCGGCGGAACTGTCGATGGGCGACACCCGTGTGCTGTGTGCCGCCAGCGTCACCGACAACGTCCCCCGCTGGCTCCGCGAATCGGGTTCTGGGTGGATCACCGGGGAGTATTCGATGCTCCCGCGCGCCACGCGTGAACGAACCGACAGGGAGGCCGCACGAGGCAAGCAGAAGGGCCGGACCGTCGAGATCCAACGGCTGATCGGTAGGTCACTGCGGGCGGCCGTGGATCTGAACACGTTGGGGCCGGTGTCCATCACCGTTGACTGCGATGTGCTGCAGGCCGACGGGGGTACCCGCACCGCCTCGATCACCGGTGGGTGGATCGCACTGGCTCTGGGGGTCAATCGGGCCGCCGAGCGGGGCATGATCCGCCGCGTACCGAAGCTGACGCAGATCGCGGCCATCAGCGTCGGAATGGTTGAGGGGCAGCCGCGGCTGGATCTTGACTATGCCGAGGACTCCGGCGCGCAAACCGACATGAACGTGGTCATGGCGGGGGATGGACGCCTGATCGAGGTACAGGGAACAGCTGAGGCTGAACCCTTCAGCCGTGAAGAGTTGACTGCCATGCTTGATCTGGCAGCAGGAGGATGCGACACGCTGTTCGCCGCCCAGCGAGAGGCCGTGGCCACTGCCTTGCAGCAGCCTGATCACCCATGACCGCACAGCTTGTGCTGGCCACCCACAACGACGGCAAGGTGGCTGAACTGCGGGCGATCCTGGACGGCCTGGGCATCGACCTGCTGTCCGCCGCCGACGTCGGACTACCCGACGTGGAGGAAACGGGTGACTCTTTTGCGGCAAATGCGTTGCTGAAGGCACGGGCCGGCGTGGTCGCCTGCGGTCTGGCCTGCATTGCTGATGACTCCGGGCTGGTGGTGGATGCCTTGAATGGTGCGCCAGGCATCTACAGCGCCCGCTACGCGGAGGTCAACCAGGTGTCGCCGAAGCGGGCCAGCAGTTCCCCCCAGACCTCAGATCTGAGGATTGGTCCCGGTAGGCCGGCCGATAGCTCAGATCTGAGAATTGGGAAAGGTGCCGGCCGGGCGGAGGTCGATCAGGCGAACCTGGATCTGTTGCTGCAGCACATGAGCGATGTCGGGCAGGGGGATCGGACCGCACGCTTTGTCTGCGCGGCCGCACTGGTGCTGCCCGACGGGCGTCACCACACCGTCGAGGCGGCAGTGGAGGGCATGGCGGTTGAGGTTCCTC
This sequence comes from Euzebya sp., assembly GCA_051004735.1. Classification (GTDB taxonomy): domain Bacteria; phylum Actinomycetota; class Nitriliruptoria; order Euzebyales; family Euzebyaceae; genus Euzebya. The sequence goes on along the minus strand of JBPCKA010000012.1, from coordinate 18,658 downwards.
GGGGATCGGGTGGATTCGGGTACGACCCCGTGTTTCAACCACGGGGACACGACCGGACCACCGCTCAGATGTCCCCCGCTGAGAAGCACGCGATCAGCCATCGGGGCAAGGCATTTCGCGCACTGCGTCCCGTCCTGGCCGAACATCTTCTCCGATGACCGCCGAACGCGCCCACCTGGCCTTCATGGACCATCTGGACCTTCGCTCTACCGCCACCGAAGGGCATCGCACTGATCGGTCTGCCCGGAACCGGCAAGTCCCTGCTCATTGGAGCACGACGAAAGTGCCCGCCCAAACGCAGTGACTGCCTCACTGGTACGTCCGGCCGCCGCCAACATCTCCGCCCTTGCGCTGTGAAAGTACGGATAGGTCACGAGATCGGCGGAGAACGGCATCCGTTCCTCGATCTTGTTCAGCGCGTCGAGGCCCGCGATCACTCCATCACGATGGAAGATGGCGATCGCTCGGTTGAGCCCTAGGATTGCCGACGGCTGTCGGCGCATCAACACGTCGTAGATGTTCACAATGGCAGTCCAGTCGGTGTCGGCGAACGTTGGCGCCGTGGCATGCAACGCAGCGATCGCCGCCTGCAATTGATACGGGCCGGTATCAGACATCGCGTGCGCAGCAGCAAGCAGTGCCTTCCCTTGCGCGATCTGATCGGCATCCCACTGCGATTGATCCTGTTCGGCCAGCACGACCGCACGGCCGTCACGATCGACACGCGCTGCTCGGCGGGCGTCGATCAGCAACATCATCGCAAGCAGGCCGGCAACCTCGGCGTCGTCGGATACCAGACGATGGAGGAGGGAACCCAGCCAGATCGCCTCGTCACACAGATCTCCGCGGACCAGCGTGGGGCCGGTCGCACTCGAGTGGCCTTCGGCGAAGACGGAATAGACAATCGCGCAGGCCGCCGGCAACCGCTCGTGAAGGGTCCCCACGTTCGAGCGGCCGAACGGGATATTGGCCGCCCTGATCTTGGACTTCGCTCGCGTGAGGCGTCGAGTCATTGTTGACTCGGTCACAAGGAAGGCCCGGGCGATCTGGGCGCTGGACAGCCCCGCAACGATCCGAAGTGTTAACGCAACCTGTGACTCGAATGGCAACGCCGGGTGGCAACACCCAAGCAGGAGGGCCAACTGTTCGTCGACAAGGTCATCGTCCTTGACCGCCAAGTTGGACGTGACGTGTTCGGCGTGGGTCTGTCTCGCCACATCAGCAGCGAGATCGGCCAGCTTTTCGTTCAACCGTTTGGATCGGCGTAGGTGGTCGATCGCCTTCCTCCGAGCAGTCGTCAGCAGCCAAGCCGCCGGAACGTCCGGGATGTGGCCCGGAGACCACCGGCGAGCCGCCTCGACGAAGGCGTCCTGGGCGGTATCCTCCGCCAGTCCAACATCACCGAGATCTCGGACAAGCCGTGCGACAAGGCGCGGCCATTCGTCGCGGAAGACCTCGGTGACATCAAACTCTGCGGCGGTCACAGGGATGGCCATCTCAGTGCAAGGCCATCACCGGGCGCACTTCGACGGTGCCGAAGCCCGCGTTCGGGATCTTCGCCGCCCAGTCAAGCGCGGCGTCAAGGTCGGTCACGTCGATGATGTAGTAGCCACCGAAAACCTCCTTCGACTCGATGAAGGGGCCATCAGTGACGATCCGTTCGCCATCCCGCACTCGCACCGTTGTGGCGGTCTCGGCGCCCCGCAACGCCTCGCCGTCGAAGTCGATCCCGGCCGTCTCCAACGCCTGGCTGTACGCCGCCCATTCCTCCATGTACGCCTCGAAGTGGGGTGATGTGGGGTCAGGTTCCAAGACCGGATCGCTGGCCAGGATGAGCATGAACTTCATTGGGGTCTCCTTCATATGAACGCGTCCGCGGGAGGGGAGGCAATGTGGTTGAGTGTCACAGGTTTGACGAACGGCCGATCCCGATTCGGACCACGCGAGGGGAGAATGTCCTTCGATCGGCTTCACCACCCCAATGCTGCGGGGGGCCCGGCGGCTGCCTGCGACCGCCTAGCCAAAGCTGCTAAGGGGTCAGGAAGCGCGGCTTGGGGTAAGAGCGTGACCAAACGTCTATGTCTGACATCACCGAAAGAACGTGGTCAACCCGTGAGCGATCCCTACGATCCAACCCGCCGTCTGCCCCCGCCCAGCGGCGATCAGCCGGTCCCACCGGCCCCGCCACCACCTCCTGTGGTTCCAGTCGAAGTTGCGGGGCCCATTGTGGGCCCCGAGGTGGAACCAGCCGATGGTGGCCTGCCTCCCTCACAGGGGGTTCCGCCATGGTTGCTGTACCTCATCATCGGTCTGTTGGTCTTGCTGGTCGTGCTGCTGGGAGTCTTCGTCACGCGCGATGACGAGGGGGATGTGGTGCTCAGCCCCAGCAGCACGCCGACTCCCACGGTGACGCCCACGCCGACGCCGACGCCGACTCCTTCCCTGACGCCCACGCCGACGCCGACCCCCACCCCGACGCCGATCCCCACCCCGACCCCGACGCCGGTGCCCACCTCGACCCCGCCGGCCGTTCCAACGCCGGCGGAGCCGACGACTTCACCCACCACCGCCCCCACGGCGACCCAGCCAGCGCCCACCCCGTCCCAGCGCACACCGGATGATCCCGGTGAGGTTCTCGCCCAGGACGGCCGCATGCTGTTCCCTGTAAATGAGGCCCAACTGTCGTCGTTCGCCGATCAGTCACTCACCGGCAACGACGTGTTGATCCAATCCGTGGTCGACGCGGGTTTCTGGATCGGAACGGGTGAGGACAACCGGGTCTTCGTGGCCTACGACGCAGGTTTGCTGCCACTGGGTTTCACGCCGACCGAGGGCCAGAGGTTGGACTTCACCGGGACCATGGTGACCAACGACGATGATTCGTTGGTCTCGGATGGTCAAGGTGGCGAGCAGTACCGTCGTCAAGGCGTCCATGTGGAGTTGGACCAGGCTCAAGCCGCCCCCTGATCGGGGCGCTCACGCGCGCGGCCAACCGTGGGGATTTAGTCATTTTGGGCTATATCCCCTAGGCCTTTTGCTGCCGACACTACAGACATGCGATTCCCGGGCGTCCCGCGGGCCTTTGCGTGCGACGATGCGACCACGCGATTGGCCCAGTACCTGACCAGGCTGTTCGCCACGCCCGCCTGCCAGTCTGTGTTGGTCACCCCACTGTTGGTCACCACCGACGGTCGTGAGATCCCGGCTGTCCTGGCGATGTCCGCAGGAGTCCCAAGGGTCGAGATGGCTCCCGCCGGGCCGGTCGATGACGCTGTTGAGGCAATCGATCCCGATGTCGTTCAGCACGTCAAGGCCGTCCAGAACGGCAACGCCTACTCCTTCTCCATTCTGTATGACCGCTATGTGGACAAGGTCTTTGCGTATTGCTACCACCGTGTCGGCGATAGTCAGACCGCCGAGGACCTGACGTCGGATGTGTTCATCAGAGCGCTGAAGCGCATCGACACCTTCACGTGGCAGGGCAAGGACTTTGGCGCTTGGCTGACCACCATCGCCCGCAACCGTTGTCATGATCACTTCAAATCCGCCCGCTTTCGGCTGGAGAGCTGCGTCGCCGAGGTGCATGACTCGATGGATACTGCTCCCAGTGATGACGCCCCCGAGCAGCGCCTGGAACAGCAGGAACTGCGGGCCGATATCCATTCGGCAATGGCCCGGCTGAAAAGTGAACAGTCCGAGGTTCTGTACCACCGGTTCATGATGGGCTACGACGTCGAGACAACCGCCCATATCATGGGGAAGAAGGCCGGTGCAATCAGGGCCCTGCAGTATCGCGCGCTGAAGGCACTGTCCAAGCATGTCGATGTGGAGGCACTGCTGTGAGCCGTCAGGCCCAGATCGATCGGTTAGCGGTCATCCTCGACCGCGACGAAGTGGACGGTCCACGGTCGCATGACGAGGATGCCGGTGCGGACTTCGTACCCCACGGGCAGGAACGTGGATTGTCACTGCTGGCCTCGGCGTTGCGGGCGGCTCCGCCCCAGGCCCCACCGCCACGGGAGGAGTTCAAGGCAGAGCTTCGCGCCCAGATCCTGACGGCTGCCCGGACCCAGGCGGGACAGACCCCCCTTCTGACCCGGATGCGTGACGGGCTACGACGGTTCACCTACGCCACAGGTGTTGCCACGGGCACCGGGATTGCGGCTGTGGCGCTGGCTGGGGGTGGGATTGCAGCCGCCGCGGAGTCGGCTCAGCCCGGGGATCTGCTGTATCCGACCAAGATCGTGCTTGAAGACATTCGCCTGGCCACGACCTTCGATCAGGTGTCTCGCGGTAACCGGGCCATGAGCTATGCGTTCGACCGGGTCGAGGAAGCGCGCCGCGCAGCAGCCGACGATCAGCAGGCCGCCGCCTCCGAAGCATTGACCAGAGCCGCGCAGCGTGTGGTCGAGGCCGGCGACCTGATCGTGTCCGCAGGGTTGGTCGAACCCGCGCTGCTGCTGTCAGATGATATTGCGGCCCTGCGCGACATGGTGCGAACGTTGGAACCGGATTTGTCAGGTGAGGCGCTCGTAGCCGCACGCATCCTGGATCTCAGCATCGATCAGGTCGGCAGGGCACTGGCAGAAATGTTCCGACCGGGGGCGACACCCACTCCCGTCCCGTCGTTGTTCCCACAACTTCCCCTGCCAGGTCGGGAACCGGGTCAGCTGCCGGTGCCCACAATCACGTTCGGGCCCATAACGCCGAGCACCCCTGGAATTCCCGCATCCCCCGGTACTCAGGGAGGACCGGTGACCCCACCACAGGGGCCCGAACTGCCGAACCTTCCCAACCTCCCGGACCTGCCGATCCGGCCTGACCTGCCGATCCGGCCTGACCAGCCAACCGTGCAGGAGCCCGGACCCGCAGTCGACCCCTCACCACAGAACCCCCCACAGCAGATTCCGAGCCTCGGTGAGGTCCTTGAGGGAACGGGAACAGAGGTGGATCAGATCATCGACGACGTTCTGGACGTCCTGCCCGATCCAGTGGAATCGTTGCTTCCCTCCGCGCTGTCGACTCCGGTGGATCAACTCCCCGATGTCCTTGGCGGGATTGGATCGATCATTGACGATACGCTGAACGGCACGGATCCGAGTGGCAATTAGGTACCGCCTAGGCCTAGGCCAGATCAACGTCGTGGCCATCGCTGGTGCTGTGGCCATTCCCATCTTCTCCTGGCGGGGAAGTCGTGCCGCTGAGGCTGAGTCGGCCACGGACGCCCGCCTGCGCTGAGTAGACCTACCTGACCAACAACCAACTCAGCACACTGGGGAGGATCCGAGTGGCGCGTGGGTGAGGTGATGCGACCAGGCTCTGGACTGCCTGATCCCAGCCCAGCAGCGCAATCAACAGATCGCCCACGTCATCGTGGTGCACCGCCATCGTCATCGCGTTAGCAGTGACCTCCGCGGCCGGGGCGACCAGAAGACCGGAATCGTAGGTGTCGGATGAGGTGGCGTTGGTGCTGGGCATTGGTGCTGCTCCGTGTGTGCCTTGATAGGGGCGGTGACTGCCCCAGGAAAGGGGGGTTAGTACCTGACTAACGCCGATGCTGCCCCGATCGCATCCGGCTTAGGCACGGTTTGATCGACTCTTTGCCCGCGCCTGGCCTCGGCTTCGCGCATCGCAGGAGCAAATTCAGGAGGGATCGGAGATGAACAGCCCGCAGATCATCGAGTACATACCGACCGAGGCGCGTACCTGGTCCATCGCAGCCAATGTCGCAAACGCGTTGTCCCAGCCGATTCTTGCGATCAGGTGGTCGACTGCATCGTCGATGTGGTGGTGGTCGGACAGTGCGCTGTAGGCGGCCAGGGTATGGGTCAGGCCGTCATGCTGTGACATGGGATGGTTCCGTTTCGAGAAGTGACTAGTGAGCGGGGCGGTGCCTGTGATAACGAACCGTCATGCCCCTCGTGACGGTTCAGGCGCGAATTTCCCTCGGTCGGGCGAGGGTCCGTAGGATCAACGGCGATGCGCACAATGGTCCTGCGAGGTGGCACGCTGATCGATGGTGCATCACCGCAGCAACAGACTGACATCGTGGTGACGGAGGGGAACATCACGGCAGTGGCACCTGCGGGAACGGTCGCGGATGCCGGCGGGGGAATCCTCGATGTGACAGGCCTCCTGGTCATGCCTGGCCTGGTTGACATCCAGGTTCACTTCCGCGAACCAGGTGGGACTGACGCTGAGGACATCGAGTCCGGGGCGCAAGGGGCGGCACGAGGAGGGATGACCGCTGTCGTGCTGATGCCGAACACAACACCCCCCGTCGACGGCGTGGATGTCGTCGGTCAGGTCATGGCAATCGCCCGACACGCGCTCATCGATGTCCGCACCTCGGCAACGCTGTCCCGGGGCCGGGAAGGCCACCAGGTGGTCGACTTCGATGCGTTGTATGGGGCCGGAGTTCGAGTGTTCACCGATGACGGCAACGCGTTGATGGACTCGGCCTTGATGCGGGCCGCCCTGCAAGCCACAACCCGGTTGCCCGGGATGGTGGTCAGCCAGCATGCCGAGGACGAGGCCCTTGTAGCCGGTGGGGTCATCAACGAAGGAGCCACGGCGCAGGCGCTGGGAGTGCGGGGCAGACCCGCGGAGGCCGAAGAGGTCATCGTGGCGCGAGATGTCGCCCTGGCTCGTCTGACGGGTGGGCGCTACCACGTGCTGCACCTGTCCAGTCGGCTGTCCCTGCGCCACGTGGCACGTGCCAGGCGCGAAGGGCTGGCGGTGACCTGTGAGGTCACACCCCAACATCTGGCACTGACCGAGGAGGATGTGCCCAGGTTGGGAACCAACGGGAAGATGAACCCTCCGCTGCGAACCGCAGCGGATGTCGCCGCACTACGCGCAGGACTGGCGGACGGAACGATCCAGGCAGTCGCGACCGACCATGCGCCGCACAGCCCCGCCCGCAAGGCAGCATCCCTGGCCGACGCCCCGCCAGGGATGCTTGGCACCGAGACGGCTGCTTCGGTGATCTGGACACATCTCGTCATCCCGGGGATGCTCACTCCTTCTCAGGCGGTACAGGTGCTGTCGGTCAACCCGGCCGGTATCGCGGGGCTTGAGGAACATGGCGGCCCGATCCGGGCCGGCCGACCCGCCAACCTGTGCGTGTTCGACCCCGCTCACGAATGGGTGGTCGACGTCGACACCCTGGCCAGCAAATCACGAAACAGCCCGTTTGCGGGCGAGACCCTCACCGGACGGCCGGTGATGACGCTGTACAACGGGCGCACGGTCCACGATCTGATGTAGAGGGTCTGATGCAGGAGGGACAGCCATGAAGACCATCGACGTTGGCACTGCTCGACTGGCAGCCTGGGACGACGGCGCAGGTCCTGTGCTGGTGGCCCTACATGCGGGCGTGGCCGATAGCCGGGTGTGGCGTGACAGCGCCGCGGTATGGCAGGCCCAGGGTTGGCGCGTGGTGACCTATGACCGCCGGGGGTATGGCGAATCGTCATGGCAGCCAGAGTCCTTCAGCCACGTCGAGGACCTGTTCGCTGTGATGAATGCCATGGAGATCGACTCTGCGGTCCTGGTCGGAAACAGCATGGGGGGTCGCACGGCCCTGGACGCGGCACTGGACCGTCCCGATCGCATCAACGGGCTGGTCCTGGTCGCGGCGGGCATCACCGGGGCCCCGAAACTGGACCCGGCTGACTTCGAACCGAACCTGGCTGCTCTGGACGCCGAACTCGACCAGGCAGACGAGTCAGGCGACCTGGATCTGGTCAACACCCTGGAGGCCCACCTGTGGTTGGACGGTCCATTACAGCCGCGCGGTCGTGTCTCCGGAGCAGCCAGAGAGCTGTTCCTGGACATGAACGGCCGCGCGCTGGCCGCGCCGGATGTGGGGGAGGGACGGTGGGGCCCCTCCGCGTGGGAGAGGTTGGAGCAGGTGACCCAACCCACAGTGGTTGTCACCGGCGACTTTGACGTGACCCAGTCCAATGACCTCTTGATCACGGCAGCGTCCCGGATGCCAGATGCCCGTCATATTGCCCTGTCCGGATCGGCACACCTGCCGATGCTTGACGATCCACAGGCCTTTCACGATGCCGTCAGCCCGTTCCTGACCCCGCTGCGCTGATGGAAATCCTGCCACCCGCCGAGTTGGCCGCTCGACTGCCGGGGACGCTGCGACTGGGTGCGGCCACAGCGGCGTACCAGATCCCGGTGGCAGAGGACGGGTCGAACCCCCGGGGACTGGACTTCTATGACCGTCTGGTCGATGCCCTGCTGGCGGTGGGAATCGAACCGGTCCCGACCCTGTACCACTGGGATCTGCCACAGGCCCTGGAAGATGAGGGCACACACGCACCGGGGCTGCACGACCCCGCTCTGGCCATGGCCGCGGCCTACACCTTGCTGCGCGTGGAGGGATTAGGTTGATGGGCATGGACACACGTGTTCGCTTCGCCGCACTGCACCAGACGGGCATCTTCGTCATGCCCAACCCGCACGACGTGGGTTCGGCCAGGATCCTGGCCGAACTCGGCTTTGACGCACTGGCCACCACCAGCGCCGGCCTGGCGGGGACGTTGGGGTTACCCGACATGCATATCACCCGTGATCAGCTGCTGGACCACGTGCGGGTCATGTCACAGGCAACCGCACTGCCGCTGAGCGTGGACGCCGAGAACGGCTTCGCCGATGATGCCGACGGGGTCGCCGACACCGTTACCGCCCTGGCGCGGGCGGGAGCAGCGGGTTGCTCGATCGAGGACTATGACCCGAAGATGGACGCGATCACCCCGTTTCCTGAAGCGCTCGACCGGGTGCGCGCGGCGGCCGAGGCGGCATCAGCGGCCGGCCTGACACTGACGGCCCGGTGTGAGAACCATCTGCATGGGGTGCGGGATCTGGATGACACCATCACCCGGTTGCGTGCCTACGCCGAGGTCGGGGCCGGCTGCGTCTACGCACCCGGTCTGCTGCGACCCGCCGACATCGCGCGGGTGGTCGCGGAGGTCCCTGCACCGGTCAACGTGCTGCTGCTCCCCGGCGGGCCCACCGTCGCGGAATTGGCCGATCTGGGCGTACGCCGGGTCTCCGTCGGATCGGTGATCTTTCGCCTCGCATTGGACGCCTACGTCCGTGCGGCAACGTCGGTGCGGGACCAGGGTGTCTATCCACCACCGGTCCCGGCGACATAGGCGACTGGCCTCAGACGCTGACCGGCAGACGCTCCTGGTCGGTAGTGACCTGGGGCGCCGAGGCGATTCCGACGTCGGTTGCGGGTCCACGGTTGGGGAAGGACAGCCGCACGATCTTGCGCCACACGCTGCCAAGTTGTGTGGTCAACCCGCCGGAGTTATAGGGCAGGCCGTAGCGCTGGCAGATTTCTTGGACCTCTGGGGCGATGTACTGGTAGCGCCGCGCGGGCAGATCGGGGAACAGGTGGTGTTCGATCTGGTGGGACAGGTTGCCGCTCATGATGTGAAACAGCTTACCGCCGGTCAGGTTGGCCGAGCCCAGCATCTGTCGCAGGTACCAGCTACCGCGGGTCTCATCGGCAACCTCCTCTTCGGTGAACAACGCGACACCCTCCGGGAAATGACCGCAGAAGATGATCGAGAACGCCCACACATTGCGGGTCAGGTTCGCTGCCGCGTTGCCGGCCAGGATTGCTGGCGCCAGCGGTAGTCCCAGCAGGGGGAACAGCACGTAGTCTTTCAGTGCCTGACGCTTTGCCTTGTGTCCGATGGCACACAACACGTCATCGGCCTCGTCCCAGGACTTGTCGCCGTTGAGGATCTTTTCCACCTCGACGTCGTGCAATGCCACACCCCATTGGAACAGCAGGGCCAGCAGTGCGGCCTTGACCGGGTTGAGCAGCGCTCCAGGGGTCCAACGTTCCTGCTGGGTCATGCGCAGGATGCCGTAGCCGATGTCGCGGTCCTTGCCGATGATGTTGGTGTAGGTGTGATGCAGGAAGTTGTGACCGTGCTTCCAGTTAGCCGCTGGTGCCGCGGTGTCCCACTCGAACTTGCTGGAGTGCAGGTTCGGGTCGTTCATCCAGTCGTACTGACCGTGCATGACGTTGTGGCCGATTTCCATGTTGTCAAGGATCTTTGAGACGGCCAGCGCAGCGACTCCGGCGACCCAGGCCGGTGGCAGGAAGCTGAGGAACAGCAGACCGCGTCCGCCGATCTCCAACGAGCGCTGGATGGCGACCATGCGCCGGATGTAGGTGGCGTCGACCTCACCGCGGTCGGCCATCTCGCGTTCGCGGATGAGGTCCAGTTCCCGCCCCAATTCCTCGACCTGGGATTCGGTCAGGATAGGGCGGCCGTCGGCGTCAACGCCCCAGGTGAGGGTGTCGTCTGAGTGGCGGTTCGGGACGGTTGGCGGTGCATACCGCAGGGGGAGCAGGCTGGTGATGGTGTCAAACATTGGGGTTCTCCTTCGAGGTGAGAGGTGAGAGGTGTGTGTTTGGGCTGCCGGTCACAGATCAAGCTGGACGTCACCGACGGCCTGGGAGATGCACAGTTGGATCTCCCCGTCGCCGCCGTCATCGGTCTGGCCGGTCCGGATGTCACGCACGACGCCGGCGTGTTTGGTGGTGATGCAGGTGTGGCAGATGCCCATGCGGCAGCCGGCAGCCGGGGTCAACCCAGCGGTTTCGGCCTGGTCCAGCAGGGTGGCGCCGTCGTTATGAGCGCTGCGACCCGAGCGGGCGAAGGTCAACACGCCCTGCGCGGCTGCGGGGTCGCTCGGGGCAACGGCGGGCGCGAAGGACTCAACCCGGCAGTCTGCGAGGGGGTGGCGGGTCGCGACGTGCTCCGCCACCACTGCGGTCAGACCTGAAGGGCCACACACGTAGACCATGCCCTGCGCGGGGTCGATTCCCAGGACGCTCAGGTGCTGGGAGTCGAATCGCCCGGCCACGGTTCCGCTGTCATCCTGGCGGGTCAACACGATTGTGGCGTCGGCCAGGTCACCCAACTCCTGGGCGAACAACGCGTCTGCGCGAGTCCGTGCGTAGTACAGGACCTGAACGCGGTCAGCCAGTCCTTCAGCCGCCATGGTCCGCCACATCGAGCGCAGGGGGGTGATCCCGCTGCCGCCACCGATCAGCACCAATCGCTCGGGCCGGCGGGCAGGCAGGATGAAGTCACGACCCCGGGGGGCAGACAGGCCGAGCACCTGACCGACTTGGGCGGATTGGGTCAGGTGACTGGACACCTTGCCGTCGGGAAGGTAGGCCACGGTGATCTCAAGCAGGCCGTCGGCGCGATGGGGGGTGTCAGACAGCGAGTAGCAGCGGGTGTGACGTACGCCGTCGATGTCGCTGGTGACCAGCACATGCTGGCCAGCCGCAAAGGTCATGGGGACCTCGGGCCGCAGCAGGATCGAGGTCGCCCGTGACGTTCGTGTCGTCAGCGCGACGACGGTGGCCGCGTTCGTGCCGGCACCCACTCCGGGCCGGAATGCATCTCGATATCCGTCCACTCCGTGAGGGAAGGTGAGCCCGCTGAGCAGTCTGTTGCGACGAAGTCTGGCCACGCCGCCGGGGGTGGGAGCCGAAGCGGGGGCGGTAAGGGTGGTCATGGTGGAGGGTCTCCGGGGGATCGTGAAAGTCGGGACGTCGGGAGGCGGGCCTGCTGCTCTCGACCGACAACTATCACTGTAACACCATTTGATGTAACAGTCAATAGTGAATCACTGATCGATAGGACACCGTCCGTTGTCACCGCCTGAGTGTGCCTACTCGTCGGGTTGGGAAGCGGCGATCTGCTGGGCGATCAACTGCGCCATGACCTGGCGAAAGACCGCCAGCAGCGCCTCTCCCGCCAGCGGCCGGATCCGATCAACCGCCGTGGCGATGCTGGTCCATTCATCATCAGGACGCCCGCGGGCATCCCATGGCGCCAGGACGGCCTCGTCAAAGACTTTCACGTAGGACTCGGCGACCGCCTTGGCGTGTTCGCGCATGATCTCAAGCACGTCCAGCATCCGTTGGGGGGCCAGTCCCATCTCACCAAGCTCGCCGCCCGCCGCCAGGACGCTGGGCAGCAGGATCCGGAAGGCATCCTCCTCGGCCACTGGCTCCAGCAGTCCCAGCTCGACGGCACGCTCAGCAACGGCCGGATCCCACTCCCGCAGCGCCATCGCCTTGGACAGATCCTTGGTAGAGATCTCCACGGGATCATCGGACACCCAACCGTCCAGCACAGCTCGCTTGAGCCCGCGCAATTCCTCGGAGGCCACCTCGCTTCCACCGCCCAGCAGCCAACCGATCGCCTGCAGGTTCAATCCCTCGTCCTGCAGTTCCGCGATCAGCGCCAGCCGGTCGGCGTGACGCTGGTCATAAAAGCCCTGGCGCCCCTTCACCCGCGGTGGGGGCAGCAGACCGCGGGTCTGGTAATAGCGAATGCTGCGACTACTGACCCCGGTGGAGGCCGCCAGATCATCGATCGTCAGCTGTTCACGTCGTGCCATGACAGCAGATGGTGTACCACCGATCGCACCTCACTGCAGCGCCCCAGCCGCAACATGCGTGTCTGTGCCAGGACATCCGCGTCGCTGACGGGTCGCATCATCTGGATCATCACTGACCGTCCAGCGCATCGGCGGCGCAGCATACTGTGGCCACGATGACCGCTGCCCAGGACCCCGCCACCCAGGACCCCGCCACCCAGGACCCCGCCACCCAGGACCCCGCTACCCAACCCGTTCGCCAGTACCGCTTCACTGCCCCTCCGGGGGCCTGTGATCTGCTGTTGGTGCGACACGGTGAATCCCAGCCGGCCATGCTGGGACAGGCCTTTCCCACCGTTGATGGTCACGCCGACCCACCGTTGGCCGATGAGGGGCACCGGGAAGCCGAGGCCGTCGCGCAGCGACTGCAGCACGAGGAGATCAGCGCGATCTACACCACCACGCTGACCCGGACCAAGCAGACCGCAGAGCCTTTGGCTTCACTGCTCGGCCTCACACCGATGGAGGAGGGGGATCTACGCGAGGTGTTCCTGGGGGAGTGGGACGGCGGTGAGTACCGGATCAGGGCCATCCAGGGCGACCCACTGATCAAACGGGTCTTCGCCGAGCAAGACTGGGGGCTGATCCCCGGCGCTGAATCCAGTGCCGCGTTCGTCGGGCGTGTCAAGGACGGGATCAACCGGATCGCCGCCGCACATCCCGACCAACGGGTTGTGGCATTTGTCCATGGTGGTGTCATCGGTGCCGCCCTGGCCGCCGCCACCGGCAGCGAGCCGTTCGCGTTCGTCGCCTCGGCCAACGCGTCGATCAACCATCTGGTGATCACCCCCACCCGCTGGATCCTGCGCCGCTTCAACGACACCGGTCATCTGGACACGGATCTGGACAAACCGGTGCAACAACTGATCTGAGGTGTCAATGGGAGGAGTCTCCGCTTGCGGGATGGTGAGGTATCAATCGGGGGATTTCATCACGAGGCCAGGATTGCGCGCACCGCGGTCATCCATGATTGGACAGTACCGATCTCGTAATCCAGGCTTTCGGCCAGATCGCCCTCCCCGGAGATCTGGATCAGCCTGCCCCCGGGGAGTGGGACCAGCAGGTGTCCGGTGATGGGCGGGTTGGTGAAGGCGGCCACAGCACCATCTGGCAGATCGATGCGAGCGGCCCCCAGATCGATCGCGTCCTGGACCAGCGTCTGGGAAGTTGCGTCCTCAGCGACGGGGACTTGTTGAATCACGATCCCGCCGTCGGCATCACCGAAGGCGATCCCCTTGGGGACGGTGGTGGGCCGTGGGTGCCACCCCTCAGGGGCGGAATCGGTGATGGCCTGGTGCAGGTCGGGATCGAGGATTGGTCGGGGATTGGCGGTTGCGGGGACGTTGACTGGTGGCTGCGCTTGGCAGCCGGGAATGCGCAGTCGTTGTCCGACTGTCATAGGCGCGTCGCTCTGCAGATTTTTCGCCTCGGCGATGGGACCGAACAGGGTCGGATCGCCGTAGACCGTGTCGGCGATGATCGACAGCGTGTCGGCGGGCTGGACCACATAGATGCTCTCTGTCGGGGTGCAGTCGGGGTCGATTGGTGGCGAGGGCGGCAGATCCGCAGGAGCTGTCGGCTCGCCTGCACCAATCGTGGGCTCTGGGGACGGGTTGACGGTGACCGAGAGGTCGGGGTCGGTGCGGGTGATCGCGCGGTTGGCCAAGGTTCGTATCCGGAGCTCCTCCAAAGGGCCCACAAAGGTGTCGACGATCTCGTGCTCCGCGTTCAGCGCGTCACGTGCCGCAGCCACGTTGGCGTCAGCGGCAAGGCCCACCACGCGGACGCCGACGGTGTCGGCGTTGCCCAACAACGGCAAACCCTCATCGACACACCAGCCGCACCAATCCGCCCAGCCGAACAGGATCAGCGGTTCTCCGTCAAAGTCGGCGATGCCCAAGTCACCGCCGCCGTTGAGCATCACCACGCTCACCAGCGCCACACACAGGGCTGCCGCCACGCCGGCGAAGACCGCTCGTGAGCGTCGTTGGTCAGCCGCCCGTATCTGGGCTGCCCGTGCCCGAAGTGCGGGCAGGTCCAATTCCTCCACCAATGGTGCGGTCGTTCTGAGTTGCTCGCGGATGTCAGCCATCGGAGGGGACCCCTGATCGATTCGGCCCTGCAGGGGGCTGGCGTGATGCCAATCCAGCTGTGGGCTTACCTGCAGGGTTCTGGTGGCCTGGTGACACAGGGCCTTCACCGTTCCCGGACGGCACCCCATGACGTCAGCGGTTTCGGTGACCGACAGATCGGCCAGGTAGCGAAGGCAGACCGCCAGTCGTTGGCGTGGAGGTAGCGAGGCCACCGCAGTGTCCAGCGCGAGCCGCGTCGTCGGATCAGTCTCCGCAGCACAAGGGGCGTCTGCGTCGCGGTCCCGACCTCGTCGTCGTTCCCGCAGCGCATCTCGGGCCAGGTTGACGCCTATCCGGTAGGCGTAGCCACCCGGAGAGCGCATCCGCCGCACCCGCGGCCAACGGGCCAACACGCGGGCCAGGGACTCCTGGGCCAGATCCTGACCAAGAACCACGTCGCCGGTGTAGGCCGCCAGCGACTGCGCCAGGGGCAGCCATTGGCGGCGGCAGAACGATTCGGGGTCCCTGCCTACTACATCCATCACCACACCAACCCCCCCTACGGCCGGATCGGTTTAGCCCCCGCCATCGTGTTCGGTCAGAAAATCAAGCAGTTGCTCGACCGCGCCGATCAGCGGGGTCTTCAGGTCGACGAAAGAACTGACACCACGCAGCGCGGCCGTCCACACCTCCCGCGGATCGGCGTATCCCAACGCCGCGGCCACACCCTCCTTCCACGACTGCCCTATGGGGACCTCGGGCCATTCGGCGATGCCCAGCACGCCAGGTCGGACACCGGCCCAGACATCAACGAACGGATGACCGGTGATCAACACGTGATCGCGCGACGCCCGTTGATCCCGCAGCTGCTGGGAGATCCGGGTCTCCTTCGAACCGGGTATGAGGTGGTCAAGCAGAACTCCCAGCCGACGCCGCGGACCGGGCTGGAACTCCGTGACCAGATCGGCCAGGTCATCGGCCCCACCCAGCGGTTCCACCACGATGGCCAGGTCGCGCAACTCATCACCCCAGACCTTCTCAAGCAACTGGGCGTCGTGCAGTCCCTCAACCCAGATTCGGCTTGCCCGCGCCACCTTCGCCGGTGCGCCCGGACGCACGACAGCGCCGCTGGCAGAGGTCAAGGTTGCCGGCCGAGTGATGCCGACCCCGCTCTTGGTCAGGCGTACCGGACGCCCGTTCTGCAGGAAGCCGTCGGGTTCGAAGGGAAATGCCCGTCGGCCGCCATCATCGGGTGCTTCCAACAGGATGACGCCGGATTGGTACTCCACCACCTGCCCGCGGAAACCGCTGATCCGATCGGTCAGGTCCAGTCCCAGGCGTAGCTGGATCTGGCGGCTGGGCGGCCGCTTCTTGCTGGGCACGGCCAGGACATCGGCCACATAGCGGGGGCGAGGGGTCATCGGGGGTCACTGTAGGTGCCCGCCGGACCCGACCGGTGGACCTGACGTCGCGATCTGGTTACGGGGATTCAGCCGGCGGCGCGTGCGTTGCCCCACGTGGCCAACGCGATGACGAACAGGCCGAAGCAGGCAAGACCGATGGCGATCAACGTCAACGCGACCGTTCCGACCGGAGAGGATGAGATGGTCTGCAGGGCTTTGTCGACCCCTCCCGCCTGCGAGGAATCCGATTGCAGGGCTGCCTGGGCGAACAGAATCCCGATCGTCCCGAAGACGATGCCACGCGCGGCGTGACCGACGGTTCCCACGATCTTGGCCATCTGCTCCTGCCGGGCACTCGCCCCCTTCAACTGATCCATGAAGTCGCCGGTGACCGCGGAATACAGCTGGTGGATGCCGATGGCCAGCATCACCAGGGCGACGATGGCAACAAGTATCCGACCGCCGGGAAGATCCAGCAGCTGCTGGGTCAACTGGCTCTCACTGCCCCCGCCGCCGCTGTCGGATCCGAACACCTGCTTCACGGTGTAGACGGTCAGGCCCCCATAGATCAAGAACCGGACGAAGTAGCTGATCCTCGCCCCGATGCCCTGTAGTCCGTCCTCATCGCTGGGGTTGGTGAAGGTGTGCAGCAGCCGCAGCAAGCTGTAGCCGGCCAGGCCCACCGCAAGAACTGCCAGCAAGACCGTGCCATAGGACTCCTGGGACAGCTGACTGATCGCACCCGTCGAGCTGGCCTCCCCGCCACCCCCGCCGAAACCCACCGAACCCGCGATGGTCGCGACCACCAGCCACAGGAAGCCGTGAGACAGCAGACCCATCGTCCCGAACCGTTCGACCCATGGACTTCGAGCAGCCTGCTGCGCCTGTTGCTCCACCGAATCTGACTTGGATGAGGCGATCGAATCCATGGTTGCACGTCTACCCCGGTTGACACGCCCAGAACCGTGTGCGGCCTACTCGAGTCCGCCCGAGAGCGTCAACGTGAAGTTGACGATCCGCATGCGTCAACTTATGGTTGACGACATGGACGAGATGCCCGGACTGGACGATCTGATTGCGATGGTGAAGGACCGCCACCCTGAGGGGGACGCCCTGCAGGATCTGGCCGAGGCGGTGATGCAGGCGGACCTGATGAGCCAGTTGGCGGATCACCTGACCGGTCACTTCGTCGATCAGGCTCGACTGGCGGGCGCGTCCTGGACCGAGATCGGTGCCGGGATGGGGGTCACCAAGCAGGCGGCCCAGAAGCGCTTCGTTCCACGGCAGCAACCCGCGGATGTGACGGAGGATCCCGACGGCCCCTTCTCCCGCTTCAGCCGGTCGGCCAGGGCGGCGACCGACGCGGCGAAGGAACATGCCCGCACGGCCCACAATGAGCAGGTGGGCACCGAGCACGTGGTCCTGGGGTTGCTGGACCAACTCGAGGGCATGGCAGCCCAGGCCATCGAAGCCCTGGAGGTGCCACTGGAGCAGGTTCGTGAGGCCGCCCGATCGGCGTTCACCCCGCCGAGCACCCAGGCACACAGCGACGTGCCGTTCGGCCGCGATGCCATGAAGATGCTGCAGATGGCCCTCCGCGAGGCCCTTCGCACCGGTAACGGCGCCGGTCATGTCGGGACGCAGCACCTGCTGTTGGGTTTGCTCGGCGACGGCAATTCCACCGGTGCCACGATTCTACGCAGCCTGGGGATCACGCGTCGACAGGCCGAGGAGTGGCTGAAGGACAGGTCGCCCGAGGAGTGAGCAGGTCCTCAGCGCTGTAGTCGATCACTGAGTTGTGCGGCCACGGCGCTCACCGCGGTGGCCACCGTCTGGGGGACACCGAACCGATCGCTGCGCCCCGTCAGCGTGACGGCTGCCGCAACCCGGCCCGCGTGGTCCCGTGCGGCAACCGCGACCGACTGGTAGCCCTGCTCGACCTCGCCGTCCTCATCGGCCCAGCCGCGTGCGGCGGTCTGGCGCAGGACCTGCCGTAGCGCTAGGGGATCGGCGGGACCGGTGGCGGTCCGACGGGTCAGGGGAGTCCGGGCTGGATACAGGGCGGCAAGTTGGGCTGGGTCCAGCCCCGCCAGCAGCGCTCGCCCGGACGCGGTCAGATGGGCCGGCAGGCGCACGCCCACCTCGGTGATCACCGGTGGGACGCCCGAGGGATGCTCCTTGACCAGATACAGCACATCGCGGCCGTCCAGCACCCCCAGGTGGGCAGTCAGGCGTTGGCTGGCGGCCAGGGCCACCAGCAGAGGACGCGCCAACCGCTCCAGTCGGCCCTGCCGCAGGTAGGCGGTCCCCAACTCGAAGGCGGCCACCCCCAGCGCCCACCGCCGTTCCTCGGGCAGGTGGGTCACGAACCCCTCATCCATCAGGGCGGTCAGCAGGTGGTAGGTGGTCGAGCGCGGCAGATCCAATGCCCGAGCCAACGTGACTGCGGGAACCGGCGCGGGATGGCGGGCCAGTTCGCGCAGCAGGGCGACCGCCCGATGCGCTGAGGGGACCTGGGGCGTTGCCATGTAACTCATTGTTCCAGATAGCCGCTTGTCTCAGATACCAGACAACAACCGTTGTGAGGCAGTGTCGGTGGCAGGCCCGAGGTGTTGTGATGGCTCGTATGCACGAACACACGCCTGCCGGTCTGACCCTGTCACCCGATACCGTTCTGCTCGG
>JBPCKA010000011.1:0-32191 GCA_051004735.1 Euzebya sp. | reverse complement strand
GAGGCAGACTGCGTCGAGTTGTGCTGGCTGTGGTTGGTGAGACCTTCATCTCACTTCTTCGCCTTGGGCGGAAGTGATCCGACGTGAGTCAGAGCCCTCTCGATCCACCGCCGGACCTCATCGTCTGGCAGGCCGGTCGGCAACGTGGCGTACCCACCCATGGGCCGCTCGGGCGGACCGAACGGGCCGGAGCCATCCACCGCCATCAGTTCCTCGCGGTCCGGAGCGTCCAGTTTCACCCCGACCTGCGACCCGAACAGCCCCATGAACATGTTCCCGTTCACGAACGCAGCCAACTGGCCAAACATCGGCTTCGTCGTGACCAGGGGATCGTCGGGAACCAGTGACCTGAACCTCGCCTTGTCGTCTTCACTCGGGCTCGGCATCTTCATGCCACCCAGCATCGCAAGGATCTAGATGGGAGTCGAGACGAATGGCGTGCAGTAACGTGCCCCGTCCCCGTCGAAGTAGCAGGCAGGTCCACTTTGTCGAAGGAACTCCTGTGCACCCCTCGCCGGTCCACTGCGTCACCTGCCCACTCGGCTGTGATACGTCCTGATACTGCTGTTGGCGGTTCTGACCGCCACACCGCAAGGGATCATGTTCGATGTCGAGAACCTGTTCTTCTCCGGCGGGGCCCTGGCCGGCGCGGAACGCAATGTCGAGGGGACTATGACCGACCGGTGGTCAGCATGTTCATCCAGTCGGCCAGCGGCGACGTCAGCCCGCGTGCGGACGCCGACGGTCGCGGTCAGCCCAAGTTGCAGCGCATCGAGAGGTTCGGAACTGCTGGGCGATCAGGTCCGTGCCCTTGCCGACGAGATCGACAACTGGACCACGACACCTGACATCGAGGTCGTCAGCCCAGCGCATCGCCCTGAACCGCCAGACCCTGATACACCGACGACGAGTACCCCTATGAGTGGGGAGCGGTGCAGCGCAACAGCCAGGACACGTCGGCTACATCCTGCCCGATTCCAAGGAGGACTGGCTGTTGGGCCGCACCGAGGGCACCACCACGTTCTGGGGCTGGAAGCAGGGCGGCCGTCTGTTGGCGGCAACGACTGACCTGATGGCGGCCCTGGACGGGACCGCGCCGGCTCCGGCGAATGAACTGGAACTGGCCTGTGTCCGGCGGCCGGCACCTACCGGTTCACCGCCACGGGCAACACCGGTGTGCTTGAGGGCACCTACGAAGGCCGGCCAGCGTTCCGGCGCCCGTGCGCACCGGCGCGGTCACCTTCACTGGCGCGGGCGGCACCCTCACCGACAGCCAACCCGACATCGTGCGCCTGGATGCCAACACCATCCACGCCGTGTACAGCGTCGTGCTACCCGGCACCGATCTGCCCTCTGCCAGCGGCGTAGACGCCTGGCTGAACCGCACCCCTGGCGTTTGACATGTCAATGGGAGGATCCGCTTGCGGAGTGGGCCTGGAGTTGTAGCAGCCACGGCGGGCAGGTGTCAGGACAGGACGTCAGGCGGCGCCGTCAAGGCGCTGTTCAACCCTGGTCAGACGGTGGTCAACCGACCGACTGAAGTCACGAATCGAGTTCAGGATCGTCCGTTCCATAGTCGAGGTTCGGACCCGGAACTCCTCTGCCAGGTCCCGGACCGACCCTTCCAGTCCGGTCATACGGCCTTCAAGGCCACCCATGCGACCTTCAAGGCCACCCATGCGACCTTCAAGGGCTTCGAAACGGGCGTCATGCGCAGCGAACGCGGCTGCGGTGCTCTCCCGAAACTCGCGAAGCATCCGTCTGAGGTCATCATCTGGCGGCTGGCTCATGAGGGAAGTGTAGTCCTGACCTGTGACAAGACAGGTGGTCCATCCACAGGGTCACGGACTGCGTGGGCCGTGTTCCTGTCGGACCGCACGTCGCTGTACGGCACAGTGGGGGGACGCGTTGTGGACTGAGTCACGACAGGAGGAACAGATGCGCCGTCGGTGGGCCTTGATGGGGACCTACGTGGGTGGGGTCGCGCTGTTGGCCGCCTGGGTTGTGACCCGTGGCCCGGCACCGAACACGATCGCCTACCACTACGAGACCGAGGCGTCGGTGACCGTCGAGGTGCTGGATGGCACCGTCGAGGTCCAGGCGGCGCTGCTTGACGCGGCCGACTTCGAGCAGGAGGGCCCGATCGACGTGGAGGCTGGGATGACGCTGGTGGCCCTACGGGTCGTGGAACCTTCGAATGACGACGGCTTAACCGAGATCGTGTACCCGCTGGACCGACCGGTCTCGGCGACACTGCCGGTGCTCGCTGGCGGCGATCAGATCGCGGTGCTGAGCGTCGAGTTGACCCCGGTGCCGGTGACCGGTGACGACCTGGACATCCCCGGCGCGGTCGACATCCCGGCCCAGCGGCTGCCCCGACCCGCGGTCGGCCAGGCCATCCCGTCTGCGCTGGGACCGGAGCGGCGGCCGGTGTGGATCGTCGGGCTGGACCAGGAGGTCGTGGTCGTGGACGCCCGCTCGCCGCACGACGCATCTGGGTTGGTGGGCTGGTGTGGCTCGATGCCAGGCTTCATCGACTCCATCGGCGGCGACCGGTTCACGGCCACCGGTGAGTACGCCTTCGGCCCCGCTCCCCACGGGCTCACGTCGTATGAGGTGGTCCAGGCCGCCGACCACGTCACCGTAACCCGCCGGCTTGCGCCGCCGGCCCGGGCGTTCACCAACTCCTCTGGTTTGCCGCTGCCGCTGATCCAAGGGTCGCCGGTCCCACAAGGTCCATTCTGTGACATCGACACCGCCGTGGCGCAGCAGGCCAACGAGGACGGCTACTACCTGGAGGACTTCCGAGGCGACCCGACCTGGGTCCAGCATGATCTGTCGGCCTGGCCGGATCTGGCCCGGGCCGACGGTGACGGATGGTGGAGGACGGACGAGGTGGACGTCGAGAGAGTGCCGGTGCTGACCGGTGACCTGTTGGTCCGCACCCGGCGGGGCCGCATCGTCGACGCCGCAGCCGCACCCGGCACCGCTCGCTATCCGTATCAGCAGAACACCGCCCCCTCGATGAGGGTCATGCAACTCCTCGAGGTTGACCGCGAGAACCGGACCGTGGAGCTGCGCGACGTCGTGTGGGTCACCCCCGGCGGTGTCTACCTGAGCGGGGAAGACCCGCGGGAACCATCGCGCCGCGGTAGCGACCATCATCCACGTCGAGCCCGGGGCCACAGTCCGCCGTCGAGCAGTTGTCGGCCGCCGAGCGGCTGGGTCAGTTCAACCTCGACTGGTGTGCTCGGGTTGCCTTGGCAGTTCTGATCACCGGTGAGTGACTCGACGAAGAAGGTGACGACCACCGTGTCCTCCCAGTACTGCACTACCGGGTCCTGAACTCGCCCTTCTGAAGACTGCCCGCTGGCGCAGACGAGTTCGGTGACCTGCGCCGTGAACGTGGTCGCGTCCGGGGTGAGAGAAGCCGAGTCGAGTGCCCACGTCGCCGGGCCGTACTCCGGGAGGTAGGCAGTCGGCCGGCACTGTCCGGCGCCGCGCCAGTTCCACTCGCCAGACTCAAGTTCGAGGATGAGGTAGACGCCGAGGACACCGTCGGAGTCGAAGCCGTCGGGGTAGGCCGCGAGGAACTGGGCGGTGTCCTCAGTCTGGCCGATCTCGAACCACGGGCCCGGTGGGTATTCCCCGAAGCCCGAGTCCTCGGCCAGCACACGCCGGAGTGCGTCATAGAGCATGCCCTCACGCTGGGTGGCGTCCTCACCCGCAAGGAGTTCCTCTGGATCAAAGGGCAATCCGGCGCACGAGTAGGCCACGTCTGACGGCTGCACCGGGAGCGGCCCACCGGTAGCGGTCGCGTCGGGTTCCGGCAGCGCGGGAAGGGGGTTGGCGTCCCCGATGCTGAAGCAGCGCTCATCGTCGATGGTCTCCAGGTCGTAGTCGATGTCGATGTCACGTGGCTGCCCGGTGGACGGGTCAACGACGACGTCAACCACATCTGCGCTCTCGGATCTGGCGCGTTCGGCGAGGTCGAGCAGTTCGCCGATGGTCGGTGGAGCAACGTCATCGAACTCCACGTAGCTGCGCGCCGTCTCGTCCAGGGGCTCGACGACAACAACTTCGCCGTCCTCGACGACCAGTCCGAACTCACCGTTCAACGCGTACAGCCCGCACGAGGCGGTCAACGTGTACTCGTAGGTGGCCGGCTCGACCCACACCGGATCTGTAGTTGTCTCTGAGGGCGCGACCGAGGGAGGCTCACTGGACTGCTTTGTGCCCGGATCTTGCGTGACCGCGTTGCCACACCCGGCCACAGTCACAGTGAACAACAGCACGAGTGCGCTTCGGAGATAGGTCATCCCACCCTCTGACGCGCCGAACCCCACGCGAGTTCCACCCACTGGCGTGCCTTCAACGCCGGTACCTGGCATTCACGTCTTGGGAAGTGGCCGACTGGGCGTACGTGGCTCGATGCGCACCCAGGCCAGATTGTTGAATCGACAGACCGCGGCGGTAAAGTGGTATGCAACCGTTGCCTACCCGACCGGAGAATCTACCATGGATGTCTCATCCCAACCCGAGCCTGCAGGACGAGTAGCCAAGACACGAGGTGTATCACTGCAACCTGCGGAGCGGGAGGATCTCAAAACGGTGGAGGAGTTGACTGGGGCCGGATTTTCTGAGGTGTACCGGCGGCACTTTGCGCCGCAAGTTCACGCGGCAGCTCAGTTGTTGCTTGAGATGCAGCAGGCAGGGGTTGAGCTTGACCGCACGAAACTGCGAACTGAGTGGGACCTGACCCGCCCGTCTGATCTGGGTGGACTGTACGCGGCAGAGTCGGAATTGTCGTTCGGTGACTGAGCGGTTCTACCCCAAGCAGAAGCGGTACTTCGCTGCTATTGACGATGACCGGCCACTGTTTCAAGGCGACATTTTCCGCGGTGGGTTCGGTGCGTTCTGGCGGCATCCGGAGCGACAACGTTGTGAGCTGGCCGGCGAAGACGTGCCGTACGACCCAGTCTTTCCTAACTCGAAGGACCTGATTCTGTCGGGATTGGTTCGTGGTAAGGGGTATGGGATGCTGTTGCCGCAGCCATGCGAGTTCTCGGAGGGCGAGAAGGGGGCAACACATCCGTTTCGTCTGGTTGCCCCACTGTTTCCGCTGGACAAGTACGCAGAGGTCGACCCTAAATCGGTGCGGGAGGGACGAACGGGGCACACCCTTTGGGTTCCTCGGTGGCATGATGCCACGTCCCCCCAGGACTACTACGTCGATCTACGATGGACGGCCAGTATCGACTCGGTGTTCCTTACCAGGACCACCAGAGTTGCTGCGCTGTCGCGTGTCGCGTGGGCATCGATGGCAGACCGGTTGAGCCGCTACTTCGTCGGGGTTCCACTCGACTCCACTGCGTTCGCTGTGACTCAGGCTTCTCTCCATCCAGACAGCGAGTAGCAGCCTCACCACCGATCCCATCGCTGACCTCCATCGGCGCGGATGAAGGTCTCAACCGGACAGGCCGATCCCAAAATCCCTACTCAACCAACATTTCCCAGCAACTATCGGCTCAGAACATTAGGTCTGGGTGGCATTGTCCAAGCGGTGAGAAAGGTGTTCAACACGGTGTGGACTGGCTTCTTGCTTCCTGCCTACCTCCTTGGTGGACCGAAATGGAACGGTGCCCGGCCTCGTAGTCGAGACCGGGCACCCCGTTGGCTTGTGAACCTGCGCACGAAGTGACAGTCGTGACGCCTCACTGACATTTGGTGGCGTTTCACTGTCATGCAGTGACCGCTTTCCCGGGTGTCAGTGTGGCGTTCGAAATCAGCTACATCCGCTGGTCGACCCGCAGCCCGGGCAGACGTGACAACTGCCGGCGCGTTGCATCTTGGAGCCACATGCCAGGCACAGCGGGGCGTCGCCGTAGATGTCGTCCACGGGCGCCAGCTTCTCGACCGGCAGCACCGTCTGGCCGGTGGCGTCCGCCACTGGTACGTCGTCAGTCTCCACCGCCCCATAGGAGCCGGCATCCAGTTCCGCGGTCCGCTCGGTCGTGGTGTAGATGCCCATCGACTGCCGTTGCTCAGCGGGCAGGTACTCGATGGCCAGCTTGCGGAAGATGTAGTCGGTCAGTGACGTCGCGAAGCGGATGTCGGGATCGTCGGTCATGCCGGCCGGCTCATAGCGCGTGTTGATGAACTTGCTGACGTAGGCCTCAAGTGGCACGCCGTACTGCAGACCCAGGCTCACGCTGATCGCCAGCGCGTCCATGATCCCTGACAGCGTCGAGCCCTGCTTGCCCAGCTTGACGAAGATCTCACCCAGACCGTCCCCGGGGTACTCCCCCGCGGTCACATACCCATCAGCATCGCCGACCTGGAAGCTGATGGTCTGGCTGGGACGCTGCTTGGGTAGCCGGCGTCGCACGATCCCGGCCTCGGCCGTGGTGGCCGCCGGGGCAGCCGCCGCAGCTTCCTTGTCACGGGAGGCCTTGCTGTCGATTGACAATGGCTGGGCAACCTTGCAGTTGTCCCGGTAGATCGCGATGGCCTTCAGGCCAAGGCGCCATCCCTCGATGTACATCTCCTCGACATCATCGACGGTGGCCGTCTCGGGCAGGTTGACGGTCTTTGAGATGGCCCCCGACAGGAACGGCTGGGCCGCGGCCATCATCTTGATGTGACCCATGGCGGCGATGGACCGTTCGCCCATCGCACAGTCGAACACGGTAATGTGCTCGGCCTTCAGCGCCGGTGCCCCCTCCAGGGTCCCGTGGTGATCGATGTAGGCCACGATCGCCTCAACCTGTTCAGGCGGGTACCCCAGGTTGCGCAGGGCATGGGGGACCGTCTGGTTGACGATCCGCATGGTGCCGCCACCGACCAGTTTCTTGGACTTGACCAGCCCCAGGTCAGGCTCGATCCCGGTCGTGTCGCAGTCCATCATCAGCCCGATGGTCCCGGTCGGTGCCAGCACCGTCGCCTGTGCATTGCGCACGCCATGATCGGTCGCGATCTCCACCGCCGAGTCCCATGACTGCCGTGCGGCCGTCAAGACGTTGGGCGGGGCCAGCGCCGCATCGATGGCACCGGTTGCGGCACGGTGCTTGCGCAGCACCCGCAGGGTCCCCTCGCTGTCATGGGGATAGCCGGCGAACGGTCCGGTGACCTTCGCGATCTCCGCGGAGGTCTTGTAGGCATGCCCGGTCATCAGCGCGGTGATGGCACCGGCCCAGGCCCGACCCTCATCAGAGTCATAGGGCAGCCCCAGGCTCATCAACAGTCCGCCGAGGTTGGCATAGCCCATGCCCAACTGACGGAACTTCACGGCGTTCTCACCGATTGCGGTGGTCGGGTAGGAGGAGTTGCCGACGATGATCTCCTGGGCGGTGAACACCACTTCGACCGCGCGGCGGAATCCGCTGACGTCAAACGTCCCACCGGTCTCGAACTTGCGCAGGTTCAGCGACGCCAGGTTGCAGGCGCTGTTGTCCAGATGCATGTATTCCGAGCAGTTCCGCACGACAACGCCCTCGACGACGTAGCTGTGATTCCTGGGCTCGGAGAGGTTGTAGGTCAGCTCGAACCCGTCGTCGACACGGTCGAGGAGTCGGGCGGTGTTGCGGGTCCGATACCGGGTGTGCCGCTGGATCATCCCATCCAGGATCTCGGCCTTGCGGGGTAGCCCGAAGTTGATCGCGTCAGCGAAACGTTCGACGTGGACACCCGTTATCCGAAGGTCGTAGCCGGTCGATGCACCCTCGTAGGTCACCGTGGTGCCATCGACACGCTCATAGCTGAATGTCGAGGCGGTGCCGTGGTGGATCTCATATATCTGTGCGTTGATGCCGAACGTGGTGAGCAGGACCTGGACGTCACGCAGAAGATCCCGAGAGCGACTGCCCAACCCGACATAACGGTTCTTCTCGGTGTTGCTGGCACAGCCATCGGCGTCAAACAGTCCCTGCAGATAGGCGGCGACTGTGGTTGGCGGCGCCTGGAGGATCGCTGAGGGGACGCGTTTGTCCTCTGCGTTTGCGTCGCTGACCCCGAGTGCGGCGAGGAACGCACGGATGGCCCGGCGGCTTTGTCGTAGCTGCACGGTGCCGTTGGCCTGAACCGACGGCTTGGGAACGCGACCGTTGTTCCACTCCGTCACAAGTTCGAGGTGCCGGCCCAGAATGTGTTCGCGGTCCTCCTGCGATCCATAGATGGTCGACACGACATCGCCGCTGACCGAGCCGTCGCCGGTCAACCAGCCCAGATAATGCCCCATCTCTGGCGTCCACTTCTCGGGCAGGGCCAGCGGGAGTCCGCGACGATCTCCCTTTTGGGTCCTGGCCCCCGCCACTATCGCTGCCTCGGGAAGTCCCAGGTCGGCCGCGGTGGCCGGGGTGGCCAGGTCGAGCAGCCGGATCTCGTCTTCGGGTGTCAGCTCGTTGGCAGGCACGTACCCGCGGTTGGCTGTGAAGATCTTGTGCCCCGGGGTGCAACGCAACTCGCCCCCATTTGACAGGATCAGTCTCACAATCGGATTGCGTCCCGTGATCATGAACGCCTCGGGTGAGGTGACATGGACCACGTCGTCTGACTGGTCGACGTTGGTCACATCGTGGGTGTAGACGTCGAAGGTCTCGCCGTCGTTGACGCGGGCGATCATCTGCGCGAACGGCACCAGGCCCTTGTCGGTGTGTACACGGGCGTCACCTGGGAAACATGGGTTTGACCCGTTGATGCGACCGGCTTTAGGAGTGGTGTGCCAGTCGTTGATGGTGGAGTCGTACTGGATGCCGGGGTCCGCGCAAGCCCACGCCGCCTGGGAGATCTGGCGCATCAGGTCACGTGCCGGCAGGGTCCGCGCGACCTCACCGCTGATGACCTCACGCAAACTGAATTCGGCATCGTCGATGACGGCCTGCATGAACTCATCGGTGACCCGA
The DNA here is from genome assembly GCA_051004735.1 of Euzebya sp. Lineage (GTDB taxonomy): Bacteria > Actinomycetota > Nitriliruptoria > Euzebyales > Euzebyaceae > Euzebya. The sequence goes on along the minus strand of JBPCKA010000011.1, from coordinate 23,291 downwards.
ACCGAGTTGTTGGCGTTCTGGTACTGCACGCTGGCCGAGTCCTTGCCGTCCAGCGACATGTCAAAGCCCGCCGCCTGGAGTGCCCGCGACTTGTCCTCCTCACGATGCTTGCACCAGATGAACTCCTCGATGTCGGGATGGTCGACATTGAGGATGACCATCTTGGCGGCACGCCTGGTCTTGCCACCACTCTTGATCGTCCCCGCGGAGGCATCAGCCCCACGCATGAACGACACCGGACCGCTGGCCTCTCCCCCACCCTTCAGGTGCTCCACCGATGAGCGGATGTTGGACAGGTTGACGCCCGATCCGGAGCCGCCCTTGAAGATGGTCCCTTCCTCCACATACCAGTTGAGGATCGAGGACATCTTGTCCTCCACGCTGAGGATGAAGCAGGCGCTGCACTGCGGCGTCTCCTCGACCCCACAGTTGAACCAGACGGGCGAGTTGAAGGCGGCCTTCTGGTGGATCAGCAGATGCTTCAGCTCGGCGTTGAACACCTCGGCGGACTCGGCGTCCGCGAAGTAGGCATCGGCGATCCCCCAGCCGGTGATGGTGTCGGCGACCCGGTCAATCATCTGACGCACGCTGGATTCCCGGGCATCGGTGCCGAGCTGACCCCGGAAGTACTTCTGGCTGACGATGTTGGTGGCGATCATCGACCAGTCGACGGGGAACTCCACGCCACGCTGCTCAAAGGCCACAGCGCCGGTCTTGTAGTCGCTGATCACCGCATCACGGAGTTCCCACTGGACCTCGTCATAGGGATGCACATCCGGTGAGGTGAAGAACCGCTGGAACTTCAAGCCAGTCCGTTCCCCGTCAATGACGGCACGGACACCGCCGGGTGCCGCATCCTTGTCATCAGTCGCCGGTCGTGTCCGCACCATCTCAGTGTCCACCATGTCGTTGTGCACCACGCGCCTCCAAGCACCGTATCTCGTGTTCTGTGGTTCAACGCGTGTCCTCTGGCTGGCCTTCCGCGACCGGGTGAGTTACGCGCCTGTAATTACGTCATCTGTACCTTCGCTGACCTGGCGGCCGTCGTCAAGGGCTTACCCCAACATCCGGTGGACAGGTATGGTCTGACCACAAGATGTTGGGGTGTCGTCGGCACTGTAGGACAGCCATCTGCGCAACCATCATCGGTGTCAACACCTCGGGCAACCTGTGTACGGACGCCCGCCATGCGCTGGCACCCCCTACATCTGGTGGTCCAGGTGGATCTGGGTGTGGATAACCTGTGGATAGTTGTGGACCCAGCGGTCCGATCTGTGAGCACGCGGTGGATGACCACCGCAGAAGAGGAACAAGAAATCTCATGCGTTGCCCCTATTGCGCGTCTGACCGCGACAAGGTCGTGGATTCCCGGCCGGCCGAGGACGGTCGGGCGATCCGCCGTCGGCGGGAGTGCAACGGGTGCCAGCAGCGCTACTCCACCTACGAGCGTGTCGATCATGCGCCGCTGACCGTCCGCAAGCGTTCCGGTTCCCTGCAACCCTTTGACGCCGAGAGGGTCCACAGCGGGATGCAGAAGGCCACCGCCAACCTTGACATCGATCCCGATGAGGTCCGCTTCGCCGCCGCCCGTGTCGAGGCCACCCTGCGGGCAACCGGGCAATCTGAGATCGGCAGCGACGTCATCGGTGGCCACGTGCTGGAGGCGTTGCGTTCCTTGCAGGACGTGGCGTATGTGCGCTTTGCCAGCGTCCACAAGGGGTTCACCTCAGCAGATGACTTCGCCCGTGAACTGGCGAATCTGGACGACCGCTAGCGCAGCTAGCTTGGTCGGACGGAACAGCAATGAGCGCCGCCGTAGGCGGCACCGCGCATTGGGCTGGGCGAAGCCCCGTTAACCCTGGGGTAGCTCAAGTACCGAACCGGGGATCAACCGGCCGGCCCGTACCCCGTTGTGGCTTTCAACCACAGCGGCGTACTCAAGGGTTGCCATACCCGCCGGTCCGTACTGCCGCGCCAGATCCCACACGGTGTCACCCGTCTGGATCACGACGGTGACCGGGGCAGCCGCCGGCGTGTCGGCCTGTGACAGTCCGGCGCTCAGGGTGCCGATGAACCACGCGAACGCGAGCACGGCCACCAGCAGTGCAGCCACACGGTCCCAGCGAACATGAATCGTCGCAGAGCGCATCCGCGGGGCCACGCCGATCGAGGAGCAGATCGTTGACATGGGGGGGATCCTTCCGCTGGAGCGGTGTCGCATGCTTGACTGTGGGGCCGAACAGGTGTTCTCTAGTAGTGCAACAGTACCGAACAAATGTTCGTTGTCAACAGGTAAGGTTGGAATCGCATTCCTCATCACCACCCACGTTAGTGAGGGGGTGTGACACTCGAATCCCGAAGGACCCCACATGCCACCCGAACTGACCCAACGCCAGCAACACGTCCTGTCGGTTATCCAGCAGGCAGTTGCCGAACGCGGCTACCCGCCGTCGGTCCGAGAGATCGGCGATGCGGTCGGATTGCGCTCCCCCTCCAGTGTCCACGCACAGATGAACACGCTGGAGAATCTTGGCTACATCCGCCGTGACCCCTCACGTCCCCGGGCAATCGAGGTCATCGGCGGCGTCGGGGCCGAACTCCCCGAGACCTCACCAACCCGAACGGTTCCCCTGCTGGGTGAGATCGCGGCCGGTGGACCAATCGTCGCAGAGGAGCAGGTCACCGATCACCTGGCCCTGCCCGAGTCGCTGGTGGGCAGCGGCACGATCTTCGCACTGACCGTCCGGGGCGAGTCCATGATCGAGGCGGGCATACTGCCAGGTGACATGGTGGTGATTCGCCAGCAACCCACGGTTGAGCAGGGAGAGATGTGTGCTGCCCTGATCGATGGTGAGGCCACGGTCAAGTTCTACCGGCGGACCAAGTCCGGCGAGGTGTGGTTGGACCCGGCCAACTCAGCCTATGACCCGATCCCGATACCCCACGATGCCCAAAGCGCAATCATGGGCAAAGTCGTGTCGGTGTTGCGTCGGCTGTAGGCCGGCGGGACCCAGGAGCACGCCGCCATGACCGACTAGCTGTCCTCGTCCGCCCACGGGTCGGTGTCGGCAAAGACCAGCAGGTCCTGTGCGGCCTGGCGGGTGAGGGAGGCGACTACCCACGTCCCATCGGCCCGGTCCTCCCTTTTGAGCACCTCACCATGCTCATAGGCCGAGGCCACTGCCTCGGCGTGGGCGTAGGGCACCAGAGCCTCCACGATGCGTCGCCGCGGGGGCACCCGGTCGGCGATCAGGTCGATCAACGCCTCGACCCCGGCGCCAGTCGCAGCCGACACGGTGATGACCCCGCCCTTGAGCGCCCGGTTCTGTACCGTCTTGGCCAGACCCTTCAAGGTCTGCTCATCGGTCAGATCGGACTTGTTCAGCACGATGAGTCGGCCCAGGTCACCCGCACCTATGTCGCCGAGCACCTGGTCCACCGCCAACACATGGGCCTGTGCCTCGGGGTGGGAGGCATCCACGACGTGGAGCAGCAGATCGGCTTCCAACGTGTCTTCGAGGGTGGACTTGAACGCCTCGATCAGCGCAGTCGGCAGTTTGCGCACAAATCCAACGGTGTCGGTCAGAACGACCTGGCGCGAATCGGGCAGCTGCAGCTGTCGCGCGGTGGTGTCAAGCGTGGCGAACAGCTGGTCGGCGACCAGGACATCGGCGTCGGTCATCGCGTTCATCAACGTCGACTTTCCGGCATTGGTGTAGCCGACCAGTGCGACGGTGGGGACTCGGTTGCGTCGTCGCTGCATCGATTTTGTCCGACGCACCTGTTGGAAGTCCTTCAGGTTCCTCTTGAGCTTGGTGATCCGTCGGTTCAGCTTTCGCCGGTCGACCTCCAGCTGGGTCTCACCGGGGCCGCGCATGCCGACGCCGACGCCGCCGGCCTGACGTGACAGGGCTTGACCCCAGCCTCGTAGGCGCGGCAGGAGGTAGCTGAGCTGGGCAAGTTCGACCTGCGCGGTGCCCTCGGAGGAGGAGGCGTGCTGGGCGAAGATGTCAAGGATCACGATGGTGCGGTCCAAGACCTTGACCTTCAGTTTCTCCTCCAGGTTGCGCTGCTGGGCAGGTGACAGATCGTCGTCGAAGATCACCGAATCGGCATCCAGGGCCGCGGCCATGTCGCGCAGCTCGGTGACTTTGCCCCGTCCGATGAATGTGGCGACGTCCGGGGCATCGCGACGCTGCACCACCCTGCCCACCGTCCGACCGCCAGCCGTGTCCAGCAGTTGTTCCATCTCATCCAGCGACGCCTCGATCTGGTGGCTGGACTGCCCCGGCAGTGCCAGGGACACCAGCACGGCCGTGTCGACGGGACGAAAGATCGCCACGCCCTCCTGAGGGGCGCCCTCCTCGATCCGCTCGGCGTCGCGGCGTCGCTGCTGGGCACGGGTGAGTTCCAACACCCCGTCCTGATCCACGTCGTCGTCCTGTGGGGCACCGTCGCTCACGCGTCAACCCCTACCGAGGGGGTCCGGGTGGGGTCCAGGGCATCCAGCCAGGACCGATCGATGCTGCCGACCGCAATCTCGACGGCAGGCCCGGTGACGAACAATGTATGAGGGGTCCAGTCCACCAGCAGCGTCCCGCCGGGAAGGTGAACAGCCACTTTGCGGTCCGTCAGACCGTTCAGGATCGCACCGACGGCCATGGCCGAACCCCCGGTCCCCGAGGCGAGAGTCTCACCGACTCCCCGTTCCCAGATCCGACCATGCACGGTGCCGCGGTCGGGGACCTGGATGAACTCGACGTTGGTGCCCTGGTCAAACGCCGGGTGGTGTTCGACCAGCGGACCAATCCGGGCCACCTCTGCGCTGCTGACGTCATCGACCAGGATGACCGCGTGCGGGTTACCCATCGACACTGTCGTCGTGGTGACCTGGCTGCCGTCCGGCAGGCTCAGGCGCGTTGCCACCTCTCCAGGAACCGGGGTGCCCATATCCACGGTGCAGGATTCGACCAACCCGTCGTCCCCACGCTGACAGACGACCTGCTTGATGCCCGCCCGGGTGTCCACGGCGACCTGGTGGTCCCCACGCGACAGCCCCCGATCGGCCAGATACTTGGCGACGGTTCGCACCCCGTTGCCACACATCTCGGCCAGCGAACCGTCCGCGTTGTGATAGTCCATGAAGGCATCAGCGGTCACGCCATCGCGAGCACCGCCAAGGCGAATGACCCCGTCGCCCCCGATGCCACGGTGGCGGTCACACAGAGCACGGACCAGGGCAGGGGTCAGCATGAACCGATCATCCAAGTCAGGCAGCAGGACGAAGTCGTTTCCGGCGCCGTGCACCTTGAGGAACTCCATGGCCTGCGTCAACGCGATCCGTTCGTCATCATCATCCGTGCGCAGACGGGGGGATGGGAGCCGTCAGCGCTGCCAGCACCGGCTTCATGGCCTGGTCGGGCGCTGTCCACTCTACCCTGGGGTCAGCGGTGAACCAGCGTCGTTGACGGCCCGCGAAACGCCTGGTTCGAAAGATGATGCGCTGCAACACCTCATCCATCTCAGACCTCTCTGGTTCACGCAGATGCTGCAGTATCTCGGCGTAGCCGATGGCCTGCGCGGCGGTCGGCGACAGCGAACGATCCAACAGGTCGCGGCATTCCTGCTCCCACCCGGCCTCACGCATCCGACGGACGCGGTCAGCAATACGGTCCCACAGCACCTCGCGGGGCACTTGCAAGCCGATCACGCGTAGCGAGGGATAGATCGATTGGTGGGTCTCCCACGCGGTTCGATAGGCGGAGAACCGCCGGCCGGTCAAGGCAATCACCTCCAGTGCACGGGTGATCCGTCGGATGTTGTCCGCATCAATCCGCCCGGCCGCCTCAGGATCGCGCGCCGTCAACTCGGTGAACGCGGACGTGGGGTCACGCTCGACCCGTGCCTGCACCTCGGCACGCACGGTCACGTCGGTGGGAGGGAACTCCAGTCGATCAACGACTGCACGGAAGTACAGGCCCGACCCACCGACCAGCAACACGGGCCGCTGTTGGCTGGCTGTCTCCTTTATCGCCTGTCGGGCCAGCGACTGGAACCACCCGACCGTGCAGTCCTCCTCGACGTCAAGCATGTCCACCATGCGATGGGGGACGTGCTGCTGGTCAGCCACCGAGGGCTTGGCCGTGCCGATGCTCAGTTGCCGGTACACCGTGAAGGCGTCCACAGCGACGATGACCGCGTTTGCCCGAAGCGCCGCCTGCATGGCGATGTCGGATTTGCCGGTGCCGGTCGGACCGATCAGGGCCACCACGGGTGGCATGACGCTCACCCCGCCGTTCAGGCCCTGGTCAAGGCCGGTGCGGGTGTGGGGACGGGGTCTGACAGCGCCCTCTGGCTGACCTCACCCAGCAGGTAGTGCGGAGCCGCATGGGTAATACGCACGGGCACCGTCGAGGCCGGCCTGGTCAGGTCGGTCGCTGACACATGGACCAGGCGGTTGTGCCGTGTGCGTCCACTGATCTTGGTCGGATCGGTCTTTGACTCCCCTTCGAACAGGACCGGCTGGACGCTGCCAAGCTGCCGCTGGTTTGATTCCTGTGACAGCGTCTTGGTCAACGCGGCAAGTCGCACAAACCGCTGGTCCATGACAGACGGCTCCACGTGCCCATCCAGGTCGACCGCCGTGGTGCCGGGCCTCTTGGAGTACTTGAAGGTGAAGGCCGAATCGAACCTGGCCTTGGCGGTGACATCCAACGTGTCCTGGAAGTCCTGCTCGGTCTCGCCGGGGAAACCCACGATGATGTCGGTGGAGATGGCCACCCCCGGGATCGTCTCGCGGGCCTCGGTGACCAGCTCCAAGAATCGACGCGCACGATAACTGCGCTGCATGCGGCGAAGGATACGGTCGCTGCCGGCCTGCAGCGGCAGGTGTAGCTGCTCGCAGACGTTGTCCACGTCTCGCATCGCGGCGAAGACGTCTGAGGTGAAGTCCTTGGGGTGAGGGGAGGTGAAGCGGACCCGCTGCAGCCCCTTGACCTCACCCAGCAGGTGCAACAGTTCGGCGAACAGGGTTCGGTTGCGTTTGGTCCCTGAGGGGCTTGGGACCAGCCCATCGCGAACCAGATCCCTGCCGTAGCTGTTCACGTTCTGGCCCAGCAGGGTCACCTCGATCACCCCGTCGGCGACCAGTTCAAGGACCTCGGCGATGACGTCGCCCATCTTTCGGGACTTCTCGGGGCCGCGCAGTGCGGGGACGATGCAAAACGCGCAGGTGTTGTCACACCCGATCGAGATCGACACCCAGGCATGGTGCGCCACCTCCCTGCGGGCCGGCAGCGCGGAGGGGAACATCTCGGTGTGCTCCAAAATCTCCACGACCGGCAAGGAGGCGGAGTCAGCCTGCGCCAGCAGTTCGGGTAGCCGTCCCATGTTGTGGGTCCCATAGACCACATCCACGTAGGGCGCCTTCTGGGCCAACTTGTCCTGGTCCTTTTGCGCCAGGCACCCTCCCACCACGATGGTCTTTGAGGGATCCGCCAGCTTAAGAGGCTTGAGATGACTGAGTTGGCCATACAGTTTGTTGTCGGCGTTCTCGCGGATCGCGCAGGTGTTGAACAACACCAGACCCGCCGATTCAGGATCGGGTGCCGGACGGTAGCCCATGGTTTCAAGCACGCCGGCGGCGCGTTCAGAGTCGTGCTGGTTCATCTGACACCCGAAGGTGCGGATGAAATAGGTGCGGTTGGCCATGGCTGACTCTCAGGTGGTGGTGGTCGAGTCGGTGCCCCGGCGGCGACGGGGGTGCAGCGCCGCATCCTCCACGCCCTCCTCGTTCTCGTGGAGTTGCTCACGCTCCACGGCGCCGCCCCGACCCGCGGCGTAGACCAAGGCCGTCACTCCGCCGAACACCGCCGCGCTGGTGCGGTCATAGACCGCCAGCCCGCCAAAGCCCACCAACAGGGCGGCATAGCCGACCATGGCTCGCCAGGGTGAGCGGCGGATGAACATGGCGCATGCCAGTGCTGCTGCGGGAATGCCGATCAGCAACCAGACCTGCAGAACGTTCACGGCAATCGGCTCCTGGGGGGTGGATGGGGTGTCGAGGGTACGGGAGAACGCCGCGCCTGCCCAACAGGGTCAGTAGGCGGGATCGGTGGGGATCACCAGCGGCCTAAAGTAGTCTCCGCCCAACACCGACCATGGGCCTAGCAGGAAATCTCTGGCGGTCGGTCGAAATGAATATGGAACGAACCGTCACATGACCACGTACCGTTCGTTGATCCGTCGCAAGCCCCGACAGCCCCTCCCCCGGAGCCTATATCCCATGGCGCACCCGCTCATCACCTCCTCAAAGTGCAAGGCCCTCGCCGCCGCGAGCGTCACCGGTGCACTGTTGCTGCTGCCAGCACTGCCCGCAGTCGGCCTGTCGGGGGTGGCCGAGATCGTGCCCCAGACGCTTCCCGCATGTGATGAGATGGCCGTGGATGTCGTGGATGTCGTGGATGTTGTCGGTGAGACGTGCGAACCGGTGCAGGACGGCGTCCAGACGGTGACCGAGACCGTGGCCCCCGTGGTCGACACCGCAACCGACTTGGTCATGCCAGTGGTCGAGGAGGCTGCGTCAGCCGAGGTGGTCCCACCCGGTGAGGGCGAGGCCCCTGAAGAGCCAGTGACCCCCCTCGAGGACACCCAGGACTCTGCCGCCCAGCCCACCCAGGGCGGTGGCGACGCAGGTGGTGAGGTCAAGGCGGCGGGAACCGGCCCCGTTGAGGTACTGGAGCCCAAGGCTCCGGCAGCCGATGACGGTCGAATCGCCACCTCACCCGGGCTGCAGCCGACCGACCTGGCCGGCCTTGGGCCCAACATCCCCGGAATCAACAGCCGCTCTGACCTGACCCTGCAGCCCTATGACTCGCCGTTGGTGTCCATCCCGATGCAGTTCCAGGCAACCGAACTGGCTGGGGCACCCGTGACCACCTCCAGTCCTGTGGCTGCCCTGGCCGCCGAAGCGGTGAGCTTCGCCGGTGATGCAGTCCTACCCTACGCCTCGGGTGTGGCCGGCTGGGTTGCCGTGGCGGGTCTGTCACTGGCGGTCGGCTCGGTCTACGCCCTTCGCCGACGTGATAACGGCCTGCTGCTGGCCCCGATCGACACCGACTGATTCCGCCGACCACATCTCTCCTAGAGCCTCGGACCCCGTTGCCACCGCAGCGGGGTTCCTGGCGCCCGATGTCCCCGCCGAAAGCCCAGATCTGAGGGTTAGTCCCGGTAACCCGGCCGAAAGCTCAGATCTGAGGGATAGCCGGCACCCCGCGAAAGCTCAGATCTGAGGGTTAGTCCCGGTAACCCGGCCGAAAGCTCAGATCTGAGGTATAGCCGGCACCCCCCAACCGACCCAGGGGGGATGAGCTCAGTCCCAGTCCCGGTCCAAGGCCGTGACCGACCGTGCGACGTGGTGGGCAACGTCGCTGGTGAACCCCCGCCTGACCAGGAAGCCGACCAGGCGCCCGGCCACCTTGTGAGGTTCCAACGTTGCCGGCATCCGCTGAGCACGGGCCCGCGCCAGTTGAGTGGCCTGCCCCACCTCATCGACCTGCTCCAGCTCCTGTAGCGCCAGATCGATCAGTTCCGGTGGGATCTGACGCCGGGCCAATTCCCGGCGAAGCCGACTGCGCCCATAGCCGCGGTTGACGCCGCGATCGTTCACCCAGGCGGTGGCGAACAAGCGGTCGTCGATGACGCGCAGGCGCACGGCCCGCCTAACGGCAGCCTGGACGACCTCTTCGGGATAGTCCTTTGCCCGGAGCTTCTGGACCGCCTCGGCCTGACTGATCGGTCGTTTCCCGGCCGATCGGATCAACCAGGCCAGCGCCTTCGGGGTGCCGTCGGGAGGGGCTGTCGCCCCGTCTGGCGAACTCACTCCGGTTCGATGGCCGCCAGCACGTCGTCGCCCGTGACGTCGGTCTGGACCAGACCAAGCAACTCGGTGGTCTTCTTGTAGATCTCGTCCGCCACGTCACCGTGTTCCTTCAGGAACCCTCGAGCGTTCTCACGCCCCTGGCCCAACTGTTCACCGTCGTAGGTGTACCAAGCCCCGGCCTTACGGACGATCCCGTGCTCGACCCCAATGTCCAACAACGAGCCCTCCTTGGAGATGCCCTCACCGAACATGATGTCGAACTCGGTCTTGCGGAACGGTGGGGCCAGTTTGTTCTTGACCACCTTGACCCGGACCCGGTTGCCGACGAAGTCCTGGCCATCTTTCAACGACTCGATCCGGCGGATGTCCAGCCGCACCGAGGCGTAGAACTTGAGGGCCCGCCCACCTGGGGTGGTCTCAGGAGAGTTGTGCACCATGACGCCATCGACGAAGTAGTTGGCATTGCCTTCGATCTCGAGGTCGAAGCGGTGGGTGGCGCGATTCGGTGGCTTGCGGTGTATATCGGTTACGGGCATCGGCGCCAGGACGTCACGGGGTTCGACCGTCTCAACCGTGACGGCAAAACTTCCTCGGAATCGAGGAAGCAGTTTGTGCTCCATTGAGGGATGCACATACGGCGCAATGAGCTCCTGCAGCTTTGCAGTCTGGTCGCTCGGAAACTGCAGGACCGCCTGACCATCCCGCTGGCCCAGGGTGGCGTGGACAGCGAAGGTGTCAGCCAGGTGATCCCGTAGGCGGAGTCGGGATCCCGGCTCGATTGCCTGCACGAAGATCTCAGCCGTATCAGAGCCCTCCGCAAGGCTCCCATTGTCGCAGTACCACAATGCCAGCGAAAGCGGAGTGAGCGCCTTCAGGTAGTCATAGCTGAGCATCTTGCCGTTCGGCCAGTACAACGCCTGAGGCAGGTCCGCCAGCTCGGGTAGGGCCGTGAAGGCATGACGGACCCCCCGCTTGGCGGTCGTCGAACGAGACGACGGGATGTTGTGCCACAGCGATGCCTTCCAATCCGCATAGGTGGTCTGTTCGACCCCATGGCCAAAGCGGTATCGAGCCGCCAGGCCACTACTGCTAGGGGTGAGGGACCCAGCACCCATCAGCGTTCCCAACAGCGCCTCGCGTTGCATGACCGACAGGCGAGTGGTGACTTTCTGCAGGACCCGGTCGCCGACAGCGATCTCACCGGCCGGGACCCACCCGACGGGGGTGGAGATCAGATGGTTCGGTGTGGCGGCAAACTGTGAACGACCGTTGCCCCCGTGGCTTGCGACCGTGAACTGCAGGAACTCGTCGGTAGGACCGTTGTCATACCAGTTGACGATCTTGCGGGGTTCGATCGCACCGGTCTCTGGGTTGTAGCTGAGCACTTCGACGTCGCGGCGCTCGTTCACGAGCTTGCCGATCATCTCCTGCGTCCCATCTGCCAGGGTCACGCGGGTCGAAAAGTGGAAGCAGCCGAACATAACTCCGATTTTTTCTCGCAACTGATTGATGAAGATGCAGCATGTGCGCGAACGGTTGAGGTGACCGGCGAGCTTGCGCAGTGCCTGGCTCATCAGCCGGGCCTGCAGACCCACGTGGGTGTCACCCATCTCACCCTCGATCTCAGCGCGCGGGGTCAGCGCGGCGACGGAGTCGATGACCAGCAGGTCGATCGCGCCCGAACGGACCAGGGTGTCGGTGATCTCAAGTGCCTGCTCGCCCGTGTCGGGTTGGCTGACCAGCAATGCGTCGACGTCCACACCCAGCGCGGCGGCGTATGTCGGGTCCAGGGCGTGCTCGGCATCGATGAACGCCGCGATCCCACCCTGCTTCTGCGCCTCCGCGATCGCGTGGAGTGCCACCGTGGTCTTCCCGGATGACTCAGGTCCGAAGATCTCACAGACCCGACCACGCGGGAAGCCTCCCGTCCCCAGGGCCAAGTCGAGACCGATGGCCCCGGTCGGGATGACGGCGATCTTCTGTCGGACCCCCTCCCCCATGCGCATGATGGCACCGGTGCCGAACTGCTTCTCGATTGCTCCCAGAGCAACGTCTAGCGCCTTTTCACGATCTGTGGCCATGCGATGGGTCTCCTTGTTTGTCAAACCAGTTGGATGATCTGGTGCTGACGCTACGCCGGGGGTGTGACATCACGTTGGGCCGAATCCCTTAGCTGTGGATAAAGCGCTGTGGATAACACCCAACACCGAACTATATCGAACGCACGTTCGCTGCACCAGTACCTCGCACCGGCCGTTTCACCGATTACCCACAGTGACCTCGGCTTGGGCGGCGATGAGGTCTGCCGTGTAGTCGTTGTTGTCCTTCAGCGCCGACTCAGTGGTGCGTCGCAGAACGTGCATGGCCCGCTGGCACTCGATGAATTCGGGCTCGGCCTGCAATGCCAGGGGAACCCTGCCAACCAGTGGCAGGACCTCACGTACGACCTTCCACGCCACCGCTCGCAGTCGACGAACAGCCTCCCACCGCCCGGCTTCGTCCAACTCCTGGTCCCGCATGGAGCGCGCCGCCTGCCGTTGCGCGTCGCGAACCGCGTGTTCACACCACACCAGTTGACGCCGCAACGCATGCAACTGGCCGCGACGACCGAGGGGCAGACGGCCTGGTCGACTCCCGTCCAAGCTGTGCGGAAACTGATCCCTGGGTCCGGGGTTCTGAAGCGCTCCCTGTTGCATGACGAAGACTTTCTGTGTCCGGAGGTCGCGTCCCCACGACCCGACAACGTTGGTCTGCCACAAGTGTAATCACACACCGGTGACTTTGGATGAGTCCAAGGATAAACAGACGGTGTGACACTGCCGTCCCCCTGCTTGCCCGGCTGCGGCTAGCCGACCCTCTTCAGGAGGTCAGCCGGGCCACCTGGCCATGCAACAACGACAGAGCCGAGGTCGCTGCGAACTCCTGGACATCAGCACGCGACCGACCAGGAATCGTGATCTGTCTGGCCCGGGCAATACCCTCAGGACCGACCCAGCCGATCCAGATCTTGCCGACCAGTTGTCCCGCCTGGGTGGCTGGACCTGCCACGCCGACCACCGACAGGCCGATGTCTGCCTCAAGTCGGTCTACCGCAGCCACGGCCAAAGCCTTGGCCGTCGACTCCGACACCGGGCCCTGTCGCGACAACTCCCCCTGGTCAAGACCGGCCAGCCCCACCTTGGTGTCGGTCGCGTAGGTGATCAGCCCACCGCGAAACCACTCGGAGGCGCCAGCGACGCCGACCAGTCGTGCGCCGACGGCACCGCCGGTCACCGACTCGGCCACGGCCAACGTCAGCCCCGCCTGCACCAGCCGCCGGCCGATGTCCACCTCAACCCCGTCATCGTCCAGACCGACCACCCCGCGCCCCAGCAGGTCAACGATCTGACTGATGACCGGGTCGACCAGTGCCAGCGCGGCATCGCGTGAACCCGCGGTGGCGGTCACCTTCACGCGGGTCTCACCGCGTGAGGCCAAGAACGCGATGCGTGGCTTGTCCGCGGCCTCAAGCGACGTGACCACCGGTGCCAGGGTCGCGGCAATCCCCCCCTCACCCAGCCCGGTCGTGCGCACCGTACGGGTCACCGTGGCCTCCAGTTGACCACGCTGCTGCAGGTCGGTGATCACGTCGGCGTCCATGATCACCTGCATCTCCCGTGGCACGCCGGGCAGGCAGTAGATCACCGTGGCGCCGACCTGCAGGCCAAGACCCGGCGCGGTCCCGACCCGGGTCAGCCACCACGCCCCCTCTGGCAGGTCGGCCTGCTGCAGGTTCGTGGCCGGCATCTCATAGCCGCGGGAGCTGAACCACTCCGTGATCTGGGCCACCATGGCCGGGTCGCGGCGCAACTCAACCCCCGCAACGCGGGCCAGTGCCACACGTGTGAGGTCGTCCTGCGTCGGACCCAGTCCACCCGTCACCACCACCACGTCGGCAGATTCGCTGGCCGAGCGCAACGCCGCGGTCATCTCCTGCAGGTCATCACCCACAGTGGTGTGACGCACCACCTGTACGCCGATCGTGCTCAGCCGCCCCGAGATCCAGGCCGAGTTGCTGTCGACATTGTCGCCCAACAGCAGTTCGGTGCCGATCGCGATGACCTCTGCGCGCATTGATCCCTACCTCGAACTCTCGTCCGGCAGATCCTGCTCGATCCGCTGGTTCGCCACCCGCAGCCGACGCACCCGTCCGACGTATTCCACACCGCTGCCGACAGTGGCGATCAACGCGACCGTCAGGGCGCTCTGACGGGCACCGGAGACCACACCCGGATACAGGTACATGGTGACGGCCAGCACCTGGGTCACCGTCTTGACCTTGCCCCAGACGCTGGCAGGCATGACCACATTCAGATCCCGGACCAGTACGGCCCGCTGCCAGGTCACTGCGATCTCACGCACCACGATGACCGCCACCGCCCACCAGGGCAACTCATCCAACGCCGCCAGGATCGCCAAAGACCCGATGATCAGCAGCTTGTCCGCCAGCGGGTCGGCCAGTTGACCCCAGCGGGTTACGCCGACCAAGCGGCGGGCAAGCCACCCGTCGATCGAATCGGTCCAGGCCGCGAACACGAAGATCGCAAACGCCCACCACCGTGCCGAGGAGGGGATGCCTGGCTCGTCGGCGGCGCTTGCCACCAGCAGGAATCCGATCACCGGGACCAACAGCACCCGCAGGAAGGTGAAGCCGTTGGCGAGGTTGAACGGGCTGGGCTCGACGAAGACGCCAGAGGACTTGCTGGCGCCTGCATCGTTCAACGTTGGTCTCCTGGCAGCAATCGGGCTGCAAGTGTGCCGCGTGGATGACGGTTTATGCAGGTTCGCCGATCAGGTCGACCCCGTCGGTGGCGATGATCCGAATCGGGGCCATGCGGCCGACCGGCGTGTGGACGCCCGTGACGCGTATCTCACCGTCGGTCTCTGGGGCTTCGCGATAGCTGCGGCCCACGGCCGAGCCATCGGTGTGGGATTCGACCAGCATGTCCAGGGTCCGGCCGACGAAGCCCTCGGTGTTGTCCTGGGCCACGGCCTCGATCACCTCGGTGACTGCCTGCGCCCGGGCTCGTGCCTCCTGTGGGGGGACCTGATCGGGCATCGTCGCCGCGGGTGTGCCGTCCTCGGGTGAGAACGTGAACACCCCGGACCAGTCAAGCCCGGCGGCATCCACGAACTGCATCAGCGTCTCCACGTCCGCCTCGGTCTCGCCCGGAAAGCCAGTGATGAACGAGGAGCGAAAGACCGCTTGCGGATCTCGGCGTCTGATCGACTGGATGAGGGATAGGAACCGTTCGGGACTGCCGCTGCGGGCCATGCGCTCAAGGACTGCAGCCGAGGCGTGCTGCAATGACAGGTCGTAGTACCCCACAACTGCGCGACTGGCGGCCATCGAGTCCAGGAGGACCGGAGTGATCTCTGCTGGCTGCAGGTACATCAGGCGCACCATCTCAAGCTGCTCGACCGAATCGAACATGTCGATCAGGTCGGCCTGTGAACGGCGACCGCCAGGCAGATCCTTGCCCCAGGAGGTCGTGTTCTCGCTGACACACACCAGTTCACGCACACCCTGATCCACCAGCCAGCCCACCTCGGCACGCAACTCCTCAAGCGGTCGCGAGCTGAACCGTCCCCTGAATGAGGGAATGGAGCAGAACGTGCACACCCGATCACACCCTCCCGCGATCTTCAGGTACGCCCAAGGACCCTTGGGAACAGTGCGCAGGGGGAAGGAGGCCGTCGGCGGGGCGTCAGGTCCGGCCGGCCCGGTACCCAGCAGGGGCAAGCCGCGGTGGTGGGTGTTCGCGGCGGGCCTGGCGACCGGGGCAGGGCCGTCCTCACCGGCCAGGGCCCTGCCGATGATCGCCGGCAGTTCGGCGTAGCGGTCAAATCCGACGACGTCGGCGGCCTCGGGGACTGCGTCGGCCAACTCGGCTCCGTAGCGCTGGGCCATGCAGCCGATGACCACGACCGGCCGCGAGGTGTCACAAGCGTCCAAGACGACCTCGATGGATTCCTCCCGTGCGGGCGCGATGAAGGTGCAGGTGTTGACCAGCACCGCGTCGGCGTTGTCGGGATCCTCCACCAGGTCAAAGCCTGCGGCGTCCAACAGGCCCCCGACGTTGTCGGAATCCACATCGTTGCGCCCACACCCCAGCGTGACGATGGCCACCCGGGGCCGTGCGGCAACTGGGCTCACTGCCTCAAAGTGCCCGGGCATCACAATCCACCTGACCGATGGTGCACGTGATCTGCACGGCCTGACCGACGAAATCGGAGCTGATCAGCGACCCACCGTTGACGGTGATGCTGGCTCCACTGAAGTTGCTGACCGTGAACACGACCTGCTGCCCGTCATCCACCAGAGTTCGCGCGTCACCGGGCTGCAGGGTCGCCCCCGATACCGGCGGCTGCCCCTGCAACACCGTCAGCTGAATCGCCTCGACCGCCGTCACGACCACGTTGATGTCGCTCAGGATCTCTCCGGTCCCGCTGGGAGCCACTGGCGGCACCACGGCCGTTGACGGGGCCGGGTTGACAGCGGCCGACGAATCGGCAGTCGTCGCGGGGGGATCCAGCGGGGCGGCAACGGCAGCGGGGGAGGGACCCGGAGCGTTGGGGTCCACCTCGGCGGAGCGTTCCTCCGAGCCTGCACGAAACAGCAGGAACAGGACCACCAGCACACCCACGACGGCCATCGCCGCCAACACTGGCTGGGTCAGCACCTGACGCGCCCCACCGGGCATCGACATGACCTCATCAATGGTCGCGCCCGGGATGGCAGTGATCTCCTCGGGTCGTTCGTGACTGCGCCGGAACTCCTCGACCAGCGCCTCGACATCCAGGCTCAGGTACTTGGCGTACAGGCGGATGAACCCGCGGGCATACACATCGCCGCCCAGAACGTCGAAATCATCCGATTCCAGGGCGGCCAAATAGGACTCGCGGACGCGGGTCTCGGCGGCGGCGTCGGCCAGTGTCCGCCCCTGACGCCGCCGCTCGCTACGAAGGGTGTCTCCAATACCGGGCATGTTCAGCGTCGAGGGTACCGGGGGCCGCTGGCCTCAGGTGCGGCCGACCGGACAGCCTGCCTCGGCCGTGCTCAAAACACGCTGAGGCCGGTGTGATCCACCAATGCCTCCATGGCCGCGCGTCCCGCGACCGAGTTTCCCGTCGGGTCTAGTCCCGGGGACCAGGCGCACGCGGCCAGGTGGTGGGGCACGACACCGACCACTCCGCCGCCCACACCGGACTTGCAGGGAATGCCGACGCGAAACGCGAACTCTCCCGCCGCGTCATAGGTCCCACAGGTCAGCATCAATGCGTTGACCCGACGGGCCTTGCTGACGCTCAGCACCCGCGCGCCCGATGTCGGGTCGACCCCGTCATTGGCCAAGAACCGCAGTGCGGTGGCCAGTTGTGTGGCCGTCATGGCCACCGAGCACTGGGCAAAGTAGACGTCCAGCACGTCATCGGGATCATGATCGATGTTGCCGAAGCCTTTCATCAGGTTTGCCAGCGAGCGGTTGCGAAAGCCCGTCTCCGCCTCGCTCAGCGCCACCTCCCCATCCACCGTGACCGGGGACCCGGCCAGTTCGCTGATCAGGGTGACCAACTCACCCAACGGGTCTGCCAAGCAACCACGCAGGACATCGGCCACCACGATGGCGCCGGCGTTGATGAAGGGGTTGCGTGGTTTGCCGTTCTCATACTCAAGCTGCACCAGGGAGTTGAACGGATCCCCAGACGGCTCGCGACCGACCCGCCGCCACAGGTCGCCCGCGAAGCGCTGCATGGCCAGGGTCAGCGTGAAGACCTTGCTGATGGACTGGATGCTGAAGCCCTGCTGGGCCAGTCCAGCGGTGCAGACCTCGCCCTGCAACGGCGCAACGGCCAGGGCGAAGGAGTCCGCAGGAACCCGGGCCAGCGCAGGGATGTAGGTCGCCACAGCCCCGGTGCCCACCAGTGGGTGGACCTCCTGGGCCACGGTGGCGACGGTGTCGGACAGCTCAGTGGTCATGCAGCATCATCATCGCCCGGTGGACGGTCGCCCACCGCGATCCTGTCAGAGGTCGCCGGCGACCTGCAACAGGTGGAACAGCAGGATCAGCTGGGTGACCGCCAGCGGTTCACTGCGAACGCCGGGTTTTATCGTTCCCAGTGACTCGGGCAACGGGTCGGTATGACCGATCGAGTCCCAGATAGCCTTCTGGACGATCTTTGAGTCCTCGGAGGTTGCATAGCCGTGGACATGGACGGCATCCACAGGCCGGCCGTCATCATCACGCTGAAGGCGCGTGTGCATCGCCTTTTGTTGGTCCTCACCGACCACGCTGAGCAGATCGGGATGCTTGATCGTGGGGCGCAACGCCAGTTCTGCCGACAAGGGGGTGCCCACGGGGTCGTCGCGTTGCGGGATGGGCGCAAACCGGACGATGATGTCGGCCCGTGCGCGCTGTGGGCGGATGAATGCCTCGGACTCCGGCTCGCGCCTCTCCAGTTCAGCCACCACCGCGTCCCGGGAGTAGCCGCGGTCAGCGCAGTCCCGCGAGATCTTCCACTGGTGACGGATTGACTCGGGCGGGTCCAGATAGACGGTGATGTCAAAGCAGGCCTGCGCGACCGCCGAATGCAGCGGCAGCAACCCCTCAACGATCACGAAGTCGCGCGGGGCCACGTATTCGGGTCGCACCAACTCACCGGTCGAGTGGTCATAGCTTGGCTTGAGGATCGGCTCCCCCGATGCCAACAACTGCAGGTGCTGCTCCATCACGTCCAGGTAGTTGCAGTCAGGATGCAGTGGTGTGAACGGCATCGTCTTGCGTTGCGCCCGGTCATAGCGGTGGTAGTCGTCCACACAGATACCGGTGCTGCGATCCTCGCCCAACGCCTGCACCAATCCTCGGACCAGGGTTGTCTTTCCTGCCGCGCTGTCACCGGCGACGGCCAGCATGACAGGGCGTCGGATCTGATCGCGTTGTTGTTTGGCACGGCGGATACGGATCTTCTTGTCAGGCATGGACGTCGCTTTCCAGAGCATCGTTGAGTTCGGGGACCGACCCCAGGTCATGACGGCCGAGGATCACCACGCCCGGATGCAGGGGGGAAATGATCATGGACGTGGTGTGCAGGAAGGCGTCGTGAGGTTGTGGCCCCTCAACCAGGCAACTGCGCGTCACTCCGGTCATCACGAAGGCGCAGTCCCTGCTTGACACCAGATCGGTCACGTCCCACACGGTCTGTGGGTCCTGCCCCACAGCACTGAGACGGGCGGCTTCACCAGGTGACTGCGGGGCCAGTCGTGCCTGCATCCCTGCGCCCATGACCCGCACGGCACAGGCGCTCAGCACGCCCTCCGGCGCCCCGCCGACACCGACCAGCAGATCTGCGTCACCGTCGGGCATGACGACGCGCAGAGTGCCTAAGACGTCACCGTCGGGGATCAGATCAACCGTCACGCCCTGGTGGCGCAGCCGCCCGATCAGGTCGTGATGGCGGGGCTTGCTCAGCACGATTGCTCGTAGGTCGGTCACCTTTCGGCCCAGCGCCTGGGCGATGGCGGCCAGGTTCGTCTCGATCGGCCGGCTGATGTCGATGGCCGCCGCCGCCTTGGGGCCGACGACAAGCTTGTCCATGTACCAGCCGGGAGTGCTCCACATGGTTTCGCTGGGCGACACGGCCAGCACGGCCACCGCTCCGTCGTGTCCGGCCGCACAGGCCTTGGTGCCCTCCAGTGGGTCAACGGCCAGGTCGATGGCCGGGGTAGGGGCCGTTCCGAACTCCTCCCCCTGATGCAGCATCGGCGCCTCGTCTTTCTCTCCCTCGCCGATGACGACCCTGACGTGGGCGGGCATCCGGCCCAGGACGTCGCGCATGGCATGGACCGCTGCGGCATCGGCAGCCATTGGGTCCCCGCGGCCGACCCAGGGAAGGCAGGCGATGGCCGCCTGCTGGGTGGCGCTGAGCAGATAGCCGGTCAGACCGTCGGTCATGCCGAAGGAGGCTGCCGCGTTCGATGGCCGCTCCGGTGGCGGCTGGCGCGATCCGGTTTGCTGCATGCCTTGACGGTATGGCCGACCAGCCAGCCACCGCGTCACCCACCCGGGGGAAGGCGGGGGGTGGAATCTCAGGCGGCGACCCTGCGTACCCTAAGGTCCGCAGGGTCCGCGCCCGCACTACACAGGATTGGAACGACTTGTGGCAGAAGCCCCGAACGGCCCCCTGCGGGTTGTGCTGGTTGATGACCACCAGATCGTCATCGACGGGCTGAAGGCGATGGTGTCACGACACGGCGACGAAGTGGTCGTCGTCGGGGAGGCGAGTGACCGCGAGCATGCGCTGGCCGTCATCGCCACGACCGACCCCGACGTCGTCCTGCTGGACGTGCGACTGAAGGGAGAGAGCGGGCTTGATCTATGCCGGGAGCTGATCAGCCGAGACGCTGATCGCAAGGTCGTGTTCCTGACGGTCTATGACGATGAGCAGTATCTGTTCCAGGCCTTACGTGTCGGCGCTGCCGGATTCCTGCTGAAACGCATCAGCGGAGCGGAACTGATCGAGCACCTGCGTCATGTGGCCGAAGGAACGGTCGTGATCGACCCGACCCTGGCTGGACGGGTGGCCTCGTCTGCGGCTCGCTTGCACGCCGGGGAGTACTGGCCCGGGGCACGTCTGGGCCTGACCCAACGCGAGAGCGAGGTGCTGGCCCTGCTGGTGACCGGCATGAGCAACCGGGCGATCGCCCAACGTCTGGTGGTCAGCGAGGAGACGGTCAAGAGCCACGTCCGCGGCGTCTATCGCAAACTTGACGTCACCGACCGGGCCCAGGCTGTGGCCGTGGCCCTACGTGAAGGGATCATGCACTGAGCGCGATCGGTCTTGGCGTCGGCGACGCGGAACGGGAACGACAGCTTCTGCTGCGGATCATCGACATCATCTCGCAGGGGTTGAGCCTTGAGGCCCTGGCTCAAGGGGTCGCAGCCCTGATCACCGACGCGACGTCGACCGATGTCTGTTTCGTGCATGTGGTTGACACCGACACCCATGAGTTGCGGCTGTCTGGCGGCACCCCGCCGTTCGATCAGTTGGTCGGCACCATCAGTCTGCCAATCGGCACTGGCGTGACGGGGTGGGTGGCGGCCAACGCCGAGCCGGTGGTGCTGGTTGACCGCAAGCGGGCCGACTCGCGCTACCACTACATCCCCGAGTTTCATGGTGAGGACTACACCTCCATGGCCTCGGTCCCGATGATCAGCCGCCCCGGCACGTTGGTGGGGGTGCTGAACGTCCATACGGTCAATCGCCGGGACTTCCAGGCCCCCGATATCGAGCTGTTGACCTCCATCGGAGCGCTGGTTGCAGGGGCTGTGGAAAACGCCCGGCTTCACCGACGGTTGTCAGAGCGCGAACAGGCCCGCGAGCAGTTCGCCGAACAGATGGTCGCGTTGCAGGAAAGCGAGCGCCGCCGCCTGGCCGCCGAGATCCACGACGGCATCTCTCAACGAATCGTCGGCTTGAGTTTCTTCCTTTCTGCCGCCGCTGATGCCATCGGCAGTGACCCGGCCTTCGCCGCAGAGCAGATCGATGCTGCGCGGGAACTTGCCGTCGCCGCCTTGGACGAAACCCGTTTCGCCATCGCCGGCCTGCGTCCCTCAGTGCTTGACGACCTGGGGCTGGAGGCGGGCCTTGAGAGTCTGGCCCGCTCGATGGCCGAGGTGGACATCGACGTGATCGTGGCCCTGGAGAGACGAACATTGCCGGAACACCTGGAGACTGCGTTGTACCGCATCACCCAGGAGTCGCTACAAAACGTGGCCAAACACGCGGGTGCCGCGCATGCGGTGGTGAATTTGGGGATTTCTGGCGGTCAGGTCGTCCTGCAGGTCACCGACGACGGAAGCGGTTTCGTGACGACCACTGCCTCACCGTTGGCGATGGATCAGGTCGGGGTGACCACCTACGGACTGGCAGGCATGCGTGAACGGGCCGACCTGGTCGGCGGGACGCTGGAGATCATCTCCCAGCCGGGCCGCGGCACCTCGATAACGGTGAAGGTGCCGCTGAAAGCCTGAAGTGGCGGCTGTGGCTGTCAGCCGACCTCAGACCAGGACGGCCTCGGCTTCGCTGTGGTCCCTCGCCGCTGCGGCCGCGGCCACCCGGTTGGCGATCGAATCCTGGGCTGCGTCCACCTGCGAATCGACGCCAGCCCACAGGTGCAGGGCAGGGGCCAGCAACGCACGGCCGAAGGAATAGGTCAGGGCCCACGGCTGTGGCTGGGCGTTGATCGCGCGCAGACGACTGGTCGCGGCCTTGGGTGATTGTCCGCCCGACAGAAATGCGATTCCGCCGACCGTGGCGGGCACATGGCGACGCAGACAGCGCAGAGTGGCGGCGGCGACCTGCTGGTCGGTGCAGGGCTCGGTCCGATCCAGGCCGGCGGCGACCATGTTGGGCTTCAGCACGATGGCGTCCAGTGCCACGTCCTGCACGGTCATGGCCTCCATGGTGGCGCGCAGGATCCGTGCGGTTGCCTCTTCGCAGTCCTCGATGGTGTGCTGGCCCGCCATCAGCACCTCGGGTTCGACGATCGGCACGATCCCGGCCTCGTGGCACAGCGCGGCGTAGCGGGCCAGGGCGTGGGCGTTGACGCTCAGCGCGCAGGTGCTGGGCAGGCCCGAGAGGGGATCGATGCGGATGACTGCCCGCCATTTCGCGAAGGCTGCCCCGGCCTCACGGTAGGCGGCAAGGCGTTCTCGGAGGCCGTCAAGGCCTTGGGTCATGCTCTCACTGGCCGAGCCGGGCAAGGGGGTCGTGCCGGCGTCGACCTTGATGCCAGCCAGGATGCCCAACTGGGCAGCTTTGCGAGGGAACGCAGTCCCGTCGAGGGTCGTGGAGTTGAAGGTCTCATCGGACAGGATGATTCCACTGACACCCCCGGACAGGCCTGGCGTGGTGAGGATCAGGTCACGCCAGGCACGCCGGGCCTGCTCGTTGCCGGGGGCCCCGACAGCCTCCAGTCGGCCTTGCATCGTGGAGCCGCGTTCGTCGGCGGCAAGAATGCCCTTTCCCGGGGCGACCATCGCGGCCGCGGTCTGGCTGAGGTCGGTCATGGTCACCATGGTCGGCTCCTTCATGGCCGGTCCTTGTGGTGGGTCGGCCTGGGGTCGCGAGTGTCCTTATGACCGTAAGGGGCGTCGGCCCGCTCCTCCTCCCCCATCGTGTTGAACGTGACGGGGGAGATTCCGCGGGCCCTCCCAAAGCTCAGATCTGAGGAATGGTCCGGGTGAACGGGACCAAAGCCCAGATCTGAGGGTTCGGCCGGGGCGGGCCGGGCCCTCCCAAAGCTCAGATCTGAGAAATGGTCCGGGTGAACGGGACCAAAGCCCAGATCTGAGGGTTCGGCCGGGGCGGGCCG
>JBPCKA010000010.1:0-40940 GCA_051004735.1 Euzebya sp. | reverse complement strand
CCGAGTGCTGCGGAGGCGGCGCATGTGGTGTTGGTGCAGGGGCAGACGGAGGATGCGTGGGCCGGTGGGTTTGCTGCGGCGGCTCGGTCGGCGCTGTTGGATGCGCCGATCGTGTTGGCGGTGGAGTCGCAGTTGCCGCCGGAGACCACGGCCTGGTTGCAGGACGGCTTCGCCGGTGCGGGCGCGTTCGCTCAGGCGGGCGGCCCGGTGCTGACCTGTGTGACGGTGCCGTTCCTGTGCGAACAGGCACGGGTGGCGCTGGGGCTGCCGCCGGCCAGCGGCGTGTCCTTCTCACCCGCCTCGGGCAGCACCGTGGCTTCGAGTCAGCCGATCACCGCGACCTTCCCTGGCCCGGTCGAGGGGCTGGTGCAGTACAGCGGCACCTGCCTCAGCGCGCCGGGGACCACGGCGGTCGACGGCACGACCATGCAGCTGGGCGTCGACGTCGACGTGCCCGCCGGTCCATGCACGTTCACGCTGACCTTCACCCCGGTCGGTGGCGCGCAGCAGACCGCGGAGGTGGGCTATGACTACTCCGGCGAGCCGTCTATCGAACTGCTCAGCCGTGCGTCGTCAGGTGGCGCGGTCGGCGGGCAGGCCCCGTCGGCCAGCAGCGACGGGTCGGTCGTGGCTTTCGCCAGCGACGGTCCCCTCGTCCCTGGGGTCGCGGAGGGCGAGTGGCACTCCTACGTCCACGTCCCTGGTCGCATCGCGATGCTGGACGTGCGCCCCGACGGCAGCCCGTCGCTCGACGGCGGCCAGCTGGGGGCGCCTGATGTCTTCGTCAGCGGCGAGGGGCGCTACGTCGCCTTCACCTCCGACGACGACGCGCTCGACCCCGACGCCGCGCTGGCGGTCCAGATCAGCACGTACGTGCGCGACCTCGAGACGGGCTCCACCCGACACGTGTCCGTCGACCTCGAGGGCACCCCTGTCAGCCGTGGTCAGCGCCCCTCCCTCAGCGCTGATGGCGCGACCGTCGCCTACACCGGTCAGGGTGAGACGGGGCGGCAGGTGCCCTGCGCCTGCACGTGGATCTGGTGGCGCGACCTGCAGGGCGCGGCCATCGGCTTCGTGCAGACCCCCGACGGCCAGCCGGTCGATGGCGGGCAGGCCAGCAGGCCCCAGCTGAGCGCCGACGGTAGCGTCGTGGTGTTCCAGACCAACGAATCGCTCCTGACTGCCGACGACAACACCACTGCCGACGTCTACCTGTACGACATCGCCAGCCAGACCCTCGAGCTGGTGTCCGTCGCCCCCGATGGCACGGCCGGGTCGGCAGAAGACCGCAACACCAACCCCGAGACCGGCGTGAGCGCGGATGGCCGCTACGTCGCGTTCACCTACAGCGGTGGCGACCTCGTCGCCGACGAGGACGCGGGCGGTGGCCAGACCTATCTGCGCGACCGCCAGGCCGAGACCACCATCCGCCTCTCCCAGGGCGGGTCCGGTGCCCTGGGCAGTGCGGCCGGCCGACCACAGATCAGCGACGACGGGTCGTGGGTCGTGTTCTCCTCCGACCGCGTGCTGATCCCCTCCAGCCAGGGGGGATGCGGGGTCTACCGCTACGACGTCGCCGGTGGCGGTCTGGACCGGGTCGACCTCGGCGCCACGACCGGTGGGAACGCCAACTGCCCGACCCGCGTGGACGTCGCCGCGAGCGGCGCGGTCGTGTTCGACCACGTCGCCGTCCTGCACGTCGACGACGACCACACCGGCAGCGATGTGTACCGCGCCGATCCCCGCCCGGGGGGCTGAGGCGCCGCGCGGTAGCCTCGCGACCTCTCGACCCGTACCCGGGCGATCATCCGTGACGGTCACCTGGTCGCTAGACGACGGGACCGTATGGAGAGGCACCGACCGGCCAGCGACCGCGGTTGCTCTCACTTGCCGGTGAGGTGACTCACCATCGCTCGGGGGGAAGGAATTGAACCCTCAATAACTGGACCAGAACCAGTCGTGTTACCGATTACACCACCCCCGAAAGGGACCGCCACCATCCCTGTTTCGGGGGTAGCGGACGGCTGAGGATAGCAGGGGCCCCCGTGCGCGTGCAAAGGTCCAGAGGTCGGCGAACCACCCGGCCATGGCAGGCTGTCGGCGATGAACATCTTCCTTCTGGCCCTCCTCGGCGCCGTCGTCCCCTGTCTGGCGTGGTTGGTGTTCTTCTACACCCGCGACAAGCATGATCCCGAGCCCAAGGGCCTGATCGCGCGACTGTTCCTGATCGGCGCCCTGCCCGTGGCCTTTCTGGCGGGTGTCCTCAACTCGATCATCTTCCTGGCGTTGACGGGCGGAGACGTTGACGGGCCACAAGCGCTGGCCCTGTTCGGGGTGCTGGCGGTCGTCATCGCCCCGGTGACCGAGGAGACGCTCAAATACCTCGGCGCCAGCGTCGGAGCCCGCCGGAGCAAGGCGTTCAACGAGCCGGTTGACGGCATCATCTACGGCACCACGGTCGGACTGGGCTTCGCCGCGGCCGAGACCGTCGACTACCTGCTGAACGCCTACCAGGGATTTGGACCGCTGGGTACGCCCATCGATTTCTGTGCTGCGGGCGCCGGGTGTTTCGTCCTGGCCGCCTTCCTGCGCGGGTTCGGTTCGGCCGTCCTGCATGCCACGGCCAGTGGCATAGCCGGATACGGACTGACCCGACGGGTGATCGACGGACGGCGCTTCCCCAGCGCCGTCGGCTGGGTGCTGACCGCCATGGCCATGCACTCGCTGTGGAACGCCTTCACCTTCCTTGCCCTGCCGATCCCGATCCTGGTCTACGTCGTGCTCATGCGACGAAGCCTGCGGCGGTCCCCCTTCGTCGCCCAGGCCGTCGTCCCCGCCCGCTACTACGACCCGGCCCGCTACCCGGGCTAAAGGGCCCTCAGCCCTGGCCGATCTGGTGCCGACTGGCCGGCGCCAGCAGCAGGGCTGCCAGAATCACGGCCAGGACGATCCCGACCGCGCTCACAACGCCGCGGAACTGACCAATGCCGCTCACCACGGCAAGGCCCGAGACGATCAGGCCCGCCAACCAGGCCCACCTGCGACGTCGCCACAGCCCGATGCCGATCGCGGTGAACAGGCTGGTGCCCACGGCAAAGGCCACCACGGCAGGCGGGACCGCACCGCCTTGGGGCCCCAGGGTGCTGAACAGCGGGATGGTGATGCCAAGGTGGGCGACGGCCAGCAGCAGGCAGCCGGCGGCTGCCAGGCCGGCAACGACAACGGCGCCACGCAGGGTCGGGGTCAGCGTCTTCACGCCGCCAGAGTAGGTCCCGTGGGGACCCCCTCTACCGAAAGATCAGAGTTGGCCGCCATAGGCCAGGTTGTGGCGCGACAACTTGTCGTCGGAACCAAGGAACGCGTGCTTGGTCATGTCCTCGCTGAAGCTGTCGGCTGGGGGCGTACGGCCCAGAGCCTGCGACATCGCCCGGATGTGGTGTGGACCCGCACCACAGCACACGCCGAAGTACCTCACTCCGGCCGCCTGTGCCCGGACGGTGAAATCGGCCATCTCGTAGCGGTTACAGGTGAAGGGGTCAAGCGCGGTGGGGAAGGGGATGCCAGAGGGCAACACCTCGCAGTCGGGGTCCCGCAGGGACTGGAACGACGGCTCGGCCGGTGTGGTCCGGTAGGGCACCGGTAGGGCGGCGACGGGGATGTCGACAGCAGCCAGGACCTCCTGGACCAGTGGCAGCATCGTCTCGGGGCCGCGAATGCAGTTCAAGCCCACGACATCGGCGCCCGCGTCGGCCAGTCGCGCGCAGGCATCGCCGACAGTCCATCCCTCACGGGTCTCCGGCGCCCGGTGCACGGCCAGCATCATCACCGCCGGTAGCCCCGCCTCTTGGATGACGTCCAACGCGATCAAGGCCTCCTCGGCGTAGCTGAAGGTCTCACCGATCATGTAGTCCACGCCGGCGTCGGCCGCCCACCCGACCTGCTCGGTGAACATCGCCCGGATGCGCTTGTGGGTGTCAGGGTCAGTGGGGTCATAGATGTTGGTGTTGCAGACGTTGCCCGCCAACATCGTGCCGGTCTCATCGGCGACCTTGCGGGCGATCTCCAGCGCCTGCTGGTTCAACGGCTCGATCAGGTCTTCCTTGCCGACCACCCGCATCTTCTCGCGGTGGGCGTAGTAGGTGAACGCCTCCACCGCATCGGATCCGGCATGGACGAACTCGCGGTGCAATGCCTCGACCTTCTCGGGATGGTCCAGGACCACGGTGGGCACGAACGGGCCGGCTTGCAGGTAGCCCCTGCGTTCCAACTCAAACAGGTACCCCTCCGCGCAGATCACGGGACCGGCGGCGATGGACTTCAGGAAATTCGGACGAGACATTCAGATCAACTCCATGGGAACGGGCTGTGGCTGGTCGGGTGCAATCGACCAGCGGCGTACCGGTCGAAACGGAAGGGCTGTAACAGGTCCTGCTCTTCGCCCAGCAGTTCCGCGGTCACCAGCGCTCCGACGCCGATCATCTTGTACCCGTGGTTTGAGTCTGCGATGACGTAGGCGTTTTCTCGGAAGCGGTCGAAGACGGGGAAGCTGTCGGGGGTGAAGCAGCCGATTCCGCCGGAGGGAACATCTGAAAATTTGTCCTCGGTACCCTCAAACCGGGAGTGGCAGTGGGTCAGGGCACTGGTCCACATCCGGGCAAAGTCATCCCCGACGACGAAGTCGGGGCTGGCAGGACCGTAGGGGTCAACGGCGACCTGGGCGGCCGGGGTCGCAACCGGATAGGGCATCGCGCCGCCCTGCACACCACCGAAGTGCCGGTCGGGCTTGTAGTAGATGCCCCACAGCTCATCGGTGATCAGGTTGCCGTCCGGGTCATACAGTGGGGCGTCGGTGTCGACGTGGACCACCGGCGGGATGTTGCCGTGCACATCCAGCAGGGTCTCGGGTGGCACGGCCAGGGTGCCCTCCTGCAACGCCCAATAGGTCCACATGGGACTGCTGGTTGACTGCGACCCATCGGGACTCGCCACTGTGATCGTGGTCGGAAGGTCCAACATGTCCCAGATGTTGCGGACCCAGGGTCCCACTGCGACGACGATCTGGTCACAGGCAACGGTGCCCTGATCGGTTTCCACGGCGGTCACCGCCCCACCGTCCAGGCGCAGGTCCTGCACGGTGACGCCGTCATAGATGCGCACCCCCGCAGCGATGGCCTTGGCCGCAAGACCATTCAACGATGCCTGGTTGTTGGCGAAGCCGCCGCGCTTTTCGTGCAGCAGGCAGGTGATGCCCTGCGCCCGCCAATCGTCGAAGATCCCCTTCATGTAGACCATGCAGTCTGATTCCCCCTGCACCATGGTCGAGGCGTAACCGATCTCGCGTTGTTCGGCATAGATCTGGCTGATGTCATCACCCATCACGTCGGGCGCCAGTTGCAGATACCCGACCGGATGATAGGAAAATGCCTTGGGGTCTGATTCCCACACGCCCACCGAATGCTGCATCAGGCGGCGCATCGCGGGCTGGAAGTAGTTGTTGCGGATGACCCCGCAGGCGATTCCCGATGCACCGGCCCCCACACCGGTCTTGTCCAGGACCACCACGTCCTCCCCGCTGCCACGGCCGCTGCGGGTGAGTTCGGTCGCCAGTCGCCACGCCGTGGACAGTCCATGGATGCCCGCGCCGATGATGACGTAACGGGCCGCATCTGGAAGCATCTGAGAACTACCTTTCGAAACATTGGGCGTTCCACAATGTGGGACGGTCCTGTATAACGGGACTCTATGACAGCGCGGTCAGGGTGTCTACAGTCTGATTCGTGGTGAGCGCAGCCCTGTGGACCAATTGTTCGGTCAGGTCCAGGGCGGCCTGGCGAACCAACGCAGCGATCTGCTCTTGGGTACCGGGGGCCGGATACCGGTAGGCCGGACCGTGCGCATGGATGGCCGCCACCAATCGGCCGTGCTGATCGCGCACCGGAGCGGCCACCGACGCCAACCCCTTCGCAAACTCCCCGTGCACCCAGGCATGGCCCTCGGTACGGACCTGCGCCAGCCGACTGCACAACTGATCATGGTCGGTCACCGACTGGTCGGTGAACGCCTCAAGTGGTGCGGACAGATAGGACTCCAACCGATCGCTGGGCCAGGTTGCCATCATCACCAGGCCCGACGCCACCGCATGCACAGGCAACCGCGAGCCGGTCCAATCCCGTACCTGCACGGCGTTTTCCGAGCTGACCTGGTCGATGTAGTAGACCCGATCCCCATCGGGGACGGACAGGCCGGCATCCTCCCCGATGATGCGGACCAACGCCTTCAGATGGGGTCTGGCCAACGTCATCAGGTCAGCCACCGGGCTTGCGGCCCCCGCCAGGGCCGTGATCGTCGGGCCAACCCGGTAATGGGTCCCGTCTGGGCGCTCGACACACCCCAAGGACTCAAGGGTTCCCAGCAGGCGCGAGACGGTGCTCTTGGGCAGACCCGTGCGTGCCGCCAGTTCCGTGCCTCCCAGGGTGGACACCGCCAGAGTCTCTAGCAGCAGGAACGCACGCTCGATCGATTGGACGCTGGACATAGGCCCTCGAAGTGGATAGGTTTTGTTCCACGATACAGTCTGAACCCACATCGTGGAACAGACTTCCTCACGTCAAGGGGCTTTGGTGGCACGGACAACCTCGTCGGACCGATTCTCGGCGCTCAGCTTGGTCCGTCACGGCCTGTCCCACAAGCCCTGGTCGCGGGTGTGGCGCCACCACGACCTGGCCGCAAGCTATGACGCGGTCATCATCGGCGGAGGGGTACACGGCCTGGCGACGGCCTACTACCTGGCCAAGAACCATGGCATCACCAACGTGGCGATCCTGGAGAAGAGCTACATCGGCAGCGGCGGTTCGGGTCGCAACACCGCCATCGTGCGCTCCAACTACCTGACTCCTGAGGGGTCGGCCTTCTATGACCGGTCGGTGAAGCTGTATGAAGGCCTGTCGGCTGACCTGAACTTCAACGTCATGTTCGAGCAGCGGGGCCACCTCACACTGGCCCACAACGACTCCTCGCTGCGCACCATGCACTGGCGGGCGGAGGTCAACAAGCTGCAGGGCATCGACTCAAGCGTGATCGACGCCGGACAGATCGCGAAGATGGTGCCCTACCTGGATGTGTCCTCCCACCCCCGCTACCCGATCATGGGCGCCCTGTGGCACCCCCCCGGCGGAATCATGCGCCATGACGCGGTGGTGTGGGGCTATGCCCGCGCCGCAGACTCCTTGGGCGTCCACATTCATCAGGGCACCGAGTTGACCGGCATCGACGTCGCCGACGGGCGGGTCAGGGGAGTGCAGACCACCAAAGGCCCGATCGCCACCCCGATCGTGGTGAACTGCACCGCGGGCTGGTGCTCGCTGATCGCGGACATGGCCGGGGTCAAACTGCCGATCACGACCCGGCCGTTGCAGGCAGCGGTCACCGAGCCGGTCAAGCCATTCCTGCACCCAGTAGTGGTATCGGGCAGCCTGCATGTCTACGTCAGCCAGACCAGTCGCGGGGAGTTGGTCTTTGGTGCCAGCGTCGACCCGTTCTCTTCCTACTCCACGCGTGGATCGCTTGAGTTCATCCAGAACCTGGCCGGCCACGTCCTGGAACTGTTCCCCGGCCTGTCCCAGATGCGGGTGCTGCGGCAGTGGGCCGGCCTGTGCGACATGACACCGGATTACGCCCCCATCATCGGCCCGACTCCGGTCGAGGGGTTCTACGTCGACGTCGGCTGGGGCACCTACGGCTTCAAGGCGGCGCCGGTGGCCGGTGAGATGACCGCCCAGGCGATCGCCACGGGCAAGATCCCCGACCTGATCGCCGGGTTCCAACTGGACCGGTTCGACAAGGGACAGTTGACGGCAGAGAAGGGGGCGGCGGCTGTTGGCCACTGACACACCCACTGACAGGACACCACAAATGGATGAGCCACACATGGATGAGGAGGTGTGGCGGTGCTGGTGATCTCCTGCCCCCACTGCGGGCCAAGAAACGACGAGGAGTTCACCTTCATGGGCGAGGTGGTCATGCGTCCTGCCCCGACCAGCGATCCGGTCCAGTGGCGGCGCTACCTGTACCAGCGCGACAACGTGGCGGGTGTGCAGTCCGAACGCTGGTTCCATGTGCAGGGCTGCCGCCGCCATCTGCTGGTCCACCGCGACACCACCACCAACGAGATCAGCTCGGTGACAGCTGCCGGGGGACGATCATGAGCAACGCCCGGTTGTCGCCGCGCCCGGGTGAGGTCATTGACCGCTCACGCCAGTTGCACCTGACCTGGAACGGCAAGCCGTACGTGGGTCACCCCGGCGACACGATCGTCTCGGCGCTAGCCGCCCAGGGCGTGCAGGTCTTCTCCCGCAGCTTCAAGTACCACCGCCCCCGCGGGATCCTGACCGCCTCCTTCCACGACCCCAACACGATCCTGCAGGTTGGCTCCGAACCCAACGTTCGTGCGGGCCATCGGCGGTTGAGCGAGGGGATGCAGGTCAGCTCCCAAAACACCTGGCCTTCGCTGGAGTTTGACCTGCGCGCCGCCAACCAGGTGGTGGGCCGGTTCCTGTCGCCGGGGTTCTACTACAAGACCTTCATCAAACCCCAGAGGCTATGGCCCCTCTACCAACGGGTCCTGGGCCGGTTCTCCTCCGGTGGCACGGTCACCGCTGAGGCGGACTCCGACTATTACGACAGCCGCTTCGCCCATCCCGACGTCGTCGTGGCCGGTGGTGGGCCCGCGGGGATGGCCGCTGCGGTCGCCGCAGCCGAGGCAGGAGTCAGGGTCCTGCTGGTCGAGGAAGAGCACGAACTCGGTGGACACCTGCGCTACGCAGGTCAGGCCACCCTGGGCGACCTGCACGACCTTCGCGTCCGCGTGGCTGCAAGCCCTTTGATCGAGGTGCTGACCGACTCGGTGGTGACGGGACGGTATGACCACAACTGGGTTGCCATCCTCCAACGTGGCCTTCCCGGCGTCACCGAGCGCCTGATCAAGGCCCGCGCGAAGTCGCTGGTCGTGGCGACCGGTACGATCGAGCGGCCCTATGTCTTTGAGGGCAACGATCTGCCTGGCGTGATGTTGGCGTCGGCCGTGCGCCGATTGATCAACCTGTACTCGGTGCGGCCGGGTACCCGGGCGGTGGTGCTCAGCGCAAACGCCACTGGGGACGGCGCAGTGGCAGACCTTGAGTCTGCTGGCGTCGAGGTGGTGCAGGTCATTGACGCCCGCAAGGGACACGACGTGATGCGAGCGCAGGGTCGGGGCCGGCTGCAGACGGTCGAACTGGCCGACGGTCGTCGCGTGACCGCGGACCTGTTGGTCACGGCGGTCGGCTGGACCACCCCGACGGCCCTGCTGAACATGGCAGGGGTGACTGCGGTGTATTCACCCGAGGCGGCACGATTCCTGCCGGGCCCGCTGCCCGACGGGGTCTTTGCCACCGGTGGGATCGTGGGTGACGGAACCCTGGATGCCCTGACCGGGCACGCCCAGGCCGTGGGGATGCACGCAGCTCGCCACGCTGCCCGGGTCTCGACCTCCTGGCAAGCGGCCAGCCCCAACGCGGCACAGCCGACACGGTCCGAACCGAGTTCAGCGGCACCACCGATCCCCGATCTGCCGGCTGCTCGGCATCCCGAGCTGTTCCGCGGATCAACGCACGGGTTCGTGGACTACTCCGAGGACGTGCAGTCCAAGGATCTGTTGTCGGCGGCAGCCGAGGGCTTTGACTCCATCGAACTGAACAAGCGCTACACGACGGCCACGATGGGCCCGATCCAGGGCAAGTTGGAGGTGGTCAACGCCGTCGCGGTTCACGCCGAGGCCATCGGATCCACCATCGCCCAGACCGGAACGACCACCTGGCGTCCGCCCGTCGCGCCGATGACGCTTGGCGCCCTGGCTGGACGTAACCACGAACCGGTTCGCCGCTCACCGATGCAGGACTGGCACCAGGCACAGGGTGCACCACCACTGGTCGCTGGCCAGTGGATCCGACCAGACCGCTATGGCGACCCGGCCGCCGAGGTTCGCCATGTCCGTGAACACGTCGGCATCATCGACGTGACCCCCCTGGGCAAGATCGACCTACGAGGCAGTGACGTCCCCGCGCTGCTGGAGTTCCTCTACACCAACAAATGGGCCAACCTGGCCGTGGGATCGGTGCGCTACGGGGTGATGTGCGCCGAGGACGGCGTGGTGCTGGATGACGGCGTCACCGGACGGCTAGCCACTAACCGCTACCTGATGACGACCACCTCCGGTGGTGCGGGACGGGTGTGGAACTGGATCGATGAGTGGTTGCAGACCTCACTGTCCCATCTGGACGTGCAGATGACGGCGGTCACCGACGGCTACGCCTCGATCAACGTCGCCGGTCCCGACAGCCGCAAATTGGTCGGACGCCTGCTGTCTGACATCGATCTGGATCCCGAGGCCTTCCGCTACATGCAGGTGCGCGTGGGTACTGTGGCCGGGGTAGCGGACTGCGTGGTGTGGCGCATCGGTTTCACCGGTGAGTTGTCCTACGAACTCCACGTCCCGGCACACTATGCGCTGCACGTGTGGGAGAGCCTGCTGGACGTCGGTCGTGACCTGCAGGTCAAGCCTTTCGGTGTGGAGGCACAACGGATCATGCGCCTGGAGAAAGGCCACTTCATCGTTGGTCAGGACACCGACGGCCTGACCCAGGCCTACGGCGCCGGAATGGGCTGGGCGGTCAAGCTCGACAAGGACGACTTTGCCGGCAAACCCGAACTGGTCTGGCAATCTGAGCGTGAGGACTACAGCCGACTGGTTGCTCTGCAACCTGTGGACGGTGATGTGGTTCCGGCCGAGGCCTGCCAACTGGTGGACGCCCGAGATCAGATCGTCGGGCGCATCACCTCCAGCCGGATGTCACCGACGCTGGGCCGCTCGATCTGTCTGGGCTACGTCCTGCCCGACCTTGCGCAGGCCGGGACCCAGGTGAGCGTGGTGCTGCTCGACGGGACCCGGGCCGCGGTGACGGTGATGGCCCAGCACGCCCATGTCGATCCGGAAGGAACTCGAGTCCGTGGCTGATTCCCAACCCGCTGAATTCCAAACAGCTGATTTCGACCCGGTCGCCCGCAGCCCCATCCCGGTGTTCGGCACCACCGTCGTGCGTGATGGCTGGGAGGTATCACAAACCCCGGTCCATGGAGACCTGCGGCTGGCCGATCTGACCCCGTGGTCCAAATGGTTGGTGCATGAGCCGGGCGACACCGGCATCGACCCGGTGGCCATGGGCCGCTGCACTCGTGTGTCTGCCAGCAAAGCAGCACTGGCCTACTGCACCGCTCCCGGTGAGACCATGCTGCTGGGTCACACCCCACCAGACCCCGGCGACACCGCGGTGGACATGACCCATGTCCGCGCAGTGCTGCGACTGTCGGGCGACGCCGCAGCACAGGTCCTGGCAAAGGTGTGCGGGCTGGACTTAAGCGATGCGATGTTCGCCACCGGATCGGCTGGTCGCACCCTGGTGGCCCATATCGCCGCCGAGGTCGTTCGCGACGACGACGAGGGACCCTCCTATCTGCTGGTGGTGTCGCGATCCTTCGCCGAACATCTGCACCAGGTCGTGCTTGAGGCGGGACAAGAGTTCGGCATCACCCAAGTTGCCGACCAACCTCTGTGAGATCACTTCTGGGGGTCACAGGTCGCCTCCGCTGTCGGCCAGGCGTGACAGTTCACGCTGCAGCATCGCGAGCTTGGCCTCCTTCACCAGTGGCACCTCGCGTCGGCGCTCCCGTACCCGTTGCAGGTCGATGTCGACGGTCAGCAACTCCTCCTGGTTCATGGCCGCTTCGGCGATGACCTCGCCCCAGGGGTCAACGACATGGGACCCACCCCAAAAGCTCAGGTCTCCTTCAGATCCGACGCGGTTGGCAAACACCACATAGACCTGGAACATGCGGGCGTAGAACCGGGTGATCCCATGCCAGTACTCATGGGCGTCCCAGGGTGTCCCTGGGGGGGTCTCGGGGCTGCACGTGGGAATCAGCAGCACCCTGGCAGCATCCTGCACGGCGATGAAGGCCAGTTGTGGCTGCCAGGCGTCATTGCAGGTCAGGACCGCCATCCGACCGTGCGGGGTGGGGAAGGCCCGCATGCGGTTGCCGGGACTGAAATGGTTACGCTCCTCGAAGGTGGCGTAGCTGGGCAGATACACCTTGCGGTGGGTGTGAAGGACCTCGCCGTCCTGCAGGAAGACCATCGAGTTGTAGACGTGCAGTCCCTCGCTGATCTCGGGGAATCCCACCAGGATCCCCACGTCCCCGCAGGCCCGCGACAGGGCGGCCAACCGTTGGTCGTCGGCACCCATGGCCGGGTCGTGCTCGACGTTTCCCACGGAGTAGCCGCTGAGGCTCAACTCAGGGAAGACCACCAACTCTGATCCGTCCGCGGTCGCATCATTGACCAGCCGTTCGGAGGTCTTGAGATTTGCGTCGATGTCGCCCAACTGGGGAGCGACCTGGGCGAGGCTGATGCGCATTTCGTGTCCGAAACCTTTCAGGTGGGATCAGCCGGGACAGGCGACGACACCCCCGTGAAGGGGGTGCCGCCGCAGACAATCCCGCCTGG
Organism: Euzebya sp.; assembly: GCA_051004735.1. GTDB lineage: Bacteria > Actinomycetota > Nitriliruptoria > Euzebyales > Euzebyaceae > Euzebya. Next base: position 28,345 of record JBPCKA010000010.1, on the reverse strand, counting down.
CTGAGGCTTACTCCGAGATCATCCCGTTGTCCACCAGGAAGCCCCTGGCCACGTCTTCGGGTGATTCCCCATCCACGTCGACTTGGGCGTTGAGTGTCGTGATCGTCTCGTTGTCCAGTGCCTCTGACACTGGCCCGAACAGGTCGGCGATGCCGGGGTTGGCATCAAGAACCTCGGTGCGGACTGTCAGCACACCGTTGAAGGGGATGAAGAACTCCTCGTCGTCCTCCAACACCACCAGGTCTTGGGCGATGATGCGGCCGTCCGTGGAGAACACCTCGCCGAAGTTGCAACTTTGACCCAACTGGGTGAAGACCAGTCCCAGGTCAAGTTCGGTCACGCTGAAGTCGGTCCCGTAGGTCTCTTCCAGACCGATCAGGCCATCCGCACGGTTGACGAACTCACTGGCTGCGCACAGCGTCTGCTCAGCATCGGAGCCAGCGACATCGGACATGTTCGCCAGGCCGTTTTCCTCGGCGAAGTCCCGGGTCACCGCAAGGCGGTAGGTGTCCTGGAAGGGTGCCGGGTCAAGCCAGGTGACACCGTTCTCGGCATCAGCCTCGGCAACGGCGGAGTACAGGTCGTCGGGGAAGTTCGTTGGCTCGTTGCCAAGGATCTGCACCCAACCGGTGCCGGTGTAGTCCCAGTACATGTCGACCTCACCTGAGGTCAGGGCCTCGCGCACCGTGGCACTGCCGATCAGACCCGTCAGGTCCTCGACCTCGGCGCCGGCATCCTGTAGGACCTGGATGGCGATCTGCCCCAGGATCACGTTCTCGGTGAACTCCTTGGACCCGACCTTGAATGACTGGCCGGACAGATCAGCCCCGCCGCCACCGTCATCGGCTGGTGTTGCGCCGTCATCGGCTGGTGTTGCGCCGTCATCGGCAGGGGTCGCTGCATCACCGCCGCCGTCATCGGTGGGGGTGGCGACGGTCGCATCATCGCTGGCGCAGGCTGTGGCCAACAGGGTCAGCACGGCTAGGGCTAGCAGCAGTCGCCGGGCATTGGTCATTACATTCACTTCGTGCTCCTTGTTTGCGGTCTGATTTGCGGTCTGACTGGTTCTGACGGTGAGCAGGTCTTGCGACAATCACAGCCCCCTGGGACGCAGGAAATCCTCAGCGATTCCCGCGATGTAGTCGATCATCAGCGCCAGCGAGGCGGCCAGGGCCGCACCCACCAGTGTGACGGCTGGGCGGTTGAAGCCGATCCCGAACGCGATGATCTCGCCCAGACCCCCGGCCGCGACATAGGTGGCCAGGGTGGCGCTTCCCACGGTCAGCACCAGTGCGGTACGGACACCGGCCAGGATGATGGGGACGGCCAGGGGCAGTTCCAGCCTTAGCAGCACGCCTATTTTGGTCATCCCCATGCCTCGGCCTGACTCAAGGACGGCCTCGTCCACCTGGGTCAGCCCGACCATGGTGTTACGCAGGACGGCCAGGGCGGCGTAGGTGACCAGTCCGAAGATGGCGGCCCAGAAGCCGACCCGCCCGAGGATGGCCGCGATCAGGGCCAGCACCCCGATAGAGGGTGTGGCCTGGCCGGTGTTGAACACCGCCAGCACCGGACCGGTCGCCTTCGCGGCGAAGTCCCTGGTCAGCAGTATGCCCATGGGGATCGCGATGGCCAGCACCAGGACGGTGGACACCAGCGACAGCTGGATGTGTTCCAAGGTCTTGGTGATGATCAGATCAGAGGTCAGGAAGCGGTTGACCGAGGCACCAAGATCCTGGCCGCTGATGTAGAAATACAAGCTGACCAGGACCACGGCGATGAACAACGGGGTCGCGACATAGCCACCCAATGTCCTGGTGGCTGGGCGGTCTCGAATGGCTACACCGGTTTCACCGGGATCCGCTTTGGGCCCAGCCACCGGTGCAGTCTCGGTGGAACTCATGACCCCTCCTCCAGCAGGACCGAAGCGCCATCCTCTCCGCGCATGCGGCTGCGTTCTGAGGCGCGCATGTCGCGGATCGTTGCGTTGATCGTGTTGATGTCGACCATGCCTTGGTAGGCACCGGACTTGTTGACCACGATGGCGGTGCTGAAGTTGGCCGTGATCATCTCGTTCAATGCGTCGGCCAGGGTGGCATGCGGCTCTACGATTGCTTCGGGCCGCAGCCCCGTCTCCTCCAGGTTGCGCCCTTCAGCCCGCTCCAGGTCCAGGGCGCTGACCCAGCGGCGAGGACGTTTCTCGTTGTCCAGCAGCAGGATCGCACCCTTGTCTGAAGCCCGGATCTGGCTCAGCAGGATGTCGGGGCTAGAGTCCAGTGGCGCCGTGGGCCACTCGCTCAGTTCGATGTCGCGGACACGGGACAGGTTCAGGCGCTTCAGAGACGCGCCCCGGCCGATGAACTCGGCAACGAACTCGTCGGCCGGGTTTGTCAGGATCCGTTCGGGCGTGTCGTACTGGGCGATGCGTGACCCCTCCCGCAGGATGCAGATCCGGTCACCCATCTTGATGGCCTCATCGATGTCGTGGGTGACGAACACGATGGTCTTGCGAATGTCTGCCTGGACACGAAGGAATTCGTTTTGCAGTCGGTCACGCGTGATGGGGTCGATGGCACCAAACGGCTCGTCCATCAGCATCACGTCGGGGTCGGCGCTCATCGCCCGGGCCACCCCGACGCGCTGGCGTTGACCGCCCGACAGTTCCTTGGGGTAGCGGTCCCGGTACCGCTCGGGGTCCATGCCGACGACGTCAAGCAACTCATCCACGCGTGTGCGGATGCGTTCCTCGTCCCAGTTCAGCAATCGTGGAACGGTCGCGATGTTGGTGAAGATGGTCTGGTGGGGGAACAACCCGATCTGCTGGATGACGTAGCCGATGCGACGCCGCAGTTCATCGGGATTGGCCTTGGTGACGTCCTCACCGTCCAGCACGATCTTTCCCGAGGTCGGCTCGATGATCCGGTTGATCATCTTCATGGTCGTCGTCTTCCCGCAGCCCGATGGCCCGACCAGGATGACGATCTCGCCCTCAGGTATCTCAAGGCTGAGGTCATCGACCGCCGGGACCGACTGGCCGGGGAAGACCTTTCGCAGGTTGTGTAGCTCGATCTTGATGTGGCCGGCCCGATCGGGGGCGGCACCGGACGCGGATTGCACGGCGGTCGTGTCAGTCATCGGATTCCTCGCGTGGTCGTTAGCCGAAACAGCAGGTTGTAGAAAAGGTCGAAGACAAGGGCGACCAGGATCACCCCGACGATCCCGGACAGGATCTGGTTGGTGGCGTTGGCACCGCCGATCCGGCCAAGGCCGGCGAAGATCGGTGCGCCAAGACCCGGTCCGCGCACGATCACGGCGATGGCGGCCACACCGACCTGCAACTGGGTGGAGACCCGTACACCGGTCAGGATGACGGGCCAGGCCAGGGGCAATTCGATGCTTCTCAGCCGTTGTCCGGCGCTTAGCCCCATCCCCTTGGCAGATTCCACGATGGCCGTGTCGACCTCGCCCAACCCGGTCACCGTGTTTCGCACGATGGGCAACAGGCCATACATCACCAGGGCGACGACGGTGGGCTTGAAGCCCAGGCCCAGGATCGAGATCATCACGCCGAATAGGGCGAATGAGGGGATCGTGAGGAAGACACCGGTGATGGATAGCGCCAGGCTGCGGAACCTGGCGTTGCGGTAGCTCGCCAGCCCGATCGTCACACCGATGATCGTTGAGATCGAGATCGAGACCCCCACGACCGTGATGTGCTCGACCCCCAGTGGGAGCAGGTCATCCAAGCGTTCGTATACATAGGAGAAAAAGTTCATCTGACCGCCGTCCTTGGCAGATTGGTTGGTTGGGTTAGGGCTTTGATGTCCGCAGCGTCATCGACCCAGCCCAGATGGCGCGACAGCTCACGGGCCGCCACCGACACCGCTTCCCCCACTGCCATCAGGCGATGGCCCAGCCGGAACTTGGGGGCCGAGACGTTGAGTGCGGCCACGATGCGGCCATGAAGGTCACGCACCGGGGCGGCTGCGGCCACCAGACCCGGTTCGGATTCCTCATCGCTCAGGGCGAAGCCGACCTCGCGCGCCACCGCGATCCGAGCGCGAAGTTCATCGATGTTACGGGGGGCGTTTGGCCCCGATACGGGCCAGGCCGACGTTGCCAACAGGCTCTCCAGTGCTCCGCGGTCGTGATCCAACAGCAGTGCTCGGCCAGAGGAGGTGCAGTGGACCATGACCAGCCGACCGGCCCATCCCGCGGTCTGGACCCCGTGCGCCGGTGACCGAGTTCGCAAGGTGAGGACCTGGGTCCCCTGCAGCACCGACAGGTGGGCCCGTTCGCCCAATTCGGCCACCAACTGGATCAACGACGCCTCACCGGCACGTAGCAGCCGTGCTTCGGCTGTGCGAGCTGCGATCGACATGAACCGCGGACCCAGGCGGTACAGGGCCGATTTCGTGTCGCGGTCGGCGAACCCTGCGTCCGCGAGCGTCCGCAGCATGCGCGAGACCTGGCTCTTGTCCACTCCGATCCGGCCTGCCAGCTCGGTGACGCCCAGCCCGTCATGGGCCACAGCGTCGGCGGAGCCCAGCTCTTCCAGCAGCGCCAGTGCTCGGCGCACGCTGCTGCCACGGTTTGGTCCCACGTCTGTCCTCACGACCCTGACGCTCGCAGACCTATTGCCCGAGCGCAAGCGTTGTTGTCATAATGGCAACTGGTCATCAAAGGAAGTGCGGGATGCCGTCCGGGACTACGGTGGGCTGATGGCAGAAGACGACGGCGACGGCACGGAATCGATTGACGAGCAGGTGAGATTCCAGCATGTCAGCGACGAGTTGAAGCGAGGGTTCGCCGCGCTTGCCGGCCCGGGGGTGGCCGCCGACGCCAAGCCCGCGTGGCAGCAGCGTCTAATCGCCATCACCAACTCCTCAAAGCATGATCTGGCCACCGCCGAGAAGCGCCTGGCACGCTACTGGGCGGACTGGGAGCAGCAGGTCGGCCCCCGTCCCGACGCACCGTGAACGGGTCGGCGGCGCCCGGCCGCCCTTGCCTGACCGCCAGGACCTACAGGGACACGATCTGCAGGTTTGTGACCCTCCGGTCGTCGGAGGATCCCTCGATCTCGAAGCGGACGCGTTGACCGATCCGCAATTCCAGCAACTGCGACACGGCGAAGGTGTCAGCGTCATAGGTCAGTTCGCTCAGGTCATCCAGTACCAGGCTGCCGGTGTGGGTCTGGGCGTCAAAGGATTTGATCGTGCCCTGCGGCATCTGGTCGGTTCCCTTCTTGGAAAGACGTGGGTTGGTAAGGCTGGGTTGGTAAGGCTGGGTTGGTAAGGCTGGGTCGGTGGGCGGATTTCAGGTGTTGAGCGTACGCCCAGTGGTGATGGCCGACCAACCGCCGGCCAGTTCCAGGTCAGCGGGCTGATCCAGATCAAGCGCCAGACCGGGAATCCACACGCTGGCACAACTCACCCCGTGCAGCGCCGCCTGATCGATGTGGGCCTGGGCTGACTGGGGGCCGAAGCAGGGTCTGATCACCCCGCCGGGGACACGAACCAGAGCGCCGGTGCCGCCATCGCTGGTCCTGGCAACCACCACTGCTCGCGGCGCTGGCAAGGCCGCAACAGCCGCGTCCAGATCGCTGCCGGTGACCAGCGGGAGGTCGGCCGGCACCACCAGGGTCGGCCTGGCGCCAAGGCGTTGGTCGACGGCGCGCAGGGCCGCGTTGAGTCCCCGTGAGTCGGCGGGCTCGGTCTGTACCGAGAGCCCCAGATCTTGCGCCCACGACCGGCCTTGGGCATCACCGACAACGACCACACAGTCGCGCACTGACGTCGCTGCTGCCACCGCCTGCGCCACGCGCTCAAAGGTCCGGTGCAGCAGCAGTGCGCGATCAGCCGGCGACAGGACGGAGGACAGTCGCGTCTTTGACGCCCCGACGGCCTTCAGCGGGATCACGGCGGTCACGGTCACGTCGGTCGACACCCCAGCAGCGTAGCGGCCGATGGTGGGCAATCTGATCGCGCGCGGCGCCGCCTCCTACACTGCCCACGACGCACTGCCCAGACGACACGCCACCGGGGCGCTATGAGGGCTGACCAAGGGAGTTCATCTGTGGGCACGGTGGCAGTGATGGGGGCCGGTTCCTGGGGCTCGGCCTTCGCAACCATCTGTGCCGACGCGGGAGGTGAGGTGGTGGTGTGGGCGCGCCGCGAACAGGTGGCACGCGAGATCAACACTCAGCATCGCAATCCGCAGTATCTGGGTCAGGCCGAGCTGAATCACCGGGTTCGGGCCACCACCGACCCCACCCAGGCCCTGGCTGACGCCCAGATCGTCGTGGTGGCGGTCCCCAGCCACGCCCTGCAGCACAACCTGGAGCAGTGGCGTCACCTGGTCAGCCGCGACCGGATCGTGGTCAGCCTGGTCAAGGGCATCCTGGTGGACACCCATCAGCGGGCCAGCCAGGTCATCCGGCAGGTGTGGGACCTGCCCTATGGCTCGGTGGTGGTCTGCAGCGGCCCCAACCTGGCACGCGAGTGCGCGGCCGGACTTCCCAGCGCAACCGTCATCGCCGGGCCCGAGACCCGGGTCACCCGCGCGGTTCAACAGGTGTGTCACACCGACTACTTTCGTGCCTACACCAACACGGACCTCATCGGTGTCGAGCTCGGCGGGGCCGTCAAGAATCCTCTGGCCATCGCCGCAGGCATCGCAGACGGGCTGGGATTCGGTGACAACACCAAGGCGTCACTCATGACCAGGGGTCTGGCCGAGATGACCCGGTTGGGGTTGGCACTGGGCGGCAATCCACTGACGTTCTCAGGACTGGCCGGGGTGGGTGACCTGATGGCGACGTGCATGAGCGCGCAGTCACGCAACCGCTACGTCGGCCAGGAGTTGGGCCGTGGCCGCGTGTTGCCGCAGATCCTGGCCGATATGACCGGGGTGCCTGGGCAGGTGACGGGGGTGCCTGAGGGAGTGGAGTCCAGCCGTGCGATCCTGGCCATCGCGCAGCAGGCCGGCGTCGAGATGCCCATCATCGAGCATGTCGTGGCCGTGGTCCACGACGGCGTGGATCCCGGCGAGATGGCCCGAGCACTGATGGGTCGGCCCCCGCGATCGGAGTTCCACGGGTTCGATCAACCAGCAGATCAACAGCCACAGAGAAACGAAAGGTGAGAGATGGTCCGCACGTCTGAAACCGACAGGATTCGTGTCCTGGTCCTGTTCGGCGGCCGTTCCAGTGAGCACGAGGTCTCGTGTCTTTCTGCTCGCGGGGTGCTGTGGGCGATCGATACCGCGGTGTATGACGTCGTGGCGGTCGGGATCACCAAGGACGGCCGCTGGACGTTGATGCCTCGCGGGGTGCCGCAGACCCGCGAAGGGACCTTGCCGGCTGTCCCCGACGACGGTGCGCTGGTCACGCTGGCCACCACCACGCAAGGGTCGGTTCTGCTGGAGCTTGGTCCGCAAGGACCTGTGGATCACGGCCGCATCGACGTGTGCTTTCCGGTCCTGCACGGGCCCTACGGCGAGGATGGGACCATCCAGGGCTACCTGGCCACCGCGGGTGTTCCCTACGTCGGAGCCGACGTGGCCTCCAGCGCGATCGCGGTGGACAAACGCCAGATGAAGCATGTGTTTGCCGCGGCGGGCCTGCCGCAGGTCGAGCATGAGGTGGTCATGCGCCCGGATTGGGACGTCGACCGCGTGGCCGAACTGGACCGGTTGGAGGGCTGTCTGCCCTATCCCTTGTTCACCAAGCCGGCACGACAGGGTTCATCGATCGGCATCACCCGAGTGGCCAACCGGGCCCAGCTTGAGACCGGCATCGATGAAGCCTTGGGCTATGACCGTGTGGTCATCGTCGAGCGTGGGCTTGACCACGTCCGCGAACTGGAGTGTGGGGTCATCGGCAACGACACGATCCGTGTCACCCCGCCCGGTGAGACCATCCACACCGGCGCACAGTTCTATGACTTTGACGCCAAGTACCTCGAGCCCGTGCAGTTGCAGTGCCCCGCGGCCGTCCCCGAGGCGGTTGCCTCGGCCTGTCAGGAGTACGCGGTCGCGGCCTACCGTGCCATCGGCGCTCGCGGCATGGCACGCATCGACTTCTTCCTTGACACCGTGACCGACACCCTGCTGGTCAACGAGATCAACACCATCCCCGGACTGACGCCCCAGTCGATGTTCCCGCCGGTGTGGGAGGCGACGGGACTGGCGTTCAAGGACCTGATCGGCACCCTGCTGGATCTGGCGATGGAGGCCAGTCGCCTGGACAGCCGGTTCTCCCCGTGAGCTGGGTAACGAACTACGTGGTGGACGGACTACAGGTGGACGATCGGGCAGGTCAGGGTCCGGTCGATCCCAGGAATGCCCTGGATCTTTGCGACGACCATGCGTCCCAACTCGTCCATGTTGCTGGCCTCGGCCCGCACCACCACGTCGTAGGGGCCGGTGACGTCATCAGCAGCTTTGACCCCTTGCACCTGTGCCACGGCGGCGGCGACCTCGGCGGCCTTGCCGACCTCGGTAAGGATCAGAATGTAGGCAGAAACCATGAGTTCCTCGCTGTCGTCATGGCCGGCCCGTCACGGTCAGCCTCGCAATGTGGGAGTGTCGGGACGGTCGATCTCGAAGTACAGACGGATGGTGGTCCGGTACTCCACCTCATCGGCGGGGCTGACCGAGGCGCTGGTGTTCAGCACGTCCAGCCGTCTGATCTTGCGCAGGGTCCGACCGGCTTCACGGACAGCTTCACGGGCGGCATCATCCCAGCCGCGCAGGGAGATGCCTTCGAGTTCGATGGAGTTCAGTACCGACATGGCCGTTGCAGCCTAGCCCACAGAGGTGGGGAGCGGAGCCCCACGTGAGTATGGAGTTCGACCGGCTTGACCGGTTACGACCGTTTCTGACCGGTTCCTCCGCTGCCGTCCCGGTTGGTGTGGGTGATGATGCGGCCGTGGTCCTCATCGGCGGGGCGCAGGTGGTGGTGTGTACCGACACGGTGGTTGAGGGGGTCCATTTCCGCCGCGATTTGTCCCTGCCGGGGGACGTCGGCTGGAAATCACTTGCGGTCAACGTCAGTGACATCGCCGCGATGGGGGCAAAACCAACGGCAGCCGTGATCGGCCTGAATCGCACCGCTTCCCTGACCGAGGCCGACATCGACGCCTTCTATGCAGGATTGGCCCAGGCGGCCTCCGCCTACGACGTGGCCATCGTCGGGGGTGACACGGTGACCGCGGGACAGTGGTCGGTCACCGTCACCGTCCTGGGGGATCTACAGGGTCGGCCAGCGGTGTTGCGGCAGGGCGCCCGACCCGGTGATGCGGTGGTGCTGGCCGGTCCACTGGGTGCGGCGACGGCGGCCCTGTGGGCACAGGCCCGGGGATCAACTGCACTGCCGGAGCATCTGGGCGCGCACCGTCGACCTGATGCGCTGCCTGCCACCGGACAGGCACTGGCGGCCGTCGGCGTGACGTCAATGATCGACCTCAGCGATGGTCTTGGCGCCGACGCCGCACACGTCTGCCGGGCCTCACAGGTGTCCATGCACCTGCAGTCCCAACTGCTCCAGCAGAGGCTGGCACCCGGGGTCCACACGGCACTTGGTGGCGACTGGCTGCACACCACGATCGGCGGTGGGGAGGACTTCGCGTTGCTGAGCACCATCCCCACAGATCTGGTCGAGGGGGCCCTGGCAGCCGTCGCTGCCGCAGGGGAGACCACCGCTGCGGTCATCGGTTCGGTCGGCGAGGTCGAACCCGGCGGCCTTCCGACCGTCTGGCTGAGCACTCCCGGAGGCGCGCCGCAGCGCATTGATGAGTTGGGCTATGACCACGGCTGAGCCGCTAGTCGGAGTGTCCTACCCCTTCACCGAACCGGCCGTCAGGCCCCGCACGAAGTAGCGCTGCAACCCGAAGAACACCAGCAGTGGGACGGTCATGGTGATGAACGCACCGGCTGTCAGCAGGTGGGCGGCCTCGCCGAAGGACCCGATCAGCTGGGCCAGGTAGGTCGTGGCGACCTGCCCCTGGTTCAACATGATCAGGGCGACCAGGAAGTCATTCCAGGTCCACAGGAACTGAAAGATGGCGAAGCTGGCCAGCGCCGGCACCGACAGGGGGATGATCAGGCGCCAAAAGACCTGGAAATGAGAGGCCCCGTCGATGTTGGCCGACTCCATGATCTCGCGCGGCAGGGCGCCGATGTAGTTGCGCAACAGATATACCGCCAGCGGCATGCCGAAGCCGGCGTGGGCCAACCACACGCTGACGAACGTGCCCTGGATGCCGATGGCCCCATACAGCGACAGGATCGGGATGAAGGCCACCTGCAGCGGGATGACCAGTGCTGCGACGAAGATGATGAACAGCGTCTCGCGGCCAGGGAAGTCCATCCAACTGAATGCATACGCGGCGAACGCGGCAATCAGGATCGGGATGATCGTCGAGGGGACGGCCACGACGAAGGTGTTGACGAAGGCGTCGGCCAGCGTGTCACCACCGGCGCTCTGGCTGAACACCTCGCTGTAGTTCTGTAGCGTCAGGTTGTCCAGGCTGCCGAGCACCGTCCACCAACCGGACTGGTTGACCGCCCCGGAGGTCCGAAACGAACTGACCAACAGGCCCAGCGTCGGGATGACCCACAACGCGACCAGCACGGCCATTCCGATGCGGGAGAACCAGGACCGCGTCCCCTCCTCGGCCTTTTCAGACGCCGACTTCTTGCTCAGACCGGCGCGCCGGTCCTTCGTGGTGTCAGGGACGGTTTCGGGCTGTGCGGTCATCGCAGGGCCTCCTGCTCGCGGAACCGGCGGATGTTCAGGATCATGAACGGGATGGTGAGGATCACCAGCACCACCACATACACCCCGGCGGAGCCGTTGTTGCCCTGCACGAACTGGGTGTAGAAGGCGTTGGCGATCACGTCGGTGTTGAACTGACCGGCGCGCCCCAGCACGCGGACGATGTCGAAGACCTTCAGGACCAGGATCAGGATCGTGGTCAGGACCACGACGATGGTCGACTGGATCTGTGGGACGACGATGCGGAAGAACACCTGGGTCTCGCTGGCCCCGTCGATGCGGGCGGCTTCGATGGTGTCCTCCGGGACCGACTTGATGGCGGCGCTGAGCAGCACCATCGCGAACCCGGCTTGCAGCCAGATCATCACCGCCATCATGGCGAAGTCGTTGTAGGCGATGCGCTCCAGCCAGGGTATCGGGCTGCCGCCGAAGACCCCGACGACGATCGCGTTGAGGATCCCCGTCTGTGGCGTGCCGGGTGGGTTGACGTCATAGATCAGGTCCCACACCACCGATGCGCCGACGAAGCTGATCGCCATCGGGAGGAAGATCATGGACTTGCTGAGCTTCTCCCAGCGAGGTTTCAGGTTGTCGGCCAGCACCGCCGCCGCCAGGCCCACGATCACCGCCCCGGCAGGCACCACGATCATCCACAGGATGTTGTTCCACAGTGCCGAGCGGAAGACGTGGTCTCCCAGGATGGCCACGTAGTTGTCCAACCCGACGAAGCCGCGCGACTGGCCCCGGCGGACATCGTTGGCGAAGAAGGTCAGTCTGATGGTGTCAAGCAGCGGGTAGACCAGGAACAGCCCGACCACGAACATCGCGGGAAGGATGAAGACGTACCCGCGGATGGCCTCGGCTTTGTCGCTGCGACCGACAAGGCGGTCAACAGCGAAGTTGCCTACCCAAAACACTGCGTAGGCGCCGCCGACGCCCAGCGCGATCGCGAGGATTCCGCCAAAGACTGTTCCCACCACGTCGGGTCCTTTGCGCTCAGGCGCCGGTCGCGCCAGTTTTGTTGGTGTCTGAGGGGCGGCCGTACAGTCGACCGCCCCCGGGGTGTTGTTACTCCGTTGCGTCCTCAGTGGCACCTTCGCTGGCGCCACCGTCCTGCTTGACCGAGGCGTAGGTGGCGTCGATGGCCTGCAGGGCCGCATCAAGTTCGGTCTGCCCGGTGATCCAGGCCGTCATCTCGTTCCAGAACGACCCATCAGCAGAACTGGCACCCACGTCTGTGGGCATCAGGTCCGAGCCGTCGAAACGGAAGCTGTCGGCACTGGCCAGCAACTCACCGGAGGTCCGGGCTGACTCGGTGGGGTACAGGCTTGAATCGAATGTGGTGAAGGGGCTGAGGAAGCCGCCCATCTGCGCCCAACCCTCACCCGCGGTTGCGGTGGTCAGGAACTTCATGAACTCCGCCGCGGCAGGGTTGTCGCTGTACAGGGCGGCGAAGTCGCCACCACCAAGTGCCGGCTTGCCGAACTCCTCGTTGATGCTTGGCAGCAGGAAGAAGTCATAGTCGGTGCCATACTCCGCATCCGGCGCCTGATCAGCGATGAACCCCTCGATGAAGGTGGCCTGACGGTGGAACATGCACTCCCCACCCTCACCGGTGGTGATACCGATCACCGAGGTGCCGAAGTTCTCCCGGGCGATCTGGTCACGCCCACCGGCGACATAGTCGTCGTTGGTCCAGATCGGCACGATGTAGTCGTTGATCGCACCCTGGACCTCATCAGAGGCAAAGGCCAGATCACCGGCGACCCAGGCGTCGTACTGCTCTGGGCCGATGGCACGCAGCAGCACATCCTCAGTCCAGTCCGTGGCCACCCATCCGGTGGCGTCATCAGACTCGATACCGATGCACCAGGGGGCATCCACCCCACCGTCCGCAGCGATCTGCTCGGTCACCGCCAGCATCTCATCCCACGTCTCGGGGATCGTGTAGCCACCCGCCTCAAAGGCCGGCACGTTGTACCAGACCAGGCTCTTCAGACTGAGCTTGAGGGGTACCGCGACGAAGTCGTCGTTGATGCTGCCCAGGTCCAACAGACCAGGGATCAGATCGCCCTCCAACGAGTCGGGCGGGGTCATGGTGAACGTGGCCCCCTCGTTGTAGAAGTCGTCCAACAGACCGGGCTGGGGATGCAGGAGGATGTCAGGCGCCTGACCGGAGTTGACCCGCGTACGGGCCAGGGACTCAAAGGCGTTGTCGCCCTGCTGGCTGACGGTGATGTTGGGGTAGGCCTCCTCGAAGGCGTCGATGATGGTGTTCAGGCCAGCCACGTCGGCCTCGCCGGTGAAGGCATGAAGGATGTCGACCTCTCCCGAGACCGAACTGTCGGGCTCACCGGAGATGTCGACGTTGCCGGCCGCGTCTCCGCCGCCGCCACAGGCAGTGGCCAGAAGGCCGATGGCCCCGATCAGTGCGAGCGCCCGTAGGTATCTGCTGTTGTTCACGGTGTTCCCTTTCATGTCAGGACCGGGACACGATGTCCGCTCCTGATTTGTCGCGATTGTGTTTCCCCCCGCGCCTCAGCGCAGGGTGTCGCCGGTATCGGCGTCGAAGAAGTGCATACGATCGGTGCGGAAGCCCACAGTGACCGGTTCGCCCACCTTGGGTGGGTTGCCGGGGTCGAAGCGGGCGACCATCGTCTGACCGCCGGCACGGGCCTGTTCCTCAATGGCGGCGAACGCATCGTCGTCGTCGATGGCCTCGCGGATGTCATCGGACAGCGAGGGCGTTACCGAGGTTTCGAAGTGGACCAGCATTTCGGCCCCCAGCATCTCGACCAGGGTGACCTTGCGGTCTTTCCACACCGCGCCCTCACCCGCGTCGGTTGCGCGCACGAAGTGCTCTGGCCGCATGCCGACGATGACCTCTGACCCGACCCGCTCGCTGACCTTCGGGTATTCCTCAATGGAACCCTGCGCCACGTTCATCGTGGTTCCATCACCCAGGTCGATCGTCGGACTGCCCGCCGTGCCACCGATCATCACCTTGCCCAGGTTCATCGCCGGGGACCCGATGAAGCCTGCCACGAACAGGTTGTTGGGGCGGTCATACAGACGCTGTGGTGAGTCCACCTGCATCAGCAGGCCCTTCTTCAGCACCGCAACCCGGTCACCCATGGTCATGGCCTCAACCTGATCGTGTGTGACGTAGACGGTGGTGACCCCAAGCCGGTCTTGGATGGCGGCGATCTCGGCGCGCATCTGGACGCGCAGTTTGGCGTCAAGGTTGCTCAGCGGTTCGTCCATCAGGAAGGCCTGCGGGCTGCGCACGATGGCACGTCCCATTGCCACACGCTGCCGTTGACCGCCTGACAGGGCCTTGGGCTTGCGGTGCAACAGGTCGCTGAGCCCAAGGATGTTGGCCGCGTCCCCGACACGTTTGTCGATGTCGGCCTTGCTGACCTTGGCGAGTTTCAGCGCAAAGCCCATGTTGTCGGCCACGGTCATGTGCGGATACAGGGCGTAGCTCTGGAAGACCATCGCGATGTCGCGGTCCTTCGGCGACAGGTCGTTGACGACCTTGTCGTTGATCACCATCTTGCCCGAGGTGATGTCCTCCAGTCCCGCGATCATCCGCAACGCGGTGGACTTCCCGCAACCGGAGGGCCCCACCAGAATGACGAACTCGCCATCCTCGACCTCAAGGTTCAGGTCGGTGATGGCCTGGTACCCATCCGGGTACACCTTGTCCACATTCTGAAAAGCAACGTTTCCCATATCTCATATCCCCATTCGGCTTGAGCAGTCTCTCCGACACCTGTAGGAGGCGCAAGGGCAAGGTCGAAGACACTAGAGGATCCGGCCTGGGCGATGTGGCCCGATCCCGGCCTATTCCTCAGATCTGAGCTCTGGAGGTGTTTTCCCGGCCTATTCCTCAGATCTGAGGTCTTGGAGGGGTCGAGGCCGGATGTCAGACCCCCCGGGTAGCGTGGTCGGCCATGAGCCTGCGCCATGTGCCACCGGTCGCATTGACCATCGCCGGGTCCGACTCCGGCGGCGGAGCCGGGATCCAGGCCGACCTGAAAACTTTCCAGGAACTGGACGTGTTCGGCACCAGCGTCATCGTGGCCTTGACGGCACAAAACACCGTCGGGGTCCATGACGTGCACACCGTGCCGTGCGACTTCGTGACGGCCCAACTGGATGCCGTTGTCACCGACCTGCGACCCGTCGCGACCAAGACCGGGATGCTGGCCACGGCCGAGATGATCGACACGGTTGCAAGCGGGATCCGCCGTCATGGGCTGGACAACGTGGTGGTGGATCCGGTGGCCGCCAGCAAGCATGGCCACGCCCTGTTGGACCCCGACGCCATCGGCACCCTGCGCGATGTGCTGTTGCCCTTGGCCAGCCTGGTGACTCCGAACCTGGGCGAGGTGGAGTTGCTGACCGGGGTGGTGGTCAGCGGAGTGGACGACATGCCCGCGGCCGCCCAGGCCATGAAGGCGCTTGGTCCCCGGTGGGTGCTGATCAAGGGTGGTCATCTGCCTGACAACTCCGCTGCCCTGGACCTGCTGACCGATGGTGAACAGACGTTTCACATCACCGCCGTGCGATGTGACTCCGCCGACACCCACGGCACGGGGTGCACGCTGTCCTCGGCGATCGCCGCCTACCTCGCATTGGGATCCAACATTCCCACCGCGGTCAACGAGGCCAAGACCTACATCACCGGCGCGATCCGCCATGGGTTGCGGATCGGGGCCGGCATCGGCCCGGTGGACCACGGCTGGCGACGCCGTACATCCGGAGGTTCGGGGTAGGCCGATGAAGTTGGCTCTGGACGACCCGGTCACCGACGTTCCCGGTGTCACGACGAAGATCGCCGCCCTGCTGGCAGATCCACCCTTCAAGGTCACCACGGTCAGGGATCTGGTGTGGTACCTCCCGCGGCAGGATGCCTATCGGGACCTTGGCGCGCGTCGCCCGATCGCCGATGTGGTCCTCGGGGAACCGGCCACGGTGGTGGGAACGATCGTCCGCTGGGACAGGATCATGCCGAAAGCCAAGGGCAGGGGCGGTAAGCGACTGACCATCGAGAAGGCCCTGATCCGCGACGACACCGGCGGTCGGATCACCGCGTCGTTCTTCAACCAGCCGTGGCTGCCCGGCCGCCACGGCGAGGGCACCCAGGTGGCGGCCAGTGGCACCGTGACCGACTACCGGGGGCAACTGCAGTTGAAGGGCCCGAAGCTGGTGGGCCTCGAAGCCGACTCCGGCGTGGCCACCTTGGAAGACAACCGTTTGCAGCCGGTCTACAGGGCCACCGAAAGGCTTGGGTCACCACGCATTGCCCGCCTCATCAGCGGCGCCCTTGAGTTACTGCCGACCCAAACTGACCACCTGCCAGAACAGTTGCGGCAGGACCGGGGTTTGGCCCGCCTGGACTGGGCACTGCGAACCATCCACCTGCCACCCGACGGGGCCGACCTTCGCGCCGCGCGCGAGCGGTTGGTCTATGACGAGTTGTTGGGCCTGCAACTGACGTTGCAGGGACGCAGGATCGACCTGGAACGTGACGCCAGGGGCCTGGACAACTCAAGCCTGCCGGATGGGGTCGTCCAGGCATTCGCCTCATTCCTGCCCTTCCAGCCGACCGCTGATCAGACGCGTGCCTTCGCCGAGATCGATGCCGACTTAGCCCTGGAGCGTCCCATGCACCGCCTGTTGCAGGGCGATGTGGGAACCGGCAAGACCATCGTGGCCGCCCACGCGATGCTGCGGGCGGTGGACCGGGGACGGCAGGCGGTCCTGATGGCCCCCACCACGGTGCTGGCAGAACAGCACCTGACCACGTTCGGCGAACTGCTGTCCAAGGTGATCATCCCTCGTCTGGGACGTCCCCCCCGACTGCGCCTGCTGACCTCGGCCATGACCCGGGGGCAACGGGCACAGGTGCTCAGCGAGACCCTGACCGGTGAGTGCGACCTGGTCATCGGCACCCATGCGGTGCTTGAGGACAACGTGGTGTTCGCCGACCTCGGTGTGGTGGTGATCGATGAGCAGCACCGCTTCGGTGTCGGTCACCGATTGGCCCTGGCGGGCAAACGTCCCGACGGGATCACCCCCGATGTCCTGGTGATGACCGCCACCCCGATCCCACGTTCGCTGGCCCTGACGATGTATGGCGACCTGGACGTCACCGTGCTGCGGTCCCGGCCCGGTGCGGACCGCATCACCGTCCGGACCCAGGTGATCGACAAGAACTCGCCCCGCAGGGACAAGCTGTATGACTTCATCCGTGGGGAGATCGACCAGGGCCGCCGGGCCTTCGTGGTGTGTCCGCTGATCGAGGAGTCCGATGCCTGGGAAGGCGTCGCGGCGGTGACCGAGGTGTTCCGCGACCTGGCCGAGGGACCGTTCGCCGGGTATGAGGTCGGGCTGATGCATGGCCGGATGCCCGCTGAGGACCGCGAGGCGGTGATGAAGGCGTTCCGTGACGGCTCGGTTCCCCTGTTGGTTGCCACCACGGTGATCGAGGTCGGGGTCAGCGTGGACCAGGCTTCGGTGATGATCATCGAGGACGCCGACCGTTTCGGCATCTCTCAACTGCATCAGTTGCGGGGCCGGCTGTACCGCGGCCACCCGACCAACTACTGCGTGCTGTTCAGCGCCCAGCCGACCGACAACCCGCGGCTGGATGCGCTGGCGGCATCCGATGACGGCTTTGATCTGGCCGAGGAGGATCTGCGGCTGCGACGTGAGGGCAAGGTCTTTGACACCGCGCAGACCGGAGAGTCCGACCTCCGCATCGCGTCGTTGATCCGCGATGTCGACGTGGTGGCGCGCACCCGCGACGATGCCCGGGCGCTGCTGGCCGCCGACCCAGATCTGGCGGCCCACCCGGGTCTGGTACAGGAGATGTCGCGGCGTTATGACCCTGAGGATCTGACCACCCTGGAGGCTGGATGAGGGGCTGGCGACCATGCCCAGGGTGATCGCGGGTTCGGCTGGTGGCCGCCGGTTGAAGGCACCGCCCGGCGCCGGCACGCGGCCGACCTCGGATCGGGTGAAGGAGGCCTTGTTCTCATCCCTGCAGGATGTGAGCGGGGCGGTCGTGCTCGATCTGTACGCCGGCAGCGGCGGCCTGGCGATCGAAGCGTTGTCCCGCGGTGCCGCGACAGCGGTCCTGGTCGAACAGGACCGGCGGGCGGTCAATGTGCTGCGCGACAATCTGGCGGTGGCCGGCGTCAAGGACAGGGCGCGGGTGCTGCAGACGGCCGTCAGCACCTATTGTCGTGAACCCCTCGGTGGGCCGTTTGACCTTATCCTGCTGGATCCTCCCTACACGATGACGCATCAGCAGATCGCCCGGGACCTTCGGGCCCTGGTCGATGGTGGGGCGGTGGAGATCGGGGGCAGGCTGGTGCTGGAGCGGGACCGACGTATCGCCGAACCGCCCCCGCAGGAGTTTCTCCACGACCAGGACCGCACGTACGGTGACACCCTGCTGAGGTACTGCACATTTCACCCCGACCGTCACCCCGGCGAATACTCCGAGCAGCACCCCGACCATCACGACAGGGACCCCACGTCATGACCGTCCGCGCCGTCTGCCCAGGATCGTTTGACCCGGTGACCC
The DNA here is from genome assembly GCA_051004735.1 of Euzebya sp. GTDB lineage: Bacteria > Actinomycetota > Nitriliruptoria > Euzebyales > Euzebyaceae > Euzebya. The sequence goes on along the minus strand of JBPCKA010000010.1, from coordinate 9,968 downwards.
ATGGTCACATGGATGTTATCCACCGGGCCAGCGACATCTTCGACCACGTCACGATCGCCTGCATGCGCAACGTGTCCAAGAAAGGCGGGTTGTTTGACCTGGCCGAGCGCCTGGCCATGCTGGAGGAGGTCACCGCTGAACTTCCCAACGTCGAGTTGGCGGTGTTCAAGGGGTTGTTGGTCGACTTTGCCCGCGACCGCGACATCGACGTGATCGTCAAGGGGTTGCGGGCGGTCAGCGACTTTGAATACGAGCTGCAGATGGCGCAGATGAACCGGTCGATCGGCACCATCGAGACCATGTTCCTGGCGGCCAGCCCGGGACACTCCTTCCTGTCGTCGTCATTGGTGAAGGAGGTCGCGCGGTTCGGCGGTGACGTCAGTGACTTCGTCCCGCCACAGGTGGCCAAACGGCTAGCCGACAAGTACGCCACCGGCGAGGCAGGCTAGGGACCATGGATCTGGAAGCTGCACTCAACGCGTTGGACCATCAACTGGCCGAGGCACGCCCCGTCCCGCTGTCAGCCTCGGTGATGGTCAACAAAGACGAACTGGAGGGTGTGGGCCAGGCCATCCGGGCGGCCATGCCCGAAGAGATCCGTCAGGCCCGCTGGGTGCTGAAGGAACGCGACCAATTGTTGGCCCAGGCGTCCCGCGATGCCGAGCAGATCGTCGGCGATGGTCAGTTGGAACGCGATCGGATGCTGTCAGAAACCGAGATCGTACGCGAGGCACACCGCGAGGCCCAGCGCATCATCGACCGTGCCAGCGAGGAGGGTCGCAAGATTCGCCACGAGGCCGAGGACTACGTCGACGGGAAACTGGGAGACTTCGAAGCCCTGTTGCAAAAGACCCTGGCAACGGTGGCGCGCGGACGCGATCGACTGCACGGTCGCCAGGCGTCGGCGGAACTACGGGACCTGGGCGAGGACGTCACTTTGCCCGCGGGGATACCCGTCCAGCCCGCCGTCGGAACTGGTGAGGCCGATGACTTACTCACCGGTGAGGGGTACGCGGGCGAGGCTGATACTGCGGACCACAGACGTGGCCGGAAATTCTTCGACCACGGCGACGAACTGTAGTCCACCCGGCCCTGGGCCGAAGTGGCCGGAACCTCCCTCCTGCGGTACGGTGGCCGACCTTGCGCAGGTCGCATCCATTGGCGTGCCTGCCGATACGTCTGCCGCCGTCAGATCAAACGGCTTCACCCATGTCCAACGATCAGCACGAGTTGCATCCCACGCGTGTGGTCTGCAGCGACCTCATCGACTCACCGGGCGCGACGCGCGCGGTGGAACTCGACGTGTCGTTTCCTTCGGACTTCGACGTGCCGCTGACGACCTTCGGCGACGTCGTGCAGGTGGACGGGGTGCTTGAGGCACTGGTCGAGGGGATCCTCCTGCGCGGCACCGTCTCGGTGGACGCGTCCCAGCACTGCGCCCGCTGTCTGGAGCCCATCCCCACCGGTCGCCTCAGCGTCCAGGCATCCGAGTTGTACACCGATCCCGCCCAGGCCGAACGACCTGATGACGTTGAGCAGGGCTTTGAGATCAGCGGCCAGGCAATTGACATCGAAGCCCTGGTCCGTGATGCACTGGCCCGTGCCACCTCCGCGGACCCCAGGTGCCGCCCCGACTGTGCGGGCCTGTGCCCAACCTGTGGGGTCAACCTCAACGACACGTCGTGTGACTGTCACGACGTGATCGTCGATGACCGCTGGGCGGCGCTCACCAACCTCAAGATCAACCCTTAACCACAGGAGTCCTGTCATGGCTGTCCCGAAGCGCAAGAAGTCCCGAAGCCGAACCCGCCACCGCAAGGCGCAGTGGATGAGCACCACCGCCCCTGCCCTGACGACCTGCCCACAGTGCAAGACCGCGGTCCGTCCCCACACGGCCTGCGCGACCTGCGGCACCTACCGCGGTCGGCAGGTACTGGAGCCGCAGCGGTAACTGATCAGCACACCGCTGGATCGGGGTCGGCGGAACATCAGGACCCACCGGTGGGCACGCTCCTTCCGGTGGTGGTGGACGCCATGGGCGGAGATGGTGCCCCCGCCGCCCCAGTGGCTGCGGTCCAGGCTCTGCATGCCCAGGGCGTGCCGGTTCGACTGTGTGGCTCGGCGCAGATCGTGGGTGATCACGGAGTCCAAGCCAGTGACTGGGTCAGGATGGAGGAGGGGCCGGCGTTTGCGGTTCGGTCCATGCCCAACTGCTCGGTGCGGGTGGCCGCGCGCGAGGTGGCACAGGGGCGTGCGGCAGCCATGGTGTCGGCCGGACCAAGCGGGGCCACGGTGGCAGCGGCGGTGTTGGAACTGGGCCGGCTGCCCGGAGCCCGCCGCGCCGCAATCGCCGCCCGGATCCCGGTGATCGGCGGAGGTCATACCGTCCTGCTGGACGTCGGGGCTGCCGTCGATGTCGACGCCGAGACCCTGGTGTCCCATGCCCGACTGGGCGTGGACTACGCCCGTCGTCTTGGCGTGCATCGGCCACGCATCGGTCTGCTCAACATGGGCACCGAGCCGGGCAAGGGCAACGCGCTGACACGGGAGGCTGCGCGACTGCTGGGATCCCTCGACGGCTTCATCGGCAACGTCGAGCCTGAAGGTCTGCGTAAGGGCGTAGCGGATGTGGTCGTCACCGATGGCTTCAGCGGCAATCTGGTGCTGAAGGCGCTGGAGGCAGCCAGCCCTTCGGGCCACGGTGTGGATCAGGCCGGCCTGGTGCTCGGTGTTCGCGGTACGGTCCTGGTCGCGCACGGCGCCGCCACGGCAGCCGAGTTGGCTACTGCCATACGTTTGGCGGTCAGCCTGGGCACGGGCTTTCCTGACTACTCGATCGCGGCCGATCCAAGGACCACGGCATGAGTTTGACTGATGACGGATCAGGCCTTGAACCTGCTGCGGTCGCATTGCAGTCGGTGCTGGGTCACATCTTCGGCGACCCGAAGCTGCTGGAGCAGGCGCTGACGCATCGCAGCTACGCCTTCGAGGCCGGTGGTATCCACGACAACGAGCGGCTTGAGTTCCTTGGCGACGCCGTCCTGGGACTGATCGTCACCGACGAGATCTACACCCAACTTCCGCGCAGTGCCGAAGGTCGGCTGGCCAAGGTCCGCTCCGCCGCGGTCAACACCATCAGCCTGGCCGTGGTAGCCCGGTCAAGCAATGTCGGCGATGCGGTCCGACTGGGGGTGGGTGAGCAGCAGTCCGGCGGTCGCGACAAGGATTCGATCCTGGCCAACACCATGGAGGCGATCTTTGGCGCGGTCTATCTGGATGGGGGAATCCAGGCCGCGAGAAAGGTCGTACTGCATCTGTTCCGCGACATGTTGGCCGACATCGTCAAGCGTCGCGAGTCGCTGGACTACAAGACCTCGCTACAGGAGTTGACGGCTGGAGGTTTCGGGCGCATGCCCAGTTACCAGCTGACCGACACGGGGCCTGACCACGCCAAGGTGTTCACTGCCCGAGTCGTCATGGACGACGAGGTGTTGGGCACCGGGACGGGGCGCAGCAAGAAGGAGGCTGAACAGGGGGCGGCCCAAGAGGCCTTCCGTATCCTGATAGCCCGTTTGGACAGCCAGTCAACCACCGAGATGAAGGAACGTTCGTGACGCAGCTGCCCGAGGTCGAAGTCCTGAAGCGGGACATGGAGAAGGAGGTCGTGGGGAAGAGGGTCAGGGACGTCTGGCTGTCACCGGCGGACCTGGTCAAGCGGCATGGCACCATCAAGGACTTCTGTGCCACGCTGGCCGACGTAAAGATCATCGACCTCCAGCGACGGGGGTTGGTGCTGCTGTTCGGTCTGGACGACGACAAGACGTTGGTGGTGCTCCCCGGCTCAAGGGCCCGCATGACCAAGGAGACCGCAAACGCCGACCGCGGTGAGTTCACCCGCATGACCATGTCCTTCACCACCGGTGGGTCGTTGCACTATCACGACCTGGAGCCTGACGGCGAGTTGTTCGTCATCGACACCGACCAGGTTGATGACCTGGATGAGTTGCAGGGCCTGGGCATGGACCCTCTGGCCGAGCCCATCCCCTGGCCGGTGTTCTCCCAGGCGCTGAGCGACCGCAAGGATCTGTTGAAGGCCGTCATGTGCGACGACAGCTTCGTTGTGGGCCTTGGCATGATCTATTCCGACGAGATCCTGTTCGAGGCGGGTCTCTCGCCCAACCGTGGCTCGGCGACGTTGTCCAGTCAGGAGGTCCGGCGCCTGCACCGCGCGATCCTTGAAGTGATCTATGAGGCCATCAAGCAGGGCGGCGTGGACCAGGCCCCAGACGATGGCGCGGACGGCTTCATCCCCTATGACGAGGTCGCTCACCTCAAGATCTACGCCCGCGAAGGCCAGGCCGACGCGCGGTCGCGGGCCATCATCGAGTACGGCAAGATCCGCAAGGGCCTCTACGCCTACCACTCACCCCGCACCCAGACCTGATCACTCACGCGCGTCCCAGACGCACTTAGGCGGTCAGCCTCTGAACCACCATCGCGACGCCGATGGCCGCCAGCCACGCGCACAGTGCCAGCCCGAAGTTACGCGGCGGCGGGGTGAGCCCTTGTCGGTGGCGACCGATGCGGTGACGTGCCTGCCAGTAGCCCAGCACTGCCCCGCCGCCGACGCTGACGATGGTCACAGGTGCACCGCCGGCCCCCAGCCGAGCGGCAGTGGCGCTCAACAACAGCCCGATCCACATGTAGGCCACGAACCAGACATAGGCCATCCCTATGGCCCAACTGTCACGGGTGGGTTGGGAGACGCGGATGAGTTGAGGTCCGTGCCGATACCACCAGCGTCCCGCCCACCTCCCTGCCCGGCGAGCGAACAGATCCAACCCAGACCTGCCGGAGGCGTTGAGTGGTGCCTGGTTCACAGCAGATCCCGGACGTGGGAAACGCCGGCGGTCAACTGCTGGGCGAACTCCAGGGGAACGGCTGCCGGGGCGTCATGATCGGCGGCGACCTCGGTGACCAACGCGTGGGGCAGCAGACCGGCCAGTTCCAGTTGGGCGTTGGGGGGGACCATTCGGTCACGCGTGGTGACCACCAACGCGGCGGGGGCGTGCATCCCCCTCATCCATCCTCGCGAATCGAACCGACCAAGTTCACGCCCTGCCTCGGCCATGTCCTCGACATCGCCGCGCTCGATCTCGCCAACCACCCACGGCAGCAGCGGGGCCAGGTGCGCCAGCTCCGGTCCGACGCTCTGCACCAGGCGTACCGGCAGCACCCCCTTCATCTGGGCCAGCAATACCCGCTCCAGCCAGGTGCGAGGCAGCAGCCGCGAGCCCACCTGGTACACCGACATCAGACGCCAATGCGCTCCACCCAGCGGACCGAACTGAAAGTGCGCCGCCGTGGCGCACAGGACCATTCCGGCAACCACATCGGGATGGCGCTGCCACAGCAGTTGGGTGATGGGCCCGCCCATCGAGTACCCCACGATGATGGCCGGACCGGTGTCCAGGTGGCGGAGCAGGGCGGCGACATCGTCGGCGACATCGGCCAGCCGGTAGGGCTGACTGTGCCGCACCCCTCGTCCATGCCCGCGATGATCCGGGGCGATGACGCGGCCCACGTCCGCCAGAGGGCTGTAGGCGGTGAACCAGTTCAGGTCCGCGGTGGCCAGCCAGCCATGCAACAGCACCACGGTGGGTGAGTCGGGCGTGGGGCCGGGTTGGTCGCGGAAGAACATCTCACCTCGGCCAGGCAACGCCACCACGCGTGCAGGAGGCAGCCCAGAGGGAGGATCCAGGCGCTCAAGTCCGGGGATTGCGGGCCGGGATCGACCGGTCAGGAACGTCACCAGTGCGGCACCTGCGGCGAGCCCGCCCGTCGCGGCGATCACGGTGCTTTTTGTCGACATGCCCTATCGCCCTATCGGACCTTGTTGGAAGTGTGGTGCGGAGCGTATAGTCCGGTAGTGAACGGTAGCCGCGTGCGGAGCCGAACCCCCGTCTACCCCTCACTGCGCCTGGGCATGCGTGTCAGCTCAGGGTAGCGGCCAGAGTTCACCGCTCTGCACCGCACCACAGATCATCCCCTTACCTCTACAGACGCATCCACAGGAGACGTTATGAAGGCCCTCGTCGGTTCATGGGACAGCGCCCCCCACAAGCTTCTGGCGGAAATCACCTCGCTACGCACCAAGGTCGCGCAACTGAAGGCCGAAATCGAGGACCTCCGGGCCGAAAACGTCATGCTGCGTGAGATGCGTGACCCGCATCTGAGCGCCCAGGACATCTCCAACGACGAGTTGGCCAGCACCTCCGCATAACGCACGGGCACCTCAGCCGTCACGACCCCGTCGAGGGTCCCGGGTGTCGACCCCTGCCCGTCCTACACTGCTGCTCCCGTGTACCTGAAGTCGCTCCACCTCCGAGGTTTCAAGTCCTTCGCCGACGCCACCCGTCTGGACTTTGAGCCCGGCATCACGGTCATCGTGGGTCCCAACGGCTCGGGTAAGTCCAACATCGTTGATGCCCTGACCTGGTCGATGGGCACGCGTAGCGCCAAGGACCTGCGCGGCGGGCAGATGGCCGACGTCATCTTTGCCGGCGCCGGCAGTCGGCGTGCACTGGGACGCGCCGCGGTGCAGATCACCATCGACAACGCCGATGAGTCACTGCCGATCGAGTTCAGCGAGGTGACCGTCGGCCGCGCGATGTTTGCCACCGGCGAGAACGCCTACTCGATCAACGACGTGGAATGCCGTCAGCTTGATGTGGCGGACCTGCTGAGTGACACGGGCCTTGGCCGTGAGACCCATACGATCGTCGGGCAGGGCCGGATCGACGGCGTTCTCAATGCCCGTCCCGAGGAACGCAGGGCCTTCATCGAGGAGGCTGCCGGGATTCTCAAGCACCGGCGCCGTAAAGAACGGGCGCTGCGAAAGCTGAAGCAGATGGAGGGTCATCTCGAACGGCTGGTCGATGTGCTGGGGGAGATGCGCCGTCAACTGCGTCCGCTGGAACGCCAGGCGGAGGCAGCCCAGAAACACCGGGACCTGTCGGCCCAACTGTCGGCCGTGCGTGCCGACCGGGCGCTGCGTGACCTGGCGGAGCTGTTGCAGCGGTGGAACGCCGAAAACGTCACCCGGGTCGACTCCGACAGGCGCCTGACCGAGGTGGAGCAGGCGCTGTCGACCCACAAGGCCAGCGAACGCGACATTGTCGAGGGAGTGAACCAGCTCACCCCGGCCGTACGGAGCGCCACCGAGACCCAGTTCGCGCTGGCCAACCTGGTCGAACGCGCCTCCGGCATCGTCGAGCGCATCGTCGAGCGCCGCAACGGCCTGGCGGAAGCGGCCGAGGAGCCCATCGCGGGCCGACCGCCCGCCGACCTACGAGCCGAGGCGCAGGCCGCCACGGTGGCACTGCAGCAGGTGGTGGACCGCGTCAGGGCCACTGCGCAGGCCCTGGAGCAGTCCCGGATCGACACGCGGGCTGCCGAGCAGGCCCGCCGCGCACACGAGCAGGCTGCGGCTGCGGAGGCTCGCCGACGCGCAGAATCGCGTGAGCGCCGGATCCGCTGGGAGGGTGAGATCGCCACACTCCGCAGCAGCTTGGCGCAGGCCAGCACCGAGAAAGGACGGCTGGACAGCCAACTGCAGGCGCAGCAGGATCGCGCCGAGGAACTGCAGGCCGATGCGCAGGCCGCGGAAGGGGTCATCCAGCGGCTGGACTCTGCCAGCCCCGACCTGATCGCCCGGGTCGAGTCGTTGCGACTTCTTCGGGTCAAAGCTCAGGCGGCCGCCAACGAGGCCGCCAAGGCCGAACGGGAACTGGAACGGCAGCGTGCCTCCCATGAGGCCAGGGCCGACGCGCTGTTCGCCGCCTCCGCCGAACCGGGGGAGGGCGCAGCCGCGCTCACGACCGCCCAGCAGTCGGGCCATGTCGAGGGGGTGCTGGGACCGTTGGGCTCATTGGTCCACGTCGCCGAGGGATATGCCGAGGCGGTCTCGGCCGCCTTGGGCCCGTTGGCCGACGCGTTGGTGGTCCGCAGCCGCGTGGCCGCGGAACAAGCGTTGGGATTTGTCGCCCAGACCGATGCCGGCCGGGTCCTGCTGCTGGTTGCGGCCGCACCCGAGATCCTGCCGGGAGGCCATCCCTCCCAGGAGCCCTCCCTGGAGCCCTCCCTGGCGCCCTCGCTTGAGGCCGGCGGTGCCCGCCCACTGGGTGAGTTTGTCTTCGGGCCCACAGGCCGGGTCGATGAGGACAGCGCAACTGCGATCGCGGCTGCGGTCAAGCGGGCCTTGGCGGGGACCTATGTGTGTCAGGACATGCAACTGGCCTGCCGCCTGGCCGACGCCAGGCCCGAATTGGTGTTTGTGACCATGGCCGGTGAGATGGCTGGCGCGCGCGGGCATGCCGGGGGAGGGGGTGCAGGGCACACCGGGTTGCTGTCGCGGGCCGCCGCCGAAGAGGCGCAGGCGCAGGCTCAGGCGTTGACCGGCGAATTACGGGTCTCCCACCGTCGGGTCGGTGACGCCGACCGCGAGCTTGATCGGATCCGCGAGGAACTTGAGGCTGCACAGGCCGACATGCAGGAATCCGACGCCCAGATCACCGCCGCGGCCGAGCGGATGGGACGGCTTCGCAAGGAGCTCAGCCGCTGTGAGGCCGAACGCGCGCAGATCACCACCCAACATCAGCAGTTGACCGCCCAGATGGTGGCCAAGCGCGAGAGCCTGGAGACGCTTGAACAGCGGGACCTGCACGAGTCAGACGACCCCGGCGGGAACCAGACCGCGTCCGGCGACCTGCAGGCCGAGCGGTTGGAGGACATCCTGACCGAGGCGCGGGAGGCCGAGGTCCAGGCACGCCTGACTGCCAGCGCCGCCGAGCAGGAATCAGCCGAGTTGACCCGACGAATCGCGGCCTTGCGCGACGAGGCCGACCGGGTCGAGGCGCAGTTGGCCGACCGTGAACGGCGTCAGAACGCCCGACTGGCCGCGATCATTCGTTGCGACCAGTTGGAAGCCGTCGCCCGTGCAGCGCTGGACCGCGCACAGTCGTCTACTCAGCTGGCCGCGGACGAACGCGACCGGTTGGAGGACGCACGCGCCGAGCAACAGCGAAGTCTTGGGGTCACACGGGCCAAGGTCGCCGAACTGGACGAGCAGGTCGCGATCATCCGGGACGCTCGCCACCGCGAGGACCTGGTGCGCCAGGAGTTGAGCCTGCAGATCGACGCGGTGCGGGCACGTCTGACCGACTTGCAGATCCGCGATGCCGAGGCGGTCATCGCCGAACGGGGCGAGGAGTTGACCGGCGGTGGCCAGGAGCGCGACGCCGCACTGACCGACGCCGAGGACGCGCTGTCCCGCAAGATCGGCCTGCTGGGGACCGTCAACCCCCTTGCATTGGAGGAGTTCCACTCCCTGCGTGAACGACATGGCTTCATGTCGGGGCAACTGGAGGACCTGCGCGAATCCAAGAAGGACCTGATGCGGGTCGTCGATGCGGTTGACGGCCGGATCGAAGAGGTGTTCGGGGCTGCCTTCGCCGACGTGGCCGCCAACTTTGAACTGATCTTCCCCAAGCTGTTCCCCGGCGGCACCGGTAAGCTGATCCTGACCGATCCCGACGATCTGCTGAATACCGGTGTGGAGGTGGAGGCCCGGCCCCCCGGCAAGAAGATCAAACGACTGTCCCTGCTCAGCGGTGGGGAACGCTCACTGACCGCGCTGGCCGTCCTGTTTGCGATCTTCGCCGCCCGGCCTTCCCCGTTCTATGTGCTGGATGAGGTGGAGGCGGCGCTGGATGACGCCAACCTGGGCCGATTCCTAGGGCTGCTCCGGGAGTTCCGCGGGTCAAGTCAATGGATCATCGTCAGCCACCAGCGGCGCACCATGGAGATTGCCGACACCGTCTATGGCGTCTCGATGGCGTCCGACGGGGTCTCCAAGGTCATCAGCCGCAAACTCAGCGACTTGGGGTTGGTGCGCGAAGCATCCTAAG
>JBPCKA010000009.1:0-3571 GCA_051004735.1 Euzebya sp. | reverse complement strand
CCTGGAGAAGGTTGAAGGGCGAAAACTTGCGGCGCGGCGATCAGGGTGAGAGCGTAGCGTCAATCAGGATGAGAATGCCGGCGGGGTGGAACACAGGGAGGGCGTAGCCCGCCCGGAGCTTCGCTCCACCGGCGGCGCTCCGGTGAGGGGCGTTTGGCTGGTGGTCGCGGTCGGCCGGGTATGGCGATGGTTTTTCCAGGGGGAGGAACCGCCTTGTGCCCGGCCGCCACGTAACCGATCACCAGATGAGGCTCTACATGAAGCTCAGGCAGACCAATCCGACCGCCATCGCGGCGGCGAAGGCATCGATCGGCGTGGCGACGGCCTATCGGATCGAGAACGATCCCAGGCTGCCGTCGCAGAAGACGTCACCGCGCGGACGTCGGCGCCCCGATCCGCTGGCCGATGTCTTCGCCAGTGAGGTGGTGCCGCTCCTGAAGGCGGCGCCCGGCATTCGGCCCGTCGCCCTCTTCGAGGAGTTGCTGCGGCGCCATCCCCACCTCGGCAGCGGCATCCGGCGCACGCTGGAGCGGCGCATCCGGGCATGGCGGGCGATTCATGGCGAGGAGCAGGAGGTGATCTTCCGGCAGCGCCACGAGCCCGGCCGGCTCGGCCTGTCGGACTTCACCGACATGGGCCGGGCCGGCATCACCGTCGCCGGCCAGCCGCTCGACCATCGGCTCTATCACTTCCGCCTCGCCTGGTGCGGCTTCGAGCATGCCCATGTCGTGCTCGGCGGCGAGAGCTTCGTCGCCCTCGCCGAAGGTATCCAGAACGCCTTGTGGTCACTGGGCGGGGTGCCGCGCGAGCACCGAAGCGACAGCCTGTCGGCCGCCTTCCGCAATCTCGAGAGCCAGGCCCGGCAGGACCTGACGCGCCGCTACGACGACCTGTGCCGCCACTATGGCATGGAGCCGACCCGCAACAATGCCGGCATCGCCCATGAGAACGGCGCCATCGAGGGGCCGCACGGCCATCTCAAGCGGGCGATCGAGGATGCGCTGCTGATGCGGGGCTCGCGCGACTTCGACGATCTCGCCGGCTACCGCCGCTTCATCGACGAGCTCGTCAGCCGCCGCAATGCCCGCAACGCCAGGCGCATCGATGCCGAGCGCGCCGAGCTGAAGGCGCTGCCGGAGCGCAGAAGCGCGGACTACGAGGAAGTCACCGTGCGGGTCACCTCGTCCGGCGGCTTCACGCTGCGCAAGGTGTTCTACACCGTGCCCTCGCGCCTCATCGGGCATCGGCTCCGGGTGCGGCTCCGTGATGATCGGCTCGAGCTCTTCATCGGCGGCACTCAGCTCCTGACGCTGCCGCGCGGACGTCCCTCGCCATCGGGCAAGCACGACCAGGTGGTCAACTACCGCCACGTCATTCATTCGCTGCGGCGCAAGCCGATGGCGCTCCTCGGCCTCGTCTATCGCGACCGGCTGTTCCCGCGCCAAGCTTACCGGCGGACCTTCGACGTTCTTCTGGAGCGCCTGTCGCAGCGGCAGGCATGTCGCACCATGGTCGAGCTGCTCGCCATCGCCCATGAGCGGGGCTGCGAGGCCGAGCTGGCCGAGGAGCTCGCCGCCACCCTCGAGGCGGGCGCGCTGCCGGACATGGCCGCCTTGCGAGCGCGGTTTGCGCCCGACCCCGCCCGGCTGCCCAACGTCGTCGTCCAGCTGGCCTCGCTCGACGCCTATGAAGCCCTGATCGGCGCCGGCCTGACGGGAGACGTGGCATGAAGACCAATGACACCGCCGTCGACCCCGCCCGGCTGAGCCTCTTGCTCAACGAGCTGCGTCTGCCCGCCAGCAAGCTGATGTGGCCGGATCTCGCCGAACAGGCCGACAAAGAAGGCTGGCCCGCCGCCCGCTTCCTCGCCGCCCTCGTCGAGCATGAGCTCGCCGAGCGCGACCGGCGCCGCATCGCGCGCCATCTCGCCGAGGCCCGCCTATTGCCGGGCAAGACCCTCGACAGCTTCGCGTTCGACGCCGTGCCGATGATCTCCAAGGCTCAGATCATGGCCATCGTCGCCGGCGACAGCTGGCTGGACAAAGGCGCCAACCTGCTCGTCTTCGGCCCGCCCGGCGCCGGCAAGAGCCACCTTGCCTCAGCCATCGGTCTGGCCCTCGTCGAGAACGGCTGGCGGGTGCTGTTCACCCGGACCACCGAGCTCGTCCAGAGGCTGCAGACTGCCCGCAGAGATCTCGTCCTCGAGAGTGCGCTCGCCAAGCTCGACAAGTTCCATCTCCTCATCCTCGACGACCTCGCCTACGTCACCAAGGACCAGGCCGGGACCAGCGTGCTCTTCGAGTTGATCAGCGCCAGATACGAACGGCGATCCATGCTGATCACCGCCAACCAGCCCTTCGGCGAGTGGGGCAAGATCTTCCCCGACCCCGCCATGACGCTCGCCGCCGTCGATCGTCTCGTCCACCACGCCACGATCTTCGAGTTGAGTGTCGAGAGCTACCGCCGCCGCGAGGCAGCCAAAAGAAAGGGACCGGGTCGACCAGCCGCATATGCCACCCTCGCCGACACGCCACCCGAAGACGCGCCGCGACAATCAACCTGAAAACGGCCCTTGCGCGCGACACCCAACACCGCGATCATCACCACCGCCGCGACACCAGATTCTCATCCAGATCGTCGCGCGCTTCTCATCCAGATCGTCGCGCTACATCGGCGCCCCGCTCGCGCTCGAGGACCACGCGATCCGTGCCTGCTTTGCCGCTCTGGCCATTCGCGAAGGAGTTCGGGAGAAGGCGGCGGAGCTGCGCCGGGCACGCGGCATCGAGGCGCAGGTAAGGATCGGCCTGAATTCGGGTGACGTGGTCGTTCTCGGAGTCGGAACCGATCTCCACATGGAATATGATGCAATCGGGGCGACCGTGCATCTTGCGGCGCGGATGGAGCAAACAGCTCCGCCGGATCGGATCCGGCTGACCTCGAGCACGGCCCGACTGGCGGGCGGCAGCATGGAGGTCGAGGCGCTCGGCCCGGTCCCCGTTGCCGGCTTCACCGATCCCGTGCCGGTTTTCGAGCTTGTGGCCGCCATCGAACCCGAGTTGCGGGCAGAACCCGCGACGCCCTCTCCGCTGGTCGGGCGCGCTGCGGAACTGGAGGTCCTACGAGGAGCGGCGCTGCGGGCGCGCCATGGCAGAGGCCAGCTGGTGGTGGTCACCGGTGAGGCCGGGATCGGCAAGAGCCGCTTATGCGCCGAGATCGTGCGGGAGCTCCGGGGCGATGGCTGGCTCTGCCTTTCTGCCCGGGCTGCACCCCACGAGAAATCCGAGCCGTGGCTTGCCGTCCGGCGCATGATGCGCTCGTTCTTCGGGACGACAGCGGAGCCCGATGCAGCCCAGAAGGTGCGCGATCGGATCTCGGCCTCGGATATCGCCCTCGCGGCATCCGCGCCCGCGTGTGGAGAGGCGCGCAATAAGGACCCCGTTTCCGGGGTGATCGGCTTCCAAAAGGGACCCCTCTCTGGCGACGGGGTTCACAGTGCTCCCGAGGAAATTGGGAGCCGAGATTGGGATGCTGGTTGTGGAGACGATTGCCAAGATCCGCCGGGCGCATTTTG
>JBPCKA010000008.1:0-12717 GCA_051004735.1 Euzebya sp. | reverse complement strand
GTGTCAACGGGCGTCGAGCCGTGTCGTTTCGCCAGGCCGATCAGCCGGTAGACGGTCCGCATCCGCGTCCATGGCAGCGGGCTGTCAAGCAGCCGTCGCGCGTAGACCTCGACTGACGTGCCGTGCTTGGCGGCGTGGCCGATCAGCTGGTCGAGATCACGCATGGCATAGGCGGTCTGCTCTGAGGGCAGGTCGTCGGGGTCGGTTGATCGTCGGCCTGGCGGTAACGCCGGATGGACCTTGATGACCGTGCCGCGATGCCACAGCTTGACCAGCCGACGGTCACGACGCGCGTCGATGATCTGGCCGATCAGGCCGCCAGGCACCGAGTACAGCGACTTGCCGACCTGGACGTGATGGTCACGATGGACCTTTGGTGTGGACCACACGGGCACGTCATAGGGCTCCTCTGGCGCCGGCAGCAGGACCGACTTCTCGATGGCGACGAAGTGTTCGGCCGGTCGCAGCCGTGTTGTGCCGTGGATCCTGCGGCCAGCAACCTCCCCACACCACCGCTCCGCCGCCGTCTGCGCATCAGCCACCGAGCCGAAGTCCTCCCCGGCGAAGAAGTTGCCCTGCACATACTGCACGGCACGCTCGACCCGCGGCTTGTCCTGGGGTTTGCGGACCCTAGCCGGGTCGATCACGAACCCGCGGGCCTGCGCGTACTCCATCATCGTGCGGTTCACCCGCGGATTGGTCGCATCGGCCTGGTCGATGATCGCCCGCATGTTGTCAGGCACAACCACGGCGAAGATCCCGCCGAAGAACGCCCATGCGGCCTCCAGCCCGGCGATGACCGCCTCGGTGGTCTGCGTGAACGTGCACCACACGAAGGTGTGTCGTGACACCACCGCGGTCAGCACCAACGCCTGCAACACCCGGCGGCGGCCCGACTCGGCATCAGTGATCATCCCGAGCCGACCGAAATCGATCTGCAACTCCTTGCCCGGCTCGCCATCAGCGACCGGCACCGTCACCCTCCCGGCGCCGAACCCGAGCTCCTGCACGCAGTAGCGATGCAACGTCCGGTAGGGCACCGTCGTCCCGCGACGGGCCAGCAACGTTTCGATCTTGGCGACCGGCACATCACCATCAAGCCACCCCTTGATGTCATCGTGGCTGGCCGTGCAGGCCTCCCACGCCAGGCCGTGGCCTCTGGGACGGTCAGGCCGAACCGCCTCAACCACACCCCCGATCAGCTCATCAGTCAACTGGTCCAGCCCGCCAGCACGGTCCAACCCCAGCCCGACGGCAGCCTCGACATAGCGGCGGACGGTCTTTCGGTCCACCCCCACCAGCTCACCGATGGGCCGCAACCCCATGTCGCGCCGCAACCACAAACGTAAAACCTCGCGGATCTCGATCACTCCAACCTCCCGGTACATCAGGCCTCCTCGTTGACGACGAGGACGCAGCGAACAACTCAGACGAGCCGTCCCCCGGGAGGTGGTCCCATGACTGGCAGACAGGTGGTCCCTTCCATGTGGCAGAAACTGCCTCAGGGTGGTCCCATGTTCATGGCAGTTGACAACATGGGTTAGCCATGTGTGCAGGACCGTTCCTCTGACTAGGGCGGGAAGACTCGGATTGCCCGTGGAAGGACCGCCGTCAGCCTCAGGAAACGATGTGATGTGCCTCCACATTGATCCCCTTGGGAAGACGGCACACACAACAGTGGCGCGCAGCTCGGACCAACGCCTCCAGCTTGACATCAGGCGGGAAGCCCATGCGATCTCCGTTCCATGTGACGTGCATCGGAAGGTGCCCGCCGACTGCCAGGCCCTGGGAGTAGACTCAATCACATGGCGACACTGACTGCGGCGATCTCTCGTGAGGCCGACCTGTATGTCGCCCAGTGCCTCGAGGTGGACGTTGCTTCCCAGGGCTCATCGCACGAGGAGGCGCGGGAGAACCTCGTCGAGGCCCTGCTGCTGTACTTCGAGGACGCAGACGTCGCCGTAGGCGAGACACCGGTGATCGAGCCCATCGACATCGCCGTCTAGATTTGGCCGGACGGACGTACTCCGGCAGACAGGTCTTGAAGGGGCTCCGAAGAGCCGGATTCAACGAAGTCAGTCGGCGCGGTAGCCACGTCAAGCTGAAGAATGCCGACGGGCGTACCGTGATTGTCCCAGACCACAAAGAGATCGCCCGTGGGACGATGCGCTCCGTGCTGCGACAGGCAGCGCTCAGCGAAGCCGAGTTCGATCGGCTCGCTCAGTAGCTTCCAGTGGGTTCGAGAGCTGCCCCGCAAGGGTCACGAAGTTGTTGTGGAAGCCACAACATGTCAAGTCTGTTTGGTCGACGCCAGATGACGCTGAACTAGGCATACGCGAGATACTTCCGATCGAGATCCCCATCAGTCTCCGGGACTACGACCTCGCGATGGAGGGGGTCCCCCCTCGGCAACATGCGGTTTCGAACTGTGGCTCACAGCGGCCAGACCCTGACGTTCGAGCCCATGCCGGCGCCTGCTCGCAGCTGGCCGGCGAGACGGGCAATGGACCGGGTTAGCGGCAGTTCTCGGACGCTGCTGACGAGTCGGTCCACCTGCACGTCCGTGCCGTCGCCGCGGTAGACCTCCGCGAGAACAGCTATGGGGACCGCGATCACCGCGTTGTCTTTGCGGGCCCTGTCTATGATCGCGGCGGCACGAGGGCGGACGACACCCCGTTCCGATCTACGCGCCAACGCGTTGACCGCTTCGGAGTCAAGGATCAGGAGGCGCGCCGCGCGGCGTCCGCCTCCGCTGCCAGCTCCGGAGGAATTGGCCCGATCTCGTCGACCAGCCTGCCGACAAGGTCATCGAGGTCGCGATTCCGGAGGGCTGCCTCTACCGCCTTCGCGATGAAGCCCTCAGCCTGCCCCACCGATCTGGACAACACGGCATTGATCTGGCGTGCCGACCACACCCCCCTCACCCAAGGCCGCTGGCGAATGCGCATGGACCCCGACGGAACCCTGCACACCACCATCGGCCGACACACCTACACCACCCGACCACGGCTGAACGCCCCACCCCCACTAGGCAGACCACCACCCGGCCGCCCACCCCCTACCAGACCACCTCCCGGTGAGCAGTCGGCCGACAATCAGCGGCTGCCGTTCTGAAGACGGTTGGCCAGCCGCGCGAACGTCCGACGGCCCAGGCATGCAGAGAGTTCTGATCCCGGTGTCAGCCCGGCGGACCATTCTCAGGCCGAACTTGTGGCCCAACCTTGTGCCTACACGTGTGTCGCCCGGCCCTGGGGCATCGGAGAGACCGTGATGGCTCGCACTAGGCCGAGCGGCGCTGCTCGAACTCGGTGGAGGGGACCAGGGTTGGGTTGGACTTCTCGCGGACGACGTCGGCGGTGATGATGACCTGTGAGACGTCTTCCATCGAGGGGACCTCATACATGGTGTTCAGCAGTACCTCTTCAAGTATCGCCCGCAGCCCTCGGGCACCGGTGCCCCGCAGGATCGCCAAGTCGGCGATCTCCTCCAGGGCATCGTCGGTGAACTCAAGGTCGACGCCGTCAAACTCGAACTGTTTGGCGTACTGCTTGACCAGCGCGTTCTTCGGCTGGGTCAGGATCTCTATCAGCGCCTGGCGGTCCAACTTCTTGACGTTGGTGACCACGGGCAGGCGACCGACGAACTCGGGGATCAGCCCGAACTTCAGCAGGTCCTCGGGCAACACCTCGTCATACAGCAGGCTGGGATCGGCATCCGGCCCCGACGCGACCAGATCCGCGCCGAACCCGACGACCGTACGGCCCATGCGGCGTTCGATGATCTGTTCCAGCCCGGCGAAGGCACCACCGCAGACGAACAGGACATTGGTGGTGTCGATCTGGATGAACTCCTGGTGCGGGTGCTTTCGACCACCTTGTGGGGGCACGCTGGCAACCGTTCCCTCAAGGATCTTCAGCAAGGCCTGCTGCACACCCTCACCCGACACGTCCCGGGTGATGGATGGGTTCTCGGACTTCCGGGCGATCTTGTCGACCTCATCGACGTAGATGATGCCGGTCTCGGCCTTCTTCACGTCAAAGTCCGCCGCCTGGATCAGCTTCAGCAGGATGTTTTCGACGTCCTCGCCGACATACCCGGCCTCGGTCAACGCTGTGGCGTCGGCGATCGCGAAGGGCACGTCCAGCAGTCGAGCCAGGGTCTGTGCCAACAGGGTCTTACCGGATCCGGTCGGGCCCAGCAGCAAGATGTTTGACTTTGAGATCTCGACATCCCCGGACTTCCCCCCCGCCCGGATGCGCTTGTAGTGGTTGTACACGGCCACGGCGAGGGTGCGTTTTGCGTCGTCCTGGCCGACCACGTAGGAGTTGAGGAACTCAAAGATCTCCCGCGGCTTGGGCAGATCGCCTGAGGCGACCTCGGGGGTCTCCGCAAACTCCTCTTCGATGATCTCGTTGCACAGGTCGATGCACTCATCGCAGATGTAGACACCTGGCCCGGCGATGAGCTTTTTCACCTGCTTCTGCGTATGCCCGCAGAACGAGCACTTCAGCAGGTCTCCCCCTTCGCCGAACTTGGCCATTGTCTGCCCTTCCTAACGCCTTGTGTCCTCAGTCGTCAGCCCCTCAACTGGTGAGCCGGTCGCTATCGTAACGCCGTCGTGTGACATCCCGGTGGCCAGACCGCCAAATATCCCCGTGACCACCCTCACATCATGGATGTCTCGCCCTGCTCGGCGCGGGCCACAAGGACCTTGTCGATGATGCCGTACTCGACCGCTTCCTCGGCGTTCATGATGAAGTCACGGTCGGTGTCGGTGGTGATCTTCTCCTTCAACTGTCCGGTTGCGTCGGCCAGGATCTGGTCCAGCAGGTCGCGGATCCGCTGCACTTCGCGGGCTGCGATCTCGATATCGGTGGACTGACCCTCGGCGCCACCATGGGGCTGATGGATCAGCACCCGCGCGTGGGGCAGGGCGAAGCGTTTGCCCTTCTCGCCCGCCGCCAGCAGGATCGCTGCGGCCGACGCGGCCTGACCCATGCAGATCGTGGACACCTTCGGCTTGATGAACGACATCGTGTCGAAAATACCCAGGGCACTCGTCACGGATCCGCCGGGCGAGTTGATGTAGAGGTTGATGTCCTTCTCAGGATCCTCACCCTCAAGATGCAGCAACTGAGCCATGATCAGGTTGGCGATGTCGTCGTTGATCGGGGTGCCGAGGAAGATGATCCGATCCTTCAGCAGCCGCGAGTAGATGTCGAACGCCCGCTCACCGCGGTTGGTCTGCTCGACCACCGTGGGGACGAGATAGTTGGCGATGTCCAAGGGCTCGCTCCTGGCGATTGGTAGCGCGGCACGGGTCTGGAGTTGGCCGCCTACTCGGGGTGGCCACGATAGCGTCCTCGTCCATGGCGGACACGACCCCACGACGACGCATCCTCCGGGTGGGGGCTGTTGTCGTGGTGCTGGTATTGGTGGTCGTTGCAGCCCGCAGTGCTGACCGGGCGACCGTCACCGATGTCTTGTCGATTCCCGACTTCGGCACGATTCGGGCTGACCGATTGGCCAACGGAACGCCGGTGTTCGTGGTCAGTTCCCCGGCTGTAGAGCCGGACGGCGAACCGATTCTTGATGTCATCCAGGCATTCGACACCGAGATCGACACCCCGATCACCGGTCTGGTCGGGTGGTGTGCTGACGCGGGCATGTTCGTGGACGCCCACCTGGGACCTCTGTACGACGTCAGGGGACGGCGCTTGCCCTCCAGCATCCAGGGCCGGGAGCTGTCCCAGACCATCTTCGAGGAACCGCATACCGCCGTTGATGACCTGATCCATCGTGAGGTCCAGCCCATCCAGGGGCGTACTCAGCCCGATGACCCCTTCGAAGTGGGCCAGGTTCAGCAACTCCAGGCGTGGCAGGTTCAGGATCGACCGCTGTTGCAGCCGCTGACGCCTCCAAACTCATGCCGCCTTCCTCCCGATCCCGCCGTAGCCGATCCTGACGCCGCCCCGGTGTTTCGCCGCCTGATCGACCATTCCTTCCTGGCCGGTCCGATCGACCCCGACGCCAGCGGTTGGCAGGTGACCGACGGCTGGCTGATCATCGACGTGGACGGTCGCGCCACCTGGTGTGACGCCGAACCCACCCGGGAAACCCAGCCCCGCTGCCCCCAACCCCGTTCGGATGTGTCAGTCGGGTTCACCATCGACCGGCAGGACGTCGGTGGTATTCCGGCGATCCTCGGTGGACCGCTGGCCGTGCGACTGGAGGACGGAGTCGTTGCCCGCGCGGCGGTAATGGCCGACTCGACGTGGCGCGGATCGTCATTGCGCGGCACCGAGCGCTACGTCGGCAACTACGTGTCTTTGGACGCTGTTCGAGGCACCGCCAACGTCAGAGGGGTTCAGGGCGGTGGCACGGAACTGTGCCTGGGAGCCTTCCCCGGCTTGCTGACCAATCAGGCGGTGGCCAGTGCCATCTCGATCGGTGCGGAGACCCTGTTCCAGATCGGCGGCGTCAGCGACCCCGCACGACTGGCGGCCCAGTCGCCCACACGCCCCGACGTCGAGGTCCAGGTGGTGATCGACCGCGCGACCTGCCGGGCGCTGCTCATCACCGACGCTGGATGACGGCCTGCTCTACGCTTGGGCAATGGCGGCACCGCCCCCGGTACGTGCACGCTGGCCCCGGCCGGCCACGCTGGTGGGCGTCACCGTGGCACTGCTGGTGATCGGGTGGATGGTCCGCAGCACCGACTCCACAGCGGTCGTGGTGGTGGAGGCGCCACCGCAGGATCACGTGGTCCCTCGACTGCTGACCGATGGGACTCCCGTGTGGATCTCCACATCACCCCTGGGCGACGTGCAGATCCTTGAAGCATTCGCTCCTGGCGGTGGACCCATAGGCGGACTGGTCGGCTGGTGTGAATCCGGTCTGCGCTTCGTCGATCCGCAATTGGGTCTGACGTTTGGTCCCGACGGTCGGCGGTACGGCGGGTTTGTGCCGGGGCGGTTGAACCCACGCACCAATGTCCCTGTGGGACTCACGCCACGGCGCACACAGGTCGAGGGGCGCTTCCGTGCGGGAGCACCGATCCGGGTCCTGCAGGCCGAAGACCCATGGCTCGGGACACAAGACCCACCGCTGATGGGCGAGTTGGCTCACGGGCCGCCAGAGGCGTGCCGACTGGCCGACCGCCAAGGGGACCTGCCAGAGACGCCCGCGTTACCCCCGGGACTGACCGACCATGCCTTCCTGGCCACAGACATCGATGCCACCACCGATGGGTGGCAGGTCGCGCGGGGCTGGCTGCAGATCCACCCTGACGCCGGGATCAGCTGGTGCCCCGGTCCCCTGAGGGACCGCTCGGCGACGGCTTGTGACGGCGACGGCGACGGGATCGGGGTGCCCGTCGACCTTGACCTTGCAGTGGATGAACTGGGGGCAGTGGTGACCAATATCGGCGATCCGCTGGCCGTGCGCCTGTCCGACGGGCAAATCGTCCAAGCCGCAGTGCTGCCCTCCTCGACCTGGGCCGGCTCCTCGCTACAGGGTTCCCGCACCGTCCGGCTGCAGTTGCTGGGGCCTGACCCCACGGGAAACCGTGTACTGGTCACCGCCGCCACCGGCGTGCCCTGTGTCTCCCCCGCCCCGCAGATGACCGGTGCTCCCGAAGGAACACGGGTTGTCTACATCGACACCGACACCCGCATGGATGTTCGAGGGACCAGCGAGGTGGAGGACCTGGCAGAGCTCAACCCACCCGCTGATGGCTTCGCCGTCGACGTGGTCCTTGATGCCATCACCTGTCGGGCACTGGCGATCCGCGACCCCGGCTGAGGTGTTACTCCTCCTCATCGGAAGTGTCTGGATCCTGCTCCTGTGGGTCAACCTGGGTCTGGGGCTCCGGTTCGTCCGGCGGCACGTTTGTGACTGTCACCAGGGTCAAGAGCTTGTCGATGGTCTTGCGACGGTAGGTGTCGGCATACAGCGCACCCAGGTTGTCGGGCTGCATCATCATCTCGGCGATCTCGCCTGGTTCGCGACCCAGTCGCTGGGACTGACGGGCGATCTCCTCACCCAGGTCGCGCTGCTCGATCGCGATCTCCAAGGCCTGACCGATCTCATCGACGATCAACTGTGCCTTGACGGTCTGCTCGGCCTCGGTCTTCAGGGTGTCAAGCAACGCCTGAGGCTCACCGCCACTGGCCAGATGAAGGAACTGGTCGAACTGCAGACCGTTGTGCTCGGCCTGGTGAGCCAGACGGTTCACGCGGAAGCGCTGCTCCTCCTCGACCATGGATTCGGGCAGGGAGATATCGACCATCTCGGCCAGGGCCTCGATGACCTTGCCTCGCAGGTTCGCACGTGCCATGCGCCGCTTCTCCGCGCCGATCTGGACCCGCAGGTCCTCGGTCAACTCCTCGATGGTGTCAAACTCGCTGGCGGTCAACGCGAAGTCGTCGTCGAGGTCGGGCAGGGTCTTGGTCTTGACCTCCTTGACGATGGCCGTGAACTCCAACTCCTGACCGGCCAGTCCGTCGGGGTAGTCGGCGCCCAACACGTCGGTGAAGGTCAGGATCGCGCCGGCCTCGGCGCCTGGCAGGGTGGCGTCCAACACCGAGTCGGATTCCTCGGTGGGGATCTCATACAACACGTCCTCGGCCGAGGCGTCATCGACCACGGTCCCGTCGGACTTCTTCGCCGTCAGTGTCAGTGTCACAAAATCACCCGGCTGCGCTGCGCGCTGCACGGCCTCGACCTCGGCGAAGCGCTCGCGCATCGCGTCCAGGTTGTCAGAGAGTTCCTCGTCGGTCAGTTCCCACTCGGGGTGCTCGACGGTCATCCCCTCATAGTCGGGAACCTCGAACTCCGGACGGATGTCGACCATCGCGACGAAGGTGGCGTCACTACCGCGGCTGAACTCCTCCACCTCCAGACGCGGTGGGCCGACCGGTGTGATCTCGGCCTGCTTCAGCGCCTCGGTATAGAACTCGGGGAAGCTCTCGCGTGCGGCCGCCTCGGCCACAGCACCCTTGCCAAGGCGGGACTCCAACACCTTCAGGGGAGCCCTGCCAGGCCGAAAGCCCGGGATCTTCATCGACGACGCCAGGCGCCGCGCGGCCTCATCGATGGCCTTGGTGACCCGATCAGCCTCCACGGTGATGACGAGCTTCATCTTGGTGTCGTCGACCTTTTCGACTTCAGTGGTGACCACGGTTGGGTGTCCTAGCGGCAGAAAAATGGGTGGAGGGGGTCGGCGGCATGGTACCGGCTCCCTACCACCGTGTGGATTGGTCCCAGTCCTCGTCCTAGTCAGGATCCTGGACCTGCAGATCGAATCGGTCCCAGCAGTCCGGGCAGCGGTAGGCGACCCAGTCACCAGGCTCGAATCCCCCGTCGGGGACGTGGCTCAGCCGGTGGCAGGTGCCACGGCATTCGACGCACACGATCTGCTCGGGAACAGCGACGGACATGGCGTCATTGTGACAGGCCTGGCCACGCGGGCCCCCTCACGCATCCAATGGGTGGTGTCGGCCACTCCTCCCGGGACGTCCTCTGATCACACGGCGATGAGGGCTGCAGCGCCCAGCGCGAACCCCACCCCGACCAGTTGGCCGCGCCCCAGTCGTTCTTTCAGGAACAACCACGCCAGGATCACCACCACCACCGGATACAACCCGGTCACGACCGCGGTCAACACCAGCAGTCCCTCGCGGGTGGCCAGCAGGAACAAGACGTTGGCGACCATGTCCAGCAATCCCGACGCGGTGGCGATCCCCATGACCCTGACATGGGGCCGCGAGGGGCGGCGAAGGCCGACCAGACAGCCGATCAGCACGATCCCGATGCCCCGGGCACCAACCAGCGGCCACAACCCCGAATCCGCGGGGGCCTGGTCCAGCGCCACAAAGAACACGCCGAACAGGACGCCCGCCGCCGCAGCCGTGACCAGGCCCCGCGGCGCTGCAGCCGTCGATGTGGCGTCAGCCTGTGAGGGTGGCCGTGACACCAACACGGTGGCGACCACGCCGATAACGATGCCGATGGCGGCCGTCAGTTCGGGACGCTCGCCCAACCCCAGTCCGACACCAACAGGGACCGCAGCGCCGACCAGTGAGGCGACAGGTGCGGTCACACCCATAGCGCCGATGCTGAGAGCACGGAAATAGGCCAACAGCCCCAGGGACCCACCGAACCCGGCGACCACGCCCCAGCCGATTGCCGCTGCGCTCAGCTGCCCCGGAAGGAATGGCACGGCCACCCCTATTACCGCCAGACCGATCGCCTGTCCCACCAGTGTCACCGGTAGGACATCTGCCTTGCGACTGGCCAGGCCGCCCAGGAAGTCGGCTGCACCGAATGTGATGGCCGCGCCCAACGACAGCGGTATAGCAGTATTCATCAACCGGTGATGAACCGCAGCGTGTCGAAATTCCGCCGAAAATCGGTCACGTCTTCGGCCGCACCGGCCGGATCAGGGCCCAACGCGCGTGCGATCAGTGCTGCCAGCTGTGGCATGTCCTCAGGTGTCATCCCCCACCGCACGATCTCGGGAGTTCCCAGACGCAGTCCCTCACCAGCCGGAAGCCCGATCGCGCAGGTCAGGAGGTTGGCAAGTCGCAGGTGCTGGGCCATCGCCTGCCCGCCTCCCCACCGATCGGCGTGGAGGGCGAACTGATGGGTTGTCGTCGGTCCCTCGACGGTGGTGAAGACCGGCAATCCCTCGTCCATCAGGCTTTGCGCTAGGGCCAGCGCCGTGTGCGCCATTGCTGTGCCATATGCCGGACCGTGGTCCAGCCAGTCCACCAGGGTGTAGGCCAGCGCTGCGGTGTTGCCCGCATCGAAGTTTGCGGTCAGACCCGGATAGGCGATGGCATCGATCTTGGCAGCCAGCCGTTCGTTGTCGGTCACCACCAGACCTGCAGGGGGTCCACCCAGGCTCTTGTAGGTGCTCATCGTGATCAGGTCCGCACCCTGCTTCAGGGGATTGGGCCATACGCAGCTGGCCAGCATGCCGCAGGCGTGAGCCGCATCGAACAGCACCTGAGCGCCCACGCTGTCGGCGACCTCACGCACGGCCGCAACCGGATGGGGCAGCAGATTGAGGCTGCCGCCGACGGTGATCAAGCGTGGCTGAACCCGACGGGTCAGCCTGGCCAGACCGTCAATGTCGATGGTGTACCGATCGGCATCCACGGGCGCATGGTGGATCCGCAGGCCGTACAGGCCGGCGGCACCTGCGCGGTCGTGGGTGATGTGCCCGCCGATGGCGGGGGGCGGCACGATGATCGCATCACCCGGTTGGCAGGTCGCCATGAAGGCATACAGGTTGGCCATCGCGCCCGATGGCACCTTGATCTCGGCGAAGCTGGCATCCATGACCTTGCAGGCCAAGGCAGCCGTGATCACCTCGATCTGCTCGATCGCCTCAAGCCCCATTTCATACTTCTCACCGGGGTGGCCCAGGGATGGCCGGGATCCCAGACCGGCTGACAGCGCGGCTTCCGCACGTGGATTCATCACGTTGGTCGCAGGATTGAGGTTGATGCAGTCCCGCTCGTGGATCTGGCGGTTGCGGTTGATCAGCGCGTCCAGTTGAGCGTGGATGGCGGCACTGTCCTGTGGTAAGCGGCCCAGGATCTCCGCTTCACGGGCTGTGGCCGCATCCGACAACCATGGACGAGGGGTGGGAGCGCCGGTCATGGCGGGCATCCTGCCTCACCGGCGGGCATCGGAGGAAACCGGGATCGCAGAACTCTCAGCCCTTGAAGGTGGAGGGACCGACGTCGCCGAAAGGTTGGTCGCGCTCGGCCACGGCCTGCTTGAACCCCGCGTCGGCCGCACGCTGTTGGAAGGCGTACCCCTCTCGTGTGTGCCGGGTGATGCCGTCAAAGACCGTGCCAAGGACCTGGGTGGCGTGCAGGCCCTGGCCGTAGACCTGTTGGTTGACCAGGATCTTCATCATCGCCAGTTGGTTGAGCGGCATCCGGGCGATGCGCTGGGCCAGCGCGTCCGCCCGTTCATCCAACTCATCAGCCGGCGGGGATTCGATGGCCAGACCCCACTCGACCGCCTCGGCTCCCGATAGCGAATCACCGGTGAACAACAGCCGCTTGGCTCGCTGCGGACCCAGTCGCGCCGCCCACATCGAGGTGGTCGGTGATCCCCACACGCGTGCTGGCGGATAGCCGATCTTGGCGTCCTGGGCGATGATCAGCAGATCGGAGCACAGGGCCAGGTCCGTCCCGCCGGCCACGCAGAAGCCGTGGACCTTGCAGACCACCGGTGTGGAGGCGTGGAACAACGTCATGAACGCCCGGACATTCCGGCTCATCATCGCGTAGTCCACCATCGGGTCCCACCCCTCAGCCGGGTCGTGGTTGGCGGCCAGGACGTCGGGATCCAGTGGCGAGCCAGGTGGCCGGTCATCGGGACCTGTGTCGCCCATTCGGCCCTGTCCCTCGGCGGATTCGACCAGGTCGTAGCCCCCGCAGAACCCCTTCCCGTTGCCGGCCAGGAGAATGACATGGACCCCGGGATCCAGGTCGGCATGTTCGACGGCGGCCGCCAACTGGTCGATCAGGTGGCGGGTCAGGCCGTTGCCGCGATGAGGCCGGTTCAGGGTGATCCGGCACACGCGGTCGGTGACCTCATAGGTCAGGGTGTCTGTCGGCCAGACGGGCTGGGTGGTCATTGGAACGCCGGGGTCAGGGCTGCACAGGTGACGCCGCCAACCTCGATGTCCCAGTC
>JBPCKA010000007.1:0-13522 GCA_051004735.1 Euzebya sp. | reverse complement strand
CCCCCACCTGACCCGGGCTTCATGGGTCAGGTGGGGTTGGGCTGGCAGACTGGGCCATCATGTCCTCACCCGCTGCCACGGTGACCGAGGTCTGGCACTCACGCGATCTGCTGCGAAACCTGGTTTCCAAGGAACTCAAGGTTCGCTACAAGGGTTCCGCGTTGGGGTTTGCCTGGTCCCTGGTCACCCCCCTGCTCATGGCCGCCATCTTCACGGTGGTCTTCCAAACTTTCCTGCGTGTCCCCTTCGGGGTCGGTGATTTCACCACCTTCTTTTTGGCGGGCTACCTGATGTGGCAGTTCTTCGCCAACAGCGTCACCAGTTCGGCCGGATCCATCATCGCCAACGGGTCGCTGATCAAGAAGGTCTACTTCCCGCGTGAACTGATCCCGTTCTCGTTGGTGATAAGCCAGATGGTCCATCTGCTGCTGGCCTACGTCGCCATCGCGCCGCTGCTGATCTGGCGCCGGGGGTTCCATCCCGAACTGCTGCCCGCCATCCTGGTTGCCCTGGTCCTGATCACGCTGTTCACCGCCGGGATGTCCATGCTGCTCGGCGCCTTGACCGTGAAGTTTCGCGACCTGCAGGAACTGTTGCAGATCATCATGCTGGCCTGGTTCTACCTGACCCCGATCATCTACTCCATCGAGCTGATTCGGCAGGTCGACAGAGATCTCGGGGCCAACTATGAGCGCTTCATCCTGCTGAACCCGATGGCCTGGTTCAGCGAGTTGTTCCATGTGTTGCTGTACGGGGTCGCCCTGCCACTGTCAGACACCCAGACACCGCATCCACCGCCGACGATGCCGACGCTAGAGACCTGGCTGGTGTGCACCGCCTGGGCAGCCGTGGTGTTCATCGGCGGCTACGTCGTGTTTCGTCGCCAGGCCACCTCCTTCGCCAAGGAGGTGTGATGACCCAGGACCGTACCCCCGCCATCCGGGTCACCGACCTGCACGAGATCTTTCGGATCTACGACCAGGTGCCGCCCGGCATCAAGGAACGTCTGACCAGTTTCAGGCGGGCCCACTACAAGGAGTTCCACGCCCTGAACGGCGTCAGCCTGGACATCATGCCGGGCGAACGGGTCGGCCTGATCGGCCACAACGGGTCGGGCAAGTCCACCCTGCTGAAGTGCATGGCCAAGATCCTGCCGGCCGACCGCGGCAGCGTGCAGACCAACGGGCGCATCGCCACGCTGCTCGAGCTCGGTGCCGGGTTCAGTCCCGAGCTGACCGGACGCGAGAACATGTACCTGAACGGGTCGATCCTGGGCCTGTCACGTGATGAGGTGCGGGACAGCTTCGACCGGATCGTGGACTTTGCCGGCGTCCGGGACTTCATCGACACGCCCGTCAAGAACTACTCCTCGGGCATGTATGTCCGTCTGGGGTTTGCCATCGCCGTGCACGTCGACCCTGACATCCTGCTGGTCGATGAGGTCCTGGCCGTCGGCGACCAGACCTTCCAGGAACGCTCGCTGAAACGGATGTCAGCGTTCGCTGAGGCCGGTAAGACCGTGGTGCTGGTCAGCCATGACCTGAACTCGGTGGAGAGCCTGTGTGACCGGGTGATCCTGTTGGAGGCCGGCCATGTGGTCTTTGACGGTCCGGCCGCGCAGGCGCTGCAGGAATACCAACGTCGTCTGGCAACCGGGCATGGCACCGACCTGGAGGTTCCCGACCTGCCTGAACCCTCGGCGCACACCTCCGAAGAGGAGGAGGATGAGGAGGAGCACGACCCGTTCACCCACGCCGTGCGAATCGATGAGGTTGAACTGGACCTGGCCGATGCCGAGGTTGACCAAGGGGCCAAGGCCCCACGGGTGGACACCGGTGCCACGGCAACCTTGCGGATACGTGCCACCCCCACCCGGCAACTGATCGGCGGGGGAGGGCTGTATGTGCGGATGGTGGTCCGTCGCCCCGACCTTGCAGTGCCGCTGTATGACTCCCGGACCTCATATCGGGTCCAGTATGTGGCCCCTCCACCAGCGGGCCAGTCGTTCAGCTGTGATATCGACCTGCATCTGCACGTGCTCAGCGGGACCTATGAATTCGATGTCGAGATCGGCAACGCCGAACAGGACGTCGTCCATGCACGTCTGGACAGCGCCGCACGGGTCGTGGTGCGGGGACAGCCCTGGGACGTCGGCGTGGTCCCGTTGGACGTCACCTTCCGTCTGGACAATCCCCAAGGGGTGTGGCCACCCGATTCGCAGCCACCGGGACTGGATGAGGGCGGTCCGGCCACCCATCCGGATCCGCTGTGGCCGGTCGGGGCCGAGGCACCGCAATCCGCAGACCAGGCCGGATGAAGGTCACCGTCTGCATGGTGAGCTACAACACCGCGGACCATCTGCCCGGGGCCATCGCCAGCCTGTTGTCCCAGGATCACGCAGACCTCCACATCGTCGTGGTCGACAACAATTCCCATGATTCCTCAGCGGCGGTGGCCCGCGAATTCGGCGACGTGGAGGTCATCGAGAACCGGCGTAACGTCGGCTACGCGGGTGCTGCGAACCAGGCTCTGTCACGCGCCACCGACGGGGGGTTCTTCCTGGTCACCCCCGATGTCCGGCTGACATCGGATCACATCAGCCGCTGTGTCAGTGCCCTGGCGGCAGACCCCCGCATCGCCAGTGTGCAAGGGCGACTGACACGCATGGCCGCCGACGGTGCCCCGATCCGCAGGGATGGGCATGGCGTCATCGACTCAACCGGCCATACCGCCCACACCAACCGGGTGTTCCGCAACCGCGGTGATGACCAAGCTGATGACGGATCCTTCGATCAGCCAGCCGAAATCTTCGGAGTATGCGGCGCAGCGGCGCTGCATCGGATCCAGGCCCTGCACGATGTTGCCGTCGAGGGGGAGGTGTTTGACCAGAACCTGTTCGCCTTCTTCGAAGATGTCGATCTGGACTGGCGGCTGAAGGCCAGGGACTGGCAGGCCTGGTATGTCCCCCAGGCCCGCGCGATGCATGAACGGGGTGGAGAGGGGCCCCGGCGCAGTGCCATCGTCGAGCGTCTGAGCTATCGAAACTGGTTCCTGACCGTGATCAAGAACGACGACCCCTCGACCTGGTGGCCACACGCGCACCTGCTGGGCGCCACCACGGTGCTGCGCACAGCCGATCTGGCGGTCACGGTGCCCACCGCGCTGGTCAAGGCGCTCACTGACGTGCGACTGCTGCCTTCGACCCTTCGCAAACGCCGGTTGGCGGACACCCGCCGACTGGTCGGGGGTGCCCAGATCGTGGACCGCTGGTTTGAATCCTTCGACTACGCTGCCTGGATACGCAAACGCCTGAAGCGAGGTTGGTAAGCCTGTGCCGCTCCTTCATCCGCAGCATGAAAGGAATTCGACCATGAGCGACATCGAAACCCGGGTCGACCAGGCCTTTTCCGAGGCCGTCTCGCAACAGTTGAATGAGCAGCGCGAGATTCGGCGACTGGTGTCCCGTGTCGATGAGAGCCTGGTTGCCCTGTCCGACGGGTTGGTCGATCTGGCCAGTCAGCTGGGTGGGGCCGCCGACACCATGTCGGCCGATCGTGTGTCACCGGAGGATCTGGAACGCGCCAGGCAGGATCTGAACCAGGCCATCGAACGCGTTGACAGCCATGTGGGTCAGATCGCCGAGCGGGTGGGCGATGTCGAGGTCATCCATGACATTCGGGGCCTGGTCTCCTCGACGCGGGTCGACCTGGTCGAGGCGATGGCGCGGCTGGAACGCGGCGCCGCGCCGGTGGCCCAGGCGGTCGATGAGACCCGCAAGGAGGTACTGCGTGCGCTGCAGCGGCTGGAAGAGGTGGTCGATTCCTCCCGGGATGCCGGCTGGCAGGAGGCGATCGGTCGCCTTGACCAGGTGGTCGATTCCTTTCAACAGCGCCAGCAGGACCACGAAGCGGTCTCCGGCGAGTCCCTCTCACAACTCAGTGCCCAGGCGGCCGAGGCCATCGAGGGGCTTCGT
The DNA here is from genome assembly GCA_051004735.1 of Euzebya sp. GTDB lineage: Bacteria > Actinomycetota > Nitriliruptoria > Euzebyales > Euzebyaceae > Euzebya. The sequence continues at coordinate 9,549 of JBPCKA010000007.1, read as the reverse complement.
CAGGCGGGAGAGCGTGAGTTCAGTGGCCTGCAACAGACCACCGCCCACAGTCTGACGGCGGTGATCGGGCAGCACCTGGCGCAATCCTTTGCCGCAACCCGTGAGGAGACCGTCGCGCTGCTGCAGACCGACATCGATCAGCTGACCGTGGACGCCTCACAGCGAGCAGGGGCCGAGATGGCCTCCCAAGCCGCTGCGATCGCCGAGCAGGTGGCCCGGGAAGCGACCCAGGCGGTCGTTGCGTCCGTGGAGCAAAGCGCTGCGCGGTCGGGTGAGTCCCTGTCAGTGCTGGGGGCACAGCGGATGGAGCAGATCGCGGTCGCCGCAGCAACCGATGCCGCTTCGCAGGTGATCGCGCTGACGCAGGAACGCCTGCTGTCAGCCACTGAGTCCCTGGATTCCTCGACCCAGTCGATGGACCAGACTGCCCAGTCGTTGGAGCACCTGGCCGCGCGGGGCGAGATCGCCCTTGTCGCGGTGGAGGAGGCCGCGGTCCGGGCTGCAGCGCACGCGATCGCGGCGCTGACCACACAGCTGAACGACGCTGCGGGACGGGCAGCAAGCGACGCCCGCACCGTGACCGCCGCCAAGCTGGATGCGCTGCTGCAGGCCTCGACAGAGGCGGCCCAGGCGCAGATGGAACAGTTGGCCCAGGCTGCAGCCACCAGGCTGGCCGAGCTGACCGCCCAGTCCACCGCACGCAGCGATGAGTTGGCCCAGATGCTTGGCCGCGTGCAGGCTTTGGCCGGCGAGCTTGAACCGCAACTGCGTGTGGCCGTGGATGACTTGTCCACCAACCTGCAGAACCTGCTCGAGGAACACCGTCAGCAGACCCTGGCAGCGGTCGAGGAAGCCGGTGCTCAGCGCGGGGCCAGCGTCGGGGACGTCCGCCTGATCATCGACCAGGCTGTTCAGCGCCTGGACCGCCAGGGATCTGAGCGGTTTGCCGACCTGACCGAGGCACAGGCAGAGGGCATCGGTCGGCTGACGGAGGTCACCGACAACCTGTCGCGGCTGCCCGCAGACATCCAACCTCCGGTGCTGGCAGCAGTCGAGCAGATGCAGCAGGGCGTGGCCCGGGCCATGGATGAACTGCGCGACGCCTCTGTTGCCGCAGCAGAGCGGCTTGAACCCTCGATCAGGGGATCGTTGCAGGATTTGCAGCAGGCGTTGTTGCAGGCCTCTGCTGAGGACCGTGACCTGACGCAGCAGGCCCTGAGCTCGTTGACCGAGACTGCCACCCAGCTGTCCGCCGCGGTTGAGCAGGCTGCGGCGCACAGCACAAGCGTTGCGACCGAGGTCACCGACCACGCCCGCGAGCTGCTGGCCCAGGCCATCGGTCAGATGACCCAGGACCTGTCACGGCAGGTCGACAACTCGGCGGCCAGCATCGCCGAATCAACCGCGATCGTGCAGGAGTTGCGGACCAGCCTGTTGGCCTCGGGAATCGGCGAACTGACACAGGAGTTCGGTGCCACCCGCGCAGCCGCCAGCCAGGCCGTCGCCGAGCTGGGCACAGCCGCCGAACAGGTGTCGGGATCCGTCTCCTCTTCCCTGGACCGGACTGCAGTGACCATGCAGGACGCCATGGATGTGATCAGCCGACAACTGCAGCAACTGCTGAACCAGACTGCCGGAGAGGTCCAGACCATGGTCAGCCAGGTCAGCCAGGACCTGCAGACTCAGTTGGACACGACCGTCGCCGACAAACTGGCGCAGGTTCAGCAGGTTGAGCAGGCTGCCACGGCCCGCATGGACGCACTGGTGACCGAATCGGTCGATCGGGCCATGCAACGGGTGTCACTGGCAGCCGAGCAACGGGTCGAGCAGGTCATCGAGCGCCTGGGGGACGCACTGCAGCGCATGGACCTTGCCAACGCTGATCAGGTGGCCCGGGCCGACCAGACCCAGGCGGTGTTGTCTGAGCTTCGCAGCAAAATGCGCTCGGACGCCGGGGCCGTCGCCGAATCGATGGAGTTGACACTGCTGCAGCATGTGCGCGACCTGCAGGACGATTCGAGGCAGACAGACACGGTCCTTGCGGAACTGTCGGACAAACTGACCATCCTTCTTGGCCGCCAGGAACCACGCCGGCACCGCTGGGCTGCACCTCGGCAACCCGATCACCAGGGCACGGTGCCCAGCGCCGCGCCGCCCCCTCCGCCCATGCCACCTCCCGCCTCGGGCGCGGCGGATCGCGACCAGGTCGTGTCACCGCGAACGCTGGGAAACATCTGCCTCGACTGCGGATTCGTCGCCAAGACCCCGCCAGGGCTGGCCGCCCACCGGCGGATCTGCACCGCCCGCCAAAGTTGATCTGAAGGTATTCGCCGAGCCGTCTCCGGAGGTCCTTTACCACAGCCAATCCGGCTGGGGGTTGACGTTGGACGCTGTTTCGCACAGACTTACCGAAGTGTAGTTACACATCTGTAGGTCATGTGGACGTGTGAGTGCGACGAACCAGCAGAGGTGGAGGACATGATCGGTATCGAAGATCTGCCGTGGGCAGATGAAGCCAGATGTCTTCAGGCCGAGCCGGACACCTTCTTTCCCGAGAAAGGAGGGTCAACGCGTGAGGCCAAGCGGATCTGCCAGATGTGCGCGGTCAAGTCCGATTGCCTGGAGTTCGCGCTGGCCAACGAGGAACGGTTCGGGATCTGGGGAGGAATGAGCGAGCGGGAGCGCCGCAAGCTCAAGCGACTGGCCTCTTGACCACCCGACTGCGGCCTGAAGTGGCCGCTGCCTGGTTAGGCTTTGCTTTCGTGTGCCCGTGATCTGATGCGGTCCCACCACTGCTGATGGCAACCACTCTCCCCTCCACTTCCCCCTCGCCGACGCTGCCCTCCTCTTCCGCGCCGCGAGTTCTGGCGATCCTGGTTGCCCACAACGGGGCCGAGTGGATCACCAGCGCCCTGCGAACGCTGTCGGCGCAGGCCTACCCGCGGTTGGGCATCCTTGCTGTCGACAACGCGTCGACTGACGACACCGCCGCGATCCTGTCACGGCGGGGTGTGGAGGTCATCCGCCAAGAGCGCAACGGGGGATTCGGACGCGCCGTGGCAGCGGCCATGCGGAGCGTTGCCGCAGCAGACGCCGACTACGTCCTGTTGGTGCACGACGACATGGCTCTGATGCCCGACGCGGTGCAGTGGTTGGTCGACGCGTTGGAGTCTGATCAGACGCTGTCAGTCGTCGGCCCGAAGCTGCGGGAGTGGAACGAGGAGGCGCTGCTACAGCAGGTTGGCATGAGCGCTGACTCCTTCGGCCGCGCGGAGCCGCAGGTTGATCGCGGTGAGCTTGACCAGGGCCAACACGACGACCGGGGGGACTGCCTGTACGTCTCGACGGCCGGCATGATGCTTCGTCGCGACGTCTTCGGCCGCACCGGTGGCTTCGACGGACGGTTCAGCGCCTTTCGCGATGACCTGGACCTGTGCTGGCGCGTGTGGCTGTCCGGACGTCGGGTGGCTGTGGTCACCAACGCCATCGGCTATCACGTCGGCGCCGCTGCCGGCGGCTTGCGAGGCCAGTTGGACCAGACGGAGTCCCGCTACCGCGTTGAACGCCACACCATGGCCGCCCTGCTCAAGAACTACTCCGGCAGGCGTCTGGCCTGGGTGTTGCCGCTTGGGTTTGTTCTCAACGGGGCCAGATTCATCGCGTTGTTGCTGTCTCGGCGATTCGGCGAGGCGTTCGCCATCATCAGGGCCTATTTGTGGAACCTGGCACAGTTGGGTGGGACGTTGCGCCGCCGCAGTGCGGTCCAGTCGACCCGCCGTCAGCCGGACAGCAGCCTGTCTGCGTTGTTCACCCCCGGGTTGCCACGCGTACAGGAGTACACCAACTCGCTGCTGGAGATCGTCGCCGGCGGAACCAACCGGGCCCTGGTCGACGCCGATGACATCGCGGTCACAGGCATCGACCCACTTGCGGGCCAACCCATCCAGCGGTTCCTGCGCGACCGTTCTCTGGTGTTGCTCGGCATTCCGCTGTTGCTGGCCTTCCTTGCCTCACTCGGCGGGTATCTGGGAGGCGGACCGATCGTGGGCGGTGAGATCGCTGCCTGGCCCGATTCTCCGGCGGCGTTCCTGCAGAACTATCTCAGTCCCTGGGGTGGGCAACCGCTGGCGTCGGCGTCCTTCCCCTCGCCGGTGCAGGCAGTCCTTGGGGTCTTGTCCACACTGTTGGGAGGCAGCGCCTGGCTGGCCCAGCGTGTGCTGGTCTTCGGGCTGATCCCCCTGGCGTTTGTGACCACTCTTCGAGCCGGTCGTCTGGTCACCAGTCGGCCGTGGCCACGGGTCGTCGGTGCCGCGGTCTATGTGATGTCGCCCGTGGTGCTTGGCATGTTGGCCCAGGGCCGCTATGGGCTTGCGGTGCTGGCAGGGCTGCTTCCGGCGGTGGTGTCGCTGACCATCAGGACCGTGGACCCGGGAACCGCCCCCGGGGTGGCGTGGCGCAGCGCGGCGTTGCTCAGCCTGACCGTGGTGCTGACCTTGGGATCTGCGCCACTGGAGGCCATGCTGGTGCCTGGCATCCTTGCCGTCGCGGCGCTCGTGGCCCTGGTACGTGGGTGGATCCGACCGCTGACGCGAGTCCTGGTGGCGGGCCTCAGCGGGGTGGTGATGCTGGGCCCCTGGCTGTTTGACCTGTTGCGCGATGGTGGGCCGGAGGCGGGGACGTTGGCCACCGCGGGAGGTCCGGCGGCCATCGTGGACCTGCCCGTCTGGCGGGCACTGCTGGGCCAACCACAGACCGTCGACGGGCTGTCGGGGGTCCTCGGGCTCGGCATGGTGTGCGTGCCGGTGGCCATCCTGTTGGGCGCATTGGTGGTGGGCATGCGGGCACGTCCCCTGATCACCGGAACCCTGGTGCTGCTGTTCGTCGCCTCTGGCGCCGCGGCGTGGGCTGCGGCTTTCTACCGACTGCCACTGTTGTATCCCCCTGCGCTGTTGCTGCCCGGCGCGGTGGCACTGGCCGTGCTTGGCATTATCGTGGCGCGCTGGTCGACTCAGACGTTGACCAGCGCCGATTTCGGCATCGGGCAGGTGTTCACCGCCGTCGCCGGGATCGTGTTGGTGGTGGGACTGCTTGCGGGCATGGGCGTGCTCATCAGCGGCCCCTACAGCGGCCTGAGTCAGGACCCCGAACTGGTTCCGGCGTTCATCGGAGCTGAATCCGGCGACCTGGGGACCTACCGCGTGTTGTTGCTTCAACGTGCACCGGACGGGACGGTCCGGTGGGAGTTGACCGACGACGACGGCCCTCGCATGACGGCCTTCGGAACCCTGCGTGACAAGGGGCTGACGGATCTCATCACCACCACCCTGACCCAGATCGTCCAAGGCGTGGGCAGTTCGGCAGCGGCGCCGTTGGGCGTGCTGAACATTCGCTACGTGGTCCTGCAACAGCCCGACGCCACGCTGCAGACCGCGTTGTCCCAGCAGGTCGATCTTGAACCGTCATCCTCACAGGCCGCGGTGACCTATCGTCTGCGGACCTGGCTGCCCCGCGCCAGCGTCATCCCCGAGCCGTTCGCCAGCCGTCTGCTGGCCACGGGTGACCCAGGCCCCACCGACTCGCTGGGGGTCGGCGCGTTGCAGCAACAGCAGCCTGGTGCCTATAGCGGTGGCCAGGATGGTCCCACGAGCGGACTGCTGGTCATCAGCGAGGCAAGCTCAACGGCGTGGCGGACCGTCGCGACCACCGGGTCGGCTGGCACCGTAGAACTGGCCCAGGTTGATCTGGCCCCGGTCAACGCCTTCCGTGTGGAGGGTGATCAGACGCCGCTGGCGCAGACCTCCTTCCAAGTTGTCGCCGGAGGCGGATTTCGTCGACGCCTGGTGGTTGCGCTGCAGTTGCTGGTGGCGTTGGGCGTCATCTCCCTGGCTGTGCGGCCTCCGGGTGCCAGGATCACTCGCCCGCGGGCTACATCGCTGCCCCAGGATCTGATCGGCCTGGCCGATACCACCACGACGTTCACCCGCATCGACCCTGCGGCCCCGCCGCCACGGGACCGATCATGACCGCCGGGATCGCAAGCGACCGGGCACGAGGCCGCAAGCGCGGGATCGCGCTGCTGCTGAGCGCTGTCCTGATCGCCGCAGCCAGTATCGCCGCCAGCCAGCTGACCTCCGCGGGCCAGTTGACTGTCGCCCCGCTGCAGTCCGTTGATGCCGCCACCAGTGGCACCGCATACTGCCCGATCATCGCCACCGATACCGATACCGCCCAACTCGAGATCGCGTCGGCGTCCCTGTCACAGGATTCTGACATCGTCATCACACGATTCGTCGACGGTGAACCCGTGACGGGGGACACACGTCTGCTGGAGGCCGGACGCTCGGCCGTGCTGGACGTGCCCGCTGAGGAACGTGCCCATCCGGTGTCCATCGACTGGCGGGGTGGGGCCGTGGTCGCCCAGTACCGCTTGGTCGATGACACCGAGCAGGCAGTGGCCACCTGTCAGACCCGGCCCTCAGACCGCTGGTTCCTGTCCGGTTTTGACACCAACCGCGGCAACACCTCAACGCTGCACCTGTTCAATCCTTTCGGGCAGGACGCCGTCGTACGGTTGCGGTTCGGTGAGAACGCCGGGCCGGTCGACCTCGTCATCGCCGATGAGATCACCATTCCCGCCGGGCAGGTTGTGGTCCGTGACCTGGCGGAGTTCCGTCCCGAGACAGCCGACCTGGCCGTGACCGTCACCGCGCAGGTCGGACGGGTGGTTCCGCAAGGACAGATCACCTTCGGTCCCGCCGGGGAGGGGCTTGAGGCGGTGACCGGCCGCGCGCTGTTGCCGGCAACCGCTGTGGCCAGTGAGCAGTTGTTCATCCCTGATGCGATTTCTGATGACATCACCCAGTCGTGGGTCACGGTGTACAACCCCTCCGATCGTCCGGCCGCCGTCCAGGTCGGGGTCAGCACGCCGCTGGGCACCGCAGCCGAACTCAGCAGCGAACTGACGGTGCCGGCGGGCAGCACCGCACGGGTTGACCTGGCTGACCTTTCTGCCCTGCCCCGCCTTGGCATACGACTGGACAGCGTCAACGGGATCGGCTTGGTGGCAACCCGCACGACGGCGATCTCTAATGCCGACCGCACCGGGGTCGCGCTTGAGAGTGCCGTGCCCATGACCGATCAGAACTGGGCGGTGCCCGGTGGCCGTTCTCCCGACGCGTCGGTGACGCTGTACAACCCCGGCGCCGATGTCGCCACTGCCAACGTGCAGGTTGCCGGCGGGACGCCACAGACATGGACCGCCGTCACCGTGCCGCCCAATGCCCTGACCGAGTTGTCCTTGGAGGGGTTGGCCGTCGAAGGCGCGGCGCTGGTGCAGTCCGATCTGCCACTGGTGGCCGGAGTGGTGTCCCTGAGCCCCGAGACGGCTACGGCGTTCTGGTCGGCCAGTGGCGTCGCGCAGTCCTCACTGGTCGGTGGGGATGACGCCATCGCAGTCAGACGTGATCCCGGCCTGTTGAGCGTCCCGGCCGTGTCGGCAACGGCCACGCCGACACCGGTCCCGCTCCCTCCGGGACCGGGCGGGGAGGGACAACTGGACCCCTCACCCAGCCCCTCGATCATCGCGGAGCCGTCGGTCACCCCCACTGCCGCTGAAGGTGTCACACCGGCCCCGATCGGCACCGCGTCCGAGCAGCCCAGCGGGGCGCCCGATGAAAGCTCCGGGCCCACCCCCCTACCGCCGGCAACGACAGAGGAAGGCAGCCTGTTCGGCAAGGTCCGCCGAGGTGGCCGCCAAGATCTGAGCCGCCGCAGCTGACCAGCGCAGCCGACGGGAAGCTCAGTCGACGTCGTCTTCCGCCGGTGGCAGTCCCAAGGCGACGCGTAGGGCTCGCGGGACTGCCTGGGTGATCAGCAACATCAGGTGGCCTCTGCTGGTGGCACCCAACTCCAGCGGTCGGCGGTGGATCGACAGGACCGGGTGCCCGCTGCCGAACTCCACTGTGGCCATCGGAGGTGGATCCTGCGCCGCCGCCGCCGCAGTCAAAACGTCGATGATCCGCAACTCCATCCCGTGCAGGTGGCCCTGGACATCCTCTGGCAGCCTGGCGATCACCTGGAGGCACAGTTGTCTGAACCGATCGCGATCACGCGTGCGATAGCCGTCGCGAGGACGCCGCCTGAAATCCAGGTCGGGATACGACAGCCGTCCGTGGCGATCATCACGTTGCACGCTGTGCATGGTGCATCACTGCGGGCCGCAGACCATGGACGCGCGGGAAATCTGCCGCAAATGCGCGGTTGTCGGCCACGGATCGCCTACGTTTCACGGCATGGCCCAGATGCGTTCGTGTGTCAAGACGGGATGTCGCTGGCCCGCAGCCGCAACGCTGTCCTACCGCTATTCCACGGCCGAGGTGTGGTTGAGCGATCTGGCCACCCATCACCCGGCCACTCACGACCTATGTCCCCACCACGCCGACTACCTCACGGTCCCCAGGAACTGGACGCTGGTCGATGATCGGCAGCCGGCCCAGGCCGTGCACGAACCAACGGCTGCCGAGATCGTGGAAAGCAACACACGACTGCGCGGCACGGTTGACCGGATGCTGCAACGTGCGCCCGATCCGGTGCCGCGAACGACGTCCAGATACGCCGAGCTGCTGGAGAACCTGCCGGTCTATGACCCACCCGAGCAGGAGGAGCCCACCGCGACGGCTCCCGCAGAACAGGGGCAGGCCAGCGCACCGGCTGAGGCCAGCACGCTGGTCGGGGTGGGCGTGTCACACGAGATGGCACCGATAGCCCGCGACATGGACCCTCCTCGTAAGGCGGTCGTGTTGTCCCTGCCGCTGCGCGAAACCGACGACTGAGCATGACGCTCGGGCGTGGACTGGTGGCCGAGATCCGCCGCCTTGATGAGGGCGAGCTACGTCAGTTGCTGATCCTCCTCAGGGGGCTGCTAGTGACCTCCGAGCAGCCAGTTCTTGAAATCTCCGACGTTCCTGGCATGCCGACGGTTCGCTATCAGCAGAAGTCGGTCCGCTGTGGGAAGTCGACCTGCACGACCTGTCCGCACGGTCCCTACTGGTATGCCCATTGGTCGGAGGAGGGACGCAAACGCAGCCGCTATATCGGCGGGGAGTTGCCGGCTGAGGTACGTCGCAAGCTGGAGAAAATGGACGGCCTGCGTACACCGTCGGCGCAGGACACCGACTCCGGGGCCGCGGCGGTGAACGATGATGGGCCGGCCGCACGACCCGGCCCGCGGCTGCGACTGGTGACCGATTAGTGGTGGCCTGGCGCGCGAGATGACTAAGAGGTGTCCCGTAATCCAGACCGTGGGTCTGGTGGGGCACTCGGGTTTGTCGTCGGCCTCGTTCCCGCGTGGTCACCCGCGTCAGCGGGTGTCTCATCGGGGGTTGGGGTCCGAGCCTGCCCGGTTCGTGGCGCAGAACCAGCCGTGGTGGCTGGTGGCCGGGTTCCCTTACCCACACGATCAGGTGTGGGGGCGGGGGTGTCGGTTGACGCACACAGGCGCACTTGCACGCCCTGATTGTTGAAAGTCTGATGAAGTGTCTGGCGGGCCTG
>JBPCKA010000006.1:0-4882 GCA_051004735.1 Euzebya sp. | reverse complement strand
TGATCCCGACACCGGGATGGGCTGTGGCCGCTATGCCCTGCCCACGGTGGACGCCGAGTTGTTCTCCGCGTTGCTGGACAGCGCCCGGACGTTTGACCCCAAGGGTTGTGAGCCTGAGGAGCGTCGGACCTTCGAGCAGCGCAAGGCCGATGCGTTGATGGACCTGCTGGGGCTGACGGCCAAGTTGTCGGGCGCGGTGGCCGATGGGACGTTGTCGACCAGTCGGGGGCAGCGCCCACACGTGTCGGTGACGGTGCCGCTGTCGACGCTTGAGTGGACCTCGGATCTGCCTGGCCGGACGCGAGATGGCCAGATGATCTCTGCAGCGCAGGCACGCCGGCTGGCGTGTGACGCCGCGCTACGGCGGGTGGTGTTGGGTGCGACCGGTCAGGTGCTTGACGTGGGCCGGGCGACCAACGCCTGGAGTGTGGCCCAGGTCGCTGCGGCCGAGCAGACCTTCGGTGGCTGCGCCTTCCCCGTACAGGACGGCACGATGTGTGGCCAACGGTCCTCCTGGTGTGACATCCATCACGTCCACTGGTGGCGCAATGGCGGGAAGACCGATCAGGCCAACGGGGCGCCGCTGTGCCGTCGCCATCACACCATGGTGCACCACGACGGCTGGGACCTGACCTATGACCATGAGGGTCAGCAGGTGGCGGTGGCCAAGGACCGGCCGGACGGCAGCCGCTGTGTCAGGAGGGTCGACCTGCAGCGAACAGTGCACTCCGACGGGCGCGTTGACCCACGTCGCAGCATGGACCAGGACCCGATGACCGGTCCACCCGACGACGGACGACTACCGCTCTGACCCGACCCCCACCGACAGGTGGGGCCGTCAGCATGTCCGGAGTGGCCTCGGCGGGGGCCGGAGGGTTCACGCTGCCTGACGGATACCCATGGGCAGGCGAGGTCGCTTGCGCGAGACTCCGGGCGGAGCCTGAGCGACCGCCGACAATGTAGGCGTGGGTCAGGTCCACGGGTGCGCCAGTGCACCCCATGAGCTCGCGGTGAGAGGGGCCTGCGATCGCGCCCGGTCCGCTGCTGCGCTGCACGACGAGTGTGCCGACCGGATCTGCTGCTGATCTCTCCGCTGGCTGGACTGTCGCACCTTGCCGCGATTCGCGGCCAAGTGGCCTCGAGTGGTGGAGGGGTCCGGCACGTAGCACACGGCAGTGCGGCCGTCTGCGCAGACCTACTGGATCAGGCCTCGACCAAGCCCGACTCCTCGGCGGTCAACAGGAAGTCGGCGACCTGACGGACGTATCGTCCGTACTGCTCGACGGCCATCGGCAGGGATCGGGCCACCGCGTCGAGATCGATGTCGTCGTACTCGTGCACCAACCGGTGGCGCAAGTCGGTGGACCGGGCGGCGCTGCACGCGTCCACGCGGGCACGACCCGGGGGCTGCTCTTGAGTCGTATGAGCGTCGTTGGCGGCTAATATGAGTAACAAACCACTCATTGTAGGAACCGATGGCCAAAACTCCGACCCCCCGCGATGTCGTCAGAGCCCGGCGTGTGCTGGGCTCGAGCCTGGCGAACTGGCGCAAGCTGCACGCACTGACCACGGGTCAGGTGGCTGACCGGGCAGGCGTCACCCGCAAGACGGTCGAGAACCTCGAGAAGGGGCGGCCGTCGTCGTTGGAGACCTACCTCAGGGTCGCACGGTCGCTGGGGTTGCTGGATCAGGTCGTCAAGGCCGTCGATCCGATGGAGACCGATCTGGGCCGGGCTCGGGCCGAAGAACACCTCCCGGTCCGCGTCAGGCGGCGCGGGTGAGCACAGTCGAGGTCGTCGTCAGCATCACGGGGACCGATGTGCCCGCCGCGACCCTCAGACCGACGCTGCGCAACGGTCGCCACGTCGGTGCGGAGCTCATCTACCAGCCCGGGTATCTGGCCACGACCGGCGCCTACCCCATCGATCCGGCGTTGCCGCTGGCGAGCGGCTCCCAGTTCACCGCACCAGGTCAGCCGTTGTTCGCCGCGCTGACGGATTGCGCGCCCGATCGGTGGGGGCGGTTGCTGATGCAGAAGGCCGAACGCCTGCGGGCAGGCGAGGCTGGCACTGCACCTCGGACGCTGACCGAGATCGACGTGCTGCTCGGCGCTCGCGACGACATGCGCCAGGGGGCGCTGCGGTTCCGGCGCGATACTGACGGGCCGTTCCTCGCCGAGGCGGAGGAGGGGGTCCCAGCCGTCGCAGAGCTCGGCCAGCTGCTGCACCTGTCACGCCGCAACGAGGACGATGCACTGGTCGCCGACGAGCTTGCCAGGCTGGTCCGCGGCGGCTCGTCCCTCGGCGGTGCACGTCCCAAGGCGCATGTCCGCACAGGCCACGGCACCGCGGCCATCGCGAAGTTCCCATCCGTGCGCCAGGACACCTGGGACGTGATGGCGTGGGAGGCCGTGGCCCTCCACCTGGCACGGACGGCCGGTGTGACCGTCCCGGACAACCAGCTGATCCGGATCGCCGGCCGGTCCGTGTTGATCATCGAACGCTTCGATCGTGTCGGTCCCCTCAGGGAGAGGACTCCACCTGAGCGGGTGGGGTATGTCAGCGCGATGACGATGCTCGGTCGGCGTGACGGCGACGCGGGGGACTTCCTCGACCTGGCGGAGGTGGTCGAGGAGCAGTCGCCCTCCGCGACTGCCGACATGGTCCAACTGTGGCGCCGGGCCGTCTTCAGCGCGCTGATCGCCAACACCGACAACCACCTGCGCAACCACGGGTTCCTCCGTGTGCAAGGCGGGTGGACCTTGGCGCCGGCATTCGACCTCAACCCGACCCCCGATTCGGCCGAGCTCGCAGTCGGCGTGGCGGGCAACACCGTGGCGCCGCTGACCGCAGCAGTGGAGTCCTGCGAGCTGTTCCGGCTCGATAGTGCCGAGGCGCTGGAGGTGCTCGCCGAGGTGGTCGACGCCGTCGGAGGTTGGTCACACGTTGCCCGCCAGCACGGCGTGGACACCGCGGGCATCCAACGGATCCGGCCCGCGTTCCAAGGCGAGGCCGCGGCGCAGGCCCGCCGTCTGCTTGCCCACTGACGATTGACGCGTACAGCTCCAGGCTGGCTGCCTTCCCGGTCTCTGTCTGGGACACGCTGCGCTGCGTGGTTCCGGCCAGGTCAGCGTAGGTGCGGAACAGCGGGAAGCTGAGTGCCTGGTTGACGTCCCAGGGGAACTCGTGGGCCCAAGGTGCGATGCCAGGGTGCAGACCGACAGGGTCGGTCACGCGGGGGCGGCGTCCAGCACGATCCGCTCGACGGGGCTGCAGCCCGACGATGCGACCGAGATGCGGTAGGCGCCGACATCCGCGGGCAGGACGTCGGTGGCGAACGTCTCGCCCCCGGGGGGTGAGGGGTTGGACTGCGACGAGGACATTGGTCTCGGCGTCGTGGACCTAGGTGCCAACCGACCTCATCGGCCAGCTCCTCCGGTTCCAGTGGGCCGTCGGTGACGGCACGGTGTAGCAGGTGACCGCAGTCCGGGTTGCCATCGTTGCCAGGCCGCACCAGCCGCGATCATCTCATGCTAATGTCATGCTCATGGCCACGTTGACGAGGCGGTTGCAGGTGCTGATCGAGGAGTCGCGGTTCACCGAGTTGGAGCACATCGCGCAGGAACGCCACACGACGGTGGCCGCTCTCGTGCGCGAGGCGCTGGATCGGACCTACGCCCGCCCCGAGCTACCGCACCGTGAGGCTTCCACGCGGCTGCTCGACAGAGCCCCCATCGACGTGGGCGACTGGGACCAGGTCAAGCGCGAGATCGAGGACAGCCTGGTCCGCGACCGCCACGAGTGACCCGGTACCTCGTCGACACCAACGTCTTCGCCTACGCGCGAGGAGGCGAGCACCACTACCGCGACCCCTGCCGCGCCATCGTCGATGCCGCCGGGAACGGTCGGCTGACGCTCGAGGCGAGCGTCGAGCTTGTGCAGGAGCACACCCACCTGCTGCTACGACGCGGGGTGGCACGGGCGGACGCGCTGGCCGAGGTCCAAGAGGTGATGGCGCTGTGTCGACTCCACGCGTTCGACACCGACGTGCTCCACCGTTCGATCAGCCTGCTTAGCGCCCACCCGCAGCTCGGCGTGCGCGACGCGGTCCACGCCGCCACCGCGCTGCACAACGGCATCGAGCGGATCCTCACCGCCGACCGCGTGTTCGACGGCATCCCCGGCATCACCCGCGTGGACCCCACGTCGATCACGACCACCTGACGGCCGGGCGTCCCCAGCACGACTGCGCGTCACCGCACGCTCATCCTGGACGCAAACTCGGGCACCAGTGTGCGAAGCAGCGCCCGCACCTGGATGGCGTCGTGCTGGGCAATCGCTTGGCGCAGGACATCAAGGCCAGAGGGCAGATCCGCATCGCCGTGGCTGGTGGCCCACTGGTTGATGCGGGGGTGGCCGGTCGGGTTGACCTCCTCCGACGCCAGACCCAACTCCTCAAACAGCTTTTCCCCCGGCCGCATGCCGACGAACTCGATTGCGATGTCGACCTCGGGCCGCAGCCCCGACAGGCGAATCAGGTCCTTCGCCAAGTCCACGATCTTGACCGGTTCGCTCATGTCCAGCACGAACACCTCCCCGCCCTCGGCCATCGCCCCGGCCTCCATCACCAGCTTGCACGCCTCCGGAATGGTCATGAAGTACCGCTGCATCTTCGGATCAGTGACCGTGACCGGCCCGCCCGCCGCGATCTGCTCCTGGAACATCGGCACCACGCTGCCGTTGGATCCCAACACGTTGCCGAACCTGACTGCTACGTATCGCTGTCCCGTCAGCCGGGCCGCCTGTTGCACGTACCGCTCGGCCACCCGCTTGGTGGCGCCCATCACCGATGTCGGGCGCCTGGAGGCAGCCCGGTAGGCGGC
>JBPCKA010000005.1:0-32788 GCA_051004735.1 Euzebya sp. | reverse complement strand
ATGGGTCCCCTGACCTTCCAAAAGATGGGGGACCTGCTGGCCAAACATTGGGGGGGACGCGGCGGTGGGGAAGACGCCGGAGGTGTCAGTGGGGGGGGCCCCCGTTTGCGGGGAGGGGCCTGTTGTCACGTCAGTTCCGGGGTGTGGGGCGGAGCCCCACGTGAACACTGAAGCAGCACGGTTGGATCACGTGCGCCCACGCCGGTAGGATCGGGTTGCTGTTACGTGCAATCACTGCTGATCGTCACCTTACGGAAGGCAAGAACTGTGCTCTCTGAGTTCTTCGGCGCGATTCCCGACACCATCGGGGCGTTGTGGACCTTCGGTCGCGGCTTCACCGGCCTTGCCGTCACCGTCGGCAGCATCGTGCTGGTCGCCGGGTTCTGCCTGGCCGCCCAGCGGACCCGCGATGACTACGGGTGGGTGTCAGCGACCCTCGGCTGCTGTGCTGCCATGATCGCCTCACTGTGGGCGTTCGGGATCCTGCCCTCGGCCTGGATCTACTTCATGGACGGGGCCAAGGACGTGGTGGCTGATCAGATCATTCCCACCAGAATCGCCATCGGCGACTTCACGATCTTCGGCAACTTCTATCAGGTCTTCCGTGACTCGATCGTGATGGTCGAAACGATGGTCGCAATGGGTGCCTTCGGTGCCCTGGCACTGTATGTCCAGAAGAAGTATCCCCGTACCCTGGCCCAGGGCGAGGAAGCCCGTGAACAGTCCGGCGGCTACAAGTAGGCCGTCCAACCCGATAGACATCGACAAATGAGAGGAGCGTTCGCCGCACCGTGGGTCTGACCGATCAGGGTCTCCACCCGGAGATGTATGACGACTACCGGATCGAAACCGTCGATCCGTCGTGGTTGCAGGAACGGGTCAAGCCGAAGCGTCACATCGGACTGACCCCTGAGTTGTGCATCCTTTGTCGCGCGTGCGAGGACGTCTGCCCGTGGGAATGCATCTGGATGCTGGCGCCTGACATCATCACCGATGCGGAGAACCCGGAGATCTTGACGTTGGCCCAGTCCGCCTCGGCCACCTTCATCATCGACGACAACGAATGCACCCGCTGCGCCATCTGCGTGGAACGATGCCCATCCGATGCCCTGTGGCTCGGCCGGGTCGAGCAATGACCATCGCACCTTAGGAATCCGACCAGTGTCTCGCATCCCCAAGCCGCCGAAGCCGGGCGAACTGAAGAAGAAGACCCAGGACAACGTCGTCTGGAAGTCGATCTTTCGGCCCGGCTCGATCTATCGCAAGGGCTACCGGGACACCTCCCGCGACCGCGCCCTGGCCGCGATGAACAACGTCCTGTACCACCTTCACCCCGTGAAGGTGAAGCGACACGGGCTGAAGCTGACCTATACCTATTGCCTGGGTGGCACCAGCTTCTTCCTGTTCATCCTGCTGACGATCACCGGCATCTTCCTGATGTTCTTCTATCGACCGTCGGCCGGGCCGGGCAACGAACTGGCCTACGCCGACATGCAACGCATCATCTCCGGGGTGCAGTTCGGCGACCTGGTCAGAAACATCCATCGCTGGTCAGCCCACCTGATGGTGCTGACCGTATTCCTGCACATGGCCCGGGTCTTCTATCACGGGGCCTACAAGCCCCCGCGGGAGTTCAACTGGGTCGTCGGGGTGATCCTGCTGCTGCTGACCCTGCTGCTGGCCTTCACCGGCTACCTGCTGCCGTGGGACCAACTGGCGATCTGGGCGGTGTCGGTCGGGACACAGATGGCTGGCTTCACCCCGGTCTTTGGCCAGCAGGTCCAGTTCGTCTTGCTGGGCGGTGTCGAAATCGGGCCCGAGACCCTGTTGCGCTGGTATGTGCTGCACGTACTCGCGCTCCCGTTTGTCATCACGCTGTTCCTGGCGGTCCACTTCTGGCGGATCCGCAAGGACGGCGGGATTTCAGGACCGCTGTAGTTTCTGCTCGCGGGCCGTGCAGGCCCGATTCAGGACCCCCGCATCAGGAGGCCAGACATGTCAGAAGCAGTCGAGATCGACCAAGAGGTCTACGACAAGCTGATCGCCGAGGGCAAGAGCGAGCGGATCGCTCGTGCCAAAGCCAAGGCTGCCACTGTCCGCGCCGAGAAGAAGGCCGAAGGTCAGACGCTTGGCCCCAAATCCTTTGAGGAGCAAAAGGCTGCCGCCGCGGCCGCCGGCGGTGGTTCGGCGGGAGGTGGCGGAGCAGCGACTGCCGTCATCGAGGCACCCGAGACCGGTGGGATGCTGTCGGCCGAGGAACGGCAGAAGCGCGTTGCCGAAGCCCTCAAGAGCAAGCAGGGCAAGGTCAGCGACCTGCAACGACCCGAGGCGAAGCTGGCAGGACAAAAGCACACCCACCGCTTGCTGGCAATGGTCCCGCCCACCGGTATCCAGCAGATCCGGGGCAAGCAGGACGACAAGGTCTACACCTGGCCGCATCTGCTCAGTGCGGAACTGTTGTGCCTGCTGGCCGTCACCGCGGCAGTCGTCCTTCTCTCCACCGTCCCGGCCTTTCCCCTGCGCGAGTTGGCCAACCCCAACCAGACGCCCAATCCGTCGAAGGCCCCGTGGTACTTCCTGGGCCTGCAGGAACTGCTGCGGTACTTCCACCCGATGATCGCCGGCGTGACCATTCCGGGAATCGTGGGACTGGGTGGGCTGATGGCTGTTCCCTACCTGGACAAGAACCCCTCAATCAAGCCGGAGAACCGCAAATTCGCCTTCGTGCTGATGAGCATGTTCCTGCTGGGCTCGGCACTACTGACCATTGTCGGATCGTTCTTCCGCGGACCCGGATTCAACTGGGTCTGGCCGTGGGTCGACGGCCTCTTCTTCGAGATCTGACCAAGGGATCCTCACATGGCTCCTCTCCTTCTCCTTCTTGCGACGGCTGCTGGTCTGCTTGCAGTCGCCGCGTGGTGGCTGCGGCCGATCATGCAGGCCATCGCAGCCGACATGGCCACGATGCCGGGTCGACGCACCGACATGCCCCCCGGCCTGGCGGCCGCGGACTGCGGTATCGGCTCGGCGCTGATGGCCGCGGCCGCGAGCACCCAGACCACAGCGGCGCCGGTAGCTCCGCCTGCTGGATCCTCGGCCACCCCGGCCAAAGCACCGGCCCCTCGCAAACAGCCCCGCCGCAAGAAGCCCAGCGGACCGGATCGCCGGGCCTTCCTCCGCAACGGCATGTTTGTGGGCATGGGCGGTGTGCTGGGGGCGTTTGGCCTGGCCAGCATCGGTTTCCTGTGGCCACGTCTGGGTGACGGTGCCTTCGGCGCCACCATCGACATGGGCCCACAGGACGAGCTCCTTGCCGGCATCGCCGAGGGCGGCGGTCGCTTCGAGTACCCGGCGGGGCGGCTGTACCTGGTCCGCTACGACCCGGCCAAGGATCCCGATGGCCAGTACGCCGATATCACCAATGGCGCGTCGGTCATGGCGCTGTACCAAAAGTGCGTGCACCTGGGTTGTCGTGTGCCGTGGTGCGACACCTCGAAATGGTTTGAATGCCCCTGCCACGGGTCGCGCTACAACCGGTGGGGTGAATACCAGTTCGGACCTGCCCCCCGCGGATTGGACCGTTTCCCGATCGAGGTCGTGGACGGCAACGTCAGCGTGAACACCGCGATGGTGGTCACCGGACCGACCCGAACCGGCGGCGTGCTGGGCGAACCGGCGGCCGGATCCAACTGCAACGGCTGAGCCCGCCTACGTTCATGACACTTCTCCCACCTGACACAAGTTCTTACTGACATAAGGGTCTGACTCTCACTGTGAGCACCATCACCATTTCGATTGTGATCCTGGCCATTGGCGCCGGGCTCACCCTGGTCCTGTTGTTGGCAAGCGGCAACGCCAAACGCAAGCTGTCCAGCGCCATCCCGCCCGCCCTTCGCCCCGCCTACTCCGATGAGGAGTTGGAGGGCAACCATCTGGAACGGCTGATGTCATGGGGTCTGGTCCTGACCGTGTTCTTCGCAGTGTTCCTGCCGGTCTACTGGCTGCGTGAACCCACTCGGGCGGAGGACAAGCAGGAGAACCTGTTTGCTCGCGACTACAACCGCGGCGAGGAGATGTACACCGAAAACTGCGCCATCTGCCACGGTAACGACGCCCGTGGCGGTTCTACAAATTCTCCCTACGGTGGAGACCAGTGGCCCGCGCCGAACCTGCGCAACATCGCCGCCCGCTACGCCGACAGCCGCATCGTTGTGGACGTCCGGGAACACATCCAGCAGACCTTGTATCGCGGGCGGCCGGGAACGCCGATGCCCACCTGGGGTGCCGCCTTCGGAGGTCCGATGACGGACTTCCAGGTGGAAGCGATCACCGACTGGATCCTGGCCAACCAGGAAGGTGAGGTCAACGAGGCATCGCCGGCCATCAACGAGGATGGCGAGGAAGTATCGGGCGAGGAGTTGTACCAGGCCAACTGCACGAAGTGTCATGGCTCTGAGTTGCAGGGCGTGGTGGGCCCGTCGCTGGTCGGGGTGTTTGACCGTCACAACGACGAGACGATCCTGGGGATCCTGCAGAACGGGATCAGCATCCTCGGCTCGGGCATGTCGATGCCGCCGTGGCAGGAGGCGTACATGTACAACGGCGCCCGCTATGACGATGACGCGCTGAACCGCATCATCGACTATCTGCGCCAGGCACAGCCCAGTGACATCCCCGAGGGCGCCAACCAGTATCAGACCCCCAACATCGGCGAACCCGTGGGGACACCGGCACCCGAGGAAGCATCCGAGGACCCCTCAGAGGATCCGGCTGGCGGCCTCCAGGACCAGGACCAGGGCCAGGACCAGCCGACCGACCAAGCCACCGAGGTATAGGCGATGACAGTTTCTGATGCGCTGCTGCTGGCCAGCGAGGGCGGCATCCCCACCTCAAACCCCTGGTCGCAACTCGCGCTGCCCCTAGGGATCCTGATCTTCGTCGGCACCGTCTACATGCTGATTCGCTCAAACCTGGGTACCCGGCGGGGCTACCTGGTCATGGGCACCTCGCTGTGGGGGTTCGCGTTCCTGCTGAGCCTGTTATGGGCCTTCGGGGCACCAGGCACTCCGGCGAACACCGGTCCCCAGAACCTGCCCGGCCAGGAACTGAACGAGTACCAGCCGATCTTCGTGCCGTTCGCCGCCGACTCGGCCATCGCCACCGACCCCGAGACGCCCTACACCGGGGTGGCTGACTATCCGAATGGCTGGGAACCGGTTCCCGCTGACTTCGCGGCCAAGGCCAACCTGGGCGTGCAGAACATCGAGTCGTTCTTCGCCGGACTTGAGGGGGCAGGCGACTACTTCAACGTCCTGGACGGGACCGAAGAGCCTCTTGGTGACCCGCTGTACCGGGAAGCCGACAACGGGCGCCCCATGATCGGGGTCACACTGGTCACCACCTGCCAGTTCGGCCTGGCCGACGCCGAGGCCGACGCTCTGCCGGCATTCTGCAGTGATGAGGGCCTGGAGGTCGGCGCCCCGATCCCCGAGGGCGCGGTTGACGCCGATGGCAACGAACTGCGGCAGGAGACGACGTTCTTCGCCCTGTATGACGGCGGCGCGCCGTACTTCCCGTCCCTGCTGATGGCCGGCATCCTGTTGGTGCTGTTCGCTGGGCACATGGTGCTGCTGGCTCGTGACGAGCGTCGCGAGCGTATCGAGGCGCAAGCCGTGGCGGAGGAGGATGTGGAGGTCGAACGGCGCGATACCGTCGGGGTGTGAACTTCTCGCGTCGCTCACACACGCGTCGGGCAACCTGGGTCGTTGCCTGCGTCATGGTGCTCACCGGGTGCACGCTGGGGGCGCCGGAGAACAACCCTGGCGGGGGCGCGATCAACATCGACACCGTGCCACTGACCGCCCTTGCCGACCGTCGTCCCGCACCTGCCGTGTGCGGGCAGACCATCGCCGGGGACGAGTTGTGCCTGGCAGATCTGGCCGATAGGCCGGTGCTGGTCAACTTTTGGGGGTCCTGGTGCGGACCATGTGCACGGGAGATCCCCGAACTCGTCGCCCTGGGGGACGACTACGGAGATGCTCTGAGCATCGTGGGTGTCAACGAACAGGACACCCGGGTCAATGCCCGCTCGTTCGAACGTGACCAGGGCGTGGACTACCCGTCGTGGTTCGACGAGGGTGCGGTCATCGCCGCGCAGTTTGGTGGCATCGCACCCGAAGCGTTGCCCTCGACAATCCTGCTGGATGCGGAACACCGCGTTGCGGTCACACTGTTGGGGGCAGTAAGTCGAGGACAGCTTGAACCCTACCTCCAGGCATTGACGGCCGAGACCCCCTAAGGATCAACGTGGATGTGGTAGTCGCGCAGGCGGTCAGTCAACTGGGGGAAGGTGCCCAGCAGGCCATCGTGAGCTCAAACGTCCTGGTGGCGGCACTGGTGGCCTTCATCGCGGGGGTTGTGTCCTTTGCCAGCCCCTGTGTGGTGCCGTTGGTCCCGGGCTACCTGGCCTACATGACCGGTCTGTCGGGAGCTGACCTGCAGGAGGGAACCGGCGGCATCGGGGCACGCGCCCGGGTGCTGAGTGGTGGCGTGATGTTCGTCCTGGGCTTTGCGATTCCGTTCACGCTGCTGGGGCTTACCGCCGGAAGATTGTCCACGGCCTTGTCCAGTCGACCCTGGCAGATCTCGCTGGGGTTGATGGTTGCCTTCCTCGGCATCGCGTTCACCGGACTGCTGCCCTTCGACTTCCTCAGGCGGGAGGCACGAATCACCGACAACGCCATCGACAAGGGCGTCCTCGGCGCGTTGCCCCTGGGGTTTGTCTTCGGTGTCGGCTGGACGCCCTGTATCGGACCGGCACTGGCCGCCATCTTGACTCTGTCCGCAGCACAGGGTGGAGGGTCGTCGCTGCGTGGTGGCTCCCTGGCGTTCATCTATGCCATCGGCCTGGGCCTGCCATTCATCATGTTCGGCCTGCTGTTCAACCGTCTGGGCCGACTGCTGACATTCCTTCGCACCAATGCCCAGAAGTTGCAGATTGCCGGGGGAATCATGCTGACCATCGTGGGGTTGGCCATCGCCACGGGACTGTGGACCGCTTTCCTGAACTGGACACGCCCGCTGATCAACGGGTTTGAACCTCCGATCTAACCGGGCTTCGCCCCCACCCAATGCACGGGGCTTCGCCCCAACTCAATGCACGGGGCTTCGCCCCAACTCAATGCACGGGGCTTCGCCCCAACTCAATGCGCCGTGCCGCCTACGGCGGCGCTCATTTGCTGTTCCGCCCAATCAAGCTCGCTGCGCTCGCGATTGGACGGGGGCTTCGCCCCAGCCCAATGCACTGGGCTTAAGCGGTTATGCACAGGCTGTGGATGCAGCTGTTGATAACTAGTCCTCCAGAATCATTTCCGCCGGGTCCAATGGCTGAGGCGAGCCGACAGCGAAGCGCCATACTGGGCCGCGAGTCATGACCGACACCCTTCCCACACCGACGGCCACGGACGGCGATGACCCCCGGCCCGTTAACCCGTCCGGTCCCCGTCTGCCGTTGATCCCCGGCCCGATCCAGACCGCCGGGATCCTGTGGCGCCGCCTACGACGGATGTCGACCGCCCTGATCCTGCTGTTCGCGTTGGCGGTGGCGACGCTGATCGCCACGTTCATCCCCCAGGAACCAGTCATTGCCTCGACGGTGCGTCTGTGGCGGGAAGGAAGCGAAGGACCGGGCCAGGCGGTTGCTACGGTGTTTGACTGGCTGGACCTGTTCGACGTGTTCGGATCATGGTGGTTCACCGTCCTCACCGTGCTGCTGTTCGTCAGCCTGACTGGCTGTCTGGTGCCCCGCTACCGGGTCTTTGCCCGCAACGTCCGCAAGCCCGCCGCCCGCGGCACCAACCTGGCGCGATTATCCCATCACGTCATCATCCCGCGGCCCCACGGCTGGACCGATGAACAGGTCCTGGATGGCGCTCAGCAGGTCTTTCGACGGTTCCGCACACGTCGGACGGCCTCGCCGCAGGGTGTCGCCCAGCTGGCCGTTGAGCGGGGACACTGGCGTGAGTTCGGCTCGCTGATCTTTCACACCAGTTTCTACCTGCTCCTGATCGGAGTGGTGCTGGGCGCGGCGTACTCCTTCACGGGTCAGATCGACATCGTCGAGGGCCGCACGTTCGCCGACACCCCTCTGGGCTATCAGTCCACGATCGCGGGGCGGCTGTGGTCGGGTGAGGCCCATGACGCACACCTGACCACGATCGAGGATTTCGAGGTCACCTACCTGGACGGGGACAACTCCTTTGTCGCCGATGAGTTCGTCTCGACCGTGAACTTCTCCGACCCGGCCACCGGGCAGCAGTCGCGGCAGCAGATCAAGGTCAACCATCCCGGGCGTTTCGGTGGCCTGACGTACTACCAGCGGGCATTCGGCTTTGCTCCCCTCATCCAGCTTCGCAGTGGTCTTGACGGCACCGAGCTGTACAGCAACGACCTGATTCTGCGCACCGACCCAAACGGGCTGTGGGCGGGCCGGGACAAGGTCAGCCAGGGCTCGACCGATCCTGACCGACCCCTGCCCCAGATCGCCATCGAGGTGTTTTTCCTGCCTGATGCGCAGTTCAACGACCAGGGAGGGGTGGTTTTCAACAGTCCCGAGGCCAACGACCCGCGGCTGTTGGTCACGATCTACTCCGCGTCCGACCTGGGCCTGGACCGTCCGGTACCGGTCTCGCGTCTGGACTGGCCCGAGTCCGCCGTGATCGACCGGGCCATGCTCACCCCTGGGCAAAGCGTGGCGATGGCTGGGGGGCTGTTCGAGGCGGAGTTCGCGGACTTGAGCATGTGGACAGGCCTGCAGGTCAGCCATCAGCCGTTCCGCTGGCTGCTCCTAACCGCCGCATCGCTGACGCTCATGGGCTTGGTACCCTCGTTGTACGCCTACCGGCGGCGTCTGTGGGTTGAAGTCCACGCTGAGCACGTCACGCTGGCCGGAGTCGCATTGCACCGCAAGGAAACCTTTGATGAGGAGTTCGAGGCCTTGAGCAGCACGTTGCGCGACACCCTGAACTCGCCCCTCACCGATCTGGAGAGCTCGTGACCATCACCGCGCTGGCACAACCCTCAAACACCCTGTTCAACGTGGCGTTCGGTCTGTACCTCGCTGCCATGGTGGCCTTGTTCTTCAAGTTGGCCTTCACCCGGGTCTCTGCCGAGGGGGTCAAGGCGTCGACAGTGGCTGGCACGCGCATCGGTTTGGCCGGAATGGGGCTGCTGTGGGCCGCTTTTTCCGTCCACCTGGCCTCCTTCATCACCCGCGGCCTGGCAGCCGGACGGGTGCCGTGGGGCAACATGTATGAGTACGGCTCGGGCATCGCTCTGATCGCCGTCGGGACTGGCTTGTTTCTGGTCAGGCGGAAGTATCCGGACCTGCTGGGCTTCGTGATTGCCGGCGCGTTGTTGATGATGACGACGTCGCTGCTGCTGTTCACCGAAGCGGGCCCGTTGGTGCCCGCGCTTGAGTCCTACTGGCTGAAGATCCACACCGGCGCCATGATGTTCTCCTCATCGGTGTTCATCGTGGCGTTTGTCTGCACCGCGCTGTACCTGGTCAAGGACCATGCCGAGCGCAAGGTCGCGGTCACGACCACCTTCGGCGGGTCGACGGTCGGAGCTGCGCAGCTCAGCACGCTCGAGTCCGACATCGAGGGGCTTGAGATCGGCGACGAACTGGCCACCCGGGCCGATGAGATCGCCTCACCCATGGCGCAGCGGGACGCGGTCAGCCCCCTGATGTTCCCCATCGTGCCGTTTGTCGGGGTGCTGGTCTTCGTGCTGGCGGTCTACCGAGCGCCGGTGCCTGCCATGCTGGCTGCCAGCGCCTTCGCCCTGTTGGGTGCTGGTGCCTGGTATGCCATTCCGCACCTGCCCCCGGCCGCCCGGCTTGACAACCTGGCCTACCGCACCACGGCATTCGCCTTCCCGCTGATCACGTTCGGGATCATGTGCGGGGCGATCTGGGCGGAGGAGGCATGGGGACGCTATTGGGGATGGGACCCCAAGGAGACCGGGTCGTTTGTGACCTGGGTGCTGTATGCCGCCTACCTGCATAGCCGTTCGACCCGCGGCTGGCGGGGCCGCAAGGCCGCCTGGGTCGGTGTCACCGCATTCGGAGCGTTGATGGTCACCTACTACGCGGTCAACCTGTTCGTGGTGGGCTTGCACTCCTACGCCGGCAACATCTGAGCCTCAGCTCTGGGGCACCCCGTCCACGAACAGGTCGACCTTTTCGTTGTAGAAGCAGATCAGGCCGGCGATGGGGCTCAGTTGCCGGGTGGGAAAGTCATAGTTCCAGGCCAGATCCTCATAGGAGTTGCTGCCGATCCGCACCGTCCAATACTGGCTGGTTGTGCCCTTGTAGGGGCAGCGGGTCTGGGTGGAGGAGGTGACCAGATGCTGGAAGTCCACCGCGGTCGGGTCCAGGTACCACCGGGTCGGCAACCCGGTCTCACAGACCGCGACCGGCGCCGCTGACTGGGCCAGGACCACCCCGTCGATTTCGACGCGGACAAGCCGGCTGGACCGCAGCGCATCGACCCGGACGTAGGGACTGCGGGGGTGGACGAAGACCTGCTCATCCTCCTCATACCAGGCGTCCATGACCTCCCAGTCAAAGCGATAGGTGGCAGCAAGTCCTTCAATGGTCGAGGTGGCCAGATACTGCGCGCTGTGTTCGTCATCGCGCTGACCGTGGTGCAGGCTGCGTAGGCGCACCTGGCCGCGGTCGCTGTCGGCGATTGTCCCGTCGTCGTGCAGGACCGAGGCGTCGACGTCGGCCTCGGGGATGAAGTACTGCGGGTAGTAGGGGTGTTCCCAGACATACGTCGCCCGGGTGGTGTCAACGACTGTCGCCCCGTCATAGATCGCCCGGATCCGCCGGGGAACGGGGGCGGTATGGCCGGCGGCGACAGGCGACGGGGGATAGTGGCCGGTGGGCAGACCCTCGGCGGCGGGACGGTTGGATGCGCTCATGGCCCCAGCATCCCCACGCGTCGGCAGTTCACTCGTCCAGGTTGGCCTGCGCCCATAGCGCCGCCTGGGTTCGGTCGCTCACCCCCAGCCGTGCGAACACGTTGGTCAGATGGGCCTTCACCGTCCGTTCGGCGATCCCCAGTCGTCGGGCGATCTGTTTGTTGGCCAGCCCCTGGGCCACCAGTCGCAGCACCTCGGTCTCACGCTGGCTCAAGGGGTGTGACTGTGGTGTGGCACCGCTCCGGTGGTCAAGCATCGCCCGCGCGGCCTTGGGATCCAAGACCGCCCCGCCCTGGACTGCGGTACGGATCGCCCGGGCGATCTCCTCCGGCTCGGCATGCTTGAACAGGTACCCGTCCGCGCCGGCGTCCAGCGCCTGGGTGATCTGCTCGCGGGCCCCCATGCTGGTCAGCACCACCACCCGAGTGGCCGGCGTGGCCGCCCTGATCGCCGTAGTCGCCTGGATGCCGTCCATGACCGGCATTGCCAGGTCCATCAGCACCACATCGGGTTGCAGTTCGTGGGCCTGTTCGACGCCCTGCGCCCCGTCGGCCGCGGTGCCCACGAGTTCGATGTCAGGCCACCCGTCTATCAGTTGCGCCAGGCCGGTCCGCACAACAGCGTGGTCGTCCACGATCAGCACACGGATGGTGCCCGGGCTGCTCATGGCGCCGGTATCCACAGGTCGATCTCGGTCCCGTGTCCCGGGGCGCTGCGAAGGACCAATCGGCCACCGAGTTCCGCCGCCGCATCAGTCAGGATCCGCAGGCCGAAGTGATCCTTCTCACTCTCCAGCGACGTCACGTCGAATCCGCGTCCATCATCATCGACCCGAAGTCTGACACCTCCATCGACGGCGTTCACTGCGACGGTCACCCGGTCCGCCTGCGCGTGTTTGGTGATGTTGCGTAGCGCCTCCTGTGCGATCCGGTACAGCAGTGCCAGCTGGGACGCCGGTAGATCCAGTGCGTCGTCCACGGTCAGCGACACGTTGCGCCCCTGGGTCCTGTGTCCTGCGAGCAGATCCTCCAGGACACCTGCCAGCCCCTCACGTGCCAGGTCCGGAGGATAGATGTCGACCAGCAGCGAGCGGAGTTGACGAACGCTGGCGCGGATATCACGGGCGCATGCGGCGACTTGATCGGCCGCATCGGTCCCGACTGTTGCCGCGGCAGCCGCGGACAGAGAATAGGACACGCCGCTGAGGTCCTGGACGACGCCGTCGTGCAGATCAGCGGCAATCCGTCGCCGTTCGATCTCCGAGGCACGCAGCGCGCGTTGCAGCAGGTCTTCACGTTGGACGGCGTCCTGCTTGATCTGGCGTGCCAGGGACCAGGCGAAGGGGATCTGCACGAGTTGCAACAGCACCAGGGCACCGATGATCACCGGCGCGAAGGCTAGCCACGCCCGCCGTCCGGCCGACCGCACGCCGTCCAGACGGAAGTAGGTCTCATACACCACCTGCGTCCCGTCGGTGGCAACCAGAGGTACGTAGACCTCCAGCAATTCTCCGCCATCTCTCTCAAAGCGGTTCTCCGGGGCGGACAGATCGCTGATCTCCGCAATGATCTGCCCGGTGGCCGCCGCCTCCTGGCGGTCCTGGTCCTCGGGAAAGCGCTGACCGATCAGACGACCCTCGTCGGAGTAGATGACCCGTCCGTCGGCCGTCCACAGCTTGACCCGCACCAACGAGCCTGCGATGACAGCTTCCCTGACCACGTCGTTCAGCGTATCCAGTGCAGCCGGACGGCCCTGGAGCACCTCTGAGTCCACCAGTGGTTGGACGATGCCGATACCGGTCAGCCGGGCGATCTGCCGGGCCTCGTTGACCGCCTGGCGTTGGCCCAAATCCTGGCTGATACCGGCGGTTGCCAACACGATTCCCACCAGGACGACCAGTCCCGAAATGGCAAAGCGCGCCACCGTCCCCCTCACCGACGGCGGTGTGACGGCAGGCGTCTGTGCAGGGATGTCCACGCCCTCATCATGCCGAAGGCAACAGGCCGCTGACAGGTACTAGCACCAAGGTCTGATCGATCCGGGGGGCCAGGCCCCGCATCATGAGTCCATGACAGACAGTGAGATGACAGACAGTGAGTCAGTTCCCGATCCAGCCGACGGTCCACGCTGTGAAGCGGTGCTGCACGATCCCGCTGAGGCCTCAGGCGGCGCACCCGCACGTCGATCCTCGCCGGTGGGTTGGCCGTTGCGCGCCACCGGTGTCATCGGGTCCGCTGCCCTGATTGCCGTGGTGTTGCTGCTGGGCGTCGCTTCAGGCCGGGTCGTGGGAGATCTGCTGACCACCCAGACCACCGCGCCGGCAGAGGGGCTGTGGCTGGACGCCGCACCGGTTGCAGTTCGGGCGCCTGTGTCGGCGTCGTCGGCATCATCGAGTGTCCTGGATCTCTCTGAGACCGAGGATGAGGTGGAGGATGCACCATCCCCCGTCGACAGTGAATCCGAGGACGATGAAGCCGCGCAGCCTCGATTCATGGAGTCCGAGCGGGATGATTCGCCGTCCTCGGGTGGACCGGGATCCGACGATGATCGTACTGGTGTCAGTACCGGTTCTGGGACGTCTGGATCCGGGACGTCTGGATCCGACGACTCTGCTTCAGACGACCTTGGGTCCGACGACTCTGCTTCAGACGACCTTGGGTCCGACGACTCTGCTTCAGACGACCTTGGGTCCGACGACTCTGGTCCGGACGATTCTGGTCCCGACGACTCTGGTTTGGAGGACTCTGGTTTGGAGGACTCTGGGTCTGGGACGTCTGGGTCCGACGACCCTGCGTCCGATGACCAAAGTGGCGGGGCCGTGGGGGAGATCGAGGATTCCTCGGGGTCCGGTCACGACGACCCCCGCGAGGATCTTTCCGGTTCAGGTGGGGGCGGAGAGGACGATCTTCCAGAGGTCGACGACTGACCACCCCTCCCGCCGTTGCGTGTCATGCCAGTTCCGTTTGAACACAGAAGGAAACCAAGATGATGAAATCCCTGTCCAAGACCAGCCGGCTGGTGCTGGCGTTGATGTTGATCCTGCTGATGGGTCTGAGTACCGTCGCCCTGGCTCAGGACTCCTCTCCTGGTGAAGATGAAAGCGAGGATTCCAGCGACGATTCCAGCGACGATGCCTCGGACGATGCCTCTGACGATGCCTCTGATGACTCCTCCGAGGATTCTGACGAGTCTGGCCTGGCCCAAAGCGCCAGGGTGTTTGGTCCGGACCGCATCTCCACCGCGGTGGCCATCAGCCGTTATGAGTTCCCTGGTGGGGCAGCCGAGGTCTATCTGGCCCGGGCGGACAACTTCGCTGACGCGGTTTCCGCCGGTCATCTGAGTCGGGGGCCGGTCCTGCTGGTACCCGATTGCGGTGAGTTGCCCATCATCGTGGCCGACGAGATCGCCCGGCTGCACCCCGGCAAAATTGTGGCGCTCGGTGGCCCCGCAGCGGTGTGTGACGACATCCTGGCCGCGGCCGTTGCCGCCTCGGATGACAGTCGAAACGGTGAGGACCACCAGGGTGATGACGACAGCGATGATCGCGGTGATGACGAGGGCGACGATGAACCCGTCACCGAATCGAGCCACGATGTCGACCTAGCCGTCGGAGCCGAAGGAACCTACGCCGCCGATGACGCCGGCACGGTCACGATCAGACGGACCGAGGCCGGCCTGGAACTCATCAGCGCGAACCCCGCCGATGGCTGGAGCATTCGCGAGTCAGGCGAGGTTGATGCAGGAGACGTGGAGGTCAGCTTCACCGACGGTAGCCACCGGATCGACTTCAAGGCCGAGGTCGAGGACGGCCACGTCAGGATCCGCGTTCGGGTTCGCGCGGACTGACGTCACTCCTCGGCGTCGGCGTCCTCGGTCTCATCGTCCAGCAGGTGCGCGGGGATGTCCGGCATCTTCGCGGCCGTCTGGGTGATGGGAACCGATTTCACACCACAGTCCGGGCAGGTGTCCTTCCAGTCGGGCACCTCCCGGCCACACGCTGGACATGCCATCAGGCCCAGATCCATCATCAGCCCTGAGCCCCCGGGTTGTTGCTCGTCAGACTTCTTCGGGTCGTTGGTGACATATCCCATCACCCCAGCCTACGACTGCTGGCGTCCCCGGAGTGTCCTGAGGTCGTCCGATCGGCGGGGTTCATCCTTGGCGCGGACGATACCTTGGGCGTGCGTCCGCGCAGCGGCGCCAACTGCTCATGGTCACCTCCACCGATTCCTACCTTCCCACTGTGCTGGCTCACGCCGGCCCGCATCTGCAGGTGCCGGTGGGCTGGCCGTTGACCTGTGAGGGCGATCGGGGGATGACCGCATACGTGGTGGTGTCCGGCACGCTGATCGCCAGCCGTGAGGGCCAACAGATCGGTCGGATCGGCCCGGGAGAGTTGGCCGGCGAGCTTGCCCTACTTCGAGGTGAGCGTCGAAACGCCACGCTGACCGCCGTCACCCCCGTGGAGGTCATCGCCCTGGACGCCCAGTCCTTCGAGGCCCATCGCCGGACCTGCGCGGCACTGCGTGATCACCTGGACCGGGTCCACCAGTTGCGTTGATCTGGGCGTTCAACGGATCCCCCAGCCACTCAGACGTCATCGAATAGATCTGCCGGGCTGGTGATGTGTGACCCCGTTCGAGCCACAACGCCGATCTCCTGTGGTCGGGCGGCCAGTCCCTGACGGATGCGTTCGCGCCACACCTCGCCGTCGACACCGGCCGCCCAATGGCAACTGACCGCGTGTAGGACGTGGGATCCGTCGACCGCCATCACATCGACCACGTCCTCGCCTGACCCGCCCCACCACTCGCCCGTCGGAGCCCCGCTCACCCGTGCCAGCCAGTCGGTGACGACCCCTCTCAGAGCGGCGGCCTGGGACGCTGCGATCCGATCTGCTGCCCGACGCAGGACCACCGCTCCGCGTCCCAGCTCGAAGGAATCCCGGTTGGGCAGCACCACCCCCAGCCACAGACGCAGGAAAGGGTCGCGCACCTGATAGCGGACCTTCTTGGTGCGTCGTGGGTCCTCGCCAACAGGGGTGATGCGATCCAGCAGTCCCAGTCGCTCAAGCGAGGATAACGCCTCGCTGGTGGTGGCAGGGGCCAGTCCTGCCCGGTCCCTGACCGCCGTGAAACTGGTGGCGCCCAGGGCGATCAACTCAAGGACCCGTGCCGATGCCGACCCGGGCGTGAGTTCCTGCAGTACCACGGTTCCCTCGTCGCCCAACGGGGCGCCGGGCCCGTCCAGCACCTGTGCCAGGTTGGCCGCCGCGTCGTGCCTGGGGTCCCACAGCGAGAGATATCGTGGCATTCCGCCGACGGTGACGAACGCCTCAAGCCAGACTTCCGGGTCCTCACCGCCGACCAGTAGGGGGGCATGGGTCCAGCTGAACGGCTGCAGCCGCAGATGCATGTCGGGACGGCCGAACAGCGGAGCGTCGCTGGCCACCAACTCCTCCATCAAGCCGACATGACTGCCGGCGAGGATCACCGACAACTGGCTGTCGCCGCGGTGGTCCCAACGAGCTTGAAGGGTCGAGGGGAGGGACGGATCTGATTCGCACAGATAGGGAAACTCGTCCAGCACCACCAGCAGGGCCTCATCGGTCGAGCGGGCCAGCAGGTAGCCAAGTGCGGCGTCCCAGGTCTCCAGATGGCCAAGGTCCAACAGGTCGCCGGGCACCGGCGGGGCGACCTGGCGGATCCGCTCCTCCAGTCGGCGCATGGCCTCGGCAACCGGTGCGCGGGTCCCTGGCAGGAAGATCGCGCGGCGGGACCCCGCGAAGGCATCCAGCAACGCGGTCTTGCCCACGCGCCGGCGACCACTGACCACGGCCATCCCGGGGGAGCACGCCCGATCAAGGGCCCGCAACTCTTGTTCACGGTTGACGAACTTCGGCATGACCGAAGTTTGGCACAACCGATCAACTATACGGGAGAGGTGTGACAACTCTGCCGGGAATAGCCCAGGGTTGCCGGACTCAGGCCTGTGCTTCCCGGTCCTGGAGGACCTTGAGGGCGGCATCGGCATCGGCTGTGGCCACATCGATCCGGACCGTTCCCTCGCCGCCCGAGGTCGGGCTCTCAGCGTAGGAGGCCTCGGTCTTGGTGATGACCTCGATGCCCATCCCGCGGAGGAGTCCGGCCACAACCTCGGCCTCGACCTCACTGTTGGCAACATGCACGGTTGTCATATCCATGCACCTCTCCTTCCCCTCCCGCAGGGTTCTACTCCATCCCCTCAACCAGGTGGCCCCCTCCAGTTCTCAGATCTGAGGGTTTGACCGGCTTTTCCGGCCGATAGCTCAGATCTGAGGGTTCGGGGTTCGGGCGGGGGGCCGGTGGTGGACGAGGGGCGGGGTCGGGCACCCTCCAAGTTCTCAGATCTGAGGGTTTGACCGGCTTTCCCGGCCGATAGCTCAGATCTGAGGGTTCGGGCGGGGGCGCGTGACGGCGGGACCGCGACCCATCCGGACTGGCCCGACCGGTGAGGGTGTGGTGGAGTAGCGCTGACACGCCGAGGCGCCCCAGGAGGCCACCCCCCATGCCGAACATGACCGACTATGAGTCCACTCGGGCTTCGTTCGAACTGGATGTACCCCCGCGGTTCAACGCCGCCGTCGATGTCGTCGACGCCCGGGCCGCCCGGGAACCGGACAAGTTGGCGTTGCGCATGGTCAGTCCTGATGGCAGCCATGCCGATGACTACAACTTCGCCGCCCTGCGCGACCGGACCAACCAGGTCGCCCACGTCTTGGCAGACCACGGTGTGACCAAGGGCGATCGGGTGTTCGTGATGCTGCCGCGGGTCATCGGCTGGTATGACGCGGTCCTCGGCGCCATCAAGCTGGGGGCGATCCCCATGCCAGGCACCACCCAGCTGAAGGGCAAGGACATCGTCTACCGGGTCAACCGGGCACAGGCCTCGGTCGCGATCGCCGACGTCGATGGGGCCACGGCGATCCAGGCCATCCGTGACCAGTGTCCCTCGCTCAAGGTTCTGATCTGCGCGGGCGGGGAGGTCGACGGCTGGATCGACGGGTCGGCGGCCCGGCAGGCGGCCTCCATCGACAGCCCGCCCGGTGACGTCACCGCGGCGGATGACCCGATGCTGATCTACTTCACCTCGGGCACGACGGGCAACCCGAAGATGGTCCTGCACACCCAGGCGTCCTACGGCATCGGGCATCAGATCACTGCACGGTTCTGGCAGGACCTGGGCCCCGATGACGTCTTCTGGGGGGTCAGTGACACCGGTTGGGCCAAGGCCGCCTGGTCAAAACTGTTCGGGCAGTGGAGCCTGGGAGCCGCCGTCCTGGCGTGGAATGCCCAGGGCAAGCCGGACTTCGCCCAGATGCTGCGCATGATCACCGACCACGGGGTCACGGTCTTCTGCGCCCCTCCGACCATCTATCGCAACTTCGTGACCCAGGATCTGTCGGGCTATGACTTCTCGGGCCTGAGGCACTGCTTGGCAGCCGGGGAGGCGCTGAATCCGGAAACGTTCAACGCCTGGAAGGCCGCCACGGGAACAGAGATCCACGACGGGTACGGCCAGACCGAGACGGTAAACCTGCTGGCCAACTACCCGTGCATGCCCATCAAGCCAGGATCGCTGGGCAAACCCACCCCGGGGTTCGACGTGGCGGTGGTCGATGAGTTGGGCAAGCCCCTGGGGCCGGGAAACGAGGGGCAGATCGCGGTGAAGGTTGTGCCACAGCGGCCGGTGGGGTTGTTCGTGGAGTACTGGAATGACGAGGAGGCCACCGCCGAGGCCCATCTGGGCGAGTACTACCTCACCGGTGACCGTGCCCACGTCGATGAGGACGGCTATTTCTGGTTCGTCAGCCGTGACGATGACGTCATCATCAGCGCCGGCTACCGGATCGGCCCGTTCGAGGTCGAAAGCGCCATCATCGAGCATCCCTCCGTCCAGGAGGTCGCCTGCATCGGCGTGCCCGACAACGAACGAGGTCAGGTCGTCAAAGCCTTCGTGATCCTGGCACCTGGCCATGAGCCCAGCGATGACCTGGTGACCCAGATCCAGCAGCACGTCAAGTCCGTCACCGCCCCCTACAAGTACCCCCGCCAGATCGAGTTCATCGAGGAGTTGCCCAAGACCGTCTCGGGCAAGGTCCGGCGCGTGGAGTTGCGGGCCCGTGACAGTGCCTGATCCGGCAATCCCTGATCAGACGGCCTCCGATCGGGAAGTAGCCAATCCACCAGGAACCATCCCGACGTTGGCCCAGGCTCTGGCGGTCAGCCGCCAGGGCGAGGAACTGTCGGCTCACGTGCACGACGGCTTTGACGTCTTCGGTATTCCTCACGGTGGATATCTGGCCGCCCTGGGGGCTGCCGCGGTCCTTGAGCACACCCGCCAGCCCGACATCTTCACGATCACCACCCATTTCCTGCGCAAGGCTGTGGTCGGGCCGATGACGTTCCTGGCCACCCCGGTCGGTGGGAGCCGAAGGTTCACCACCGTCACCGCCACCGCCAGCCAGAACGGACATGTCGTGATGAGCATCATGGCCTCGGTGGGGGACCGGACGATGATCCAGGGGCCGGCGTGGACCACCGCTCCTCCGACCGCCCTCGCCGAGCAGAACCTGAGCCCGCCTGCAACCACACCAGGCCCGGACTTTCAGCCCCCTAACATCGCTGCGCGACTGGGCCTGCGGCTCGACACGAACACGATGGGATTCACCCACGGCCAGATCGGTGATCACGCCACTGTGCGTGCGGTCACCACCTCGACAGAACCCAGCACTCAACTGGTCGCGATCATCGCCTGTGACGCCACCGTGCCAGCGGTGTTCAATGCGCTGGGTCCCAAGGGCTGGGTTCCCACCGTCGAGTTGACCGTCCACCTCAGGGCCCGCCCGGATCCCGGTCCCCTGATGATCGATGTGGTCACCAACCACGTCACCGACGGTTTCCTGGACGAGGACGCGACGGTCTTCGACGCCACCGGCAGGCTGGTAGCCCAGTCACGGCAACTGGCTCGCTGGGCTGCCTAGCCCTAGCCGGGCCGCCTGGCATCCGCGCCCGAAAACGCTCGAGGCTGAGCCGCCGGTCATCAGCCCTAGGGACGTGCGGGGGACCACGATGGCGGGCGCTTCTGGCGGAAGGCGGCCATGCCCTCGGCCGCCTCGGTGGAACCAAAGCGCTCGCCCGACACCTGCTGGGTCCAGGTAAAGGCGTCGGTACGGGCCATCGCGGGCACGTCAAAGACCAGTGTCTTGCAGACCGCCAGTGCCTCGGGACCGCCCTGCATGACCCTGTCGACCACCGCTGCGACCTCCTCATCCAGGTGCTCTGCAGCCACCGCCCGGTTGATCAGACCCACCTCCGCCGCCCGCTTGGCCGAGACCTTCTCGCCCGAAAGGA
This sequence comes from Euzebya sp., assembly GCA_051004735.1. Classification (GTDB taxonomy): domain Bacteria; phylum Actinomycetota; class Nitriliruptoria; order Euzebyales; family Euzebyaceae; genus Euzebya. The sequence goes on along the minus strand of JBPCKA010000005.1, from coordinate 12,410 downwards.
ACAATTCCATGGCGTCGCCTCGCCGCATCTTGGGCAGGCACACCACGGCGATCATGGCGGGTGCCACCCCGATGCGAACCTCGGTGAAGCCCATCACCGCGTCGGCGGCCATGATCGAGATATCGCAGGCCGCCGCCAGCCCCACCCCACCGCCCGTGCAGTGCCCAGCGATCCGACCGATGACCGGGACCCTGCCCCGCTGGATCAGCTCAAACAGCTGGGGCAGCGTGTAGCGAGGTTCCTCCGCGCTGGTGCCCAACAGATCGGCCCCCGCGCAGAACGCTGGACCTGTGTTGGTCAGCACGATGACACGAACCTCGGGGTCCTGCGTCGCCCGGGTCAGCCCGTCTCCCAAACCGTTGACCAGTTCGGCGGACAGGGCATTGCGGTTGTCCGGTCGATCAAGGGTCAGGCGGGCTGCCCCATCGGTGACCGAGTACTGGACATGTTGTGCCATCAACCTCTCCTCAAGGGTTGGCCCGTTTGTGGGTCCAGATCCTACTGAGCCAGTGGCTTTCCACCGGCCCGGCGACCCTCAACCACAGGTTGACCCGTACCCACGGGCCATGGCTGGTGGCACCCTAGACGCGTACGTTTCCCGCTCGTCCGCGGCCTCTTCGCGGTCAACCGCTGGAGCACCTCCCCCACGTGTCCTTCCCCCACCGTGTTCTGCGCCCCTCAAACGGGCTGTCATTCAGCATGGGCCCGGTACGGCGACTGCCGTACCTTCCCGCGCTGGACGGGTTGCGCGCGCTTGCGGTTGTCGCGGTGATGATCTACCACGCTGACGAGGCGTGGTTGCAGGGCGGGTACCTGGGCGTGGAGGTCTTCTTCACCATCTCGGGCTACCTGATCACCGCGTTGTTGATCACGGAGTACGAACGCACCGGCTCCATCGATCTGATCAGCTTCTGGAAACGACGTGCTCGGCGTCTACTGCCCGCTCTTGGGGTGCTGTTGGGCGGGGTGGCGGTACTGGCACTGTTCACCGCTCGTGACGCCCTGGCCAACCTGAGCGGTCAGGCGACCGCCGCGATGGCCTATGTCATGAACTGGTCGTTGATCTTCACCGAGCAGTCCTACTTCGAGTCCTTCGGTCGCCCACCACTGCTGCAGCACCTGTGGTCCCTGGCCATCGAGGAGCAGTTCTACCTGGCCTTTCCGCTGCTGTTCCTGGCCGGCAGGCGGCTGACCGGCCGCCGGGTGACGTTGGCCATGACCGTGATCGGTGTTGCCGCCTCGGTGGCGCTGATGTGGCGACTGTTCGACCCTGCTGCCGACCCCTCCCGGATCTATTACGGCACCGACACACGTGCGGCCGGACTGTTGGTCGGGGTTGCACTGGCCATGGTGTGGCGACCGTGGATCACCCTGGGCGTCGGCCCGGTCAAGACCGCCGCGCTGCCCGACCTGGTCGGCCTGCTGGGTCTGGGGGTCCTGGCCAGCCAGTTCGTCCTGCTGGGCGCCTACGACGCGCGGCTGTACCACGGCGGGTTCCTGATCGTGTCGCTGGCCACCGCCGCAGTGATCGGCGCCGTGGTGACCCCGGGTTCATTCCTGGCGATGCCACTGTCGTGGAACGTGCTGCGGTGGATCGGTGCCCGTTCCTACGGGTTGTATCTGTGGCACTGGCCGCTGTTCATGGTGCTGCGCCCGGGTGTTGACACCATCGTGGGTGATCCGTGGCTGACGTTGGTCCGGTTGGGCGCCACCGTTGCGGTGGCCGAGATCTCCTACACCTACATCGAGCAGCCCATCCGCCAGGGCCGCTTCATGGAGCAGTTGCGCAGCCTGAAACGGGCCGTGCCCGAACAGGCCGCCCTCAAGCGCGGGTCTGCCGTGGCGTTGATGTCGGTCGTGGCGATGGTGGCGGTGGGTAACGCCCAACTGCCGGTGGACCAGGCCGTCGCGGCCCCGACCGAACCCGGCAACGCCGCCAAGCCCGTGCAACTGCGCCGGGCACCGGTGCAGCCCGGCCCCGACGTGGCGCTGGTGCCCTCGGATCAGCCGCCGGCAGAACAAGGTCCACCAGCCAGCGCGACCGCGGAGTCCCTGGAGCAGCGCTACGACCAGATCTATGTCTACGGCGACTCCGTCATCGTCGGGGCAGTCGAGCAGTTCCAGGCACTGGCCGGCAACGTCGTCGTCGACGCCCGTATCGGCCGTCAGTGGCACGAACTGGTCGATGATGACCGCAAACCAGGGCCGGATGACGCCGTGGTGATCCATCTGGGCAGCAACGGGGCGACGAACACCAAAACGATTGATGAGGTGTTGAGCCACTTCGAAGAGGCGGGCCGGGTGGTCCTGGTCAACGTTCGCGTCCCCCGGCCGTGGGAGAGTACGGTCAACCGGGCTCTGAGCGGTGCCACGGGTCGCTGGCCCAACACCGTGCTGGTGGACTGGAACGGTGCCTCCGACGGAGTGCCCGGTTATTTCGGGGGCGACGGTGTCCATGTCAGCCCGCGGGGTGCCCAGGCTCTGGTCAGCGTGGTCGTTGCCGGTCTGAACGCGTCCTGACCCCACCGGTGCGCACCACCACGGTGTACAGTGCGCCAATTCTTTGGTGCGCTCTGTGAGGGCAGGTGAGGGGTTGCAGGTCGCGGTCATGTCAGGGCTTGAGGGTGTGAGGTGCCGTGATCGGATCCGGGAGGACTCTGGGGGGATCATCCGGGGAGTCATGCTGATCGGGTTGGGGATCCTGCTGCTGATCATCGGCGCGGCCGGGATCGCGGTCAGCCAGGGAATCAGCCGGGTGACCGCTGAGGCACAGACACGGATGCCGGGATCGGTGACGTTACAGACCGTTGAGGGGGTGCGGTACGGAGTGGCCCTGGACGACCGCGGGTTGGTTCGCCTGGACGGGGGTGATGAGGACGTCGAGGTGGCCTCGACCTTGTGCACCCTGACCCAGCCCGACGGAAGCCAGGCGGAGATCCGCGGCGACGTGACGTCAGCGGCCATCCAAGCCGGAGGGATCACGCGGTTCGGGTTCTTCGATGGCATGCAGGGCGCCACGACCTTGGACTGCCGCTATCGCCGGGAGATTCGGACGCCAAATGTCCAACTGCTGGTCTTTCGTATCCGTCGCGGGTTGCAAACGAGCCTGTTCGCAACTGCCGGTCTGGGACTCATACTGGCCCTGTTCGGGAGCCTGCTGGTGTGGCGGCACAGCCAACGGTCACGGGCCGGGGTTCCGGCTGGTCAGGTGGCGGCTACCGGCGCGGCCGGCTATCCGCCTGCGCCCGCTCAACCGCCCTCGGCCCTGCCTCCTGAGGGTTCCGGTATTGGCGGGATCCTGCAGTGGTCCCTTGATCAGGCCAAGGCAGGCTGGCAGGCCGAGCACGGCAGTTCTCTGGGCCAGGCGTCGATGGACACCGCCGGCCCCTCCGCCAACGCCGAGGTTGGCGTCGGCTCACCTGTTGAGGCCGCATCACCAGCACAGCCCGAGGAGTTCGGCACCGTGCTGGGCGTGTCCCTGTCCGCCTACGCGGGCGCACAGGCGGGCCTGCAGCGTGATCGGGTCAGGCCTGAGCAACTGGATGCCTACCTCATCGGTCACGGCATCGCGCCGGGTACCTGGGAGCAGGTTCAGCAGGGCTGGCAGCAGCGGTTCCAAAGCGACTGGCGGGCCGGGGCCGCCTTCGGCCAGGCCGTGCAGGACGCCAAGCGAAAACGCTGAAGGCGCTGAGCCCACGGGTAACAGACAGCATCAGCTCAGGATGTCCTTGCGGGAGAAGTGCCACCACGCCAGACCCAGGCTGATGAGGATGTAGGGCACCTGCAGCCACATGCCACGCACCAGGTCATCAAATCGGGGTGGGTCGGCCAACAGTCCCAACCAGGCTCCGCTCTCATGAACCGGCAGATAGTCGCGGATTGCCCCGATGGCGGTGATGTTGTCCAGGATCTGCACGACGATGACCAGCACGATCGTGCCCGCGACCGCCCCGACCGGCTCGTCGGTCACCGTCGACAGGGCAAACGCCAAGCAGGCCACCCAGGCACTCGACCACAGCACATAGGCCAGGATCATCAGTAGCCGCAGCAATGCCTCGCCGGTACCCAGGTTGCCGAACGGGGTCACCAGCCCGGCCCACCCGAAGGCGACCGTCCCACTGGCCAGTCCCGACGCGGTGACGGTCAGGGTCGCCAGCACCGACAGGACCATCCCGACAATCAGCTTGCGGCCCAGCAGACGAGCTCGGCTGACCGGGCGGGTAAGCAGATAGCGCAGCGAGGACCAAGTGGCCTCGCTGGACACCGTATCGCCGGTGAACAGCGCGACGACGCTCAGTAGCAGAAAGGGGCTGACCGCCGCGACGGTCGCGATGGTGAAGTTCAGGCCCGACGCTCTGGCCAGGCTGAACAACCCGGTCGGGTCACCGTCAGGTCCGCCGCCGTCATCCCCGCTGAAATAGAAGGCCAGGGCCAACAGGACCGGCACGATGGCCATGCCCGCCAGGCCGAAGGTGGTGCGGCGACGGCGGAACTGGCGGGCGAGTTCGACACCCATCACTGCGCCGCTCCGGTCAGGTGCATGAAGGCGTCTTCCAGGCGACCGCGGGGAGTCGCGGCCGACACGGCGATCCCGGCCGTGACGAGTGTTGCAATGATGGTCGAGGGGTCATGACCATCCAAGGTCACGACCAGGCCAGATCCCTCCACGTCGATCCCGCCGGGTCCCAGCAGGGGGGTCAGGACCTGACGCGCCCGGTCCCTTTCGTCGGTCTGGATCACCATCGTGCGTGTTGCACCCAAGAGGTCGGCCACCGGTCCGGCTGCCACCACCCGGCCGGCCTGCATCACCGCGGCGTGGGTGCACATCTGCTCGACCTCGGCCAACAGATGGCTTGATACCAGGACAGTTTGCCCCTGCTCACCCAGCCGGGACAGCAACTGACGCATCCCACGGATCTGCTCTGGGTCAAGCCCGTCGGTGGGCTCGTCCAGGATCAGCAGTTCCGGACGGCCCAGCAGCGCCTGGGCGATGGCCAGACGTTGTCGCATCCCGTGACTGTAGGTCCGGGTTGGTTTGTCGATTGCTGCACCCAGGTCAGCGACATCCAGGGCACCGTCCATGTCGGCATCGATCAGCGGATGACCTCCGGCCCGCCAGTAGCTGACCAGGTTTGCCCGACCTGACAGGTAGGGAGCGAACCCGGGCCCCTCGACCAGCACCCCGACGCGGCGTAGGACCGGATGACCTGGACGCATGGGCTGACCAAGAAGTCGGATCTCACCTTCTGTCGGCCGGATCAGACCCAACACCATCCGCATGGTGGTCGTCTTGCCCGCCCCGTTGGGTCCGAGCAGTCCATAGACCTGGCCCCGACCGACCTGCAGGTCCAGCCCGTCCACCGCGACCTTGCCGTCGTCGTAGCGTTTGACCAACCCGCTGACCACGACAGGGTCATCCGGAGGTTCCGCTGCGGCCGTCGCAGTGCCTGCGGTGGACGCTGGGGGCATCGCAGGCTGCAGCGGGGGAGGTTCCAGCAACTTCTCGTGGCGTCTGATCAGTGCCAACGACACCAGGGCCAACAGCGTGATCAGTGCCACGGGAAGGCCCAGACGGATCGCGGCGGGGACGCCTGAGACCAGGTCGGCAGTGGTCACGGGCAGCGTCAGTTGACTGCCGGGTCCGGTGCGCAGCGTGAGCAGGCTCGGTTGGATCCCGTCGGCGTAGGCCTGGTCGGTTGAGGCCACGGTCAGACGCAACCGGTTGCCAGCCACAAGCCGACGTGCGATGGGCTCCAAAACCAGGTCAAGCTCCACCGGGATCTGGGTCAGCCGCGTCGGATTCACTGCCGACTGCAACAGGGTGGCCTGTCCACCGGGGGTCACGTCGTACAGCTTGATGAACAGCACCGCCTGTTGCGGTTCTGCCTGACCCTGCCCCGCTGTGCCGGCTGCCGGTCCGGAGCCTGAAAGATCTGTCACGGACGCCACGCTCAGTGCCAGCCGTGGCGAACCCAGGACAGTCAGGTCCTCAGTCAGCGCTGCACCCGTGAATGACACGCTTTGACCGGGAACGTCGAATGTCGGCAGCAGCCCCGAGACGGCTCCCAGCCCGGGCAGCGTCGACAATGAGGCAGGCAGCCCACCGGGCGGATGGACCAGGGGGACCAGCCCGGACTCAAGGTCACTGCGAAGGCGAACCAACGTGCCCTGCGGGCCCAGCGTCAGCACCTCACGTCCCCCGTCGTCGGTCTCCTCATCGCCCGGCAGGACGTCACGTTGCTGTGTGGCTCCGGAAGCCACGTCATACCAACTGAACCGCGGCAGGTCGGTGCTCGCACCCCGAAGGTGGACATCGAAGAAGTCCAGGGCGCTGGGGCGATCCAGGCGACTGGCATCGCCATGCTCGCCGGGAACCCACTGCAAGCCCACGGGGGCGCTGATGCCCCGGGCGTTGCGCAGGGACTCCTCCAACCCGAACAACGAGTCGTCCAACCCGGCGATCAGCAAGGTTGGCGCAGTGATGTCGTCCAGACCGTCCTGTGGGGAGGAGCGGTCCAGCAACGCCACCGCGTCGGGGTCCACCAGGCCGTTGGTGGCAACCCGCAAGTAGGTCTGGCACACCACCAGCTCGAACCGGCCGCAGCCCACCGCGGGGTCAGGACTCTGGTCCGGTTCTGCGGTCTGCACGCTGGCGGTGAACAGGATGGAGGCCCACTGCGACTTGAACACCCCTGGTGCGGTCCCGGCCCGGTTGGGCGACAACGACCGGGCCAGGCTGTTCCATGCGGCGGCCGCCACGACGGCGTCCAGTCGGGGTTCCTGCTGGGCAGCCAACAGCGCCAGGCCACCGCCGTAGGAACCACCGGCGATCCCGACCCGTGGATCTGCGGGTCCGTCCTGCATGACCTCAGCTCGGCTGGCCAGCAGATCGACCAGTCCCGACACGTCAGCGACCTCCCGGTCGGGGTCATCAAGACCGATCAGCCCCTGCGACGCCCCGAACCCACGAGCGGAGTAGGCCAGTACCACATACCCCTCACGTGCGTACAACCGGGCGGGCTGGTCAAGCGAGGTCCGGTCGGACCCGAAACCGTGGGCCATGATCACCGCGGGCGCCGGAACCTCCTCAGGCAGGTACAGGAGCGCGTCCAACTCGATGGTGCGGGGGTCCCCAGGCGATTGCGGGACGGTCACGGTCAGCGCGACGGTGCTGACGTCGGGCTGGCGTGAGATCGCCACGGCCACCAGGACCGTAAGGGCGGCGACCAGGCCCACCGCTACGATCCGCTTCACCGGGGCCACGCTACTGCCCTGGGCTGTTGCCATGGCACCCGTTTCCGGGCGCGATCGGGGCTTGAACCCGCTATAGCCGGGTTCGGGCGCGATCCCGGCAGCGTGTGGTCGGATCCCGACGCGGGCAGGCCCCACCGCGGGAGGCGGTAGCTTGGGTCAGCTTTCGCAGTTGCTGGCAGCGTTCTCGGCTGCGGTGATCTGGGCGTCGGTGATGACGTCAGGCTCACCGATGACGAACAACTCGCTGACGGTGCCACAGTTGGCGCGAAGCCAGGGCAGGGCTTCCTCGGCGGTCAGGATCACGCCTGACTCCCTGCCTGCCAGTGGGCCTGCGATCAAGGTCCGGGCTTGGTCGCCGGCCGGGACGATCACCACCCGCGGCGGGCGGAAGGGGTTGATGGTCGCGGCCGTCTCGGCGGCGCCTGCCGGGCCGGCGATGGGTTGGACGGGACCGCTGAAATCCTGTTGGATCCCATCGACCAGACCGGACTGCCCCGTCACCACGAACAACTGCTGGATGCCCAGACGCTGCAGCGCGTCCAGGGTGGGATCGGGTAGTGCACCGTCCTGGCTGATCAGGACCGGCATAGGGGCCGATCTGGATGCCGCCAGGCTTCCCGCCTCCAAGCCCGCGGCAACGTCCTCGGCCGGCACGATCAACGCGGATCGCAGGCCCTGGACCACCGCGGGCGTGGTGTGTTGCTCAAACAGGTCAGCCACCAGGTTCGCGGTGTCAAAACGGGATGGCCCCGCCGCTCTGATGACGCCCAGTTCAAGGTCACTCAGCGATTGGCTGACCGCCTCACTCAGCGCATTCGTCCCCCCGATGAGGACCACCTCCTGGGTGTCCAGTTCCCGGATCAGATCAAGGATCTGGGGAGACAGGGTGTCGCTGTCGTTCAGCAGAATCGGTGCATTAAGCGCACCTGCCAGACCTGTGGCCACCACACCGTCGGCCAGGGCCTGGGTGCCGGCGATGATGATCGTAGGGGCACCATGGCCGTGGCTCTGGCGGGCCACCGATGCCGAGGCCGACACCGGATCCGCACCGGTGATCCGGATGGTTTTCAGTGTCACCTCAGTACGGTTGAGCAACCCCAGTTGGTTCAGGCCCAACACGACGGCGATCGCCAGGGCAATGACCTGCAACAGCCGGATGTAGGGATGCTCAAGTGCAGCAATGGGGACATCACCCCACCCCTGTTGATCATCGGGATCGCGTCGGCGTACCCGGCGACCGGAGCTAGGCGGAGCTTCCGTGGTCCCTCTCCCGCTCGGCGCCGACTGGGGTCGCAGCAACCGGGGTCACGGGCTGAACGGGGGTTGGGCTTGCCAGGCCGGCCCACAGTGCCCCGCCGACCAGCATGACCCCCCCGATGATCCAGGACCAGGCGGAGTCGGTGATGAAGGTCGTGAACACCACGACGAATCCGACCATGACCACCACGACTGCGAGCATGGGGCTGGTGGCGTCCTGCGAGGTTGAGGCCATACCCCCATTGTGTACACGACGACCGGCGAGGGGGGCGAACCATTTCGGGCGAAGCCCCCTCAGTCCAGGATCGCCCGTGTCAGCGCAAACCTGTCGACCTTGCCGTTGGACAGTCGCGGCAGCATGTTGACGACCATCAGATCCTGCGGGGCCGCATACCTGGGCATCGACTCGGCCACGAACTCGCGCAGCAATGCAAGTGACAGGATGGCACCGACCTGTGCCGGTACCACCACCGCGACGGCCCGTTGCCCCCACTCGGAGTCGGGGATTCCGATGACCTCGGCCTGGGCCACGGCCGGATGTTCCTCCAGTCGCGTCGCGACGGCTGCGGCCACGACCTTTTCGCCGCCGGTCACGATCACGTCATCGGCGCGTCCCAGGACACGAACGGTGCCGTCCGCCGTCACCTCACCGATGTCGTTGGTGGTCAACATCCCATCGGGATCCACCCCGGTCTCGGCTGCCATGCGGTAGCCCGACATCAATGTCGGTCCGCCAATCCGAAGTCTGCCGTCGGCGCCCTCCTCCACCCGTACCCCGGGAAGAGGCTGGCCGTCATACACGCAGCCCCCACTGGTCTCGGTCATCCCGTAGGTGGTGGTCAGGCCAGGCACCGCCTGGCGCAGACCGGCGGGGATGCGGGCGCCGCCCACCAGCACCGTGTGCCACCGTGACGGATCGGCTCCGGCCTGGATCAGCCGGGTCAACATCGTCGGCACGATCGCCAGATGCACCGGACCTTCCAACGCCACGATCGCTGCGGGGTCAAAGTCGTCCATCAGCAGCGCCGGTGTACCCGTCACCACCCCTCGTAACAGCACCAGCAGACCCGCGACATGACTGACCGGCAGGCAACACACCCAGGGGACCGAGGGATCGGATCGGCTGGCAGCCAAGCCCAGCGCGACGCTGGATTCCAGGGCCTCCCGCGTCAGCTCAACCCCTTTGGGCGTGCCCGTTGATCCACTGGTCGCCACGACAGCCATCACGTCATCGGCTACTGGTGTGCCGCCTGGCAGCTGAACCAGACCACCTGGTTTGAGGATGGCGCCGGGCTTGAAGGCCTGCACCAGCGCACCACGCGCCCGCGGTGGCAGGCGAGGGTCCAGCGGCAGGACTGCCGGGCCGCCCTCCCACGCTTGGCGCAGCAGTGGCAGCAGCACCGCGGGCGTGGCTTCGACCGCCAGCAGCACACGCGACCCCACCGCCTGGGACCGGGTGTCACGGATCGGTGGCGGCTGCCCGGACGGATGCTCGGCAGGGTCGTGCACCGCGCTACGGTACCGACCGCCCATGCCAGACGGAATCTTTCCGTGCAAGGAGCCGCCACCCCCGTGAACCCCTACCTGGAAGCCGCCCGGCCCCGAACCCTGACCGCGGCAATCGCACCGGTCCTGGTCGGCACAGCCGCAGCCGAGGTGTTCGTGGCCTGGAGGGCAGTTGCGGCACTGGTTGTCAGCGTCAGCGTGCAGGTGGCGGTCAACTACGCCAACGACTATTTCGATGGTGTGAGGGGTGTTGACACCGACGCTCGTCTGGGCCCACGCCGTGCGGTGGCCTCGGGTCTGATCGCCCCGGCAGCGATGAAGCGGGCGATCGCCGTGTGCCTGGTCATCACGGCCCTCAGCGGCGTGGCGCTGGCGGCAGCGACCACCTGGTGGCTGCTGGCTGTCGGCCTGGCCTGTTTCGCCGCTGCGCTGGGGTACTCCGGCGGCCCCAAGCCCTACGCCTCGCTGGGTCTGGGGGAGGTGTTCGTGTTCGTCTTCTTCGGCCTGGTTGCCACGGTCGGCAGCGCCTTCGTGCAGGACCAGGAAATTGTGCGAACCGCCGTCATCGCAGCCGTTCCCGTCGGGTTGTTCGCCGTTGCCATCCTGGTCGCCAACAACCTGCGCGACATCTCGACCGACGCGCCGGCGGGGAAGAAGACCCTGGCCGTCACGCTTGGCGATGGGCTGACCCGCCAACTGTTCCTGGTGCTGTTCATCATCGCGTTCGCCTTCCTCGGCGTGACTGCGCTGAGCGCGGGATCGCCCTGGCCGCTGGTGGCAGTTGTGACGGTGCCGTTGTCGGCCAAGCCACTTGAACTGGTTCGCAACGGCGCGCGGGGCCCCGAGCTGATCGACGTGCTGTCCGGTACCGCCAGGGTGCAACTTGTCTTTGGGGTGACCCTCAGCCTCGGTTTGCTCCTGGCCCGCCTGTGATCGCCCCGATAGTGGTCCAGATCCCACTGGTCACCCGGTTTCGCCGGGTCACCATGCGCCGTGCGGTGTTGATCCAGGGCCCGGCGGGGTGGGGGGAGTTCTCACCCTTCCCCGAGTACACCCCGGAGGTGACGCGGTGGTGGTGGGCATGCGCCCAGGAGGCTGCCATGCAGGGGTGGCCACCGCCTCTGCGGCACTCGATCCCGGTCAACACGACCGTGCCAGCCGTGGACCCCGACACGGCTCACGCGATGGTCCTCGCCAGCGGGTGCACCACCGCCAAGATCAAGGTGGCTGACCCCGGTCACACCCTGGCACAGGACCAGGCCCGCGTGGAGGCCGTCGCCGACGCTTTAGGACCAGCAGGTCACATCCGCATCGACGCCAACGCCGCCTGGGATGTCGATCAGGCCGTGACCGCCCTGCGGCTGCTGGACCGGGCTGCGGGGGGTCTGCAATACGCCGAGCAACCGTGCGCCACCCTTGCGCAGATGGCCCAGGTCCGGCGCAAGGTCAATGTCCTGATCGCCGCCGATGAGTCCATCCGCACCGCCGAGGATCCGCTGCGCGTGGCCGGTCTGGAAGCAGCCGACCTGATCGTGGTCAAGGTCCAACCACTGGGAGGGGTACGCCGGGCACTTGCCGTCGTCGAGGCCGCCGGGCTCCCAGCCGTGGTGTCCAGCGCCATCGAAACCTCGGTGGGTCTGGCCGCCGGCGCGGCCCTGGCTGCGGCACTGCCGTCCCTGCCCTACGCCTGCGGTCTGGGAACGGCGAGTTTGCTGAGGGGTGACGTCACCGCCCAGCCGCTGCATCCGGTCAACGGCCACATCCCGGTCCGACGCCCCCGTGTCGACCCAGACCTGTTGCAACGCTGGGCCGCACCCGACGCCGAGGCCGAGATCGACCGCTATCGTGCGGCAGCGGCCGCCGTCGGAGCAGCCGCAACCGACGAAGGATCATCGTGACCACCAAAGGATCACCGTGACCACCGCCCCCGGCGTCGATCACCAGCACGGCTCCCCCTGGATCGGCGCGGTCCTGATCGACGCACTGGCCCGCCAGGGTGTGGCCGACGTCGTGTGCTCACCCGGATCACGAAGCGCGCCGCTGACACTGGCCGCCGCGGACCATCCTGACCTGCGGCTGCATGTGCGCCTGGACGAGCGCACCGCCGCCTTCCTGGCCCTGGGGTTGGCACGCGGCAGCGGTCGGCCCGCCGCCGTGCTGTGTTCGTCGGGAACGGCCACCGCCAACTTCCACCCCGCCGTGCTTGAGGCCGATGCCGCCGCGGTCCCCCTGATCGTCCTCACCGCGGACCGACCTGCGGAACTGCGTGACGTGGGAGCCAACCAGACCGTGACGCAAACCGCCCTGTTCGGCGGTGCGGTGCGCTACACCCACGAGATCGGCCACGACGATCAGGCCTACCTGCGCTCGGTCATGGCCCAGGCCGTCGGCCG
>JBPCKA010000004.1:0-28797 GCA_051004735.1 Euzebya sp. | reverse complement strand
CAAGGTCGTAGTCGCCCTGAAGGTGCATCCAGAACTCAGCGGATGTACCGAACGCCCGACCGAGCAGGATCGCGGTCTCACCCGTCACAGCCGTACGTCCGTTGACCAGCCGCGACACCCGGCCACGATCCACACCCATCGCGCGCGCGAGCGCTGCGGCGCTCATGCCTCGCTCCTCCAGTTCATCGGCGATGTGCTCGCCGGGGTGGATGGCCACCGCACGATCGCCCTTCAGCTTCTCGAACCGGTTGCCCTTCAGTGCCCCAAGGTCGCGTTGATCGACTGCCGCTTTGATGCCCCGGCCGGCCAGATTACGGGACAACGCTTAGGCTGCCCGAGGTATGCACTCCCGCCCCACGGTGATCCTCGCGGACGTCAGCACCACCCCCGAACGCGCACTGGTCACGCGGTGGGCCAGGGACAACGTTGCTGATGGGCATGTCGTCACGTTGGCCGACCTGAGCGGGTCCGATCTGTCCGACCCGGCCACCGTCGTCCTGCCCGTCAGGGTCACCTGGTTGCCGAAGCTTCGGGCCAGCGGCAACCGACTGTCCGCCGGCGAACTGTTGTTGCTGGCCCGCCCGCGCAGGCCGTGGGCTCCGTTGCAGCAGGTTCTGACCAGGATCCGCCCCGACGCGGCCCAACTGACCGACGCCGAGCCAGCGTCGGTGGCCGATCTGACCGCCAGGTACCACCAGCGGTATGGCACCGACACCGACAACAATTTCGCGGCGTTCGTCGGTCGCCAGGCGCTGGTCGCGCTGGACCGGGCAGAGCGGGTCACCCTGGGCCAGCGCTACAAGGTCCCACGGCTGATCGCCGAGCAGATCCTGGACAAACCCTCATTCAGCGAGGGACTGCAGAGCATCGCCACGAAGGCGGGCACGGGACTGGAACAGATCACTGCCCAGGCCAAGGCAGCCCTTGAGGAACTCATCGCGGTGCAGTCCCCCGTCGCGATCGAGTTGTGGCGCAGCATCCTCAAACCCATGCACAGCCGTGCCTGGGACGTTGACGCGAACCCTGCAGAGCTTTCCAAGCTCAGTGCACTGAACCGCACCAACGGTCTGATCTTCCTTCCCAGCCACCGCAGTTACGTGGATCCGTTGATCCTGGCCGATGTCCTGCTGGAGCACGACCTGCCGCGCAATCACACCCTGGGTGGCGCGAACCTGTCGTTTTGGCCCTTCGGCCCCCTGGGCAAACGGTCGGGGATCGTGTTCATCCGACGCAGCTTCGGCGGCGACGACGTGTACAAGTTCGCCGTACGGCACTACCTGGCACATCTGATGGCCAAGCGCTTCAACGTGGAGTGGTTCATGGAGGGTGGCCGGACCAGGACCGGGAAGTTGCGTCGGCCCAAGTACGGCATCCTGACCTACCTGGTCGACGGGCTGACCATCGAACCCCAGGCCGACCCGATCCTGGTCCCGGTCTCGCTGGTGTATGAGCAACTGCACGAGGTCAGTGCGATGGCCGCCGAGGAACTGGGTGGCGACAAGCAGGACGAAGGTCTGGCCTGGCTGGCTCGTTACCTGCTGGCGCAGCGGGAACATCTGGGTCAGGTCAAGGTCCGCTTCGGCGAACCCCTCCCGCTACGACAGGCTCTGGCCGACGCCGGCGAGGGGCCGCTGCAACTTGAGAAGGTCGCCTTCACCGTCGCAAGCCGGATCAACGCCGTCACCCCCGCAACCGCGACCAGCCTGATCACCCTGGTGCTGTTGGGTGAGCGCGATCGGGCGCTGACACCCGAGCAGATCACCGATCGGGTGCGACCCCTGCTGGACTACCTGGACGCCAAGGGGATCGAGCGGCCGCGCGACGATCTGCGCGACGAAGCCGGGGTCAACGCAACCTTGGAACGGTTGGCAGGTGCCGACGTGGTCGAGGTCTATGACGACGGGAAGACGCCGGTCTGGTCGATCTGCACCGACCGTCATCACACCGCCGCGTTCTATCGCAACGGCGCGTTGCACCACCTGCTCAACCGGGCAATCGCAGAGATGGTGCTGGTGCACGTCGCCAGCCTGCCGGAGGGCAAGGATCACCTTGAGGCTGCCTGGGACGAAGCACTGCGACTGCGCGATCTGCTGAAGTTCGAGTTCTTCTTCAGCGACAAGACGGCATTCCGCGCCGAGTTGGAGGTCGAGGCTGGACTGTTGGCACCAGAGTGGGAGGGACGCAATCTTGGGGCCGGCCAGGCCAGCCGCCTGCTGCAACGGGTCCTGACCGGTGATGACAGCACCAACGCGCCGCTGATCACCGGCCCCCTGGTCGCCAAACATGTCCTGCGCTCCTTCCTGGACGCACAGTTGGTCGCCGCCGAAGTCCTGGCCGATCTGGACACCAACGCATCCGTCACCGCCGCCGAACTGATTGATGCCTGCGTCCCCCTGGGCCAACAGATGGCCCGTCAGCGCCGCATCCACGGTGTCGAATCGGTCAGCCGTGAACTGTTCGGCGGGTGCGCCAGCCTGGCCGAAAACCGTGACCTGCTGGCCGGTGACCCGGCTGCGGCCCACGCCCGAGAGACCTACCGGGCCGAACTGCGTCACACCCTTGACCGCCTGGACAGCATGTCTGGGCTGGCAGCGCTGGTGGGCGTGGAGGTGTCGTGAGCACAGCACTGCGTACCCTGATCGATCGGGTTCGCCAGGCCCCCGACGGGCCGCAGGTGGCGGCCGTCTTCGATTACGACGGCACCTTGATCGACGGCTTCAGCGGCGTGTCGTTCATCCGCGAGCAGTTCCGTCGCCGCCAACTGGGTCCCACCGGCGCGGCACGAATCGCCCAGGCAGCCATCCGCGGGGTTCGCACACCTGAGGAGTTCGCCGATTTCCTGGGCTGGTCACTTGAGGCCTACGCCGGACGCTCCACCGAAGACCTGTCCTCCACCAGCCAGACGGTGTTCGATGACGACATCGCCCGGCGGTTGCGACCCGAGACATGGGCGCTGCTGGAGACCCATCGCGCCAAGGGGCACACCCTGATCCTGGCGTCGTCGGGAACCTCGCTGCAACTGGGAGCGATCGCCAAGGCGACGGAGATCCAGCATGTGATCTGCACACAACTGGAGTTCGTCGACGACACGATGACCGGACATGTCGTCGGGCAGGCCCCGTGGGGTCCGTTCAAGGCCGAGGAGGTGACCGCTCTGGTGAAGGAGCTCGGCGCCGACCTGTCGCAATCCTTCGCCTACAGCGATGGCGATGAGGACATCCCGCTCTTGGCCGCGGTGGGTCATCCGACCGCGGTGCAGCCGCGTCCGGAACTGCGGCGCGAGGCGGGCAGTCACAACTGGCCGGTGCTGCACTGCCGATCAGTCGGTGGTTCGGTGCCGCTCACCTCACCGGCACGCACGGTCGCGCTGTATTCGGGATTCGCCAGTGGCACCGCCATGGCGGGACCGGTCGGGCTGGTGCAGCGCTCGACACGGGCCTTCATCGACACGGCCATCGGACTGGCCTCAGACCTCGGTCTGGGGCTTGGGGGGGTCGGGGTCCAGGTCGTGAGCGGACGGGAGCACCTCAGCCGGGCTCGCCCGTGCGTGTTCATCTTCAATCACCGCTCCAACCTTGACGCGATCGTCCTGATGAACCTGCTGCGTCACGACATCACTGCGGTGGCCAAACAGAGCGTGGCCAACATCCCGGGATTCGGACAGTTGTTCAAGATGGCCGACGTCGCCTTCATCGACCGTGCCAACTCCGCCCAGGCACGCGAGGCGATCCAGCCCGCCATCGAGAAGGTCAGGACTGAAGGACTGAGCCTGGTCCTTGCCCCCGAGGGCACCCGGTGGGCCACCCCCGGTCTTGGGCCCTTCAAGAAAGGGGCGTTCCACATCGCCCGCCAGGCCGGCGTGCCGGTGGTGCCGATCGTGATGGCAGGCACCGGCGAGTGCCTGCCCAAGGGCACCCAACTCGTGCGGCCCGGCCCGGTCCGGGTGGCGATCCTGCCGCCAATCGACGTCTCGGCGTGGGCGCCGGAACGGATGACTGACCAGATCGCAGCGCTGCGTCAGACCATGCTGGAAACCCTCATCGATCTGATTGCGGGCTAATTGTCGACCAGTGCGGTCAGCTCGGCCATCTCGTCATAGAAGTCGTCCAACATCGACCAGATGTCGGTGACCATCTCGCGGTCGGCGACCAGGCCGATCTGCAACTCGTCGCGGTAGCTGAACACGGTCACGTTCAGGCCGACACCGTCATAGATCGCGCTGACCGGATAGATCGCCTCCATGCGAGCACCGCCCAGATACAGCGGCACTGGTGGACCGGGCACGTTGGACATCACCAGGTTGAAGGGGATCCGCATCCGGTCGGCCCAGCGCAGCCGGGCGACCGTGCGGGCTGCCGTGGCGGCCAGCGCCGGCGTGGCGAACTGGGTGAAGTCACGCAGCACCGTGGCCGGAACGGCGTTGCCCGTCTTGGCCATGTCCATCGAAGCTGCGGCGCTGGTCAGCCGCTCACGGGCATCAGCCAGGTGGGTGGGCAGGGTCGCGATCAACGCGTTGACCGCGTTACCCGCCTCGCCCTTCTGCTGCTCGGTCCGCACCGAGATCGGGACCATGGCCTGCAGTGGCTCTGGTCCCAGCCCGCCAGTGCGCTGTAGATAGCGACGCAGCGCCCCGGCCGTCAACGCCATCACCACGTCGTTCAGCTTGCACCCGGCGGCGTCCTTGATCCGCTTGACGTCCTTCAGCCCGACCGAGCCGTAGGCGAACCGACGGTGCGGTGACAGCGCGCCGTTGAACGGTGAGGGGGGCGCCTGCAACAACGGCTTGCCCATCAACCCCTCGCTGCGCCTGGGCCTGAGTTGCGGTGGCGCTGCCCGCTGTGCCATACGTCCCAGCAAAGGCAGTGCGCCTGCGGCCCGCACCGCCATACGGCCCATGCGTAGCGGCTGTTTGACCAGGCCTCGCGCCGAGCGGACCAGCATCTCGGCCTGTGTGGGTTCGGCCTCGGGGGTCATCTCCTCACGTTGACCGGGCACCGGTGGGGTGGGTTCAAGATCCAGCAGGACACCCAAGATGTCAGCGCCCGAGACCCCGTCGATGGTGGCGTGGTGGTTCTTGGCATAGATGGCGATGCGGTCATCTGCCAACCCCTCAATCACATATGTTTCCCACAGCGGACGGGACCGGTCCAGCGGTCGGGCATGGATCCGCGCGATGATCTCGGCCAGGGTCTGGGGGTCACCGGGCGCCGGAACCGCGATGCGGCGCACGTGGTACTCCAGATCGAAATCCGGGTCATCAATCCAGTAGGGGTGGTCCAGGCCGAACGGGGTATTCACCAGACGCCAGCGAAACGGCGGCAGCAGATGCAGGCGGTTGCGGTAGGTGTCAAGGACGGTTTCATACCCGAAGCCATCGGCGGCGGTGGAGGGATCAATCATGATCACCGAGCCCACATGCAACGGCAGGTTCGGCTGCTTAGTCCTCGGTTGAGGAATCCCGGTTGGCGGGATCTTCCAACGCCTGCTCCTGGGCCAGCCGCTCCTGTTCCTGCGTCGCCGTCTCGTGCATCACCGCACCCGTCGTCGAGTCACGTCGGTCCAATTCGGCTAGGCGTTGTCGGGTCCCGTACAGCACCAACGTCTCGTCGGCGTGGATGACAGTGTCGCCCTCGGGGGCACCGACGTAGTGCTCGTCGCCGCGTTTGATCCCCAGCACCAGCACTCCCTCGTCGGGTAGTCGGACCTCCTGCAGGCTTTTGCCCGCCAGCCAGTCCGACTCCTCGATCAGCAATTCCATGACCGCGTAGTCACCTGCGATCTGCAGCAGAGCGGCGTAGTCGCGAACCTCAAGGTCGGTATAGCGGCGCAGCACCCGGGTCATCACCGGCGTCAACGCCTTGTCGAACCAACGCGAGGAGGCCAGGAAGTAGATCCCCAACAAACCCACGAAGATGACCAGCCCGTTGATGCTCAACTGCCGTAGGCCCTTGCTGGCGATCAGGGTGGCCGACAGGGTCGCCATCACCGTGACCAAGCCGACGGATCCCATGAAGATCAGCGTCATCATGATCCGCCGCCGTACCGGATGGGTCATCACCGCCTCGGATTCGGAGGTGGTGAATCCTGCCCCGGACAGGGCCGAGCGAGCCTGGAAGCGGGCGGTCTCGCGGCTGAGCCCGGTCAACGTCAACGCCACCGTGGCAACCCGCGTCACGATCAGGCTGGTCAACGCGATCAGCAACAGTGAGATGGCAGCGAACATCAGCCACACTCATACCACGCCGGGTGGCTGGTCATGCCACCACGCGCGGTTATCCCGCCTGACGGACCTGCCGTTTGAGGCGGGCCAGGATCGCGGCCATTCCCCGCATGCGAAGCGGGGAGATAAGGCGGGCCAGTTCCAACCGGTCGTGGAAGTCGTCTTCGACGGCCAGGACCTCCGCGCGCGTTGACCCCTCCAGCCCCTGTGCCAGGATTCCGGCGAAGCCCCGCGTGGTCGGCGCTTGTGGCGGGGCGTCGAAGAACAGGTGGACGGTGTCGTCAGGATCGATTCGGGTCGCCAGGAAGAACGGGGTCTGGCATTCCGTCACCTGCTCCATCGAACTTGCGTCCATGCCGTCGGGCAGGGGCGGCAGCGTGTCGGACATCTCCAGCAGCAGTTCGGCACGCAGATCGTCGGGCGCGGCGGCAAAGTCGTCCACGATCTCTTCGAGCTTGGCTGGCAACGGCATTGCGGGCTCCGCACGGTTCGTACTGTTCACAGACTGCTGGGCGGTCCCTACAGTGGCAGTCGACCAGGGCATCCGCAGCGCCCTGCCAACTCACCACCACCGAGGAATCGACACCATGGCCGTCCCAACCGATAGCTCCGAGAAGTTCGCTGGCTACGCCGACCCGGGAAAGTTGGTGTCCACCGACTGGTTGGCAGAGCACCTGGACGATCCCGACATCGTGGTTGTGGAGAGCGACGAAGACGTCCTGCTGTATGACAGCGGCCACATCCCCGGGGCGGTCAAAGTCGACTGGCACACCGAACTGAACGACCAGCTGACCCGCGACTATGTGCAGGGGCAGCGCTTCGCCGAGTTGATGGCCGCCAAGGGAATCAGCCGGGACACGACGGTGGTCTTTTATGGCGACAAATCCAACTGGTGGGCCGCCTACGCCCTGTGGGTCTTCAGCCTGTTCGGGCATCCCGACACCCGCCTGCTGGATGGTGGCCGACAGATTTGGGAGGAGGAGGGCCGGGAACTGACCCGTGACAAGCCCGACATCCCCGCCGGCGTGGACTACCCGGTCGTGCAGCGTGAGGACGCGCCGATCCGGGCGATGCGCACTGACGTGGAGGACCACTTGCAGGGGCCGGGACGGCTGGTGGACGTCCGCTCACCCGAGGAGTTCAGCGGCGAAAAGCTCCACATGCCCGACTACCCACAGGAGGGGGCCATGCGTGGCGGCCACATTCCGGGCGCCAACAGCGTGCCGTGGAAACGGGCAGCCGCCGACGACGGCACCTTTCTGCCCGCCGATCAACTGCGGGACATCTATCAGGACGAGATCGGCCTGTCCGCCGCCGATGACGTCATCGCGTACTGCCGTATCGGCGAGCGGTCGAGCCACACCTGGTTCGTCCTCAGCCACCTGCTGGGCTTTGAGAAGGTCCGCAACTACGACGGCTCCTGGACCGAGTGGGGCAACCTGGTCCAGGCCCCGATCGAGCGCTAGCGGGGCTTCGCCCCAGCCCAATGGCTTGGAGCCGTCAGTCGGTGTGTGTCGGTACATAGACCTGTGCGGTGCACGTACCGACACACATGGGTGAGGGGTTAGGCTGACCACCCCTCGGGCTGGACCCGGCTGCGGCGGACCAGCAGGACCGCCGCCAGCGAGGTGATCAGCACCGCCAGCACAAGGGCGGGGTACCCGCCGGGAACACGATCGCTGATCGGCCGCTCATCGATGACCTGAGGTTCAGGGGCATCACGGTCAGGGGCGGTGAAGGGCAGGCCGACATTGACGGTCTGCACCGCCTGGGTGCCGTAGGCGGCCTCCACAGAGGGTTCGGCGCCATCGACGCCGACAGCCAGGTCATAGTTCAGCTCACCCGCCGGGGTCGACACGTCGATGTAGGTCAGCCAGGCCTCCTGGGGGAACCACTGCGACGCCTCGTCGCGGCGCAGGTCGGCCAGCAGGGCCGGGTCGGCTTGTTCAGACACCGCGACATCAAGTCCCTGGGCCGGCAGCAGCCTTGGGCGCTCGGGGGTCAGCAGGAAGATGTCGGCCTCGACGATCTCGGCGTCGGGCTTGTCGAAGGTCAGGATCCGCAGCGGCACCCAGGGGGCATCCAGGGGCATCACGAAGTGCACCGGCGTCCCGTCACCATCGACCCGGTCCAGGTCGGCGGCGCGGTCAAGGTCGTAGCGCACAGCGGCGAAGATCGGGCTGCGCTCGGCATAGAAGTCCAGCATGGCCACGGCGTCATCGGCCACGCCCAACGCAAAGCCATTCTCGGCCGCCCAATCAAAGACGTCCTGACCCCCGCCTGACAGTATGGCGATGTCCAGGGCGTCGACCTCATAGGTCGCGATGACCTCGGCGGCCGCGGCCTCGGCAGCCAGGTCAAGGCGTGCGCTGGTCAGCAACACCGGTGGGGGATTGACCTCCCGCTGCAACCGCTGGAGTGTCCAGTCCCCCGCCCGTTCCACCGTGCTGGGCACTGCCGGCAGGGGCACGATCGCACCGAAGGACTGGGCGGGGCCCTGGAACTCAAATGAGGTCACGTAGTGCTCCTCGCCGTCGGCCCAGGCCGCCAGGGCCGCAAAGCGCGACAGCCGGATGGCACCGTTCTCGGCGATCAGAAACCCGCAGGCCCATGCTGCGGGGGTGATGGTCAGCAGCAACAGGCTGACGGTGGCGATGGTGAGTAGGCGGCGCATGGGATGTCCTCCGTTGGTGGTGGTGGTAGTGGTCGGATCCGACGCCGCGAGACCGGCCACCGTTCCCAGGTCACAAACTGCTCACCGGTTAGGCGAGCGTGCGAGACTGCATTGCATGAGCGCTGACATCGGACTGATCGGGCTGGCCGTCATGGGCCAGAACCTGGTGCTGAACATGGCCGACCACGGCTTTGAGGTGGCGGTGTACAACCGCACCACTGAGACCATGCAGGACTTCATCGACGGCCCCGTGGCCGAGTTGGCTGACAGTGCGGCTGCGGTCAACGGCCATGCCGAGGTGCAGGACCTGATCGATGACCTGTCCTCGCCTCGGATCGTGATGCTGATGGTCAAGGCTGGTCCGGTCGTGGACACCGTGATCCAGCAACTCACGCCTCTGCTGGTGAAGGGCGACATCATCATCGACGGTGGCAACTCACGCTTCACCGACACCATCCGTCGTACCGAGGACCTGGCCCGCAGCGGCATCCTGTTCGTCGGCGCTGGCGTGTCGGGTGGTGAGGAGGGTGCACGAACCGGCCCCTCGATCATGCCGGGCGGTAACACCACGGCCTGGCCGGAAGTGAAGGACATCCTGCAGGCCATCGCCGCTGATGCCGATGACGGGCGCCCCTGCGCCGACTGGGTCGGACCCGACGGGGCGGGCCACTACGTCAAGATGGTCCACAACGGCATCGAGTACGGCGACATGCAGGTCATCGCCGAGGCCTACGACCTGATGAGTGCCATGGGCATGTCCAACGCCGACATGGCCGCCACCTTTCGTGAGTGGGACGACGGCGTGCTTGACAGCTTCCTGATCCAGATCACCGCGCAGATCTTGGACTACACCGACCCCGACACAGGCGAGGCCACGGTCGATGTGATCCTGGACGCCGCCGGCCAGAAAGGTACGGGCAAGTGGACGGGGATCGAGGCGCTGGATATCGGCCAACCTCTGACGCTGGTGACCGAGGCGGTGTTCGCCCGGGTCGTGTCGGCTCTGGTGGCTCAGCGGCAGGCGGCCGCGCAGACGCTGCAGGGGCCACAGCGGGCACTCGAGGCCGGCGCGGTTGACCTGGATGACCTGCGCGATGCTCTGTACGCCTCGAAGATCGTCTCCTACGCCCAGGGCTTCATGCTGCTGGACGCCGCCAGCGCCGACCACGACTGGGACCTGGACCTGGGCCGGATCGCCTCGTTGTGGCGTGAGGGGTGCATCATCCGGGCTGCGTTCCTGGACGACATCACCGAGGCATTCGAGAGCAACCCCGGTCTGGACAACTTGCTGCTGGCCTCGGTGTTCACCCAAGCTCTGTCAGATGCCCAGGCCGGCTGGCGCCGGGTCCTGAGCGCCGGGATCGCCGCCGGGGTTCCCCTTCCCGCCTACTCCTCGGCGCTGGCGTTCTACGACGGGATCCGCAGCGCCCGTACGCCGGCCAACATGATCCAGGCACAGCGGGACTTCTTCGGCGCACACACCTACGAACGAATCGACACCGACCGCGGACAGTTCGTCCACACGGACTGGACCGGCCATGGCGGGGACGTCACCTCGGGGTCCTACACCGGCTGAGGTGTGGCGGCCATGTCACGGGCACACTGAAAGCCGCAGCCAAGCAGGACCGGGGAGGAGACAACCGTGACCTTCAACTCCATCGAGTTCGTCCTGCTGCTGGTCCTGGTCCTGTCGTTGCACTGGACGGTGCCCCGGCGGTGGCGTAACCCGGTCATCCTGGTTGCCAGCTATGTGTTCTACGGCTGGTGGGACGCTCGACTGGTGTCGCTGTTGGCCCTGTCGACGATGGTGGACTTCCTGGTCGCCCGGGGGCTCGGTCGCTGCGCGTTGGACGCGGTGACGGCACGACGAGGGCTGTTGGGCATCAGCCTGGCGGTCAACCTTGGCGTGCTTGCCGCCTTCAAGTACGCGGGGTTCTTCATCGACAGTGCAGCCGCCGCGCTGGGGTCGTTGGGGCTACAGGCCAACCCTGCGCTGCTGCAGGTGGTGCTGCCGATCGGTATCAGCTTCTACACCTTCCAGACCATCGCCTACACCGTGGACACCTATCGCGGCCGGATCCTCCCGGCCCGCAACCTGGTGACCTTCGCCACCTACGTCGCCTATTTCCCGCAGTTGGTGGCCGGGCCGATCGAACGGGCACAACGACTGCTGCCCCAGATCCAACGCACCGACCGGACCTTTCCCACCGGAGCCAGACTGCAACAGGCAGCCAGCCTGATCGCGTTCGGATTGGCCAAGAAGGTCGTGCTGGCAGATGGGGTGGCACCCATTGTCAACGACGCCTTCGCTGCTCCCGGCCAACAGTCGTGGCTGACCCTGTGCGGTGCACTGGTCGGCTTTGCCATCCAGATCTACGGTGACTTCGCGGGGTATTCCAACATCGCCAGAGGCGTGTCACTGCTGTTCGGCATCGAGTTGATGACCAACTTTCGTGAGCCCTACCTGTCCCGCAGCATCACCGAATTCTGGCAGCGCTGGCACATCAGCCTGTCGACCTGGCTGCGTGACTACCTGTACATCCCGCTGGGTGGCAACCGCGGGTCGCGCTTGGCGACCTTGCGAAATCTGATGCTGACCATGGTCCTTGGGGGTCTGTGGCATGGGGCGTCGTGGACATTCGTGGTGTGGGGCGCACTGCATGGGCTGTTCCTGATCCTGCACCGCCTGGTGCGCTCCAGCACAGCGGATCGCCAGGTGGATCCGCCGCTGGGGCTGGCTGACATGGGACGGATCCTGGGCACGTTCCTGCTGGTCACCGCCACCTGGACGTTCTTTCGTGCCGACTCGTTGGGTCAGGCTGCTCAGGTGCTGGGACGAATCGTCGGGTTACGGGCGGGCGCCACCGACGTCGTCGACCTGGCGACTGTCGGGGTGCTGGCGGCAATGACGCTGGCGCTGGATCTGGCCCAGCGACGTCAGTCGACTGTGTCCGACGTTCCGTTGATCCGTGGTCCGATCCGGGCCGGGGTCCTCACCGCCGCCCTGGCCCTGTTGGTGCTCGTCTTTGCCGGCAACACGCCCGAACCATTCATCTACTTCCAGTTCTGATGATGATGGCCCCACACCAGCCCAAGGACCCGCGCGTCGAAGACGATGCGCCAGGCGGGTTTGTCCTGGTCGGGCTGGCCGGTCTGACCCGGACCTGGCTGATGGTGACGGTGCTCATCCTGGTGCTGGCCGAGGTGACGGTTCGGGTTGCCACGGCCGCAACTGTCCCGCCTCTGCGCTACTACGACCATGCAGCGCAGTTGCGGGTGCAGATGATGCAACAGCGGGGACCGGTCGATGTGGTCTTCGCCGGCACCTCCATGGCGTGGCAGGACCTGGTGCCGGCAACCTTCCAGGACGTCGACCCTGCCGGCCGTTCCGCGTTCAACGTCGGGTTGAACGGGGCTGTCCCCGTGGTGACGGGCCCCTGGCTTCGCGACCAGGTCGTGCCCCGACTGCGTCCTCGCACGGTCGTGTGGGGACTGTCCTCACTGGATTTCGCCCCGGCATATGGCCAGCAGCAGTTGAGCGCGTGGACCACGAGCCCAGAAGGTCGTCCCGGTCCCCTCGGGGCAGTGGAGCGCTGGGCCGCCGACTGGTCTGCGGTCGTGGCCCGTCGCCCACAACTGCGCCGACCGTCCAACCTGACCGGAACCACGGCCGTGCAGACCGAGCGTGACCGGGTCGCCGCCCAGGCCCTCACCGGACCGGACGGTCAACGGATTGACTTTGCCACAACCCGCGATGACCAGCGTGCCGCGGTGCAGGTGGCACGACTGGCGGGCTACGGCCCCGACCCGGCCGACATCCGTGCCGTGGTCGACACGGTCTTGGCCCTGCAGGCTGAGGGCACCGAAGTGGTGCTGGCCGAACTCCCTGCCTCACCGTCCTTCATCGCTCTGCACCCCCACGCAAGCCAGGACACCGGTCTGGCGCGGACGATCATGGCCGCCCTGGCTGATGAGTTGGCCATCCGGTTCATCCCCGCATCAACGCAGTGGACCGACGCCGACTTCGTCGACTACACCCATCTGGGAGCCCGGGGCGCCGAGCGATTCACCACGGAACTCAGCAACGCTTTGAGCACGGCGTTGACCCAGCAGATGGATGAGGAGTCACCAGCCGACAGCGGACCAGCCGACATCGCCGGAGCCGGCGTCAGCAGCGCCTACCCGATCCCGCCCGCGCCGTCACCCTCATCAGGTTCGACGCAGCCCTCACCCACTCCGCCAGCACCTGCGAGCGCCGCCACGTCCGCTGTGCCCGCTGGAACATCAGGCGCGACAAACCCAATTGGCACCGGGACCTCGGCCGCACCGCAACCTCAAGTCACCACGTCGGCGGGTGGCCCGACGACCACGGGCCAGCCGAGCGACAACCCCGCCCAAGCGACCACACCCACCGGCGGCGCGCTGGCGACCGGTGACTGGCTGGGCAGCCCGGCCGCGCTCGCCACGGCCGAGGTCCTGCGCCTGGCTGCGGTCACCCAGCTTGGCTGTGGCGGCCACGCACTACCCCCGGAACTGGACGCCCGGGCGCGGCAGGGCGCAGCGGAATTGGCCGACACCGACATCGCCGCGGCGGTCAATGACACCCTGGATCGCGCGGTAGACCTCTCCCGGTCCTGTGGGGATGAGGCCGCGTGGCGCGTGGCTCTTTACAGCGCACTGCAGAGCACCGAGGGACTGGTACGGCTGCTGGAAGGTGCCACGGCCGTCCCCGAGACCCCGCAGGGCGCTGTCGCGCAGTCTGCCCAGAACGCCTCATCACGGGATCTGGCCGTGTTCGCCGCCGACGCCCATGACCGCCTGCATTGGCTGTTATCGGGTGCTGGTCATCCGCGTCTGGCCCGCAATCCGGTGTGGTGGAGCTATGCGCAACGTGGTCACGTCGATGCCCTGCTCCGGGCGACGGAGGCCGGGCAGCGCTTCGATACCGTGGTCTTCGGGACGTCGCAGGCCCGTACCGGGATCGTCGCTGATCGTCTGTCCCAGGCGACCGGGCGGACGGTGTTCAACGCTGGCATCGACGGCGGGACCGTCGACATCGCCGAGGTGTGGGCACGGCGCTTCGTCCTGGACCTGGTTCAGCCCGCCCGAGCACTGGTGATGGTGTCCGGCGTCGACGTCTTGACCTCGGTCGGCCCACCATGCCCCTCGACGGGCCTGGCAGGCTTCACCGCATCCATGGACGTGGCCGGCGCCAGTTTCACGCCCGTCCCCTGGTTGTCCGCCAGCCCGATGCGACTGGCGTCGGCCTCTGACCCGACCGTCGCGTCTCCCCTGCGCTCCCCGTTGCGCGACGGCTATGTCGCAGGTCCGGAGGAGGACTACCGCCAGCGGACCCGTGAACAGGTGATGCAACGTGGACGGTCCTACCTGGCCGCCTATGAATCCTTCACCTACTGTCCCGACCGCTTCGACGCGCTGGAGCGACTGGTTGGTGAGATGACCACCAGAGGGATCGAGGTTGTGGTCGTGGCAGCACCGATCCGCTCGGAACTGCGCGACATCGCCCCGTCCGGGACGGTGGAGAATCTGGACCGTCAGTTGGCCCAGATCACCGAACGGGCCGGCGGACGGTTGATCAGCTACACCGGAGTCATGGCCGATGCCGACATGGTCGACCTGGTCCACGTGAGCCAACCGGGGGCCCTGGCACTGACCGACCGCCTGGCCGCGGATCTGGAGCGTCCATGACGTCTGTCCCCCCTCCACCACCACCGCGGGCGCACCCACAACCCGCCGTCCCCCCATCTCCCCTACCGCGGGAGGCAGACCGGTCACATCCGGTCATCGCCTGGCTCATCATCATCCTGGCGTGCTGGGTCCTCGTAATCACGGTGGTCAGTGCGTCGTCTCAAGGTCAGGCCGAGGTGATCACCCAGGAGGTGCTGTCACGGGTCCTCAGACAGCAGGGTGCGGCTCGGCCGGACGTGCTGGCACCACCTCCGGCCCCCGCCGCCGACGCCGGGTGCGTTCCCACCACGATCACCGATGAGTACGGCTTTGAGGTCACCGTGAGTTCGTGTGACACCACCCCCGACCTCCAGCCCGACCCCTAGCCCGACCCCCAGCCCGACCCCCCAAAACCTCAGATCTGAGGAATGGGGCCGATTCTTCCGGGGTAAGCCCAGATCTGAGAATTCGGCTGACCGGTTCGGAGGGTGATTGGCGTGGGCGAGCAGGTTTCGGAGGGGGCGGGAACCGACGGCGATACCGCTGGCGGCGCGGACAGCCACGACGCGGGGCTCGGGATCCCAACCGAGCGGTTGGCGCAGGTGCTTCCCGGGCTGCACCCCGCTCCACCACTGCCACTGACCCAGTCCTTTCAGGCCGGGCTTGCCCCACTGCTGCGTGCTCTGGGCCAAGCGGCTGGCGGCATTCTGGCCGGTCGCAAGGCCCGGCGGGTCCTGGACCTGATCGGTGACCGGTTCACCGTCTCGGTCAGTCCTGATGGCATCACAGCCCGCAGCATCGTGCGCCGCCGAACCATGCGGTGGGACGAAATGGAGTCCATCCAGGCGTCGGGCCTGGGATTCATGATCGGCCGCCACGTCGTCGGCCGCCTGCTGGACGGCACCGTGGGCCGGTATGTCCGCATCCCCGGATTGCGTTGGCTGGCACGTCGGGTCGCCCGGACGCTGGTGGATTTCGCCACCAGGCTGAGCGTCAGACCCCACGATGACAACGCCTTGGTCATCGTCGGTGCGACGGCACAGGACGAGTCGGACGTGACGTTTGACGGCTTGCTGGGTCTGGTCGTGGTCCTGAGCAGGGGGTTCAACGACGCGGTCTTCTTCGAAGCGTCCGCCCGCGGGATCACGATGACCCGAGAGGACCTGTCCTGACGTCCCAACGTCATTCCGTCGTTGCCTAAACCGTCGCTGTGGCAGCGCAGAAGTCCAGCAGGCGCTGCCACAGCAGTGTGGCCGAGGCCCGGTCGTACTCCTTGGGCAGGGACCGGTCAGCGAAGAGGTGCCCAGACCCCGGATAGTCAAAGACCTCAAGCCGGCTACCGGATGCGGCAACCGAACTTGCGACGGAGTCGATGAACTCCTGGGTGCGGAAGGGGTCGTCCACCGTGTAGTGGATCTGGGCGGGGACACCCGCAGGCCACGCATCCACCTGCAACATCTCCAACGGCAGGGCGCCGGACATCATCGCCACGCCGGAGACCGACCGTTGGGTGGCGACGTACTCGGCCATGCCACCTCCGTTGGAGAAGCCCGCCGCGATGAAACCATCAGGAAGATCCTCGACCGCGTCCGTTGCCATCTGCATCAACGCGGGGTACCCGATGGACTCGGCATGGCCCATCGCGGTGTCGTAGTCATCAAAGACCAGTCCGTCGTATTGATCGACGACCATCACCTCATGGCCGGCGGCTTCCAGGCGTGACGCCGCGTCCATGATTCCCGGACGAACCCCCAACACTGAGTGGAACAACGCGATCTGACTCATGGTCTTCCTCCTGGTCGGAATCCAAATTGTACACTGTACAGTTTATTTGTACGCTGTACAGTTTTCAACATGAATTCGCCAAGAACCCCCGGTCAGCGCGCCGGACTGACCACCCAACAGGTGGTGGACGCGGCACGGGAACTGTTGACCCAGCACGGACCCGAGGGTTTGAGCATGCGCGCGGTGGCGCGGGCTCTGGACGTCAGCCCCAACGCCCTATACAGCCATGTGGACAGCAAGACCGCCATGATCGACCAGGTCCTGGATGATGTGCTGGCGCAGGTGGTCACGCCCGATCTGGAGGTTGTTGACCCCCTGGAGGGCCTGCACCTGCTGATGACGTCGACCTATGAGGTGCTGTTGGACCACTCCGAGTTGGTGTCGCTGTACCTGTCTCGACAGGGCGCCAGGGGCATGCATGCCCAGCGGCTCGGCCAGACGATGTTGACCCTGCTCGACCGCGCTGGCGTCACCGGACCCGCAGCGACCGAGGCACTGCGCGTCCTGATTGTGTATGCGATCGGGTTTGCCGCCTTCACCACGGCAGCCGACGTTCCTGTTGGGCCGCCGTCGGCTGGCGAGGACGAACGAGACGGAAACTTCAGGGCCGGTTTGCGGTGGCTGCTGGCCGGATTGTCTAGACCTGCGGGAATGGATGGGTGAGGCACGGGAGGTGGATCACCGGGCTCAGCCGCGCGTGAAGTTCGTCGCCCCATCGCCTAACGCGTCGTGACGATCTGAAGATCGCGGCCCATCGCCGTCAGCCGGTATTCATGACGCGCCCGCCCTGTCTCGGGTTGGTACTCACGCTTCTCAAGGACACCTGCGTCCATCAGGGTCCGAAGCCG
Organism: Euzebya sp.; assembly: GCA_051004735.1. Classification (GTDB taxonomy): domain Bacteria; phylum Actinomycetota; class Nitriliruptoria; order Euzebyales; family Euzebyaceae; genus Euzebya. Next base: position 11,582 of record JBPCKA010000004.1, on the reverse strand, counting down.
CTGCGCCAGCACGCTGCGCGAGACACCAATGTGACCCTGGATCTCATCGAAGCGTCTCACGCCGTTTCTTCTTCCGGACTCGGGATCTCCGCTCTATTCCAGCCCCGACCTGTTCGCCTCGCCCAGCGCCCGACGGCTTCTGGTCAACACCCACCGGGGCCAGATCCTGGTGCGGCCGATCAACCCCCTCGACACACGGGAGGTGGAGGCCTTCACACGGCGGCTGTCCCCGACCTCGCGCTTTCGTCGCTTCCACTCCCCGGTCCACCGCCTGAGCGCCCACCAACTGGCCGGGATGATCGACGTGGACCACCTACACCGTGAGAGCCTGGTCGCGATCGCAGGGCGCCGGGTTGTGGGTGTCGCTCAGTATCTGGAGCAGTCCTCACCACCGCAATCTGTCGACCTGGCAATAGTGATTGCCGATGAGTATCACGGTCAGGGACTGGGCCGCACGATGATGTCAGCGGTCATTGACGCCGCCACAGCAACCGGATATGTATGCGCCACCGCACTGATCCAGGCCGACAATGCCCGAGCACTCCACCTGTTTCGACCCACTGATCGCCCCGTCACCGCATCCCGATCCGGCGCTACCGTCGAGGTGCGAATCGAGTTGTCGCACGCCCCTGCGACCACCGGGGCCGCTCTTGTCGCTGATTCTTCCAGACCCCATGTGGAGCAAGCTCCGCGCGTACCCGTCGGGTGACCGTCTAGTGAGAACGAGGGCCGTTCAATGAGCACCTATCCCTCCTCAACTCCTGTACGACCACCGTCCGCAAGACTGGTTGATGCCATCATGAGGTGGCAAGGTGTCGCAGTCCAGTTGGGCATCGGTGTCTTTCCGTTCGCAGCCACCGGACTGCTGGCACCCGGCTGGGCCGTCGCAATCGTGGCTCTGCTGTGGATAGCGTCGGCCGTGATGACGCCATGTGCCTCGAACCAGCCCACCGCACGGTCGATGTCATCATCTTCGGTCAGTGGCATCCGACCCCACAGCCCTGCGATTCGTCGCAGTCCCAACCAACGTCCCAAGCCGTACAGGGCAAAGGCGCCGATCACCGACCCGAGGGTCGCGGCAATGATGGCCGCCACGATCGACATCGAGCCGCGTGACGCCTCAAAGCCCACCAACCCAGCAGTCCAGCCCACAATCCCCGTCAACTGCTCGGTGCCGGTCATGTGCGTACCGGTCTACCCAATCCCGGGCGTCCGACCCCTCCCGGGCAAGTGAGTGTCAGCAGACGACCCCTCCGCGGTGTTGGATTCGGTAGATGGCACCTATCCCGTCCTGTGACCTCAAAGACGCATTCCGAACCCACTTCCGTGACCTGGTCCTGCTGGCGGCACGTGTGCTGGGCGATGTGGGCGACCCCCAAGTGTGTGAGCGAGGCTTGACCGATACCCCCTTGGGTATGGGTGATGTATGCGCCTTGTTCCCACACTGACCGTCGGCGCCGCGTTGGCATGGACGGCGGTACACCGGCAGTCACCGGCCGTCAGGCACTGGCGGGCACCGCACCGTCGGTCTGTCAACGGCACCACGCTCGCGACAACCTCCACCGCAGCGCAGTCCCCGGACGATGACGCGCCCGTGTTGGTCCTGCTTCATGGGTTGACCGCATCGGGGATCAGTTTCGGCGCGCACTACGATCGACTGGATCAGCAGGTGGTCGTGCCCGATCTACTGGGCTTCGGCGCGTCCAGAACCGCACCGACAACTGGCTATGACCGGCCCACCCATCTGGCATCCGTCGAATCCACCTTGGCCCAACTGGGCGTGATCCACCGTCCAACCATGGTCGTGGGGCATTCGATGGGTGCCGTCCTGGCGCTGCACCTGGCCGCCCGACTGCCGCGACCACTGGGTGTCCTGGCGCTTTCGGCTCCCTTGTATGACACCCGCGAGGAAGCCATGGCCCACATCGGCCACGCGACGCCTCTGGCGAGACTGTTCGCCACCGGAGGCGCCGCAGAACTGATGTGTCAGTGGATGTGTGATCATCGGCAAGCGGCCAGCCTGGTGTGGCCGTTGTTGGCCCCACGGTGGCCATGGCCCATCGCCGCCGCCGGGGTCCAGCACACCTGGCCTGCCTACTCCGGCAGCCTTGAGTCCCTGGTCATCGACAGTGGCTACGCCACGGCGATCGGTGCACTGGACGCGGCCGGCATCCCGGTGCGTCTGGTGAACGGCAGCCGAGATGGTGTGCCGGTGGAGGGTCGCGCGCAGGAACTCGCCCTTCGGTATCCGACGCTCAGCGCCGCCACCGTCCAGGGGGTCGGCCACGAACTGCCGATCTCCCGACCGCAGGAGTGTGTGGATCACCTTGTCGGGATGCTCAGCGCAGTGAGCCTGTGACCGTGGCTTCGCAGAACGCGCTAGAGTCCGTCCAATCCAGACCCTGAGGAGGACCACGTGCCCGCATATGACTATCTGTGCCTCACCTGTGGGGCGGTCACCGAAATACGCGCCTCGTTCGCCGAGAAGGACGCTGGCCTTACTCCTCAGTGCCAGCAGTGCAAGAGCGAGGAGTTGCGGCGAACCTTCTCAACGGTGAACGTGATGGCCGGTGGCGGGCCAGCCTCCCCACCGCAGGGTGCAGGAGGAGGCGGCGGCGGTTGCTGCGGTGGGGGTTGCTGCGGCTGACGCCTACGAGCGCGAACCAGCGCGTTTGTATTGGCGGACCGACAGTGGCACGAACACGACCAGGATGATGCCAACCCACAGCAAAGGTGTAGGCGAACAGCAGCAGTACTGCGGAGGGCGGACGGGTCAGTGGTGTGACCAGTCGTCGGGGTCCTCCGCGTTGCCGGGGGACAGCCCTAGTTCGTCGCCCTCAATCGAGGCGCCCAGGCCCAGAACCGTGCGGTTGGCGTAGGCGAAGTAGGCCACGACCTGGTTGATCTCAAGAATCCGGCCGTCGTCGTAGCCCGCGTCCCGCAGACGCACGACGGCGGACTGCGTCATCTGGTCGGGGCGCAACGTCAACTCCCGGGCGTAGCGCAGGGCTGCGACGTCTGCCTGGCTCAGCGCCTCGTCCACCTCCGGCTCCTGGCCCACTGCGGCCTCAAGTGCGGTGCGCACCATGGAGGACCGGCGCTCGTCACCGATCAGGCGTTGCAGCCCCACGAAGTGATGCTCCACGCAGTAGTCGCAGCCGTTCAGCAGACTGACATAGACCCCGATCATCTCAAGCGTCGCCTTGGGCAACTGGTTGCCTGGATGGTGCAGGACCCGTTTGTACAGGCCCATGTGCCCGTCCAGCGTGTGCGGTCGCAGAGCATGCAGCTTCAGGATGTTGTCCACCCGGCCGTCCGGCCCGGCCACCCGGTCATAGAGTTGGCGTAGTCGACCCTCCGCCTGCGGTCGGGAAATGGTCTGGATCCAGCTCAATCGGACCTCCGATACTCCACCGATTCGGGACCCACGCTACAACCGGCCACGGTGCTGGATCCCTGCGACCAGAACCATACCCGAAGTAGCGCCTCTCTCCGTATGACCGTTGAGGGATTGACCGATGCGCAGGCGCGGTCGTGTCCGACGGCCAGCGAGCTCAGCATCTGTGCTGTCCGATTGGAGCGGTGCATAAATGCTATGCGCCGGTGTAGATGCCCTGACAGTAGCCACCGCGGCGCTCCAGGTGGAAGTAGTAGCGGAGCGTCCGCACCCCCGGGGTTCAGCCGTCCGGACCAACGGGAGTCATCTGCACGATGGGCTCGTCGATGAAGACCAGTGGGACGTCGGCCCCGAGTTGCTCAATCCGCTCGCGTGTCTCTGCGGGAAGATCCTCACTCGTGATCCTGAGCGCGTTGCGTCGCGTGTCGAGACTGATGCTCACTCCTGTCAGCTCTTCGGTGGAGAGGGCTTCCACCATGCGCTCTTGTGCAGCGGCCAGATCGGCGAACGGGGTGGTGACCGGATGCAACTCGACGAGGTCGATGAACTGCGGGACTGCCTCGGCGAGGGCGGTGCAGTCACTCGCCGTCGCATCGACGAGCTTCACCATCACGTTGGTGTCGCCGAGGACGGTGCCGCCGAACCTTGCGTCTCCCCAGATGTTCTGAGCTGCGTTCGAGACGGGCGGGCCCGCTGCCTGTACCGCCCCTTGGTCACCCTCGGCCTCTCCACAGGGGATGGGCGGGGATGATGAAGCCCTGTCGTCGGGTTGTTCCGATGTCGAAGTTGGAGAAGAACTCGCGACGGGATCCGACGAGCCAGGAGCCGTTGCACATCCCGCGAGCAGGAAGCACAGGCCGATCGCGGTGAAGGTCCGTTCAGCTCGGCGCACGTGGTTGAGGAGGCCATCTGCGTCGGGTGGATCGACTCCACGGCCTACACCCTGGACACCGACCGGGGCCTGCCGGTAGTAACGCGTGGCACTCATCGGACTTCTAGAAGTCGCATCAACCGAGGGGCAGCGAAGACGCGCCCCCAGGTACGACCCGTGAGTTCGACCAGCACTCCAGCGTCGACCAGTCGGCCGACGGCGTTGTTTGCCGCCTGATATGACACACCGTGGGCCCCGGCGGCCTGGCTAGGGGTGATGATGGGAAAGCCGATGAGGTTCTCGGCTATCTCGATGGCGACCCCACGCACCTTCTTTGAGCGGAGTTCGGCAACGATCGCGTCCCGCTCGTTGAACACCTGGCCCATTCGGGTCGATGCATCGGCAGCCTGCGTGGCGACAGCCTTCGAGAAGAAGTTGACCCAGGGGTCAAAGTCCCCGGTCTCGCTCACGCGGCGAAGATGGTCGACATACTCGTCCCGCCTCGCTTCGAAGTACGGCGACACGTAGAGAACCGGGTCCCTCAGGATCTTCTCCTCAATGAGTTGGAGGACGATCAGCAGACGACCCAACCTGCCATTGCCGTCGTTGTACGGGTGCAAGGTCTCAAACTGGTAGTGGCCGACGGCGAGCCTGACCAGCAAGGGGGTGTCGTGGTCAGAGCCATGCTCGTCGATACCGTGAATCCACTTCTCCCAGTCCGACACCCCCTTGACCAGGTCATCGCCATGAGGACACGGAACAAACCGCGCTGCAGTGATTCGCGCATCCCGTCGACCAATCCAGACCTGCTCCTGACGAAGGCCGCCTGCCTGGTAGGAGTCTCCACGGGTTCCGCTCACCAGAGTCCTCTGGAGGGTGTTCAACAGGTTCACGCCGATCGGCCGGGATCGCAGCAGTTCCACACCGCGCTCCGCGGCGCGGACGTAGTTCATGACCTCACGGACGTCGCCCGTCAGTGACGCATCCTCGCGAAGCTCGGCCTCAAAGATCTCCGCGATGCCTGCGAAGGTGCCTTCCAAAGCCGACGTACTGACGGCCTCCTTTCGGATGGCTGGTCGAATAAAGAGGCGGGGGTTGGGCAGTTGGGCAGCAGCTTGGTCAAGCCGACCAAGGGCGTGGCTGGCGTCCATCGCAGCCTGGATCGTGCCGTCGCTCAACTCGATTCGATGCCCAAGTGGCCGTGCCCGGAACGCGAAGTGGTTGTATTGCTGATCATCGCGCCTGTCGTATACCGAGACAGGTATTACGTCGCCGACCGGCGAGTTTCGGAAGCGTTCCGCATCCACAGTTGTCATGCTCCTGGCCATCTACTTTAAGTTACAGGCATGAGATTAAAGCGTCTGAGCTGCACTTTTCAAGTAATAGTGGTTTGACCTTAAGAGTTGGCGAAGGTTTTCACGTCCGCTTGGCGGTCGCCCTAGCCCGCCCTGCGGCGCTCGGCCGCGTCACCATCATCACGGCGAGTCATCAGTTGGGCGTTCCGTTGCGGCCTCTGAGCTGGGGTTTTGCCGCTTCTTGGCCCACACGGTCTCGTAGCGTTTCGTGAGCTACATGGGCAGTGACGTGGGCAGTAGAACCCCACCTCGGCCTTACCCGGTCGGCGATCAAGGTCCCCTTCCACGAATATGACCTCAGGGCCTTCAGGCGCAACGCCATCGTAGGGGGACTCATACACCCGCCTGGCTTCAAGCACTCCCCTCGCGGTGAGCTCGTCGATGATCAGGTTGACGAAGTGGATCTGGTTGCGGCTGTAGCGCTTGTCGTCGAGGAAGTCCGCGAACGCAGCCTTGGCGGCCACCCGATCCAGCCCCACCAACGAGCGGATGAACAGGCCGAAGGATCCTGCCTGCCGCACGGTGGAGGATGTCGGAGGGTCCTGGACCCGCCTACACGATGCCCACGCACACGACATCGCGTTCACCTGACGCACCATGAACCTCTTCCGGTCGGAGGAGCACATCGACGCCTGGTCGGCAGGGGATCGGGGTGGGGCGAGCACGTCCATCGAGCTGCTGTGCGCCCTGGCCCACGCCTGGTTTTTCCGGCTCGACCCGGGCTGGCGCCCGCGATCGCGTGCGCAGAGCCAGGCGATCCTGGACCGGCTGGGGCTGATGGATCCCTTCTGGACGCTGCCCGGCTGATCCCTCGGTCACGCACGCCGCCGATCCCGGGCGGGGGCGGACGGATGCGGTCTGGTGCGCGGTAGGGTGGGCCCGTGGACGAGGAGGTGCGGCGCGGGCGGTCGCCGGTGCAGCTGGTGCTCGGTGGGCTGTACGCGCTCCTGACGCTGCCGCTGGCGGGCATGCTGCTGTTCGCGAGCGTGTTCGCCGTGTCCCCGACCATCTGTCCCGATGTGGGTGGCTCCTACCTGTGCACCTCCGACTGGGGCGGCCTTGTGACGTTCGCCGGCGTGGGCGTGCTGCTCCTCGGCGTCATCGGCCTCGGCATCGCCGTCCCGTTCGCCCGTACGGGCGCCTCGGCGGGCCGCCGATTTGCCGGGTCAGTGGCCTGCGCCGTGGTCGCGATCGGTGTCATCGCGGTCGCGGGCACGAGCTGGGCCTAGGAGTTGTCCCGTAATCCTGCCGCCCGATGGCGTCGGGTATGGGTCGATATCAGAGGTCTGGCCGGGGGCTAGAGGCAGCCGATTTCTCATGCCGGCATCCCGTCAGGTATCGGGTCGTCAGTCCGGTGGTCCTGGGGTAGACCGTGACGTTCGGTGCACCTGCGCACCAGACGACACGCCAGCGGACCTTAGCTTAGACCGTGACGTTTGGTGTACAGGCACACCAGAGCACACAGGCGGCGGCGGGGACGTGCCGGCGGGGGTGTCGGTTGCGAGGCGGTGACCCCCTGCCCGCCCCGGCACATAGGGCGCGTTCATCGCCGCGTGGGCCGTAGTTGTTTGAGCAGCCGTTGGATGAGGGGGTCTATGTTGGCACATGTGTGTGTCTCTCTTGTCCGGCGCCGGCTTGTTGAGGGTTGGTGCGGAACTGCGGCCAGGCGTCGTGCAGGTACAGGGTGAACGGCACCCACCAGATGAGGTCGTTGAGGACGATGACCCGCAGGGCCTCGACGGGCCAGGATCCGGTCATGATGTGCACGGCGAGGGCGGCTGGTCCCAGGAGCTTGCCGGTGAGTCCGACGGCGGCGGCGATCCAACCGTGTTCGGGGATTCTGGCGATCTCCAGGTAGATGATGCCGTACAGGCCGATGACCATGCCGAGGCAGGCGGCGACCTCGGGGTGGGTGGGCAGTGGTATGCCCATCATTTGGTACAGCGATTGCGGGCTCAACGCGACCCAGGCGCCCCAGGTCAGGTTGTAGACCCCGGCTGCGGCGAAGACGATGCGGTGCTGTCGGCGGCGGGTCACGACGGGGACGTGGCGGGGGCTGGCGGCCAGGGCCAGCTGCTGCCGGGCATGCCGAGGACGGCGTACAGGTCGCGTAGGCCGTGCAGGCCGATCCCGGCGGCCATGAGCACCAGACCCAAGGTGAGGGTTGGTGGTATCGGGTGGGTTGCGCTGGTGATGCCGGTCGGCTCCTGCGCCCATTGCCATAGCGTGGGGGTGAGGTAGGCCAGCATGGCGCCGTAGATGATGCCCATGATGGCGTGGGTGATCCGCTCGCCGGGGAACACCCCGCCGATGGCGGTGCGGACCCGGTCCTCGGTGACGAAGTCGGCCAGGGTGATCACGATCTCGGCAAGGAGCAACAGCGCAAGCAGGGCGGTGAACCAGCCGCGCCAGGCGACCAGGGGCAGGGTGGCGAAGACGATCACGTAGATGGCGTCACGTGCCACATGCAGTCGCAGTTCGGGACGCATGTCGGGTCGGGCGACGAGCTGGCCGCGCCACTCATGGAAGTACAGGGTGTCGAAGGCGCCGACAACGCCGAGGAGCGCGAGCAGCCACAGGGCGGTGCTCATCGTGACCGCTCCTGCACCGCGACGGTCCCGTCATAGCGCAGCAGCAGTCCGGTCCAGCGGCTGTGGATGCGGACGGACACCGCCACGCCCCCCTCGGGTGCCGGCCCCACGACCGCCGCCACCTGGGGGGCCCAGCGCGGCGGGATGGCAAGCACCATGCCCGCCAGCCGCACTTGGCAGGCGCGCTGGTCAAAGCGCAGCAGGTCGCCGTCGGTGTGGAGTGTGAACACGAAGGTGAGCAGCCCGACGCGCTCCAACAGCTCTCCGGTACGTCCAGCGGTCTGTCGCGAGACCATCGTCGTGGTGTCGCCGAACTCGCGGACCCACCGCTCCTGGTGCTGCTGGCGAGTGATCCTCAGCCGTATGCGCACATGGGTGCCGGGGGCTGGTAGCCGGGCGACCGCAGCGGCGATCCGACACCGCACCCCGTCGCCCCGCCTGACGTGCATCCACCCCTCGGCACGAACGTCGCTGGTCCCGGTGTGCAAGGCGGCGACCTGGGGGTGCAACGCTGCGGCCTTTGGTCCGAGCACCCGTTCGTAGAGTGACCCGGCGTCTAGGGGGTCCGCCCCCCGGTCCGGGGCGGCGGTGCGGGTCGTGCCGGCCATGGTGGTGCCTCTCGGTCGTAGGTCTGGACGTAGTGGCTGGTTATACGATAGATTTAATCGTACGGTTAAGTCAAGCGGCTGGGAGGACACCGGTGCCACAGATCAAGGGGACCAAGCGGGCATCGTCGACGCAGACGCCTCAGCGGCTGGTCGCCGCTACCACGGAGCTGCTGTCCATGGTGGGATTCTCGGGTACCACGGTGCGTGCCATCGGCGAACGCGCCGGCTGCAACGCCGCGCTGGTCTCATACCACTTCGGATCCCTCAACGCGCTGCTGCTCGCCGCCCTGGATGCCTCCAGCGACGCACGCCGCGCCCGCTACGACACCGAACTTGCCGAAGTCGGCAACTGGCGAGAGGCGCGACGGGTCCTCCGTCGCCTCTACCAGGAGGACCGTGACTGCGGCCACGTCGATCTGCTCGCCGAGATGGTCGCTGGCGGGCTGATGGACCGCGACCTCGGCCGACAGGTCGCCTTCCGCATCGAACCCTGGGTCATCCTCATCGAGGACCTGATCGTCAGACTCGTCCCCACTGCCGCACTACGACGACGACTTCCAGTCCGCGAACTGGCCTATGGCATTACCGCCTCCTTCCTCGGCCTCGGCCTGCTCGGAACCCTCACCCAGGACCACAGCCGCGGCGACGCCGTCGTGCAACGGCTGACAGCCGAACGCAGCACCTGGCGGCTGCTCACCGCCCCGCAGAAACCAGCGGACAGGTGACCGCCAAATCCCGCCAAGCCAATCCAGCCGGCCGGAGCCAACCTGTTTGGGGACCCTTCGTGATTTGGAGACCAGCCGATCTCCCATCCCGGCATCCCGGCAGGTATCGGGCCGTCAGTCCGGTGGTCCTCAGGTTGACCGTGTCGTTCGGTGTACCTGCGCACCAGACGACACGCCAGCGGACCCTGGACCGTGACGTTCGGTGCACCTGCGCACCAGACGACACGCCAGCGGCCTTAGACCGTGACGTTCGGTGCACCTGCGCACCAGAGCACACAGGCGGCGGGGGACGTGCCGGCGGGGTGCCGGTTCCGATGCGGTGACCCCCGGCCCGCCCCGGCACATAGGGCACGTTCAATGCCGAGCTGGCTGCCCTTGGATACCAGCCGATAGCATAGGGGTGGTGAGATGGTCCTCGAGCACGGGCAGTCGTGTGTGACGTAGGGAGAACATCACGTGAGCAGTGACTACGCCTTCCTTGGGGTACTACTTTCGCTAGGTGCGTTCACGGTGTGGCTTCTATCCGTGTGGCTACATTCACGAGGCCGTGGTGCACGTGATGGGCTAAAGGCCTCATTCGAGAGTTGGGAGTCAGCGCATCCGGTGTTTGCGTGCGCGATGCATGCGGTGATGCTCGGGGCGTTCCCACTTGTCTATCTGCTCCGAGGCGACACGTACCTAGCGGTGCTATGGACGCTGTTGCCGCTGCTCGCTGTAGCAGGGGTCATTCGGCGCATCCGACGCGGCCCCCGCGCTTGACAGGAGGGCCGCGCACGCACAGACGTCATCTCACCGAACCGGGGCCGGTGGCTACTGCCAACTGAAGTGGAGTGCGCACTGGGTGACCATGCGGGAAGACATCCAAGAACAGGCAGTTCTCTCATGCCTAGGCTCGGCTGATTGCGGGTCATTAGGGCCGGGTGGTCGCAGGTGCTGACGGGTGGAACCTTGCTTGCTGCTGGCGCGTCGGACACGGTGATGAACATGCGCACGCTCCTGTTCCTGGTAGCCCTCCCACTCGCCCTACTCGGGTGCGGCGAGGTGGCGAACGACACCGGCGTCCCGGCAGCGCGATCCTCGGAGGATGCGGTTAGACGTATGGCCGACCTGAGCGGGACCCGATGGGAGTCAGTCGATGTGACCGGCTACACGCTGCCTGAGGGCGCCATGGTTCGGCTTGAGTTCGACGGCGACCGCTTCCTCGCGCAGATCGACTGCAACCACATGGCGGCGCCGTACACCATCGAAGATCAGCGCCTAATCGTCGTCTACGAGTCCACAACCGAGACATCGATGGCCTGCCCCCGCCCGCAGGCCGACGCGGACGCCTGGTTCCTCAGCCTGATCGCGAGTCAACCGCAGATAGAGATGGCCGGCGACACGATGACGATCGGCCAGGAGGACTCCAGGGTGGTAATGGAGTTGGTCGATGACGACACGAAGGACGGTGCCGGTGAGTCATCAGAAATGGCCACCGCAGGACCGGGAACGGACGCGCCGAGCCCAGACGCAACTGATCCCGACGAGGCGGCCGGCGTCACGAATAGCTACTCCAGCCCAGTCATCCGCACACTTGCCGCTGCCGGGACCGACAACGGAACGAGCGACGGCGTCATCGTCCACACCTCCGACGCTCTGGCTGACGCATGGCATGAGGCAGACGTTCAGGGGACGCCACCGGCTCTCCCTGATGACCATGTCGGCGTGCTGGTCATCGCCAGAGTGACCCAGTCCACCTGCCGGTCACCGGAGGACGTACTCAACGTGGAGATCAGCGGAGGGCATGCAGTGGTGCGACTGCATCCCGACGGCGAGTTCACTCGACCATGCCCTGGCCCTCCTGGCTCACACGCCTGGACCGCCTTCATCGTCGCGATACCCGAGGAACACGCCGCAAACCTCGCAACAGCTACCGTTCAACTGGCCGAGTCAGCGAGCGAATAGCACGAAGCCTTCCATCGGCTCCCCGGGGGCCGGAAACACTGGCGCTCGAAGCACAAGGATCGGCAGCAGTATGGCACCGGCAGGTGGGTAC
>JBPCKA010000003.1:0-4052 GCA_051004735.1 Euzebya sp. | reverse complement strand
CGCGCCCGACACCGGGGCTGCCTACGCTGGCTGACACACGACCGCGAAAACGCGGTCGCCGCGTTCGCCATCCGACCGAAAGGACCGCTGTGCATGTCGACCCCAGGCGCCTAGCGGGAGTTTCCTGGCTATGACGTGACGGGTGGGCATATCCGCTGGTCAGCGGTGGTTTGGTGGCATGCGGTGTGTATTACCTAAGTGGCTGTGGTGGGGGAGGTGATAGCGATGGTGACCTCGTCCACGGCATGTGGGAAGGGATGGGTGGGGTTGTAGTTGTCGGCGGTCTGCCAGTGGCTGGTCGGGTCGGCTGGGACGGCCTGGTCGATCTCATCGACAAACAGCCATCGCCACCGTTTGGTGGGGTCGGCGGCCAGCGTGCCGGTGCTGGTGTGCCCGCCGGTCTGGTAGCCCAGCACGATGGGTCTGTTGTGGTTGTGGCCCAGGGCATGGGGGCAGATGAGCCGCTGACGGTTGTGGTAGGAGACGTGGATGGGCCGGCGGGTCCGCAGCGCGGCTTCCAGGAGCGCCCAAGCGGCTGGCGGGGCGATGATGGTGGTCATGGCTGGGCGGGGGCGTAGGCGTCGAGCCCGAAGATGGTGTGGAGCTGCTGCTGTGTGGGGGTCATGTCGGTCAGCATCCGTCGGGCGCGAGGACGTCCTCGTTGGCCTTGGTAGAGCAGCACGGTCTCTTGGATGGCGGCGAGGGTGTCAAGCAGCTCGCGGACGCTCATGTGCAGCCCCTGCCGGTCGGCTTGGCGGACCATCAGCCGGGCCACGGTGAGCGCGAGCACGCAGCACAGCACGTGGACGCGGATCTTTTGGTCGGTCCAATGAAACATCGGGGAGAACGAGACGACCTTGGGATCTTTCATCTGACGGAAATCGTTCTCGACCTGCGATTGGGAGCGGTAGTCAGCCACGATCACGGCTCGGGATGCACGGTCTTTGTTGGTGAACAGGATCCGCTTGCCGAACAGCTCTGCTTCCAGCGCCGCCCGGGCCGCAGGGTCGGTCTGCCAGGTCAGCCGGAACGCTGCGGGTACCTCGCCGGTCAGGGTGGTGGTGATTACCCGTGACAGCCAACGTGGTTTGAGGATCGCAGCGATCTCGGCCTCGACCTTGTCGTGGGGCTTGCGGGTGCGGCCTCGGGCCAGGCGGTCGGCCAGGGTGTGGAGTTGGCGGTCGGCCTTGGCCACCGTCTGGTCAAACCCGCGGGACTGCTTGTCGTGCAACATTTGGGAGTGGGTGAGGATGATCCGCCGATCGACACCGAACACGACCTTGCGGGTTTCAAAGGCGCGCAGGCCCGGGAAGCGGGTCGTGTCCACGGTCCGGTAGCGGCTGGTTGCCACCGCCAGTAGGTCGGGGTGGTCTGAGGGTGGCAGCGACCCGACAAAGCGCAGCGGCGAGCCGGCGAGCATCGTGAGGTTGTCGTGTGAGTTCTGGCCGGCGTCAAACACCACGGTGAGTTCGGCGCGATCGCCGGCGAGGACCGCAAAGCGGCCGACGAGCTCATCGACGATCTGTGGGAACTGGGTGACGTCGGGGCGGTCTCCGGCATAGGCGTGGGACACCAGCGGGACGCCCCCGTCAACGGAGACGACCAGCCCCAGGCCAACCAGTCGCAGATCGCGGCGTTTCTGCTTGGCGTGGCCCCGCTGGGCGATCGGGGCCCGGTCGTTGGCACTGTCGATGTAGGTGGCGAAGTTGGTCATGTCCAGCACCAGGCCCGACAGGTCGACCTGGAAGGCGTCCACCATCGCGGCCCCGACCCGCCGTTCGATCTCAGCCAGCTGGGTCTGGTCGATCCGGCCCATCGCATCCCAGAACCGCCGGTGGTCCAGCGCGGCCGCGGGCAGCTTGATGATCCGGTCGCCCGCCGTGGTCGCCCACCAGTCGGCAAACGCCCGCTTGGAGCGAGGGTCAACGACCCGGTTTGCGGTGGCCAACGCGATGTAGGTCCCGACCGAACACGCGGCGTCGGCCCGACGAGGACCCACGACCTCATCAACGATCTCCGCGACCTTGAGACGCTCCAGCATCGCCCACACGGCCGCGAGGTCGCCAAAACCGAGGTGGCGAGAGCGGTCGGGCTCGCCCGGTCCCGCCTGCGACAGGCGGGCAATGACCGCCTCGGCGGGACCGAGATAGCGCTGGGAGACGATGCGGGGCTTTCCCTCTACCCGGGCTGACTCAACCAGGTAGTAGTAGGTCTTGTTGCCCTGCCGCTTGCCGATGATCGATGCCACATTCTAGGTAATACAACATCGACCCGCCGAACACCAGCACCTGATACCGCCAAACGTGCTGGCGTGAGCCCCTTCGCGACGATTCCCATCGCGGCCGATCAGACCACGAGATCAGCTAGCCCGGAAACTCCCGCTAGCTGAGGGAAGAAAGCAACGCGTTGAAGGTTTCGCTGGGCCGCATGATCTGATCGGCGTGGTCACGGTCGATCAGGTAGTACCCCTCCAAATCGACGGGCGCGCCCTGGACGGCGTTCAACTCCTCAACGATCTGGGTTTCCTTGGCCCCGAGTTGTTCGGCCAACGGCTCGAAGACCTTCGCCAACTCCGGATCCTCAGTCTGTTCAGCCAACGCCTGGGCCCAGTACAGCGCCAGGTAGAAGGTGCTGCCGCGGTTGTCCAACTCGTTCACCTTGCGGGACGGGGACTTCTGGTTCTCCAGGTACTCGGTGGTCGCCTTCTCAAGTGCCTCCCCCATGACCTGCGCCCCGTCGTTGCCGGTCGACTCGGCCAAGTGCTCCAACGACTCGGCCAGCGCCATGTACTCCCCCAGGCTGTCCCAGCGAAGATGGTTCTCTGCCACCAACTGCTGCACGTGCTTGGGGGCCGACCCGCCGGCGCCGGTTTCAAACAGCCCGCCGCCGTTCATCAACGGCACGATCGACAGCATCTTGGCGCTGGTGCCAAGTTCAAGGATCGGGAACAAGTCGGTCAGGTAGTCACGCAGGACGTTGCCGGTGACCGAGATCGTGTTCTCACCCTTGGCGGCCCGCTCCAACGTGAACTGGGTGGCGTCTGACACGTCCATGATCTGGATGTCCAAACCGTCGGTGTCATGGTCTTGTAGGTAGGTGTTGACCTTGTTGATCACCTCGGCGTCGTGGGCGCGTTCGTCATCCAGCCAGAACACCGCAGGCCAGCCAGTGGCACGGGCACGGTTGACCGCCAGCTTGACCCAGTCCTGGATCGCGGCGTCCTTGGCCTGACAGGCCCGCCAGACGTCACCCTCCTTCACCTGGTGCTCGGTCAGGACCGCGCCCTGGTCATCCACCATCCGGACCGTGCCGTCGGCCGGGATTTCGAAGGTCTTGTCGTGCGAGCCATACTCCTCGGCCTTCTGTGCCATCAGCCCAACGTTTGGAACCGTCCCCATCGTGGTGGGATCAAACGCCCCGTTGGCCTGACAGAAGTCGATGGTCTGCTGATACAGCGGCGCATAACTTGAATCCGGGATGACCGCCTTGGTGTCCTGCTGGTCCCCCTCGGCGTTCCACATCTGACCGGACGTACGAATCATCGCCGGCATCGACGCGTCGATGATGACGTCGCTCGGAACATGCAGGTTGGTGATGCCCTTGTCAGAGTTGACCATCGCCACAGCAGGACCATCGTCATGGACCGCGGCGATGTCGGCCTTGATCGCTGCGACGGTGTCAGCCGGCAACTCCTCCTCGATGGCTGACAGCATCCCACCCAGACCGTCGTTGGGGTTGGCACCCGCCCGCTCGAACTCCTCACCCCATTTGTCGAACACGTCGGCGAAGAACACCCGAACGCCATGCCCGAAGATGATCGGGTCGCTGACCTTCATCATCGTCGCCTTCAGATGCAGGCTGAACAACACGTCGTTTGCCTCGGCATCAGCCACCTGCTCCTGCAGGAAGGACAGCAATGCCGCCTTGCTCATGAAGGTCCCGTCAAGGACCTCCCCTGCTGTGACCTGCACCGATTCGCGCAGCACAGTCGTGCCGTCGTCGGTCACCAGTTCGATCCGAACGGCTCCGTCACCGGCCACGGTGACTGATTG
>JBPCKA010000002.1:0-49774 GCA_051004735.1 Euzebya sp. | reverse complement strand
GTTCTGCCGGCCACCCTGGGTGTCGTTCTGCTTCTGGCCGCAGCCCGACGACGGTCGCAGGGGCTGCCCCCGGGTGTGGGATGTGATCACGATCCAACCGTTGCCGACCCGGCCAGCTACGCCACTGCCGCCAGGGGAGGTCTGTCGCCCAATCAGTGAACGGATCTGGAACAATGGCACCCCTGGTGACGTCGTAGGGCGGTCAGCATGTGCCTGCAGGGATCCAAGACGATGACCGACGTAGCGTGTGACCACCGCCATACCGCTTGGTTCCTGGCGCTTGCCGTCGCGACGGCGCTGATGATCCTCCCTGCGGCGACCCCGGCTGTCGCTCAGGCAAGCGGTTCATTCGACGGGGATCCCGCCACCACCGAGCGGATTGATGCGGGCGACCCGGTCACTGCCGCAGTAGCCATCTCTGCTGACCGCTTCGACACGGCGCCGTACGCCGTGCTGGCCACCACCCAGACCTTCGCCGACTCGCTGGCCGGGGCCGCGCTGTCCGATGAGGGTCCCCTGCTGCTGACCGACGGCGAGTCGCTGACACCGGTGACCGCAGCCGAGTTGGACCGTCTGCTGCCGGCAGGTGCCACGGTGTATGTCCTGGGAGGGACGGAGGCAATCGGTCAGGGAGTGATCGACAGCCTGAACAGCGCTGGCTATCAACCGGTCCGTCTGGCCGGTGAGACCCGGATCGAGACTGCGGTCGCCGTGGGTGAGGAGGTGTTGCGCCGCCATCCCGGCCAAACGGCCTTGTTGGCCAGGTCCGACGGCGCGCCGGGCAATCCCACCAGTGCATGGGCAGACTCCATGACCGGCGGATCATTGGCCGCCGCCGCCGGACTACCGATCCTGGTCACCCCAACAGAGGCCCTGCACCCCGCGGTCGCGGATTTCATCCAGGCGCACGCCCTGAGTTCGGTGGTGTTGTTGGGCGGTGAGGCGGCGTTGGCCCCCGCGGTGCGTGACGCCGTACCCGGATCGGTGCGGCTGGCCGGTCCCGAACGCACGGCAACGGCTGCAGCGATTGCTGATTCGACGTTGTGGCCACGCAGCCAGTCTCGCCGGTACGTCATCCTTGACGGAGCCCGCGCAGACGGTTGGGCATACGGTCTGTCCGCGGCGGGAATCGCTGCTGACGCCGGCTCGCCGCCGCTGTTGGTGTCAAGCGTCGTGACACCGGAAACCCGCCGACTGGTGTCAACCTGTGGGACGCCCGCAGTGGACCTGTTGCTGGTTGGTGACTCCTCGATCATCTCAACCGACATCGCCGACCAACTGACCGCATTCGACGGGTCGGCGTGCGCCGATGAAGGCGTCCTTTTGAAGGCCTTCAACGACTGTTCCTCGACGCTGGACTACTTCGTCCGGGAGGGACTGGACCGGGTGGGTCCCTATGGCCTGGATGGCTACTACTACGGCGTCGATCCGATCCTGGTGGGGGACCCTGCCGGCGAGGCCACACCTGCGCCCGATGCCCCGGGTGACCAGGCCACGGCCGACGGCGCTGCAGCCGCGGACTCCCCGGTGTCGGACACCAACGTCCAGGAGGTCGGCGTGGACGAACCCGACGTGGTCAAGGCCACCGCGTCGGCTGCCTACGTCAGCAACTATGGCGGGATCGAGGTGATGGACCTGACCGGGGACGCGCCACAACACGTCACCACGCTGCCTGTGCCCGAGCAGGCCTACCGCCACGAGTTGCTGCTGGACGACGGGATCCTGCTGGTCCTCTCATCCGGCGATGGATTCGTGTACCCGCCCGAACCGGCCCCGGAGAACACCACCTTCGCACCACAGCAGTACTTCCCCGAGCCGCTGACGTTCCTGACCCGGTATGACATCAGCAGCCCGACGAACCCGGTCAGGATTGATCAGGCGACGCTGGACGGTTCCTACCGCTCGGCCCGGATGGTTGACGGGGTGGTGCATGTCGTGGCCTCGGCCAACCCGACGGGTCTGAAGTTCACCTTCCCCGAGGACAACTCGCCACAGGCCACACAACGGGCGTTGGACCACAATCGCCAGGTCATCCGGGATTCCACGATCGACAACTGGTTGCCGTCGTTTGAGACGGCCGGAGGGTCAACCCTGGCCGCTCCGTGTGGTGCGGTCTTTGCGCCACCCGCGTTCTCGGGGATCTCCACTGCAGTGGTGGTTAGCATCGATGTGTCGGCGTCCCTGACGCCGGTGTCTTCCGCGGCCGTCGTGGCGCAGGCCGAGACCCTGTACGCCTCGACTCAGCGACTGGTCCTGTCCTCCTCCCGTTGGGGGGCATGGAACCCCGAGCGTCCCTCCGACACGGTCACCACCGAAGTGCACAGCTTCGACATCTCCGACCCGCAGCGGACCTCCTATGTGGCCAGTGGTCAGGTCGACGGCTACGTCCTGAACTCCTTTTCGATCAGCGAGCGCAACGGCTACTACCGAATCGCCACCACCACCGAGCCACCGTTCACCGATGCGTGCTGCAACGGTGGAGGCACCGACAACGGGATCACCATCCTGACTGAGGGAGGGGGCGAGCTGTTCGAGGTCGGGCGGGTCTTCGGTTTGGGTGTGGGTGAACGGATCTTCGCGGTGCGCTACCTGGGGGATGTGGCCGCGGTCATCACCTTCCGCCAGGTCGATCCGCTGTACCTGGTGGACCTGACCAACCCGGCTGCCCCACGGGTCACCGGGGAACTGAAGATCCCCGGCGTGTCGCGCTATCTGCACCCGCTTGGCGCCGACTATCTGCTGGGCGTCGGTCAGGAGGGCGACCAGGACGGCCGGCTGCTGGGATTACAGGTCAGCCTGTTCAACATCGCTGATCCCACCGCGCCGACACGAGTGGACTCCATTGAGTACGGGCCGGGGAACTCTCCGGTGGAATTCGACCACAAGGCATTCCTGCTGTGGGGCCCGTTGGGCCGGGCCTTTGTTCCCGCCGATCTGTACGAGTCGGGTTCCTACGGGGTGCAGGCCATCGACATCGACACCGTGTCAGGCACCCTGAACGCCGTCGGTCAGCTGTCCCAACCAGCCGACCAAAACGGGTCGGTGCAACGCTCCTTCGTGGTCGGCGACACCGTGTACGCCGTGGGCTACGGCGGTATCGGTGCCTACGATCTGGTGACCCTCGCGCCCCGCGGGTTCGGGGCCTTCCCGCAGCCACAGGGGCAGTGCTGCGTCGCGATCGACTGAGCCACACGAAGACGGGACGTGACCAGTGGGGTGGGGCAAAGTCGATCGAGGCGTGTCATGGTTGTCACACAGTCGCCACGCCGCCACCGGCGCCACCAGCGCCGGCACCGGTGGCACCCTCAGGGCCACTGCCAACCGTGAACGCGGTTGATCTTCCGACCATGCACAACGCCCTGGTCGGCATCATCGGACGCACCGACGTGGCCGCGTCGCTTGCCAGCGTCGGACCGTTCCCGGCCGACCTGCCCTTCCCCGAGGACGCCGTGCTGGCCGAGCTGAGCGTGGATGAGACCAACATCACCGTCCAACTGGAAGACCCCGACGTCAGACGGCCGATCTCCAACATGGTGTCTGGGACGGCCTTCACCCGTGTTCCCATCGAGGAGTTGCAGGCGTTCTACACCGCCGGGCTTCCCGCGGTCGGCTGGGAGGTCAGTAGTTCTGGCTTCAACACCTCGACACAGGGTGACGGGACGGTCGTGGTCAGCGCGCTGTTCAACAGGCCCGGGCAGGGCTTTGACGGTGACGTCACCGAGAACCTGTCGATGACGCTGGTGTCACGTCCCGACGATGGGTACCAGTCGGCGGAACTGAACTACAGCCGTGACGAGGAGGCTGAAGCCCCCTACAGCCCGATCAGCGCGATCAGTACCGGGTTCCCGGCACCCGCCGACTTCAGGCTGTCCACCTCGCGTGCCCGCGTCTTCTACTTCGGCTCCCCCTCGCTGAGCTACAGCTTCAACTACTCCAATCCCGGCGATGCCTACCGTGAGGCACTCCAGTCGGTCTTCGACTCGCTGCCCGCCGGTCCCTATGACCGCAACGACGGCGCCGAGATCGCCGGTGATGACGATCTGCCCAGCCTGAACATCACCTACGCAGATCTGGGTGATGGCTCGGTGGCCAGCACCGAGTCAACCTCGGGGACACGGCTGAGCGTCGACCTCAGCGTGGACTTCCCACTGCCGGCGTCCCTGGAACCATTCCTGTTGGGCTGATGGCGTTGGGGCCTCGGGTCTACAGCCGATAGGCCTGTGCCAGGTCGGGATCCCTGGCTGACAGTTGCTCTGCCAGTTCCAGCACGACCTTGCACTGCTTGACGCTGGCGTCGTCCTCCATCCTGCCGTCAAGCATGACGGCGCCGGTGCCATCGCCCATGGCCTGCACCACCCGTCGAGCGTGGGCGACCTCTTCGGGGCTGGGGCTGAAGACCGTCTTGGCGATACCGATCTGGACGGGGTGCAACGACCACGCCCCGACGCATCCCAGCAGATAGGCGTTGCGGAACTGGTCCTCGCAGGCCACGGTGTCGCGGATGTCGCCGAAGGGGCCGTAATAGGGCAGGATCTGATGCATCACGCAGGCATCGACCATGCGGCTGATCGTGTAGTGCCACAGGTCCTGCTGGAAGGTGGGACGGGGGCCGTCGGGGTCGTCAGGGTCGGGGTCGCTACGGACCAGGTAACTGGGATGTCCACCACCAACTCGCGTGGTCTTCATCCGGCGATTGGCTGCCAGGTCCGCCGGCCCCAGTGAGAGCCCCTGCATACGTGGTGAGGCACCGCAGATCGCCTCGACGTTGGCAACTCCACGGGCGGTCTCAAGGATCGCGTTGATCAGGATTGGCCTGTCCAGACCTGCCTTGGCCTCCAGTTGCGCCAACAGCCGATCGACGTAGTGGATGTCCTCGGGCCCCTCGACCTTGGGGACCATGATCACGTCAACGGCGTGACCGGCCTGCAGCACCGCGGCGCTCAGGTCGTCAAGACACCACGGAGAATCAAGGGAGTTGACCCTGGTCCACAACTGCGTGTCCCCCATGTCCACATCCCGGGCGACGGTGACCAGGCCCGCCCGGGCCGCCTCCTTGTCGCTGGCCGGAACCCCGTCCTCCAGATTGGCCAGCAGCACATCGACGGTGGGCACGATGTCGGGCACCTTGGCCAGCATCTTGTCCACCGAGGGAGGGAAGAAGTGGATCATCCGTGACGGACGAAACGGGATCTGGCGGAGGGGCTCGGGGGCTCCGGTGGCCAGGGGACGGTAGAAGTCTCGGGGGCTGCGCATGGCCAAAAGCTAGCGGGGCTCCGCCCCAACCCCAATGCATGGGTGCCGCCTACGGCGGCGCTGCTTGGCTGTTCCGCCCAATCAAGCTCGCTGCGCTCGCGATTGGACGGTGGGCGCCTGGCTGTCGATCGTGTTGTCACCGAGGTCGGGTCGGGGCTGAACGGGCGGGCCGCAAGCTTTCTGCGTTGCTTTCCGATGCTGAAGTCGGCACGATCGTGGTAACCCATCGGGACCGGTTGGCACGGTTTGGTGTGGAGTATCTCCAAGCAGCGTTGTCCGCCCAGGGCCGCCGGGTTGTCGTGGTTGATGACACCGAAACTGATGACGATCTTGTCGGTGGCATGGTTGAGGTGCTCACCTCGGTGTGTGCCCGACTGTATGGCCGTTGCGGTGCCCGCAACCGGGCGGAGAAGGCCCTGCGGTATGCGGCCAACAATGTCGGGCCGCGCGATGTCGATGGCTGAGCAAACGGTGGCGCAGGCCTACCGGTACGCCCTTGACCCAGCCCCTACGCAGAACCGCCAACTGGCCTCCTTCGCGGGGCGGCACGGGTGGCACAGAACCGGATGCTCGCCTACATCAAGACCGACCTCGAACTTGGCCGGTGGGAACGCCAGTTGCTCAGTGGCCGGTTGGAACCCGCCCAAGGATGGAGCCTGGCTGTGTAGCGGCGCACATGGAACGCCAACAAGGACCGGTGGGCGCCCTGGTGGCGGGAGTGCTGATGGAGGCGTTCACCACCGGGACTATCCGCTGTGAGCGTGACCGGCATCATGTGACCCTGCCGAGGCTCGGTCGGGGTCGATCTCAACCTGGGCGATCTGGTCGCCGCCACCCCGGATGATCGTGAGGTGCTGCGGGTTGCCGCCCCACGAGGCCTACGGGACACCCAGAAGCGACTGGGCCGGTTGCAACGCAAGGCCGCCCGCCAACAGCGCGGGTCCAACCGGCGCCGCAAGACGATGCAGGCGATGGGGCGGACCCATGGCCGTTGCTGGCAACGTGCGGCGTGACATCATCCACAAGGCCACCACCCGGCTCGCCCAGCAGTACGTGGTGGTGGTGGTGGTGGAGGAGGACCTCAACGTCGCCGGGATGGCCGCGAAGAAGATCGGGTTGGGAGCGCGAGGCCGAGGGTTCAACCGGGCGATCGCTGACACCGCCATGGGCGAGGTCCGCCGTCAGTTCGCCTACAAGACCCGCTGGTACGGCAGCCACCTGATTGTGGCCGACCGCTGGCACCCAAGCTCGAAGACCTGCTCGTCCTGCGGCTGGCGAAAGCCAAGCCTGTCGCTGAGCGAGCGCACCTAAGAATGTGTCGTGTGTGGGATGTCCCTTGATCGGGATCTCAACGCGGCGATCAACCTCGCACGCCTCGGCGTGCCGTCGACCCGGAGTGGCCGGGAGAACCCAAACTAAAGGTGGGCGAGAGGGGGGTGAGACCGACCCCGGCGCAAGCGGGTCCCCTCCGGGAACGGCACCGCTCAATGCCCCGTCAACCCCCGCACCACCCACCGGTGGACAAGACGGGGACCGCCACCCGGCAACAGGTGGCTGCATGAGCGCACAGACAGAAACGTACATTCAGAGCAACGGCCTAGCCACACCAAGTACTCCGCGCCACCCTCCCCGTTCCTGCATGAGTTTGCCGGTCAACTTCCTGCCCGGCGTGGCCATCTGCGTGCACCCGCCACGGCCGGGCTACTCGGCAAGGCGGGCGTCGATGGTCTGGGCGACCTCGGCGGAGATGGCGGCGGTGCCACCCAGCAGGCGGACCCGGACGACATCGTCGTCCAGCAGGTCGCGCGTCTCGGGCGAGCCGTCGAGGTCCTGGCCGTCGATCAGTGTGAAGGTCCCGCCGGTGGCGGCCACGGCCGGTCCGGCGGTCAGGGCGTCGGGCCAGTTGCGCCCGGTCGCCAGCCACCGGATGGCTGGCGACATGCCAGCCTGGACCATGCGCGCGTGGACGGCCGCGCTGGTGGCGTAGCGGGTCGGACCCTCGACACGGTCGACCGGGGCGATCTCCTCCAACTGGTCGACGACGCCGGCCGACACCGCGGCCTGTCCACCGACGACGGTGATGCCGGTGACGGCCAGGTCCTGAAGCGTCGTGGCGGTTGCCTCGGGGATCTGGTCAGTGGTGACCAGCAGGATCGGTTGACCGGTGAAGGCCGCCAGCGGCGCAGCCGAGACGGCGTCGGGCCAGCCGCGGCTGGGATCGCTGTTGGCACCCTCGACCACGAACGGCGCTGTCTCGGCGGCGTCGCCGGTCTCGACCACACGCTCTGCGACGGCGGCCGCGGTGGCGAAGCGGTCAGGGCCGGCGGCCCGCTGGGTCTGCACGCCGAGGTCGGCCAGGTCCTGTTCGACCTGCTGCGAGAGGGCTGAGGTGCCACCGACGAGGACGGCGGTGGCGGGCTGGAGACGCAGGACCTCTGTGGCGACGGCCTCGTCCAGTCGGTCGCTGCCGGTCAACAGCAGTGGGGCGTCCAGCGCCCGGGCGAGCGGGCCGGCGGTCAGCGCGTCGGGATAGTCGGCGCCGGTCGCGATCACGACGTTGTCGGCTCGGTCGAACGTTGCGGCCGAGATGGCGACGGCGGTGCTCACCCGATCCTCGCCGGCCAACCGGTCGACGTCGGGCCCGGCCTGCGGCGGGGTGGCGCCGACCTGGTCGTAGCCGGTGCTGACCGGCAGCGTCAGGGCCGAGGCTGTCGTACCCTCGAGAGTGTTGGTGCCCTGGGCGTCGTCGTCGGGCAGCGCCCAGTCGGCGTTGCCGCTGGACACGGCCAGCCCGATGCGGTTGCCGGCGGCGACGGTGTAGTCGGTGTCCCACAGGTCCACCGTCACGGCGTAGGGCGCGTCGGGCTCCAGGTCCTCGGAGACGTCCAGCCCGTTGCGGTTGCGGACGTTGAGGAACCCACGGGTGATGACGCTGGTTGAACCGTCCGGGAGCTGCTCGTACAGGACCGGCGTGAAGTGGGTCGACTCGCCGTCGGTGGTCAGCTGCAGCGTCAGGTCAGGGCTGCCCGCGATCCGCACGTCCTCGGTCAGCTCCTCCCCCAGGAAATGCAGGTACGTGCCGCGGCCGCTGGTCTCGGAGGAGAAGATCTCCTCCTCGGTCGTCGGCGGGTCCTGCTCCCCCCATGTGGGGTCCTCGGTGCCGACCAGCGTCAGCTGCGGCTCAAACGCTGCCGCGCCGTCCTCGGCCGGGTCGTCCGGGCGGGTCCCCGCCTCGGAGTCCACCGCGACACCGGTGACCAGCGGCAGCTCGGCGACCGCGGTCCCGGCCGGCGGCCAAGCGTCGTCGGCGAGCCGCTGCTCGGTCCCGCCGGTCTGGCTGTCGACCAGCGGGAGGGTCTCCACGCCGGTCGGCAGGTCCATCAGCCAGTAGTCGAACCAGGCGTGCTTGAGGTCTTGGGCGTCCTCGTGCTGGTTGGAGGTGTGGTTCCACTGGCCCATCACCAGGTGACGGGGCAGGTCCTCGGGCAGCGAGGCGAACATCCGGGTGGAGTCCCAGTGCTTGACGTTGTGGTCCAGCCACCCGCCCTCGACCAGAACCGAGGCGGTGATGTCGCCGGCGTGGCGCTGGTAGTCGCGCTCCTCCCAGAACTCGTCGTAGACCGGGTCGAACTCGTAGGCCCGTTGGGTGTTCTCCACCCGGGAGCAGGGGTTGAACTTGCCCTCCAGCGACTCCACGAACAGCTCCGGGCTCTGCCGGGCCGGGTCGGGTGAGGGCAGCAAGCCGAAGCCGAAGTCGAAGGCCAGCGGCGTGTCGAAGCCCTCGTCGGTCGGGTTCTCGTTGTTCAGGAAGTAGCGGATCCCGCCGCCGAAGGCGTAGTCGTACCAGCGGTCGATCGCGACCTGTGGGACGATCGTGGTCAAGTGCTCGGGCTGCTCGATCGCGACTGCCCACTGGGTCGTGCCGTCGTAGGAGCCGCCGATCATGCCGACGCGGCCGTTAGACCACTCACGGGTGCCGAGGAAGTCCACGACCGCGGCGCCGGTCTCCCGCTCGCCGATCCCGCCGTAGTCGTAGCAGCCGCCGGAGTTGCGCGTCCCGACGACGTCGAAGACCGCCCGGGCGTAGCCGCGCGGGACGTAGTAGTCGGCCGTGGCGTCGTCGGCGATCGAGCCGTTGCCCGTCAGCGTCTGGGTCAGCACGTTGTAGGGCGAGTAGGTCAGGATGACCGGCACCATCACCCCTTCCTCCACCACCGGACGGATGACCTCGCCATAGATCGTGCCGTGGTCGGTCGGCACCTCCAAGACCTCGGTGACGGTCTGGTCGTAGACCTCCTCGGAATGCCCGGTCAGTCCGCCGCCGTCGTACCCGCCGTCGTCGTCGCCGCCACCGTCCTGTGCGGCTGTCGGCACCGACAGGGCGAGGAGGGTCAGGAGCACGGACAGGACCAGGGGGAGGGAGTGGTGGCGCATCAACTGGGGGTACGGGTGCACGTCGCCCTTCCTTACGGGCGCGGGTCCTTACGGGCGCGGGGTGCCCATGTCGCCCCGTGACGCCGCAGACAACGTGGGGGATGGTCCCGCACGTGGAGGACCCCGCAGCAGAGTTGATCAACGCGCTGGACGTCATGAACAAGGGCGGCGACCGTCCCGAATGGTGACGAGTTCGATGAGCTGGGTGGCAGCGGCTGATGGCGACCCTGCGCGAGTTCATGACCACCGGCGTGGAGACGATCCCGATCGACTCGCCCGTCGCGGACGATGATGACCCAGGGATTTCGCCACCTGCCCGTCGTCGACGGCGGGCAGGTGGTCGGCATCGTCAGCCTGCGCGACGTGCTGGGCGTCCAGATCGGCGCTCGCCGCAGGCCGCGACGAAGCCGAGGTCAGTCGGAGTCCAACTGCATCGACGCCGAGTTCATGCAGTAGCGCTGTCCCGAAGGTCCGGGCCCGTCGGGGAAGACGTGGCCCAGGTGTCCGCCACAGCGGGCGCAGACGACCTCGGTGCGCGTCATGCCGTGAGAGCCGTCGGTGTGTTCCTCGACGGCGTCAGGGTTGATCGGTTCTGTGAAGGACGGCCAACCGGAGCCGGAGTCATACTTGGTGTCAGAGCGAAACAACTCGGCATTGCAGCCGGCACAGCGGTACACGCCCGGATCCTTGATGTCGTGGTAGGCGCCGGAGAAGGCCTGCTCGGTTCCTGCCTGGCGAAGGACGCCGTACTGCTCAGGGGTCAGGCGGCGTTTCCACTCCTCGTCGGTCAACTCCACCCGTCCGGTGTCAGGGTCGATGTCGGTCACGCGGGCTCCAATGTTTCGTCCACACCAAGTGGGTAGGCCTCACAACCTATGTGGCCCACGAAGGGGAACAATAACGAAAGCATGACAGCTGGATCGCAACCCTTGACCCCATTCGCACAGCGGGTGTACGCGCTGGTGGCCGGCCTGGAACCCGGCACCTGCGCCAGTTATGGGGAACTGGCGCAGGAGGCAGGGCGCCCGGGTGCGGCCCGCGCCGTGGGAACGTTGCTGAGCCGCAGCACGGGTCTGCCGTGGTGGCGGGTCATCCGGGCGGACGGCTCGCTGCCCAAAGGAGCCGACCAGGAACACCGCCTTCTGGCCGAAGGGGTGACTATCATCAACAACCGAGTCCGAATGGCAGGCCGCTGACCGGCGGTCTTCCCCCACGCCGCTACTGGACTGGCAAGGGATTTCCGACGTGGATGCATTGGCGTTGTTCGACCAGGACCTGCAAGTCAACTCCCAGGCGCAGGCCACCGAGTCAGTCTCGCAGCGGGTCAGCAGTACGCCCATCGCGCGTCGCAGCAGCGGTGTGGTGTTGGGTCCCACGGTGCTGGCCGTCGATGGCAACTCTTTGGCCCACCGTGGCTATCACGCCTACGCGGCCCGGCGCGAGGACGGCGATCTTCTGGGGGCGGGGCTCTACGGGTTCCTTGCGTTACTGGCCGCGGTGGTCGACATCGTCCGGCCCGCCTCGACAATCATCGGCTTTGACTGCCGTGCCGAGTCAGTCCGCAAGGCCCGGTGGCCCGACTACAAGGGTCAACGTCCCGACAAGCCCGACGTGTTGGATGAACTGCTTGACCAGATCCCCCAGGCCCTGGACTCGTTGGGTGGCTGCGTGGTGGTTCACCGTGGTTATGAGGCCGATGACGTGTGCGGGTCGGTCGCGGCCGCCGCGACCAACGCCCGGCGGCGTTGCGTTATCGCGACGTCGGACCGCGACGCGTTCAGCCTGGTCAACGAGGCCACGTCGGTGTTGCGCATCAGATCCGGCATGCACCGGGCCCAGCGCGTGGATACCACCAGATTTCGCCGCGAGTTGGGCATTGCCCCAGGGCAGTACACCGAGTTTGCGGCGCTGCGGGGCGACAGCAGCGACAACATTCCCGGCATCATGGGCATCGGCCCTAAACGAGCCCGTGACCTGCTACAACGCTATGACAACGTCGCCGACGCAGTCGCAGACCCGATGGGCTGCCGCAGCGTGCTGGGACCAGAGGTCGGCCAGGTCCTGATCGACGACCTGGTCGCTGCGGACTCGGTCTTTCACCGCAACATCGACCTGATGACCATCGTGGGTGATCTGGACGTCGATCTTGACGCGGGCCTACCCACCACCCCCATGGCACAGATCGAGGGATTCCTCCGCGGCCGTCGGCTTGCCGGCCTGATCGCCAGGATGGGACTGTGCTTCGGGCAGGTCCCCGCCGGCGAATGGGTGCCACCGCTGACTGACGAGCATGCGCCTCCGTTGCAAATATGATCAGCCAGTTGCGCTCCGCTGGCCCAGCGAGCAGGGTGTGAGCCCGGATCACCCATCTCACCGCCGATTCGCCGACAGGAGTCGCAGATGCCACCGGATGAAGCCCGCAAATACCTGGCCTACTTCCGTATCGGGTTGGGGGCGATGTGGTTCACACCCAGGCTCGGGGCCAAGATCTTTGGCCTCGACCCACACAACAACGACGGTGTGGCGCTGCTGGCCCGACTGTTCGCCGTCAGGGATCTGGCGCTGGGACTCGGGTTGCTGCAGTCCCGGGGGGCTGACGCTGATCGCCTGATCGATCTTGGCATCATGGTTGACGCGGCGGACGTCGCGGCGTTGGTGCTGGCGGCTGGCAAGAAGGACGTCGGAGCTCGAACACTGCTGCTGGGCGGCGGCGCCGCCGGACTGGCCCTGGCGCTGGGACTGATGGGACGCGCGTCGGACGCCTAAAGGGGATCTGGGGCCGAGCGGGAGAAGGTGCGGCCGAATGTATGACTACGTGATCGTCGGCGCGGGGTCAGCGGGGTGTGTCTTGGCTGCTCGCCTCAGCGAGGACCCCTCGGCAAAGGTATTGCTGCTTGAGGCGGGCGCGGAGGACACCCACCAAAACATCCACATCCCCGCCGCCTTCCCGAACCTGTTCAAGACCAGCTGGGACTGGAACTACTCGACAGTGCCGCAAAAGCAGTTGCACGACCGACAGGTGTACTGGCCGCGGGGCAAGATGCTGGGAGGGAGTTCGTCACTCAACGCGATGATCTACATCCGTGGACATGCCAGTGACTACAACCGCTGGCGAGACCACTGGGGGTGTGGGGGCTGGGGGTATGACGATGTGCTGCCCTACTTCCTGCGAAGCGAGGACAATGCCTCGATCAGCGATCGCTTTCACGGCAGCGGTGGTGAACTCCACGTCGGGGATCAGGTCTCACCCCGACCGATGACCCAGGCATTCGTCGAAGCAGGCATTCAGGCTGGTCACAAGCACAACACCGACTTCAACGGTGCCCAGCAGGCGGGGGTTGGACTGTATCAGGTGACTCAGCACAAGGGTCGCCGCTGGAGCGCTGCCGACGCATTCCTCAGGCCCGCCCAGCAACGCTCGAACCTGGAGGTCTGGACCCAGTCGCCGGTGGGTCGGGTGATCTTTGAGGGAACCCGTGCCACGGGTGTGGAGGTGCGACGCGAGGGCCGGTCGACCACGGTCCGGGCGGGCGAGGTGATCCTGGCGAGTGGGGCCATCGGCTCACCGCACCTGCTGATGCTGTCGGGGGTCGGACCGGCACACCACCTGGTGGACGTCGGGATCCCCGTCGTGATTGACCACCCGGGGGTGGGCCAGAACCTGCAGGATCACCTGACGGCTGGGGTCATCTATGCCTCCTCCGGTGGAGGCAGTCTGCTGGGTGCCGACTCCCCGGCTCACATGGTGAACTTCTTCGCCCGCCGTCGGGGTCCGCTCACCTCCAACGTGGGGGAGGGCGGTCTGTTCACCTGCACCGATTCCTCGCTGACGGCACCTGACGTGCAGATGCACTTTGTGCCGGCGACCTATCTGAATGAGGGTCTGACCGAGCCCACACAGCACGGTCTCACCCTGTCGTGCTGCATTCTGCGGCCACGCTCCTCGGGCACGATCACGCTGCGTGGCGCCAACCCGGCATGGGCGCCAGCGATCGACTCCAACTACCTGGATGATCCGGCCGATACTCTCACCCTGATGGCCGGATGGGCACTGGCCGAGGAGGTCGTGAACCAGTCGGCGATGTCCCCATTCAGAGGACAACGGTTGATACCGCCAATGAGCGCGACCACACCAGAGGCGATCAAGGACGCCACCCTGCGGCAGGCACAAACGCTGTACCACCCTGTGGGCACCTGTGCGATGGGCACCCACGACGACGCGGTGGTGGACCCGGCTCAACTGCGCGTCCGGGGTGTGGAGGGCTTGCGGGTCGTCGATGCCTCGGTGATGCCGGACCTGGTCGGAGGCAACACCAACGCCCCGACCATCATGATCGCTGAGAAGGCGGCCGACGCCATTCTCGGCCGCGCCTGAACCAGCGAGCACAGGCATCGGCACAGATGAGACGCCGGTAGGGTTTGACCAAGCTCGCCCCCTTGTGGACAGGTCGTGTTGTCATGCGTAGACGGTGGATGGCGCTCGGTTTGAGCCTGACGATGTCGGTAAGCCTGCTGGGTGTCGGGCCGGTGCTGGCCCAGGAACCCGACGCCATCGTCAACGTCATCGATGACGACTACGACCCGAATGAGACCATGATCCTGGCGGGGCAGACAGTGCGCTGGGACTTCGTCGGGAACAGTTCGCACACCGTCACCAGCGACGGCGGATTTGAGTCCTCCGGGGCGATGAACACCGGGTCCTATGAGGTGACGTTCGATCAGCCTGGGATCTATACCTACTTCTGCTCCATCCACGGGCGAGCGCAGCAGAGTGGACAGATTGAGGTGGTGGAGACCAGTGGCGGTGAGCCGACCGATCCTGCGGACACCGCAGATGGACAGCCCCAGCAGGTCAGCGGTGCCGACCCGGTTGAGACGGCACTGGCCTGGAGTGCGTTGATCGGCGATGGCGTAGCGGCCACGGCCCTGGTGGGTACCTCGGCGGGGTTCGCCGACTCGTTGGCGTCAGGGGGCGCACAGGGCGCACTTGACGCACCACTGCTGCTGACCGGAGTCGATCAGTTGGACTCGCGGGTCGCCGCGGAGTTGCAACGACTCGGCGTCAATCGAGTCATCATCCTGGGGGGACCAGCGGCGATCAGCCCGGCTGTGGAGGAACAGTTGGACGACCTGGTCGACACGGTGGAACGGGCCAGCGGTGGCACCCGACTTGAGACGGCCCGCGAAGTGGCAGATCTCGCATTGCCGGGTGCCGACACCGTCATCATCGCCCGGGCATTCGGGGAGGGGTCCCAGGCGTTCGCCGATGCCCTGGGCGCGGGCGCAGCAGCGGCAGCCAACCAGTTCCCGATCGTGCTGACCCCGACTGACAGCCTTGATGACGGGCTGGCCCAGTGGCTCACCGACCGGGGTGTGCAGATCGCTTATGTGGTCGGTGGTGATGCTGCGGTGTCACAGGACACGGCGGCTGCCGTGGCTGGGCTGGGCATCGACGTGCGCCGACTGGCAGGGGCAAGCAGATTTTCCACTGCGGCGCAGGTGCTGTCGTTGGCGCGGTTGCAGAGTCCCGTCACCGTGATCGAAGGGGGCGGGGAACTTGCCTGGGCATCCGGCTTCGCCGCCGCGCTGTCCTCGCCTGGAGGGATTGTGTTGACCTCGGGACCGACGGTCCCGGGTGACACCCTGGCCGCGTTGTTCACCACCGGCAACATCGTGTGCGGACCGACCATCGGTGACCTGGCCTGCGGCATCGCGAAGGTGGCTGCCCTGGCAGACCCGACCGACCCGCCGTTGTTCTCGGTGATGGACACCGATCAGGAGGTCGATGCGACGTCGACGGGGGCGTTTGGCACCACGGAGGTCCTCGCCGGTGGCCCCGAGGGGGTGTGCTTCCGCACCGACATCACGGGGTTGTCGGGACCCATCACGGTCGCCCACGTCCACGAGGCGCCCTTCGGGACCAGTGGGCCGCCGGTCTTCCCCATCGAGTTGGGGCTGGTCGAGCGGTTGGATCCTGCGGCCCCCATGATTCGACTGGGGTGTGTTGGCGGTGTGCAGAGGGGGCTGTTGTCGCGCCTGTTCACCTCACCCGGTGACTTCTACGTCAACGTGCACACTGCGCAGAACATGGGCGGGGAGATCCGCGGACAGATCTTCCCCTACGGCACGGTGCTGCAGGCGTTGCTGAGCGGGGCCACCGAAGTGCCCGGACCAGGGGATCCGGACGCGGCCGGGCTGGCGTTCGTCTTCGACACGGGGGTAGCCGACGAGATGTGCTACCTGGTCGATGCGACGGGGTTGGCTCCTGCGGCCACGATGGGCCATATCCACCGTGGGGGTGCGGGTGAGGCCGGTGCGGTGGTCGTGCCGCTTGCCCTGGCCCAGGACAACCGCACCGCACACTGTGACCGGGGGCTGGATCCGGCCCTGGTTGCCGAAATTCTGGACCAGCCGCAGAGCTTTTACGTCAACCTGCACAATGATCCTTTCCCCGCCGGCGCCATCCGTGGCCAACTGGCCCCCTCGTCCTCGGGCAGCTATCGGGCGGGCTGATCAGCCAGTAGGCGCCGTCAGGGTGTCGCTGCCCCCACGCACTGACGTCGCGGAGTAAAGTCCTGGCTGATGGGCTACCCGACCAAGCTGTTGAACGATGACGAGCAGATCGTTCTGGACATGCACCCGCACTGGCGGATTTTCCTGGCACCAGTGTTCCTGCTGATCCTGGCTCTGGCGGCGGTCGTGGTGATCGCCGCCGTGATCAAGCCCGATGAGCCGCTGGTGGTCGCGGCTGCGGCGATCCCCCTTGCAGCGGGGTTGGTGTGGTTCGGGTTTCGCTACGTGGTGTGGAGGACGACCCACTTCGTGGTCACCAGCGACCGGGTGATCTACCGGTCGGGCGTGATCAGCAAGGCCGGGCAGAACATTCCGCTGGAGCGGATCAACAACGTGGCGTTCAGCCAAAGTGCGTTCGAGCGGATGCTGCGGGTCGGCAACCTGGTGATCGAGTCCGCCGGTGAGACCGGCCGCCAGGTCTTCCAGGACGTCCTTGACCCCAGCAAGGTCGAGAACCGCATCTACAAGGAGATGGAGTCCTCGGCCGAGCGCGACGACGTGCGAGCCGCCCGGGCAGGGGTTTCGGTGGCTGATGAGCTGACCAAGCTGAACCAGCTCCGCCAGCAGGGTCTGATCACCGAGGAAGAGTTCGCGGCGCAACGCACTCGTTTGCTGGGCTGAACCGGGTCCACGGCGGCCTACTCGGGACGCACGAAATGCCCGGGTGAGAGGGCCACAGTCAGGCGAACGCCGGTGGAATGCCACAGTTCGGGACCTTCAACCGAGGCGTGCGGCAAATAGCCCCGGTACCACAGCACCACGTCTTGGCCGTCCAGTGGTTGACGGCCGTTGCCCGGTAACTCCGTCACCGCCGGGTACATCCATGGCCCGGCATCGCCTGCGTTGTACAGACGCCCTGACACGCGGTTGGTCTGATACAGCGATTCGGGTACCACCTGGCCCGGCACGTTCCAGCTGCCGTCGTCGAACTGCAGGTCGACCCGGTCGCCGGTCATCACGTCACGGACCTGCCAGCGATGGTCCACCGCATCGGCGGCCGACAGGTCGAACTCGGTCGCCAAGACCTCGCGCCCCTGCGGAGTCATCCGCACGATCTGATCCCCCGCCGCGCCGGAGACATCGAAGTCGAACCGCCAGAACGGATAATGGGCGTGGTCGGTCTCACACTGCAGGCCCTTGGCGAAGGTATGGGCATCCAATTGGCCGTCCTGACCCAGGTAGAACGACTGGTACAGCACGTATTCGCCCAGCGTGTCCAAGACGCCAAGCTCAAGCCAGTCCTGGCCGTACTGGGTGAACTCACGCAGCACGACCTCGGCACCGTCGGCCCAGTCGACCGGGGTCAGTTCTCCGCCCAGGCGGTCGACGAAGGGGCCACAGGCGTCGTTCTCGTAAAACACCGTCATGGCGGGCATGCTGGCCCGTTGCAAGATTTCGGTATTGCGGAAACGCACATCGGTCAGGGCGATTCCGTCCATCCGTCCACTGACCTCGTAGTCAAAGGTCCAGTCGTGCCAACTCACGCTGCCCTGACGCCCGGCGGCAGAGGAGACGGCTTCAGGCTGGGCACCGCGCGCAGCTCCCGCGGAGGTGTCTCCGGTCGCCACCCGGCTCCGGGTGACCCTGCCGGTGGTCAGATCGACCCAGGTAAGCAACCGTGGACGAGCGTCAATGTGTGGAGCGAAGGTGACGTAGGCCATCCGGTTGGAGGGATAGGACCCGTCGGCCTGCATGGTGTGCATCACGAAACCCTGCAGACCTGTGACCTCGGAATGTCCAAGGCGTTGCCACCGGGACCGGGCGATGCTGATGGCCTGGGCACGTTCAGGGGCTGACAGCGGGGGCTGCCACACCTCGCCTGGGGTTGATTCATGTGCGACCACCGCACCGTCACGCACTGTCGCGGTGAGCGTGATCGGGCGATGGCCCAACACCCAGGTCACCACCTGTCCGCCGCCGGCCTTCGCATCGACGGGGTGCACACCGATCAACTGGGCGTCCTCATCAAGGGCGGCAGCGACCCGAGGATCCGCCGACGCGATCTGCACGGCGGCCTGGGTCTGTGCGTCCTCGTAGGCCACGGCCGACACGGGGGAGGTTGACGTCATGTCGCTGGGTTGAGGAGGGAAGCCCTGTGTCTGACTGGAGAACCGCCCGTGATCATGGTGCGAACCCGGTTGCGGCGATTCCCCTGCGACCGCCAGACCGGCGGCCAACAGCATGAACGCGAGGACCCCTGCGAGCATCGGTGCGCCGCGCAGGCTGCGGATCCATACTGCGCTGATAGCCGACCTGCCATCAGGTTCGGATGGGTGTGATCGATGCACCAGGTTCGCCCCTCTCCGGCAATAGGTGGACTGTGATCCGCGGTGTCCAACCTACGCCGGGACGTCGCCGCCCGTCACCCCGCGGATCTCTGCGAAAAAAAGGCCTTTGCATCCAACGTGACGGTGATACGTTGCCGCAGCCCATGTGGGCGGTGAGGAGGAGGCCATGTACTGCGGCTTGGAGGGCCCATCATGTTGAGCGGTGCGCAAGTAATCGGTTTCGTCATGTTCGATCTCGCCCTGATCCTGGTGGCTGCCAGGGCCTTTGGGTCTCTCGCCAAGAAAGTCGGTCAGCCAGGGGTCGTGGGGGAGATCATCGCGGGAGTGGTGCTTGGCCCCAGTATCCTGGGCGCCTGGTTGTTGGCGGTCCAGCCCGACTTCGCAGTTCACCTGGGACCGTTGGATCTGCCCCTGCTGTGTGACCTGTCTTTGGCAAACACCACGATCGAGCCCTCGATCACCGCCTGTCTGTTCCCACCGCAGGCCCAGTCGGTCCTCAACGGGATCGGTCAGATCGCCCTGCTGCTGTTCATGTTCCTGGTGGGAATCGAGTTGGACCTGAATCAGTTGGTCGGCAAGGTGACCCAGATCAGCGTCGTGGCCGTGGGAGTGGTCATCGTGCCGCTGTTGATCGGCCTGGGGATCGCCCCCCTGCTGTACAACTCGACGTTCGTGGCCGACACCACGACCGTGTCCTCCTTGGGCTTCGGCCTGTTCATCGGCGCCTTCATCTCCATCACCGCGCTGCCGGTCATGGTGCGCATCCTGCAGGAGAAAGGGCTTGCCACGTCGCCGCTCGGCATCGTCGGCATCACCGCAGCCGGTGGGGTGACGGTGCTGATGTTCATGCTGGTCGCCGTGGCCACCGGGGTGTCCACCGGCGCACCGACGGGTCTGTTGATCAGCAAGGTCATCCTGGCGGTGGTCTACCTGGCCGTCATGGTGATGGTGATTCGGCCTGTCATGGACAAAAGGCTGGGGCGACCATACGCCGAACGTGCGCAGAAAATCGGTCTCACCTCGGCCAAAATGACCTGGTCGGGTGTGGACGAGTTCTCCAAGGCGGGCGCCGGGCACGCGCTGAGCCACGCGATGTTCGCCTGGATCCTGGTATTGGTGTTCGCCTCCGGCTGGATCGCCCACATCCTGGGGATCAACGTCATCGTCGGCGGGTTCATGGCAGGCCTGGTACTGCCGGTGCGTGCCGGACTGGCCCGGGACCTGACCACCGAACTGTTCGACACGGTGGTCATCGTGTTGCTGCCCGTGTTCCTGGCCTTTGCCGGGCTGAAGGCGGACTTCACGACCCTGAGCATCGCCGCACTGCCCGGCCTTGCGTTGTTCCTGGTTGCCTGCGTGGTCGGCAAGTGGGGCGGTGGCGCACTGCTTGGTCGGGCTGCAGGACTGTCATGGAAGGAGGGCAACCTGCTGGGCATCCTCATGAATTGTCGCGGACTGCTGCCGTTGGTGGTCGGTCTGGTCGGGTTGCAAGCCGGTATCATCACGCCGGCCATGAACGTGGCGGCAGTCACCATGGCCTTGGTCACCACCGCCATGACCGGGCCATTGTTCGACCGATTCAACATTGACAAACCAGCGAAAACCCCTGTCGCGCCAGGTTGAGACATGACGATCCACACACGCTATGTCGGGAATGACTTTATCCGCGGCCTGTTCGGCTCTATGTTCGGTGTGCTGGCAGCGGCGGACGTCTGCATCTGCATAAGACTTGAGGGAAAGGCACCTAGGGATGGTTGACGGCAGCAAGACGATTACGTTCAACCCGGCAAGCGGTCAGCCGGTTGAGCCCACGTCGGGTGGCGGTGATCTGACCGATCAGATGATTCAGACGGACTGGTGGACCGACCAGATGGTCGCCGACGCCGGCATTCCTGTGATTGATGTCCCCTTCGTGTCGGTCGGCGGTGGGATCGGGTCGTTCGTGATGGTCGATTACCTGCGCGTCGCCGGCGTGCCTGCCGAGCACATGAAGGTATTGACCAACATCGACAAGCCCTATCAGACCTATGCGTTCCTGTGTGGCAACTCTCAGATCCCCGGTCACGAGCGGCTGCGCTCGGACTCGGCCGCCACCCCGGACAACATCTGGGGTTTCCCCGGCTATGCCATCCGCGAGGGCTGGCGCGAGAAGTCGTTGAAGCCGTGGTGGAACGTGTTCGTGGAGCCGGTATTGGCCGACTTCTACACCCCGCGCGCAGGTGACGTGTTCGCCTCCATGGACAAGGAGGCCGCTCGTATCGGCTGGAGTTCGATGCTGGGCAAGGGTCAGGTCCGAATGGTGCGACGTCGCCAAGGTGGTGGGTACTTCACGATCCTGACCCCGCCCGCCGGGACGTCTCGGACCAAGCGGATCGCCTACCGGTCCACCTGGGTCCATGTCAGCGTGGGGTACCCGGCGCTGCGCTACCTGAAGGATCTGCAGGAGTACCGCGAGACGTATCAGGACTTTCGCCGTGTGGTGAACGCCTACGAACCTCACGAGCACGTGTATGACGACATGAAACGCCGTCCCGGCGTGGTGATGGTGCGCGGCGCCGGCATCGTGGCCAGCAGGATCCTGCAACGACTGGTCGATGACCGCGACAAACACGGCGCGCAGACGCTGGTGATCCACCTGTTCCGTACCTACCGCACCGAGCCCAAGGTCGACAAGAAGTGGGGCGGCGGTCAGCAGGAGGTCCGGCACGGCTGGGCCTACCAGGGATTCAACGTGACCAAGGCCTCCTGGGGCGGCCAACATCGGTTCAAACTGCTGGGTCTGGAAGGTGACGCGAAGAAGGACTTCCTTGACTACGTGGGTGGTGGGGCGCACACCCCCCGTCGTGAGGACTGGCGTGAGCAGATCTCGCGTGGTCTGACCGAGGGGTTTTATCGCCAGCACGTGGGACAGGTCGACAAGGTGGTGCCGGGCTCCGACGGCGACTCGGTGGTGACCACCGTCAAAGGGGACGACGGTTCGATCGCAGAGATCCCCGTCCGCTACATCATCGACTGCACCGGACTGGTCGGACGACCACAGGACCACCGCCTGCTGGCCGATCTGATGGATCACGGCGGGGCAGGCGAGAATGTCCTGGGACGGTTGGACTGCGACCGTAACTTCGAGGTGCGTGGCGCACAGTCGGCGCCCGGCAAGGTCTATGCGGGAGGGGCCGCCACCGCAGGGTCCTACTACGGCGGTGTCGACTCCTTCCTGGGCTTGCAGTACACCGCACAGCAGATCTACAAGGACCTACTGCAGACGGGATTTTGCAACAAGATCGGCCCCGGGCGAAGCATCAGCCACTGGCTGAAGTGGGCCCGGAACCGACCCATCTGACCGATGACTGATCTGGCTCTGACTACGACGGACCTGGCCGGCATGAGACCTGACGGAGACCAACGTGACCCCAACGCTTAACGGACGTATCCAGACCAAACTGTTCCTGCTGTTGATCATCGCCCCGCTGTGGACCCTCTTCCTCACGATCTTCCTGGTGCCGTTGGTCCGAGGTGCCGATGCGGCTATGACACCCTCCTACGGAGTGGTGTTGTGGAACGCCATCCAGGTCCTGTTGTGGGTGGCCGTTCTCGGGATCCTGTGGGAACTGCTGTGGCACGCCTTGCAGCAGCGTCGCTGGGAGAAGGACTGGCCCATTCTTTACGGCTTGCTGCAGTTCATCCCCGAGGGGGCCTTGGTCTTCTTCGTGGTCAACCCGCGTTGGGGCGGCCTGACCACCGGCGGGGGCGTTCCGACGGCAGCATTCCTACTGCACTTCATCACCACGGTGTTGGTGACCTGGGTCTGGGTCGTCGGCCCCCACCGGGTTTTCTTCATCAAGTGGCGCTTCGAGGGCGGCCGCTTTGTGTAGGGTGCCGCTGACAGACGGCTGCATTCGACGGCCAGGACAGGAGCGCGCATGACCCGCATCGCGGACTACCAGACGCTGGAGTCGTTAGGTAACGGTAGTCACGGACAGGTTCACAAGGCGGTGCCCCCGGAACGGTTGGGACTGGGCACCGAGACCGTGGCTCTGAAGGTCTTCGACCGTTCGACCGACCTGGCGGAGTACGGCCGGGTGGTGGACGAGGTCAAGGTGTACGCCGCGGCCGCTGCGGACTGTCCGCAGTTGGCGCCGCTGTATGACGTGGGTCGCCACGGCGAGCGGATGTTCCTGGCAATGGCCTACTACCATGAGGGGTCGTTGTCCTCGCGGGCGCAGGGTCTGACCAAGCAGCAGGTGGTCGAGGTGGTTGCCGATGCGGCCAGGGGAGCACACGCGCTTCATGAAGCCGGCCTGGTCCACCGCGAGATCAAGCCGGCAAATATCCTGTTGACGGATCCGCACAACGGTGTACTGGCCGATCTGGGACTGGCGCATGTCGTCTCCCCAGGGCAGACCGTCACCGGCTTGGGTGTGTCGTCCCTGGAGACAATGGAGCCCGGCCTGGTGCGGGGCGAGACCTCCGCTCGGGCCTCTGACATCTGGTCGTTGGGTGCCACGCTGCATTGGGGCTTGACTGGTCGGGGGGTGTTTGCGGACCTGCCGGACTCAAGTCTGATCGCGGTGCTGCGACACATCATGACGGCGTCACCCTCGATCGCCGAGAACGGCATTCCCGGCCCACTGGGTGAGGTGTTGCGACAATGCCTGGCTCAGGATCGGATGGAGCGGTACGGCACCGCACTTGCCCTGGCAGAAGACCTCGACACCATCGTGGAGGGCATCAACGCATGACAACCCGTTCCGTACAAGTCTTCGTCCGTCCCGGCTCCGGCCTGGTCGCCCGTGCCGGTCTGGGGTTGATGGTGATGCTGGACGGCGGTGCGGAGGGGGTCCGCACCGACCTGCTTGATGCCTTTGAGAGGGCGTGTGCCGACAACCAGACCCCGGGCCGAATGATGGCCCGCCGCCTGGTCGGGCTGTTGAGTCAGGCCGAACCTGACGACATCCCCGCCTTCGGTGCCTGCGCACCCAATGAGCGCGGCTGGGCGGTCATCCTTCACCAAGGCGTCTCCGTTCACCTGGTGCGTGATCAAACCAGTTCCTCGATGTCAGGGTTTGAGGCCTCGACGTGGCTGGACCGGATCCTGGATGACGGGTTCGACTCTCTGACCCTTGCCGCCGAGGGTGAGGAGTCAGGGCCGGTGAACACCCGGTTCCATCTTGATGGCGGGGTGATTCCGGGGGCGGCCGCAACGCTGATTCCCTCCGGGCAGGGGGATACCGCCTCGGCTGTTCCTGCGCCTGCGCCGCAGCCCGCCATGCAGGACCAGCCTGCTGAGGCACAGCCACAGCCAGCAGCGGCCCAGACTCCGCCTCAACCAGCAGCCCCGGAGGCCGCCCCGGAGGCTGCCACGGGCCCTCCAACCAGAAATCCCGCTCCTGCCAGTGCGCCGCAGTACTCACCGACACCCACCGAGGACCCCGCTCAGCAGGGTGGCCCCGAGGCCACGGCCGCCTCCCAGGACCTTTCCTCTCCACCGGCCGCAGCCGCGCCGCCACCAGCCCCCGTCGACCATGACGAGGATGAACCGCCGACATTGATCCAACCGCCAGACCGGCAAGCCGACCCCGCCGTGGTGGCAGGGCACCCCGAACCCGAAGACATGCCGGCCGAGGACGTGCCCTTCGAATCGGTGCCTCTGTTGGACATCGGAAGTGAGTCCAAACGAGATCCCCTGCCGGTGCTGTCCGGTGACACTCCGAAGGAGGACATCGAAGACAGTGATGCGCCACTGGTGTACGGCGTGTTGTCTCCGGCTGGCTATTTCAACCATCCCGATGCCCTGTTCTGTGCGGTGACCGGGGTGGGCATGGTGCACCGAACCCACGTCCTGGTCCAACGCCCCCGGCCGCCGCTTGGTGTGGTGGTGGCTGATGATGGCTCCACTTTCACCCTGAACAGCAACTATGTGGTCGGTCGTGAGCCGGAACGCGATCCGTCGGTCGAGGCTGACGAGGCCCGACCGCTGAAATTGCAGGATGCCGAACGATCCTTGTCCCGTGTGCATGCCGAGTTGCGCCTGATCGACTGGGATGTCTACGCGGTTGACCGAGGATCGGCCAACGGCACCTATGTGCTGCCCAAGGGCGCCGGGCAGTGGAAGCGGCTGGTGGCCGACACGCCCGAGAAGATCGTGCCCGGCACCCGGGTCGCGTTCGGGAAACGGGTGGTCACCTATGAATCCCATCATCAAATCAATCAACAGGCGGCGTCCTGACCTGGCGTTTGCGGCGTGAATCACGACGCAGCACCTGAGCAGGCACCGCCACGGACCTAGGAGCACAACATGGCGGACCTGTTTGAGGGTGCCACCGGAATCATCGATGAGGCACTGGCTCACGCGCAGGTGTCAGAGGACACCGTTGAGCGGCTGAAGCACCCACGAAGTGCGCTGTCTGTCGGCATCCCGGTGCGCCTTGACGACGGATCGCTGAAGACCTTTCAGGGATACCGGGTCCGATACAACGATGTGCGGGGCCCAGCTAAGGGGGGCATCCGCTACCACCCGGACGTGTCGATGGATGAAGTCCAGACACTGGCGTTTTGGATGACCATCAAGTGCGCCGTGGTCGACCTGCCCTACGGCGGCGGCAAGGGTGGCATCACGGTCAATCCCAAGGACCTGTCGCTGGCCGAACTGGAGCGGCTCAGCCGCGGCTTCATCGACGGTATCGCCGACGCGATCGGTCCCGATGTGGACGTGCCAGCACCCGACGTGTACACGAACTCGATGATCATGGGCTGGATGATGGATCAGTACTCCATCATCACCCGCAAGCGAACCCCCGACGTGATCACCGGCAAGCCATTGGCCCTGGGGGGGTCACTGGGACGCGACACGGCTACCGCAGACGGTGGCTTCTTCGTCACCGAGACGTTGATCGGCAAGATCATCGGCGGCGGGTCGCGAACTGCGGCCGTGCAGGGGTTCGGCAATGCCGGCATGACCATGGCCGAGTTGCTGCACGAGGCCGGCTACACCGTCGTGGCCGTCAGCGATTCACAGGGCGGGATCTACAACCCCGACGGGGTCCACATCCCGTCGGTGGCCAAGATCAAGCGCGAGTCCCGCGCGCTGAAGAGCGTCTACTGCGAGGGCAGTGTTTGCGAGATGGTTGATGCGGAAGTCATCAGCAACGACGACCTGTTGGCACTCGACGTGGATCTGCTGGTTCCCGCCGCACTGGAGAACGCCATCACCAAGGACAATGTCGCCGATGTCAAGGCCAGGATGATCGTCGAACTGGCCAACGGCCCGATTACGCCGGAAGCCGACAAAGCACTGGTCGAGGCGGGTGTCGTGGTGGTTCCTGACGTCTTGGCCAACGCCGGCGGCGTCACTGTGTCCTACTTCGAGTGGGTGCAGAACCGTCAGGGATTTGCCTGGACCGCCGCTGAGGTCCGTGAACGCCTGCAGACCAAGATGGTCACCGAGGCGCAGCGGGTATGGGACTTCGCCCAGGACAAGGGCATCTCGCTGCGGGTCGCCGCCTACGCCCAAGCGTTGGAACGGATCGGTGCCGCGGTTGACGCAACCGGCAAGAAGGAGACGTTCCAGAACCTGTGACCCAGGGGTTGTGGCTGTCGCCAGGACCCCGGCCCGTGTCAGCCGAAGCTGAACTGCTCGGTCAGGATTCGCTCCTCAAGGTTGTGGTCGGCGTCAAACAGCAAACCGACCGAGTGCTCGGTGTCCTCGCTGATCTCGACGTCCACGACATTGCGTGCCTCATTGTGATCGGCGACTGCGCTGACCGGGCGTTTCCACCGCTCGATCACCTCAACACGGATATGGGCATGTGATGGGAGCAACGCCCCCCGCCACCGCCGTGGCCGGAACGGGCTGATGGGTGTCAGGGCCAACATGGGCGACCCGATCGGAATGATCGGGCCATGCGCTGACAGGTTGTAGGCAGTCGACCCGGCAGCGGTGGACACGATGATCCCGTCACAGATCAGGACCTCCATCCGCTCGCGGCCGTTGATGATCAGCCGCAGTTTGGCGGCCTGACGTTCCTGCCGCAGCATCGAAACCTCGTTGAAAGCCACCGCCTCCAACCGCGCTCCACCTTCACTGTTGGCGACCATCTTCAGAGGTGGCAGGTCCTGCAGTTGCGCGTATGCCAGTCGCTGTGGCAGCCCCTCGGCTTGGAACCGGTTCATCAAAAAGCCGATGGTCCCCCGGTTCATACCGAACATCGGGGTCCCGAGGGCCATGTAACGGTGCATCGTCTCGAGCATGAAACCGTCTCCGCCCAGCGCCACGATGACCTGAGCCTGGTCTGGAGGGTGGTTGCCGTACTCTTCGCTCAACTCGCGCAGGGCCGATTGCGCTGAAGGACTGTTCGATGCGACGAACGCCATGTTCGTGGGCGCAGGACGGGCGGGTTCGGAGTCCTGCGACACATCTGTAACGCGGTCCGGATCGGGGTCCATCGACGCAGTCCGTCGGACCGCTCTGTCGTGGTGGGGCTGCGAACTGAGGTCGGACACAACTACAGCGTGCCAGAAAGCTCCGCCGTCGCGTCGCAGTCTGTCCAGCCACGCTGTGGCATAGGCTGATGGCGACCTGGCATTACGTGTAGTCAACCCGTGGACAAATCGAGGGGACAGTGGACGAGAAGCGGCGCATGCAGGATCTGGGATCTGCGGGCCTTGGGGTGGTCGCGCTGATCCTGGGGGGTCTGGCCATTTTGGGCGTGGTCAGGCCACAGGGAGGCGGTGCCCCGCAGGTGTCGGTCGCCGTTCAGGCTGTCCTGGGTGTCATCGTGGGTGTCGTGGGACTGTTCATCGGGCGCACACGGGGTATTGGGCGGCAACTGGCCATCGTGGGCACGGGGGTGGCACTGATCGGGTTGGCACTGTTCGGTGGGGGCGTTGCACTGGAGGCGCTGCTGGAGTCAACCGGGTAGTGGCGTCGCCGGGATTCAGGCCCTTGCCCGGGCGGTTGAGGACCAACTTGGTCTGGCGGTCAGCGACCGGGCAGGCCATGCGGGTCGGATAGGCTACGGCGATGGTCCTCGAAGTCGCCCTGATCGACGTGAAGCCCGGTTCTGAGGCTGATTTCACGGCCGCGTACGCCCAAGCCCGCTCAATCGTCGCCGGATCCCAGGGGATCGGGGCCATCCGCATGACCCAGGGCATCGAGACCCCGACACGCTTTGTCCTGCTGATCCAATGGGATTCCGTAGAGGCGCACGAGGCCTTCCGCTCGGGCGAGGGGTTCACGCAGTGGCGGTCGCTGATCGGGCCACACTTCTCAGGTCCCCCCCATGTGGAGCACTTCCGCGACATCGACTGACCGCAGTCCAGCAGGGCGGCAGGGTGCAGGACTGGGCGACGTGCTGGTTTGCCTGGGGCGGTCGGTCCCGGGCCCCTTAGACTCGGGCCCCTATGACTGCCAAGCGCGTACTCACCCCCCAGTCGGAGGACTTTCCTCGCTGGTACCAAGATGTCGTCGCCAAGGCCGACCTGGCCGAGAACGGCGCGGTGCGCGGAACCATGGTGATGAAGCCATGGGGCTACGCCCTGTGGGAACGCATCCGTGACGAGGTTGACGGTCGGATCAAGGCCACGGGACACGACAACGTGATGTTCCCGATGTTCATCCCCCACAGCTTCATGCAGCGTGAGGCCGAGCACGTCGAGGGGTTCAGTCCCGAACTGGCGTTGGTGACCCATGCCGGCGGAGAGGCACTGGCCGAACCGTTGGTGGTCCGTCCAACCTCCGAGACCGTCTTCGGGGACGCGATGTCCCGCTGGATCCAGGGTCATCGTGATCTGCCCATGCTGTTGAACCAGTGGTCCAACGTCGTCAGGTGGGAACTGCGTCCGCGGATCTTCCTGCGTACCTCGGAGTTTCTGTGGCAAGAGGGGCATACCGCCCACGCGACCTTCGAGGAAGCCCAGGACGAGACGCTGATCATCCACCGACAGGTCTACCTGGAGTCGATTCGCGACTGCATGGCCATCGATGTGGTGTCGGGTCTGAAGACCCGCCGCGAAACCTTCGCCGGCGCCGACCTGACCTACACCCATGAGGGATTGATGAGGGATGGCAAGGCCCTGCAGATGGCGACCAGCCACAACCTGGGGCAGAACTTCGCCAAGGGCTTCGACATCACCTTCACCGACTCAAGCAACACCGTCCAACACGCCTGGACCACATCGTGGGGCATGTCGACCCGAACCATCGGCGCGCTGATCATGTCCCATGGCGACGACAGTGGTCTGCGTCTGCCCCCTGCGGTTGCCCCACGGCAGGTGGTAGTCATGGCCGTCAAGGAGGAGGTACGCGATGTCTGCGCCGACCTGGAGCAGCGTCTGATGCGCGCCGGTGTCCGCTCACGGCTTGATGACCGAACCGACACCTCGTTCGGGCGAAGGGCCACGGAGTGGGAGTTGAAGGGTGTCCCCGTCCGGCTGGAACTGGGTCCCCGCGACCTGGCTGAAGGCGTGGTGACCCTGGCCCGACGCGACACGGGCGAGAAGGAAACCGTCTCGTTGGAAGGGGTCATCGACCGGGTGATCGAACTGCTGGAGCAGATCCAGGAGGCTCTGTTGGTGGAGTCCCGGCAGCGCCGCGACGATGCCACCGCCGACGTGGACGACATCCACAGCATCCAGGGAGGAGGGTTCTTCCGGATGCCATGGGACAAGATCGGGGAGTCCGGTGAGGACGAACTTGCCGGTCGGGGCTATACCGT
The DNA here is from genome assembly GCA_051004735.1 of Euzebya sp. Taxonomy (GTDB): domain Bacteria; phylum Actinomycetota; class Nitriliruptoria; order Euzebyales; family Euzebyaceae; genus Euzebya. Next base: position 20,514 of record JBPCKA010000002.1, on the reverse strand, counting down.
GCGGTGCCTGGTGACCGAGGATGGCGGACTTCCGACCTCACGTGACGAACCCAACCTGACGGCCTACATCGCAAAGGCGTACTGACCGTGGATCTCTCCTTGTTGATCATCGCCGGGCTGGGGCTGGTGGCGATCGTCGTGGGGAGCCTGTTCAAGCGCTTTGTGCCGGAGATCGTGGTCTTTTTGGCCCTGGGCCTGGCCATCGGCCCCGAAGGGTTGAACCTGATCAACGACGGCAACGTCGAGTCGTTGGATCTGTTGACCCAGGTGGCCTTGGGCGCCGTGATCTTCCTGATCGGTGACCGACTGCGGTTGGATGATCTACGGGAACAGGCCAGGCGTCTGATACCCCTCAACATCGGCCAGATCCTGCTGGCCGGCGGCGCGGTCTACTTCGCCACCCAACTTGCGGGCGCTCGCCCGATCACGTCGCTGCTGCTGGCCCTGATCGCCACCGAGACGGGTGTCCTGACCGTCAGCGCGACTGTGAAGGAGGAGAAGGCCGGGGGGCCGATGACGGACCTGATGCTGTCAAGCGTCGGGGTGACCAACGTCGCAACCGCGCTGCTGTTCGGGTTCAGCTTTCCATTCATCCTTGCCTCCTCGGGCGAGGCGACCGCATTGCAGACCGCACAGGTCTTTGGCGAGCTGATCGTGCTGTCGACCATCATCGGGTTGGCCGGCGGGTGGATTCTGAAGACCTTCTCGCGGACCATCGAGACCAGCGGCGAACTGCTGCTGTTCCTGCTGGTCATCCTGACCGGTGTCGTCGGCGCGTCTGTTGCGGTGGGGGGATCGGTGGTGGTCGCCACACTGATCACCGGCCTGTACGTGGCCAACACCGCGCCGTGGTTGGCCGATCGACTGTTCGCTACCGTGCGGGCACTGGAAGCACCGATCTACCTGGTGTTCTTCGTCGTGGCGGGAGCGGGAATCCATCTGGACGAGTTGGCCCGAGTCGGCACCATCGGGATCGCCTACGTGGTGGCCCGGAGCGTAGGAAAGATCGGGGGATCGTTTCTGGGCGGACTGGTCAGTCGTGACGGCCCGGGTGGATTCCGGATCGGGATGGCACTGCTGCCACACGCCGGTATGGCCATTGCCCTGGCGGCACTGGTGGTGGAACAGGCCCCCGATTTCGGTCCCACGGTCAGCGGTGTCGTCCTTGGCTCCATCGTGGTGTTCGAGCTCGGAGGACCATTGTTGACCCGACGGGCCATCCGCATCTCGGGTGAGGCCGGCCAGGCGGGTACCCAGGGAGTCGCGCTTGAGGCCATACCCGAGGTGCTGGCTCACCGGTCCTTCAGCCGTGTGCTGGTGCCAGTCGGGTCAGTGGATGTCGTGGTACCGCGATTGCCTTTCATCCTGGATCTGGTGGGGACCATGCGGGCCGAACTCATCGCCGTCCACATCTCACGGCCAGGGCAGGTGGAAGAGGGCGTCGAACCCGAGGTCCTACGGCTGGTTCAGGCCGTGGCCGAGGAACGCAACATCATCGTCCACAAGGTCCACAAGGTCAGCGAGGCAGTAGCTCAGTCACTGGTAGCGGCGGCAAGAGATCACAAGGCCGAATTGGTTATCATGGGGGAACCGGCCCGTACGTCACTGCTGGAACCAAGCCGCTGGGGGATGATCTCCCAACGGGTCGTGCGCGACGTCGATGTGCCGGTGCTGGTGTACCCAGTGGATCCCGCGAACCCAGAGAAGGTTCCCAGCGTCTACCTGCGCCAGAATCTGAAGAGGCCAGAGCGGGCTGTTGACGCGGTGGAATCCGCCGCACAGGAGGCTCGGGCGGCGGCCACGGACAGCGGCGAGCCGACCGATTCGCCACGCGACCTGGCCGCCGAAGCCCGTGACCGTGCGGCTCAGTCGGCCAGCGACGGACCCAGCGCCAACGTCTGAGCCGTCCGGACGGGGACACCCTTGGGCGACCCGCCTCTACACTCGGCAGCGTCATGGAACTCAGTCCCGGTGTTACTGGTGGTCTGCTGATCGTCTCGATCCTGCTGTCCATTGCCGCGATCGCTGCCGGCGTGATGGCGATCCAGGGGGAGCGGCGTGTGCGGTCGACGTACAGCCGCTTCGCCCGTGGCCGTCGTGAAGACGTCGTCACGCTGCTGGGGATGCATATCGATGAGGTGCAACGACTGCAGCACGAAGTGCGAAAGCAGCATGCCTACGGGCGGCAGTTACGGGCCCTGCTGGCACGCACGCTCAGCCGTATCGGCACCGTCCGCTATGACGCGTTCGATGACATGGGTGGCCGGCTGTCCTTCTCCATCGCACTGCTCGACGAACACGGTGACGGCAGCGTGATCACTGCGATGAACGGCCGGGTGCAGACCCGCACCTACGCAAAGCCAGTGGTGGGAGGAACCTCGGCGCACAATCTGAGTGAGGAGGAGGTGCAGGCCATCGCCCAAGCGATGGAGAGCGGCAGTCGCAATACTGCCGAGGCCATCGCGGCCCTGCCCTCACCGCTTGAGGTCGTCGCAGACTCCACGCCGTTGCCAGACCTGGACCAGGCACCTGCCCCAGCGGATGCTCAGGCGGTGCAGCCGTGATAGTCGCGTTCCTGGGCCCCGAGGGCACGTTCACCGCTGCTGCTGCGGACCAGGCTGCCCCGGGCCAACCCCGCATGGCACTGACGACCATCACCGATGTGGTCGATGCGGTGCGAACCGGGAGGGCGGACATCGGGGTGGTGCCGATCGAGAACTCCATCGAGGGGGCGGTGAATCTGACCCTGGACACGTTGGCTTTCGGCGAACCCGGCGTCTTCATCCGAGGGGAGATCACGATCTCGATCGCCATGAACCTGCTGGTGTGTCCAGGAACCACGATGGCTGACATCAAGGAGGTCAGGTCCCATCCCATGGCGCTGCCCCAGTGCCGGGACTGGATGGCTGCGAACCTGCCCGGCGTGGGGCTTGAGCCGACTGCCTCGACGGCACGTGCGGCTGAGGAGGTGGCGCAGGGTGATGGGTCCCTGGCCGCACTCGGCACGAGGATGGCGGCAGAACGCTTCGGGCTGGATGTGCTGGCGGCCGACATCCACGACCGCGACGGCAACACCACCCGTTTCGTCTCGCTAGGTCAGCGACTGCACGCCCCGACGGGGTCTGACAAGACGTCGATGGTGGTGTTTCTCGGTGCGGACCGGCCGGGTCTGCTGATGCGGGTGCTGGACGAATTCGCCCTGCGCAGCATCAATCTGACAAAGATCGAGTCACGCCCGACCAAGCAACGCCTGGGTGAGTACTGCATCTTCCTGGATGCCTCGGGCCACGTCACCGAAGCCCGGATGGCAGAGGCGTTGCGGTCGGTCCACCGGCATGTCGCCGAGGTCAAGATCCTGGGCACCTACCCGCGGGCGGATGGGCTGGTTGCGGCTGCAGCAGGTGCCGACAGCGAGGATGCCTATGCTGAGGCGTCGCGATGGTTCCTCTCATTGATCGACCACGTCGAGCCTTGAGGGGCGCATGGCGCCAGGGACCCCCCGACGGCCGAACAGTTGCCTGAGCAGGTCAGACCCGGCACGCTGTGGGTCCACATGCGAATGAGTGCTGGTGCTTCCCCGCGCCGACTTCCCCGGCTCACCGCGGTGCTGACCACGCTGTTGATGGTTGTGCTGCTGGTGCCATGGGATGTCGGAGCAGCGGCACGCGCCCAGAATCCCGAGTCCGCATCGGTGCAGGAGTTGCGCGCGCAACAGTCCGAGGCCGAGCGGGCTGAACAGCAGGCCAGGGAGTCCCAGGCGGGGGTTGCCTCCGAACTGCAGGGCGCGGTGGAGGATCGCCAGGCTGTCGAAACCGATCTGGCCCAGGCGACTGCTGCGGTGGAGGAAATCCGCACCGATATCGACGCGGTGGTGGATGAACAGACCGCGTTGCGAACCGAGATCGCCCGGCTGGAGGGCCAGGCCGCCGATACCAGACGCTCATTGCGAGCGCAGATACGCGCCCTGTACATGCAAGGGGCGGCAGACGACCTGGTCCTGGCCTTCAATGCCGACGCCACAACGGAGTTGGGTGACCGCGCGCATTACCTCAGCGCCCTGTCACGGGTTGATCGCGGGCGACTGGAACAAGTGGACGTCATCACCACCACGCTGGCAGGCCGCCAAGCTGAATTGGTCGTGGTCGACGAACGACTGGCGGCGCTGAGGGCCGACGCCGAAGGACGACGGTCCGAACTTGACCGGCAACTGTTGCTGGCCGCAGGGGTCGAGGAGGAGGTCGCGGGCCAGCTCGTCGCCGCCGAAGCACAGGCACGCCAACTGGCCCAGGCTGCTGATCAGGCACAGGTGAGAGTGGGACAGGCGGTGGAAGCGGAGCGGCAGGCGGCCATCGCCGCGGCCGCAGAAGCGGCACGGCAGGCAGCCGAGGCGGCCGCGGCGGCCGCCGCAGCGACAGCTGCAGCCACCGCCCGGGCCAACGCCGACGCGGCAGCGCAGGCGCCGTCGGGAGTAACGGCGGCTTCCTCGGGCTCCTCGGATCCTGCGCCAGTGAACGCCTCAGGCAAGTCCTGCCCGCAGGACAACCCCCGCTCGTTCACCGATACCTGGGGTGCGCCTCGTTCCGGCGGCCGACGCCATCAGGGCACCGATATCTTCGGTACGCGCGGGGGCAACGTCTTTGCGATCACCTCTGGCACGGTCACGCGCACGTCCAACGGCAGCCTGTCCGGCCTGTTCCTGCTGTTGCGCGGTGACGATGGCAACGACTACTGGTACATCCACCTGCAGGACTTCGTCGCCTCGGTCGGTCAGCGGGTCAGCGTGGGCGAGCTGATTGCCCACAACGGCGATTCCGGCAACGCGCGCGGCACCACGCCACACATCCACTTCGAGTACCACCCTGGTGGTGGCGGCGCGGTGAACCCCTACCCCCTGCTGGCGAGCATCTGCTGATGGGTCCGGTGTGGTTGGCCCAGTCCGAGAGCGCACCCTCGGCCTCAGAGGGCATCATCGATGAGTTCGGCACCGTGGTGGCACCCAACGTCGATGACGACGGCGGCATCGTGGTGTCCTGTGATGGTCGGGTGGCGGCGTTGGTCCCACCCGGCGTCGCACATCCCACCGTCGAGGCGTCGCTCCGCGGGTGACACGCGTTATGGGGCCGCTGTGGCCCTGGCGGCAGCGTTCATTGCCGAGACGACCCAGTTACGGGGTCTGTACCTGGCGGGAGGCATCAAGGCGGTCACCGCCGACACCCGGTCCAGCATCGACTTGGCTGCCAGGTAACTAGTCGGAATCGCTCAACCAAGATCCTCATAATTAGGCATTACCACTATGCGCTTGGGATGTGACGCTCAGGTAGTCGATCCGTTATGGGTCGACCACCCGCCCCGCAGCCAATCGTATGGAGATCTCCTGTGCCGTCACGCCCGCTCACGCGAGTCCTGCTCACCACTGTCCTTGCTCTGACCCTATTCGCCGCCACGGCATTGCCGTCGGGCGCACAGGTCAGCCCCGTGGCACAAGACCTGGTCGACCAGATCGGTGCCATCGAGGGGCTTGATCCGTTGGATCCCGTGCTCCAGCCGGTGACCGACCTGATCCTGTCGCTGACCACCACCCTGGACGACGTCCTTGGTGACGTTCCGTTGGTGAACACCCTGGCACTTGGGGGCGACGACGCCATCGACGCGGGAGTGGCCTTCAGCCAGGTGACCTTCCCCGAGGGAGCGAGCACCGCGATCCTCAGCCGTGAGGACCTGTTCGCCGACGCATTCTCCTCCGGAGGATTCCAGGGTAGTTTCGGAGCACCGCTGCTGTTCACCGACTCCGATGACCTGGACCGGCGCACGGGCACGGAGTTGCAGCGACTGGGCATGGACACCGTTGCCCTGCTGGGCGGCGAGGACGCGCTTCACCCGATCGTGGTGAACAAGCTGCAGTCCGCTGGCCTGGACATCATCCGCATCGGTGGCGCCACCCGCGTGGAGACCGCCATCGAGGCGGCACAGGCCATCACCCCTGATGCGACCCACGCCGTGTTAGTCCGTGCCTACCCCGACGCGGGCCAGCCCGACAGCCAGGCCTACGCCGACCTGCTGGCCGCCGGCCCGTTTGCGGCTGAGAACAACTGGCCGATTCTGATGACCACGTCGGACTCGCTGCACCCCGCCGTCGCCGAGCAGCTGGAGGACTTCGATGCGGTGACCATCATCGGTGGTACCGGCGCGGTCAGCCAGGCCGTCCAGGACAGCCTGACCTCGCAGGGTCTGACCGTGGACCGTATCGCCGGTGACAACCGGTTCGCCACCGCGGTGGCCATCGCCGCCGCTCGCGGCTTCACCAGTGCCTCCTCGGCTGACCGTCTGGTCATTGCCGAGCAGGGTGGCCGCGATGACGTCTGGGCACCGGGCTTTGCGTCCACTGCCCAGGCTGACCTGAACCGAGCTCCGGTGCTGCTGACCGACGGTGCACTGATCCCGTCGGAGACAATGGCATTCCTGACCGACGGGTTGGCTGACAATCTGGTGGATGGTGGCCCGGCGGTGATCTGCGCTTCGTTCGTGGACCCGGTTGCCTGCCAGGCCATCGGGGCACTGATGACCTTGAATCTGGGGCTTGTCCAACAGCTGATCGGCACCCTTGAGGGCATCCCACTGCTGGGCGACCTGCTGGTCCAACTGGGCTTGGCTGGTCTGCTGGACGATGCCCTGAACACCCTGATCAGCCTGTTGGAGGGCGCGGGCATCAGCACCGATCAGATCGCACAGATCCTTGGCGCCCTGGCAACTGCCGACCCCGCTCAGGTCCAGGCGCTACTGGACTCCTTGGCTGGAGACCTGGATCTGTCGCCAGATGACCTGGCCGGGGCCCTTGAGGGAACGCTGCCCCTGGATGACGTCCTGGGTGATCTGGGTGGCACCGAGGATCCCTTGGGAGGCGTCGGCGGGGTGGTCGATGACACCCTGGGCGGAGGGATTCTGGGTGGCTAGACCCGTCCACAACCTGGAGGAGGTCTGCGATCTCCTCGGCGGGTAGATCGCGACCTTTCCCTCACACACGCCAGATCCACATGGATCTGGCGTGTGTGCTGTTTTCGGGCAGCGTGAGCATCCCGGTGTGCAGATACCCTGCCGCTGATGATCGATCTGAAAGCTCTGCGAGAAGATCCCGATTCCTTCCGGGGCCCCCTTGTTCGACGAGGAGTCCAGGAGCAGACCATCCACCAGCTGCTCACCATCGACCAGCGCCGTCGCGCCGTCATGACCCAGGCCCAGGACCTGCGTGCCGAGCAGAAGCAGTTCGGCAGGCGAATCGGGCACGCGTCTGGCGACGAACGTCCCGCTCTGATTGCCGCGTCGAAGAAGGTCAGCGACCAGATCCAGGACCTGGAAGCGGCCGAGGCCGACCTGGAGCAACAGCAGACCCAGATCCTGGTCACCATCCCCAACCTGCCCCACCCCGACGCGCCTGATGGTGTGGACGATGAGGATGCCGTTGAACTCGAGCAGTTCGGGACGATGCCGTCGTTCGATTTTGAACCTCTTGATCACGTGGCGCTGGGTGAGGCCCTGGGGATCCTGGACATCGAACGGGCGGTCAAGGTGTCCGGCAGCCGTTTCGCCTTCCTGCTGGGCGACGCGGTGTTCCTTGAGTTCGCGTTGGTTCGCTACGCCATGCAGGCCATTGCCGATCATGGCTTTATACCGGTGATCCCACCGGTCCTCACCCGGGACGAAGCCCTTTTCGGGACTGCCTTCCTGCCTGGCAGTGCCGATCAGATCTACCAGGTGCCCGAGGACGATCTGTACCTGGTCGGCACCGCCGAGGTGCCGCTTGCCGGCATGCATGCCGATGAGATCTTCGAACCAGAGCAGCTGCCGCTGCGATACGGCGGATTCTCGACGTGTTTTCGGCGCGAAGCAGGCACCTACGGCAAGGACACCTCCGGGATCTTCCGTGTCCATCAGTTCGACAAGGTCGAAATGTTCAGCTGGGTCCGTCCCGAGGACAGTTGGGACGAGCATGTCGGCTTGAAGGACATCCAGCGCCAGATCCTGTCGGGCCTGGGCTTGCACGGTCGCATCGTGGATATCGCCGTGGGTGATCTGGGCGATTCCGCCGCACGCAAGTACGACCTGGAGGTGTGGCTGCCGGGCCAGCAGCGCTACCGCGAGCTGACCAGCGCCTCAAACTGCACCGATTACCAGGCCCGGCGTCTACGCGCCCGGTACCGCACCGAGGACGGAACCGAGACCGTCCACACGCTGAACGGCACCGCCTGCGCGGTCGGACGCACCATCATCGCCGTGCTTGAGACCCATCAGCAGGCCGACGGCAGCGTCGCGGTGCCAGAGGTGCTGCAGCCCTACATGGGCAAGGACCGGCTGACTGCTCGCACGTAGGGTCGGATTGTGAGGGCCGGGGCGTCATAGCCCCATCGACCGGCCAATGATCTCCTTCATGATCTCGGTTGTCCCGCCGTAGATCGTCTGTGCACGGGAGTTCACATAGGCCCGCGCGATCGGGTACTCGTTCATGAAGCCATAGCCGCCGTGCAACTGCAGGCACCGGTCGATGACCCGCAACTGCATCTCGGTGGTCCACCACTTCGCCATCGCGGCGTGCTCGATGGACAGGTTGCCTTCGGCGTGCTCGTCCAGGCACCGATCCAGGAACGTGCGAGCCAGCTCGACCTCGGTGCGAAGTTCGGCCATCAGAAAGCGGCTGTTCTGGAACGAGCCGATGGCCCGTCCGAATGCCTTGCGTGTGGTGACGTACTCGTGCGTCATCTCCAGGGTCACCTCGGCGGCAGCGACCGCGCTGGTGGTAATCGACAGACGCTCCTGCGGCAGGTTTCCGACGAGATAGGCGAAGCCCATCCCCTCCTCGCCCAACAGGTTGTGGGCGGGTACCCGGCAGTCGGTGAAGAACAGTTCCGAGGTGTCCTGGCCTTTCATGCCCATCTTGTCCAGGTTGCGGCCGCGCTGGAAGCCGGGGGTGTCACCGTCGATCAACAGCAGGGACAGGCCCTTGTGTGGGTCCTCCCCGGTGCGTACCACGGTGATGACCACGTCGGCCATCTGGCCGTTGGAGATGAAGATCTTGGATCCGTTCACCACGTAGTCCTCGCCGTCCCGGACGGCTTTGGTCTGGATGTTGGACAGGTCAGACCCGGTGCCTGGTTCAGACATGGCCACCGCGGTGATGCACTCCCCGCTGATCATCTTGGGCAGATAAGTCTTCTTCTGCACGTCACTGGCGTAGGACAGGAAATAGGGCAGATTGATGTCGGTGTGGATGGCGAATCCGGGACCACTGGCACCGACGCGGACCTGCTCCTCGTTGATGATGGCGTTGTAGCGGAAATCCTCGACGCCGGCGCCGCCGTATTCCTCGGGCGCCGCCATGCACAGCAGACCGGTCTCGCCGGCCTTCAGCCACACCTCACGGCTGACCTGGCCATCAGCATCCCATTGGTCGTTGTGCGGTTGAACCTCGGCCTGCATGAACCGGCGCACGGTGTGGCGGAACATGTCGTGCTCGTCGGTGAAGCCGGTGCGGGGCAGCCAGGTGATGCTCATGGTGGTCTCCTTGGTCAAGTGAGTACAGGGGTGGTCACTGGGGTGCGTGCAGAGTTCGAAACACTTCGGTGGTTGCGGACAGCAGGTCGCGTTCCCACCGGGCGTCATCACGAAGGATCGCGGTCAGGGCGGCCCCGCGAAGCACCTGCAGGACGTAGTCCAGGGCAAAGCGAAACGACGATTCATCGGGGTCATCGGCACCCAGGATCTCGGCCAGGAACTCTCGTGCCGCACTGCCCAGCTGACGTTCGCTGATGATCAGGGCCTGACGCAATTCCTCGTCGGTACGGGCAGCGATCCACAACTCGGTGGCCGCTGCGAACAACGGGCCGGCCATGGCCTGCCACAACAACTCGATGCCCGCGGCCCGCCGGTCGGTGCCGGAGGGCAGCCTGGCGGCCTGCTCGCCCAGCCAGATGCCCCGCTGGACGCTCAGGTGGGCCAGTGCATCCAGCAGCAGGTCCTGTTTGGAGGGGAAATGGTGCATCAGGGCACCGCGGGACACCCCGGCTCGCTGTTGCACGGCATTGGTGGAGGTGCCGGCGTAACCGTCTTCGATCAGGCTGTCCACCGTCGCGTCAAGGATGCGGTTGCGCGTGTCTGTCGTGCGCTGTTCCTGGGTGCGGCGCGGGGCAGATGTCGGCGTGCTGGGCATAAGGGTTCACGGTACGCCTGGAACTAACAAACCGTCAAGTCGGTCTGTTAGTTGTGGACCGTATCCACAGCTCCGCCTCGCCTGCGAGGTCAACCGGGTCACGCAGGGCGTCCAGGATCAGGGCATCGGCTTCGTCCTGGGGAGCCTCCAGGTCCTGAAACTGACTGTCCAGCATCTCGGCGGTCATGAAGTGGCCGGTTCGCAGGTCAAGGCGGCGGTGCAGTACCTGCTCGGCAGCACGCAGATGGACGAAGTGGGTGGCACCGTGCAGTCGCAGGACATCGCGATAACTCCGCCGCAGGGCCGAGCAGGCCACGACCGCCCCTCCTGTCTGCTGGGCCAGTACCAGGGACTGCATCCCGATGCGATCCAGCCACGGCCATCGATCCTCATCGGTCAGGGGGTGACCGGCAGCCATCTGGTTGATGCTGCTCGGGCTGTGCAGGTCATCGCCGTCGACGAAGGCCACCCCCAACCGGGTCGCGAGCAGTTCGCCCACCGTCGACTTCCCACTGCCGGACACGCCCATGACCACGATCACGACCGGGCCCCCCAACTCCTGCTGGCCGGTGGCGGGCGACGCGGTCACCAGGCAACGATAGGCCCACCCGGCCCGGACGGTGTACACCTGCTGTGCACCAATCGATCAGGAGGCAGCAAGTGGCCAAGGAATCTGCCGCCGTTAACTGGTGATCGGTCACATCAAGGACGATGTGGCGGCGTTGGCTTTGACCTCCCGACCCCACGAGGTGGTCGCGGCGTGGGAAAGCTACTGAACCTGCGTCACTCCCCCTGTGCGACCCAATCATCGTAGGAGGGTCGTTCGGCGCCGATGGTCGTCTCCTGCCCATGTCCCGTCAGGACCCTGGTGGCATCGGGAAGGGTGAACAGGCGTTGGCTGATCGAGCGCAGGATGGTGTCATAGTCGGAGTAGGACCGGCCGGTGGCGCCCGGACCGCCGTTGAACAGCGTGTCGCCGCTGAACAGCACCCCGAGCGACGGCACATGCAGGCAGACCGCACCCGGGGCGTGGCCGGGAGTGTGGATGACCGTGACGGTCTCCCCGGCAACGTCCAACTTCTGGCCATCGGTCAGGTCGCCGTCGGGGGCGCGATCAGGATGGGTCATGTCCCACAGCACCCGGTCATGGGGGTGCAACAGGATCGGTGCGCCCGTCCGGTCGGCGACGTCCGGCGCGACCTCGACATGGTCGTCGTGGGCGTGGGTGCACACGATGGCGCTGAGCGTCCGGTCGCCGACCAGATCCATGATGGCGTCGGGATTGTGTGGTGCGTCGATGACGATGCATTCGTCCTCATCGCCCAGAACCCACACGTTGTTGTCCACGTCGAAGGTCTGGCCGTCCAGCGAGAACGTGCCCGAGGTGACGGTGTGATCGACCTGCAGGCTCACAGGACCACCACCGAACGCAGTACCTCACCGCGGTGCATCCGTTCGAAGGCGGCTTCGATGTCGCCGATGCCGATCTCCTCGCTGACGAAGGTGTCGAGCGGGAAGCGACCTTGCAGGTGCAGGTCGACCAGCGTGGGGAAGTCGCGTTCGGGCAGACAGTCGCCGTACCACGAACTCTTCAACGCTCCTCCCCGGCTGAAGAAGTCGATCAGCGGCATCTCCAGGGTCATGTCGGGGGTGGGCACCCCCACCAGCACGACGGTTCCTGCCAGGTCGCGCGCATAGAAGGCCTGTTTGTAGGTGGTCGGGTTCCCCACCGCCTCGATCACGACATCCGCGCCGAACCCGCCAGTCAGGTCCTGCACCGCCGTCACGGTGTCAACCTTGGAGGCGTCCACGGTATGGGTCGCGCCGACCGACTTGGCCCACTCCAGCTTCCGCGGGTCTGTGTCCACGGCAATGATGGGCGAGGCGCCGACCAGAGCAGCGCCCGCGATCGCCCCGTCGCCCACCCCGCCACAGCCGATCACCGCGATCGACTGACCCCGTCGGATCCCGCCGGTGTTCACCGCCGCGCCGAACCCCGCCATGACCCCACATCCCAGCAGACCAGCAGCCGAGGGCGACACCCCTGGATCGACCTTGGTTGCCTGTCCGGCGGCGACCAACGTCTTCTCGGCGAAGGCGCCGATCCCCAGTGCCGGTGTCAGGGGCGTGCCGTCGGCCAGTGTCATGGCCTGCTCGGCGTTGTGGGTGTTGAAACACAGGTGTTGGTCACCGCGCTTGCAGGCGCGGCATTGTCCGCACACGGCTCGCCAGTTCAACACCACGAAATCGCCGGGCTCGACGTTGGTGACCCCCGCGCCGACCGTTTCGATGATTCCGGCCGCCTCGTGGCCCAGCAGGAACGGGAACTCATCGTTGATCCCGCCCTCGCGGTAGTGCAGGTCGGTGTGGCACACCCCGCACGCCTGGACCTTGACCAGTACCTCGCCGGGACCAGGGTCGGGAACCAGGATGGTCTCCAGGCTGACTGGCTCACCAACTGCTCTGGCCACGACTCCTTGAACCTTGTGCACGATTGCGTCCTTTGCTCGTGATTCTTGCGTGAGTGCGGTGGTCGGCAGACTAAACGGTTGCGTCCCACTGCCTACCGTGTCCGGGCTCGGCGCGGCCTAACCCGCGACCTCTAAGCTTGGTGCCAGATGGCAAACGATACGTTGCTGCAGGATCTGGGCCGATTGCGCGACGCGCTACGGGCGGTTGCCCTGCCGCTGCCGTTGGCACACGCGGAGGAGGCCCTGGCCACGGGGGATGAGGCCATCGCACAGATCGAGGACTACCTGATTCCCCGGTTGGCCCATCTTGATGCTCCGCTGTTGGCTGTCCTGGGTGGGTCGACCGGGTCGGGCAAGTCGACGTTGACCAACTCGCTGGTGGGTCACGAGGTGTCGGTGGCCGGGGTGCTGCGCCCCACGACCCGCTCGCCGGTTCTGGTGCACCACCCCGATGACACCGCTTGGTTCGCCGGCGACACGGTCCTGCCGGATCTGCCCCGCCAGAGCGGTCAACGGGGCACGGGCAACGCACTGCACCTGGTGGCAACGCCCGCCATGCCCGTGGGCTTGGGCCTGCTGGATTCACCGGATATCGATTCCATCGAAGTGGCCAACCATGAGTTGGCCACGCAACTGTTGGGGGCGGCGGACCTGTGGCTGTTCGTCACCACCGCGGCACGGTACGCCGACGCCGTCCCGTGGCAGTATCTGGCCCGCGCCAGCGAGCGCGCCGCGGCCGTGGCGCTGATCGTCAACCGGATACCACCCAGCCCCGACTCCTCGGCCCTTACGGCAATCACCCAGGACGTCCGACGGCTGCTGGATGCCAATGGCCTGCAGTATGCCGAGTTGTTCGCCATCGAGGAGACGCCGTTGTCACACGGCCTGATGGCTGGCGCCGAGAACCAGATCCGCAACTGGATCGGGGGGTTGGTCGCCGATGCCGATGCCAGGGCTGAAGTGATCCGGCATACCGTGGAGGGCGCGGTCTCCTCACTGACTCCACGGGCACAGCGGGTTCTCAGTGCACTGCATGAGCAACGCGAGGCCGCCGCAGCCCTGCAGCAGGTGACCGGGGTCCACCAACGGGAATCGGTCCAGCGGGTGGCGGCGGAATTGGGCAGTGGGGTGCTGCTGCGTGGTGAGGTGCTGGAACGGTTTCGCGAGCAGGTCGGGACCGCACAGTGGATGGACAGCCTGCAGCGCGGGGTGGGGCGGCTGCGTGACCGCTTGACCTCGTTGGTCACCGGCCAGACACCTCCTGTGGAGGCCGCCAAAGGTCGGTTGAGATCAAACCTGGTCGGGCTGGTCGATGATGCGGTCAGCACCGGGGTCGAGCAGACCGTCGCCGCGTGGCGGGCGCTACCGGGTGGAGACGCCTTGCTGGCCGGTGAGGGGCTACAGGCTGGCGGCGTGACCCTTCAACCGGTGGAGCAGGTGTCTGATGCCAGCGAGATCGAGGCAGCCATTGCCGCGTGGCAAGACGATGTCGTTGCCATGGTGCGTGAGCGGGCCGGCTCGAAGTTGGCGGTGGCACGCGGGCTCACGCTTGGAGTGAACGGGATCGGCGTCACGCTCATGATGGCGCTGTTCGCCTCGACCGGTGGTTTGACCGGCGGCGAGGTGGCAGTCGCGGGTGGGACGGCCGCCTTCAGTCAGGCGTTGCTCAGCGCGGTCTTCGGCGAACAGGCCGTGCGTGACCTGGCTGCGGCAGCGCGAACGTCGTTGCTGACGACAGTGGAGCAGGTGGCTCGGGCCCGCCACCAGGGCTTCCACGATCGCCTGAACACCTTGCCGTCCGGGCAGCAGATCGCTGACCTGACCACCGCGATCCGTCAGGTCAGCCAGTGACTGACCGCCTGCGCCAACGACTGAACGCGTTGTCCGACGCGGTCACGCTGCTGCAGCGTCATGGGTTGGAGACTGAGCACACACTGGCAGACGTCGAGGTCTTCCTTGAGCATGCCGATGGACGCCTTCGGCACGGGACCGATCACACGGTGGTGGCGCTGGTGGGCTCCACGGGGTCGGGGAAGTCCTCGCTGCTGAACGCGATCGCGGGGACCGAGATTGCCCGGGTGGGTGTGACCAGGCCCACGACCGCGGTGACCCAGGCCGTGACCTTTGGCCGACACGCGGATGGCTTGTTGGACCTGATCGGGGTCAGCCAGCGTCACCACCTCAGCTCCGGTGACCCCGCTCTGAAAGGGCTGGTGTTGCTGGACCTGCCCGACTTTGATTCTGTGACCGTGGCGCACCGGTTGGAGGTTGACCGCCTGGTCGGTCTGGTGGACCTGCTGCTGTGGGTCACCGACCCCCAGAAGTACGCCGATGAGGCTCTGCACGTCGGCTACCTGCAACCCCTGCAGACCCACGCCGAGGTGATGCAGGTCGTGCTCAACAAGACCGATCTGCTGCAGCCAGACCAGCGGCAGGCTTGCCTGGCAGACCTCGCGCGCCTGCTGGCTGGAGACGGCCTGGGCGGCATTCGTCCCCTGGCGGCCACCACCACGATGGATGAGGGGATCGGCCAGGTCCGACATATCTTGGCGCAGCAGGTCCAGGACAAGCAGGCATCACTGAACCGGATCGATGCCGACCTTCGGGCTCGGGTCATCGCGGTTGGCGCCGTCGCGGGGACCCCTCAGGCGGTCGACCTTGATCAGGTGCACAGCGACCTGGCCCAGGGTCTTGCGGGGGCTGTCGGGGTGGAGGAGATCAGTGACCTTGTTGCCGCCCAGTATCGGCGTGACGCGAAGTTGGCGACAGGCTGGCCGCCGCTGCGCTTCCTACGACGGTTCCGCCGGGCACCGCTGGCCGATCTGACACCGACGACAGGCGCGCAGATCGCGACGGCCGAGGTCAGCAGGTCACTGCGGCAAGCCGCGCACCAGGTCACCCAGAAGGCCGGGCCGGTCTGGGGACCCGCAGCGACTCAACTGATTCGTGGCCGTATGGATCCGTTGACCCAGACCCTGGACAGTGGGATAAGCCGTCGCGTGCAGGTGCTGCGGCAGCCGCCGCGGTGGTGGCGGCCGCTGTCGGTCGTGCAACGACTGTTCCTGGCCGTCGCGGTCCTTGGCGGGCTGTGGCTGTTGGGCATCGCGCTGGCGCAGGCCTTCCTGCTGTTGGACGTCGACCCCTTCACCCCCTACGTCGGGACTGTCCCACTGCCGACCGCCTTGTTGCTGGGCGGTATCGGCGCAGGCCTGCTCGCGGCGGGGCTGGCCCGACTGGTCGCCTCGGCCGCGGGCCGACGTCAGGCCATGCGGGCCACCACACAACTGCGCACAAGCGTCGCCGCGGTGGCCGAAGATCAGGTCATGGACCCCCTGCGAACCATGCTCGCCGACGCCCAGCAGGTCACCGACCTGCTGGACGTCGCCGCACGGCGAGCCTGATCGCTAGGTGCAGATCGCCGCAACGTCGTAGCCCTGGACGCCGTCGGCCCGTTCGGTATCGCCTCGAACCGTTGACACCTCGGTGGCCAGCGCTTCAAGAGCTGGTTTGCCGAGTCGGTGAACGCCGCGTCGACAATGCGTTGCTCATTCTCCTGCAGCATCCGGACCAGACCGGCCAGCTGTTCGCGTCGCAATTGCAACGGCCGGGTCCTGCCCGTTTCGAACACGGCGCGTAGCTCTGCTCCGACACCCCGGCTACCGTCAGGGGGTGAGTGTGGATCGGGTTCAGGGACGCGGCGGTGTCGGTGGTACTCATGGTGATGATCCTGCCCCCCTGTCAACCTTCGCGCCTCTTCGACATCCGGCGTACCGCAAGGTGTGGCTGGCTGCGGTGGTCAGCAACGTCGGCACGTTTCTGCAGCTGACCGCGGCGCCATGGCTGATGAATCAGATGACCGACTCACCCCTGCTGGTCAGTCTGGTCACCACCGCGCTGACCCTGCCGCGACTGTTCCTCACGATTCCAGCCGGGGCATTGGCAGATGCCTTTGACCGTCGCAACCTGATGATCTTCGGCAATGCCATCAGCGCGGTCGCGACCCTGGCCATGGCGCTGCTGGCCTTCGGCGGATCGATCACGCCGACGGTGCTGCTGGCCCTCAGCTTCGCCCTTGGCATCGGGAACGCCATCACGCTGCCCGCGCAGCAGACGTTGGTGCCTGACCTGGTTCCCGCAGAGATGCGCGCGCAGGCGATCACCTTGAACTCCGCAGCGTTCAACGTCGCCCGCGCGGTGGGTCCCTCCCTGGGTGGTCTGCTGGTCGCCGCCGGGCTGACGGCCACCTCATTCGGGTTGAACGCGGCCACGTTCGTGCTGGTCATCGGTGTGCTACTACGCTTTCCGCGGCAGCCCGCCGAGGACGAGGGGCGAGGTCATCTGTGGCGCTCGGCGGCCCTGGGCGTCCGCTATGTGCGCTTTACCAGACCCATTCGCATCCTGATCGTGCTGACCGGTCTGTTCACGCTGACCGCGACCAGCGTCCAGACCCTGCTTCCCAGCGTCACCTCTGATGACCTGGGGTTGGGCGCGTCGGGATTCGGGCTGCTGTATGGCACGTTCGGGCTGGGTGCCCTGGTTGCGGTGACCAGTCGTGAGCGGGCGCGCAGACGACTGGGGGCCCACATGCTGCCGGGCGCGGTCACCATGTTCGGCATGGCCGGCATCGGGTTCGGCCTGGCCCTGGGGCCGATCTCCGCGGCGGTCGCGCTGGCGGTGTGTGGTGTGGCGTGGGTCTGGACACTGATCACGCTCAACGCCTCGATCCAGACACTGGCCCCACGGTGGGTGCGTGGCCGGGTGGTCAGCCTGTACCTGTTGGCCCTGGGTCTGCAGCCTCTGGGTGCATTCGTGGCGGGTGCGTTGGCCGAGTTCGTCGGCTCGGGGCGAGCGGTGGCGGTGTTGTGCGCGGGGACCACAGCCCTTGGCCTGTTTGCGTTCCGGGTTGACCTGCCGGTGTTGGGGGAGATCGCCGAGCCCGTCCCGCCTGATGACTTCTCGGTCCCCCGTCACGCCGTGCAAGTGGCCGGCACCCCGGTCATGGTGAGCACGACCTGGCAGGTTGATCCCGACCAGGTCGAGGAGTTCCTGGTAACCCTGCGAGAGTTGCGACGGACGCGCTTTCGCACCGGGGCGCAACGATGGTCACTGTTTCGCGATGCGGACCGTCCCTACCGGATCACCGAGCTCTTCGTCGTGGCCGACTGGGAGGAGCACCTGGCCCAGCACGCCAGGATCGATTCCGAGGCCGCCGCCGCCATCGCCAGAGCCCGGAGTTTCGACATCGGCGACGGTCCCCTGACCCGACATCTCGCCGGTCTGGACATCCTTGATCCCCAAGCCCCCTCAATGAGCGAGCAGTTGCTGACCGTTCACGAACAACTCCACGCCACGGATGGTTCGGTGCCCCTGGACCCTTCAGACGCTCCTCAGGGCTGAGAAGAGGGTGGGAGTGCCCACACCTCACCCAGTTCCGCCACGCTCAGCAGACCCCGATCGGTGATGTACCCGTCGATCAGTCCAGCGGGCGTGACATCAAAGGCCCAGTTTCGTGCCGGGCTGTCCTGCGGTGCGACGAGGCTGCCGGCGAATCGCAGGACCTCGTCGGTCTGGTCGATGACGAGGAAGGTGTCGTCTTTCCCACCAGATGGTGCGATCCCACATGAACAGCGATTTTAGATCTCAGGGGCATTCGGCCATGATCATCGCGCGGTGGGCCGTCCTGAGAACACCCCGACGAGGATGGCAATCACCACGCCGATCGGCATCCACACGAAGAACAGCAGGACCGCCACCCCAAGACCCATCGAGCCGAAGTCCGTCGGGAAGCGCAGTTGGGCCAGCGAGGCCAGCACCACCAGCCAGCCCAGCGCCAGCATCAGCCCCAGGGGCAGGAACAGTCCTGCGGTGATCACACGTCGGCGTGAGGTCGACGCCGCCGGAGTCCGTCCTGAGCGTCGCCACGAACGGGCGCTGAAGACCAGCGCTCCCGCAAGTCCGGCCACGGCGGTCAGCAGCAGGGCTGGCAGTCGGTCGTCGACCACGACTTGCAGTTGGGTTGGCTGTACCTTGGCCAGGATCGGTCCGAGATCCGCCACGAACTCGTCGGAGTCGGGCATGGCCCGGGGGGCCTCCGCTGCGATTACCGCCTCCTCGACCGCGCCGAGGTCGGCCCGTGGTTCAAACCCCGCACGGCGGACGTTTGGACCCAGTCCGCTGGAGTCCACCCCCAACACCTCATCAGGTTCGAGTTGTGCGTCCGGAATCAGCACCTGGGCCGCCTGCTGCAACTGTTCTTGGCTGGGGTCTGGGCGTACAGCGTGAAACACCACACTGGCGACCGCGGCGCAGAGGCCAAGACCCAGCATGCAAGCGGTGAGAAGTCGGGTGATGCGCTGCCAAGTAGGAGTGGGTGTCATCAGCCTCAGTGTCAGCCTCAGTGTCGCGGTGTCTGCGTGTCGGGACAGCTTGGTGGCTTAGGAGTCGGTTGGTGCCAGTGGGTCGTCACTCAGGTCATCGCTGCAGGCGACCATGCCGAACATGACCGTACGGACAGACGTGCGCTCGGACACGTTTCAGGTCGGGTCATTCTCCGTTCTGCAAGTCATCCACAGCGTCCTCGACACCCTCCTGGATGTCCTGGGCGTCGTCTTGCAAACCTTGGGAGGTGTCGTCGCAGGCGACCACGCCCACAGCCAGCAATACGACGATGAGGATGGTGGTCAGTCGGCTTCGCATGGTGATCACTCCGGTTGCAGCGTCTTGGCGGGCGGGTTTCGCACGCTTGCCCTGAATCCCTACCCGCCACAGCAGTGGCCGAAAACCGCACTTCTCAGCACTGTCGAAGCAGTCCGGCGCCGGGGACAGTCGGACCTGGTGACGGGACCGACCTGCGGGGTTAGGCTCCGCCCGTCCGCCACTCTCGTCGTAAGGAAGCCGCACCGCATGGCAACTCAGCCGTTCGATGTCGTGACAATCGGGCGTGTCAGCGTGGATGTGTATCCGTTGCAGATCGGGGTCGGACTCCAGGATGTGCAGACCTTCGGGAAGTTCCTGGGCGGAAGCCCTACCAACGTCGCGGTGGCGGCCGCCAGGCATGGCCGACGCTGCAGTGTGATCACCAGGACGGGTGCTGATCCATTCGGGTTGTTCATCCACGCTGCTCTGCAGGATCTGGGCGTGGACGATTCCCAGGTCCACGACGTGGCGCATCTTGCGACCCCCGTGGTGTTCTGCGAGATATTTCCCCCCGACAACTTCCCGCTGTACTTCTACCGCCAGCCCACCGCACCTGACATGCAGATCCGGGCTGATGACCTTGACCTGGACGGCATTGCCTCCGCAGGGATCCTGTGGCTCACGCTGACCGGGCTGTCGGAGGAGCCAAGCAGGACGGCTCACCTGAAGGCGTTGGACGCCCGGGGTGGGCGCACCCACACGATCATCGACCTGGACTACCGCCAGATGTTCTGGACCTCGGCAGCGGCCGCCCGACGTCAGGTTGGTCCGGTGCTGGATCGCTGCACGGTGGCAATCGGCAACCTGGAGGAGGTCCATACGGCGGTGGGCGAACGTGACCCATACGCCGCAGCGCGGGCCCTACTGGCCGCGGGAGTCAAGATCGCCATTGTCAAGCTGGGGCCCGCCGGCGTGCTTGGCATGACCGCGTCACAGGTGGTTGAGGTGCCACCCCATCCGGTCAAGGTGGTCAATGGCCTGGGGGCAGGCGATGGTTTCGGCGGGGCGGTGTGTCACGGCTTGCTGGCGGGCTGGGATCTTCAGCACACCCTCCAGTTCGCCAACGTCGCCGGAGCCATCGTCGCCTCTCGACTGGAGTGCTCCACGGCTATGCCGACCACCGCTGAGGTCCAGGCCGCGATGCAGGGT
>JBPCKA010000001.1:0-12657 GCA_051004735.1 Euzebya sp. | reverse complement strand
GTGATCGAGCTGAGCCAGACCACCGGGACCGACACACCGCACTGAGCCGCGCTCGACTGACGTTCAGGGACTGCTGGCCGCGAAGCGCCGGTGGCCAATAGTGGAGCCTGGACCACGATCCCCAATTCGACTCGGGTGGCCGCCGACATGACGCGGCCTCGGTCAACATCACCTGTTCACATAAGCCCGTTGGGGGTCGTCGAGGAGCACAGCAAACGACGGCTGAGGTGTCTATGACTTCCACGCCGTCGCGCCGCGTTGATCTCAGGCAACTCCGACATCGGTAAGAGTCCCGTGTTCACATTGGAGACCGCTGTTCCGTTCGATCTGACAAGCGGACTCGGCGGCTGCCTGCGGCGGCTCGGTTCCGAAAGCCCCACTACACCGCGCTGTGTGAGGTGGCGGAGATGCTGGCCGGACGGCTCGGCCTCCCGGCTTCGATCAGTGGGCTTTTCAGTCGGCTGACCGAACGTTGGGATGGTAATGGCGTCCTGGGCCGGGCCTCGGGCGTGGAGATACCCCTCCCCCTCCGCATCGCCTGGGTCGCCCGAGACGCGGCGTATCAGCGCTTGATCCACGGTCCCGATGAGGTGGCGGACGTGATCCGAGGCCGGGCGGGAAGGCGTTTGACCCCACCGTTGCCCAGCGGTTCGCCGAGGCCTCCGCAGACGTCCTGTCCGCTGGGGTGCATCCGGCGTGGGATGGTGTCCTCGCCGCCGAGCCCAAGCCGTGGCTGGAGCTCTCCGCAGAGGGGATCGACCGAGCCCTCGGCGCCATGGGAGGCTTCTCAGATCTCGTCTCCCCATACCTGTCCGGCCATTCGGCCTGTGTCTCAGAACTTGCCGCCAGGACGGCACTGGTCTGCGGCCTCTCTCCCGCCGAGGTCACCGATGTGCGCCGGGCCGGGTTGGTGCACGATGTGGGCCGGGTGGCGGTGCATCCCGCGGTCTGGGGAAAGGAAGGTCCGCTGAGCGTCGATGAGCGGGAGCAGGTCAGGCTGCACCCCTATCACACCGAGCGGATCCTCGATCGTTCACCGTTCTTTGGCGGTGTGTGACGACGGGCTGGTGGTCGACCTCTCGGCGATGAAAGACATCGGTGTCCAGCCCACGACACGCCGAGCCCAGGTCGGTCCGGGCGTGCTGTGGGGCGAGCTCGACGCGGTCACCCAGGCGTTCGGGCTCGCCACGACCGCCGGCCGGGCTCATACACGGTGACCTCGTCGACGAATCCGCGCGTCGCCCCGACGAGGGAGACTCCCTGTGGTAACAAATGTGGTAACTTGCCCGCATGACATCCGTGGGCGTTCGAGAACTCAGCCATCACACCAGCCGGTATCTCGCCAGGGTCAAGGCCGGCCAGAGCCTTGCGGTCACCGAACATGGTCGGGTTATCGCGGTGCTCACACCGGCCGCCCGCGGCGATCAACCACGGCGCCCGCGCCCCAAGGTCGGCGGCTACCGCAGCAAGAAACCACTGACCGCCGAGGAGATCGACGCTGAGCTGACGCAAGGGTTCGGCGACGATGATCGTCGTTGACACCAGCGGGATCCTCGCCTCCAAGGACGAGAGCCATCCAGACCACAGCGCAGTCGCGGCCGTCATCGCAGGAAGCGACGAAGAGCTCTTGCTGTCGCCGTTCGTGCTCGCCGAATCGGACGACATGCTGGTCAACAGACTCGGGCAGTCGGCCGCACGTGAGTTTCTGGACGACGTCGCGACCGAAGCATTCGAACTTGTCGACTTCGACTATGGCGACGTTCGCTCGGCGAACGGGATCATCGACCGCTACGCCGACTTGGGCATCGGCATCGCGGATGCGTCACTGGTCGTGATCGCCGCGCGCTTCCAGACGCTGCGCGTTCTGACGTTCGACTACCGACACTTCCGCACGGTAGCGCCCCTGTGGGGTGGCCTGGCCTTCACGCTGCTCCCCGCGGACACCTCCAACGTTTCTACCTCCACCGGCTGATCGACACGCGAACGCCCTCGACGCACGTGCAACGATCTTCAACACGTGGGTTGCACCGAGCAGGCGGCGGCGACACGGCGTGACCTGCTGGAGCGCGCTCCGCGGTTCCGACGGGTAGTGGATCTTGGAATCCTCAACCCGCGTCGCAGGGGAGCGCCTGGTTGCCGACGGCGCGGATCTCAGGCGCCGACTGGCTCGGCGTGTCGAGGGTCGTCATCCGCTGATCATGCCCCTTACAGGCGTGGGCGCGAAGGGGGGCGCCGGCGGCGTCAGGCTCTGTCTCTCGAAGTCGCGGCCTCGCAGATGCAGCGACCTCTCGACCATGGTGGGACTTGTGGTCAGCGTTAGCCGAGGCTAAATTCAGAATTATCGACACCTCCGTGCGGTCTGCATCCGGTCTAACTTGTTGCCTCGCAAAATTGTCTGAGGCGGTTGAGGACTACCTCAAGACCATCTACGTGCTACGGGCGTCAGGGAAGCCGGCCACGACGTCGCGCATCGCGGGGCGGCTGGGCGTTGCTGCGCCGTCGGTCTCAGCGATGGTCCGGCGTCTGGCGTCGATTGATCTCCTCAAGGCGCCGGACCGTCGAGGTGTCGAACTGACGACCCACGGTGAGCGTCACGCCCTCATGATCGTCCGCCGTCACCGGCTGTTGGAGACCTATCTGGCACAGGCGCTGGCTGTCCCGTGGGACGAGGTCCATGCCGAGGCCGAGATCCTCGAACACGCCCTCAGCGACCGCCTCGCGGACCGCATCGATGATGCCCTCGGCAACCCGACCCGCGATCCCCACGGAGATCCGATTCCACCCAGGTCAGGGATCCACGCCGAGGACTGGGGGGACCCGCTGGAGTCCGCCCCGCCCGGCAGCCACTTCTTGGTGCAGCGGGTGTCCGACCGTGACAGTGATGCACTGCGGTATCTGGGGGAACTCGGGATCCGTCCTGGTGTGCGGCTGTCCGTCGAGGATCGGGCGCCGTTCGGCGGGCCGTTGTGGGTCAGCCTGGACGGTCAGCGGCATGCGCTCGGCACCGGGCTCATCAGACTCATCTACGGCACCGATCAACCGTGAGATCGAGCGTCCTCGTCCTGCTGGTGTTCCTGGCCGTCTCAGTCGCCGGCTGCGTCCGTCCGTCGTCACCGGCCGCGGCCCAGGACGATTTGGCCCAGCATGGGGCCGAACAGGACGGGGAGGCTGTTCTGCGGGTCGTGTCCACGATGAGCGTCTTCAGCGATTTCGCCAGTGCCGTCGGCGGTGACCTCGTGGCCGTCGACACCCTTGTCCCGGTGGGTGGCGACCCGCACACGTACGAGGCGACGCCGGCAGACGCCGCCACCATCACCGACGCCGACATCGTGTTGGACAACGGGCTCGGCCTGTCGCCGTGGTTTGAGTCACTGGCAGGCAACGTCGAGGGCGAACTTGTGATCCTGACCGACGGGATCGTCGAGGAGGCCGTGGCCGCATCGGGCAAGGTCGACCCCCACATGTGGATGGTCCCCGACTACGTCGACCGGGGCTACATCACCGCCATCGAGGCGGCGTTCGCCGCCGCCGATCCGAGCAACGCCGACGCCTATGCCGACAATGCCGACAGCTACCGTCAGACCCTCGCCGACTTGGATGCAGAGCTTGCGGAGGGGATGGCGAGCATCCCCGTGGCCAACCGCAAACTGGTGACCAGCCATGATGCGTATCGCTACTTCGCCGCTGCCTACGGTCTTGCGGTCACCGGATCGGTGGTCGGGGTCACCACCGAGGAGGAACCCAGCGCCGCCGTGGTCGCTCGGCTCGTCGACACCGTCCGTGCCGAGGGGGTCCCGACGATCTTCCTGGAGACCACCGTCAATCCGGCCTTGATCGAGCAGGTGGCCCGCGACGCCGGCGTGGCGGTCGGCGAACCGTTGTACGGGGACTCCGTGGGCGCAGAGGGCTCAGGTGCGGAGGACTATGCAGGCATGATGCGCGCCAACGTGCGAGCCATCGTGGCGGGGCTGGGGGGCGAGGGTGTGGAGTCGACCGGTGACGGATGACCTCAACGTTCGCGGGCTGACTGTCTCCTACCGTCGGACGCCGGTCCTGTGCGATGTCGACCTCGACGCGGCAGCCGGGACCGTCACCGGGGTCGTCGGCCCCAACGGGGCAGGCAAGTCCACCCTGTTGAAGGCGATCCTCGGGCTGGTCCGATCCGATGCGGGAGAGGTTCGAATCGGCGGTGGGCCGGTGCACGGGGCCCGCCGCCGGATCGCCTACCTGCCCCAACGCTCAGCCATCGACTGGGACTACCCGGCCCAGGTGGGGGAGGTCGTCACCATGGGCCGCTACCCCCACCTCGGGGTGTTCCGCCGGCTGCGGGCCGACGACCGTGACCTGGTCGATTCGGCCCTCCTGCGGGTGGGGCTCTCGGAGTACCGCACCCGCCAGATCGGGGAGTTGTCCGGCGGTCAGCAGCAACGGGTGTTCCTCGCCCGTGCGCTGGCGCAGGAGGCATCGGTGTTGCTCCTCGACGAACCGTTCGCAGGCGTCGACGCGCCGACCATCATCATGCTGGTCCAGCTGCTACGGGAACTCGCCGCTGGGGGCGCCGGGGTGGTGGTGGTCAACCACGACCTCTCCATGCTCGAGGAGCTGACCGACTCCCTGTTGCTGCTGAACCGCACGGTGGTCGCGGCGGGTCCTACCGTCGAGGTCCTGAACAGCCACAACCTCGCCGCGGCGTACGGCGGGCTGACGGGACAGTTCGTCGCGCTGGGTGAGGCGTGATGGGGCCACTGGACTGGGTCGTTGACCCGTTGGTGCAGTACGGCTTCATGCGGTTGGGCTTGGCTGCCGCGGTGATCGTCGGCGTCACCTCAGCCGTGTTGTCGTGCCTGTTGGTGGTCCGCCACCAAGCCCTGCTGGGGGATGCGATCAGCCATGCGGTCCTGCTCGGGGTCGCCATCGGCTACCTGGTGGCCGGCTCGGCCGGGATCCTCGGGGGAGCGATGGTCATCGCCATGCTCACCTCGATCGCGATCACCTACGTCGAGCGACATTCAACCGTCAAGCTCGACGCCGTCATGGGCATCATCTTCACCGCCGCGTTCGCGTTGGGTCTGGCGATCATCTCCATCGCCCAACCCCGTGGCATCGACCTGTTCCACATCCTGTTCGGCAACGTCCTGGGCGTCACACCGGCCGACCTCGGCCTGACCGCCGTCAGCGGCGGCCTGGTGATCGTGGTGGTGCTGGTGCTGTTTCGTGCCTTCCACCTCTGGAGCTTCGATGAGGTGATGGCGCAGTCGGTGGGGCTGCCGGTCGGCGCGCTTCACTACCTCTTCACGGCCCTGTTGTCAGCGACGATCGTCGCGGCGTTGCAGGCGGTGGGCATCGTCTTGGTCATCGCGATGCTCATCACCCCGGGGGCAACCGCGCTGCTGCTGACCACCCGACTGGCCACGATGATGCGGGTTGCGGCAGCTGTGGGTCTGATCGCGGCGGTCGTGGGGCTGTACGGCTCCTACTACATCAACGTCGCATCGGGGCCGGCGATCGTGCTGGTCGCGACGGCCTGCTTCATCCTGGCGCTGGTGTTCGCGCCGCGTGGCGGGCTCCTCACCCAGGCCCTCGCGCGGCGTCGCCGGGTCTGAGGTGTCCTCGGGTGTGGAACGGAGCCCCACATGGGATACAGCTGTTCGTGGCCTGACCAACCTCGGTCGCGACGCGGGTGGCCCCGTCGCGACCGAGGTGGGATCAGTAGGTGGCTGCAGCGGCGTCGGACACCGCGGGGGCGGATGGGGTGGTGATGAACGGACCGGCGGCGGCCAGCACGTCGGGGCGGGGGAGCGGGGTTTCGAAGGCAGACATGTAGACGCCGCCCTCTGCGGGAAGGCCCCGCAGTTGGCCGATGATGGCGGCGTGACGAGCCTCGACGCCGAAGATGCTCGCGGCCGCGGTCAGGATCTCTTTGTTCTGGATCGACCCGGCGGCCCCGAGGTAGGCCGACACGCCGAGGTTCTCAAAGGTGAACGCCGTCTCCAGATAGCTCTCGCGGCTGGCGAACGCCATCGCAAAGTCGACGCCGGGTGCCGGAACAGGAGTTCCGCCCAGCATCATGATCGTCTCGGTCAGCGCTGCGACGTGGGCGGCCTCATCGGCACCGATCTGGCCCAGGTAGGTGGCCTCCTTGCCCTCCAACAGGTCCGTTTCGTTGCCCTGCCGATAGAACTCAGCCTCGAGGTATTCAAGGGTCAGGGCGTAGTTGAGGATGTCCAGGTCGTCAGCAAAGGTCTCACCCTGGGCGAACGCCCACTTCTGACCCAGCATCGTCAGGGCGACAGCGGCGGGAATGACCGAGACGGCCCCCCGAACCAGGCTGCGACGGTTGATGTCGGTCACTGTCCACCTCCTGCGATGAATGGCATGGCGGCGGCGAGGACTTCGTCCATCGTCGCACTGGCTTCGAATGGTGCTGGGAACGGGTTGCCGCCGAGCAGGTCGGCCAGGATCGCGGCGTGCCGTGATTCCACGCCCGCGATGGCAGCCGCCGCGGCGAGGATCTCGACGCTTTCGATGAGCGCGACCTGGCCGTGGTAGGCGGTGACCCCGAGTTCCTCGAAGGTCGAGGCGGTGGTCAAGAACGCCGTGCGGTCGGTGAAGGTGTCGTCGGGATAGGTGAACATGGGTGACGGGACAGGAGTACCGCCCAGGCTCGTGACGGTCTCGGTCAGGGCGACGACGTGCTCCTGCTCGTGGTCGCCGACGGGGGTGAGGAGCTCGAGTTCGCGGCCCTCAAGGATCCCCCCCTCGATGCCCTGGCGGTAGAAGTCGGCCTCCAGGTATTCAAGGGTCAACGCGTAGTTGAGGATCTCGAGGTCGGAGGCGGACCCCTGGGCGAAGGCGGTCGGGTCGGATTTCAGCTGGTAGGCGAGCGTCGCGCCAACTCCCACCACGCCCGCCCCACGGAGGAAGGCGCGCCGGTCGAGTTCGGAACGGAACGCCATCACGGGTTTGCCGCCGAAGAGCGGCCTGCTGTTGTTCACTGCGTCTCCTTGCTGCGAGCGACGCTCGCGGGTAGCGAAGGGTTGGTCTGGCTGACAGAACTGGTTGATCAGACGGTGAGCCCCCGGTCGTCGGCGTCGTTTACGTTGTTCAGGTCCTGTACAGGGAGCGGTTCGATCTGCGCCCGGACCACGATCCTGTTGGTCCGCTGCCCGGCAGGATGACAGGCGAAGAGGGTGATCTGATGGACGTCCGTGGACGGCTGGGCTGTCACCACACCCACGTAGTCGGCCTCGGGGACGATCAGCGTCTCGGTCACCTGGTACACGACCTCGGCGTTGCCACCGATGGTCACGCCGATGTGGTTACCGGCCACCAACTCATCCAGCCTGTTGAAGGGCGCGGTGAACGTCGTGCGGTGGCCGGAGAGGACGGCGTTGCCGGGCTGACCGGGCAACGGCGTGCCGGGCCAGTGACCCGGCCCGTTCGTCAGCGCCTCCTCGTACACCCCACTGGCAAAGGCTGTCCGCAGGTCGATGGCCGGGATGAACACCTCCCCGAGTTCGGCGTAGCCACCCTCGGGGACCCCGAAGGAGATGTTTGCCCCCGCCAGCGGGTCATCGTCCCCGGGCCGCCGGGCGTCGCTGCTCGTGCTCCCAGCAGACGTCGCCTCTTCGTCGTTGCCGGGAACTGCCGAGCCGTCGGCGTCATCGCGTCCGTCCAAGGCCAGAGCCGGTCCCGGCTCGAGGACCTCACGCAGCACCGCGGCCATTTCCGGCCGCGGTTCTGGGGCGCGAGGGACCACGACGATCCCCACCGCCAACACGAGCGCGACGGTGAGCCGGGCACGTCGCGTCAGCGGCTTGCCAGCCCGACGTGGGCGGGCGGGGAGCCCGTCAGCCACTTGATTCGTGCTGACGGCAGAGGGGAGGAATGCCCGCGCACCGGGGTGCCCGCGGCCGGCCAGGTCGGCTGCGAGGCGGCGGACCGCTGCCTGCGGATCGTCGCCCAACAGGCTGACCGCGAACGCGCGGGGCGCCTCAGCGATCGACCCGATCGCCAGCACGCAACCTGGCCAGTCGCCGTGGGGAGGATCGAGGACGACGAGGGCCAATGGGGAGTCGGCGTCATCCAGTGGCCGAGACGACCACGCGGTGTGGGCGAGTGGCCAGGCACGACACAGCCCCTCATGATCCACGCCCGCAGGCTCGCTCTCCCCATCGCAGAGCACCAGCGGGTAGCACCAGCCTTCCATCTCCAGGAGATCACCCGGCTGCCAGGTCACCCCGACATCGAGCCATCCCTCCCGGCGGGCGATCAGTTGCGCATCCGCCGCGATGTCCAGCACGGCGGCAGCCGCGTACGACTCGGCATCGATCGGGCTGATCCGACTGCATTGCAAATCTTGTGACGTCACCGGCGGTCTCCGACCAACACTGCTGCGATGACAGGTACCATAACCCATGAGGCCGCTCATAAACCTTTACGGTGCTGCCCCAGCTGACTGAACTGACGAATTGCGTAGTCGTCGTGGAACCGACACGGATCAGAGTTCGAAGACCTCGGTCCTGAAAGTGATCCGCCCGCAAATCGGTAGGTCTGAAGGTGCCGCACGGCGACACCGGCATCGGTGCGCTCTCCTCGGGCTGGACAGCCGCTGCCTGGCGGGAGATTCCCAGAGCCGCACCTATCTCGGCCCAAGACCGGTCCTGCAGGCGTGCTTGCGCAACCGCCTGGCGGCGCCAACGGGGCTATCTGCTCAGTTGTCCTACTGAGCACCCCGAGAACCTCGAGGGCGTCATCCGACGGGCTAGCAATTGACACACTCGATCCGTCATTGGGCTGTGTGAGAACGTGCGGGGGCCCCTCTCCATGGATGGTCAATCATCGAAGCTTCGGCTACGACTTCTGGGCAATCGCGCAACCCGGCTTTCCGTTGCAGAGGTATCAGGGCCGGTACCACATGCCTAGCTGCCGGCATGTAGCGGGCCGTCAGTCCGGTGGTCCTCAGGTTGACCGTGACGTTCGGTGCACCTGCGCACCAGACGACACAACGGCGGCGGGGGGACGTGCCGGCGGGGTGCCGGTTCCCAGGCGATGACCCCCGGCCCGCCCCGGCACATAGGGCGCGCTCACTGCCGGGTCGGCCGCGGCCGGCGCGAGCCAACTGCACCACCTGGGTGCCTGCCCACATCCCACATACGGCGACGGCGTCGGTCGGGATGTCCTGCACATGCGGCTGCAGCTGCCGCCAGACGAGCTCGTGCCGAGTTCGCGTTCGGGCCGATCCCAGGCCGGCAGCCCAACGGGCATCGCGGTCGAAAGATCCAGGGGTCACGGCATGGCTCGCATCGTCGGTGTCATCACGACGCACAGGCCTTCCCAGAGCCTGCCACGCGTGCGGCGCGACCCGGCGGCAGGAATGGCGCGTCCCAACGGCCGGTGGACTCCGTCGGGGGCCCGTTGAAGACGACCTGAGAAGACCAGCCGAGACCAGGCGGTGGCGGCCGGCGAGTTCATATCGCCGTTGGGATCCTGCGATACGGCGTGTCCGATCCCTGATCAGGGCGTGATTGCCTTCCACACCAACCCGGTCCACTGACCGTAACCGTCGAAGTGGGCTCTGAAGTCCTTGCATGGGACCCGGGTCAGACCCAAGCCTCGGTCCCTGGCTTTGCGCGATGGGCGAGGCATGGGGGAAGGGCCGCTCTCACAGGGAGGCCTGGTCTCCCCCGGACGCCTCTCAGCCCACCAGCGACCCAGAAGCACCCCTGCCCACACATGTGCCGCGCGTCCTCCCCACCGACCTTGTGGGACACATGTGCCCAACGCCCGGGCGCCAAGCGACACAAGTGTCCCGTCCTGCAGGTCGACGTGGCAGCCACCGGGCCTCGCGTCACGGCTGTACCAGAACGCGGCGCAGCGGTAGGCTGCGGCCATGTCGACACTCCGCGGATCCCCCTGATCCGGACCTGACCAGCCGGCGCGGCCGTTCGTCGCGCTGGCCGTGCTGTGGGCGGGCACCCGGGACCTGGTCCCGCTGTACGCCGTCTACGCACTGCTGTTCCGCGGCGAGGGCCTGTCGGATGCCGCCATCTCGGGGCTGTTCGCCCTGTGGTCGCTCGTGGCGTTCGTCGCCGAGGTGCCGACCGGCGCCATCGGTGACGTACTTCCCCGGCGGCTGGTGCTGGCCGCGGGGAGCCTGCTGACCGCCTGTGGGTTCGCGCTGTGGGTCGCCGTGCCGACGACGGCGGGGTTCGCCGCCGGCTTCGTGCTGTGGGGCATCGGCGGGGCGCTGCAGTCGGGGACCTGGGAGTCGCTGCTCTACGACGCACTGGTCGAGCGCCGTGCCCCCCACCGCTACGCCGGCATCGTCGGGGCGGGCGAGGCCACCGGCTGGGTGGCGACCGTGCTCTCGGCAGCCGCGGCGGCACCGCTGACGACGATCGGCGGCTATGCACTCGTCGGCTGGGCCAGCGCGGGGATCGCGGCGGCACACGCCGGCCTCGCCCTGCTGCTGCCCGAGCCGCCGCGCACCGGCATCGACCCCGATGAGGCGGAGGACGGCGCCGAGGCCGGCCCCGTACCCGGACAGGCCGCGGCCGTGCCCGGCCAGGGACTGCATCCGGTCGCGCCCGCCGGCACTGACGAGGGCGGCCCGATCCGCGCCTACGTGACGGCGCTGCGGGAGGGGCTCCGCGAGGCGACCCGCCACCCCCCGGTGCGGCGAAGCGTCCTGCTGCTGGCCGCGCTGACCGGGCTGCTGGCGTTCGACGAGTACCTGCCGCTGGTGGCCGTCGGCGCGGGGGCGGCCGAGGCGGACGTGCCCTGGCTGATGGCGGTCACGTCCGCGGTGGCAGCGGTCGCCGCGCTGCTGGCTGGCAGAGCCGAGGGCCTGCCGGCCCGGTGGACCGGCGTGCTGCTGGCCACTGGCGCGGTGCTGGTCGCCGGTGGGGCACTGGCCGGATCGGTGTGGGGCTACGGCGCGGTGGCGCTGGGCTACGCGGTGCTGAGCTGCACGCTGATCGTGGCGGACGCCCGTCTGCAGGCCTCGATCGAGGGCCCGTCCCGGTCGACGGTCACCTCGACCGCCGGGCTGGGCAGCGAGCTGGTCGCCGTCCTGCTGTTCGCCGCCTACGCCGGCGGTTCGGTGGGGCTGCCGATCGGGGTGCTGCTCGCCCTCAACGCCCTCCCACTGCTGCTGCTCGCCCGCCCCCTGGGCCGGGCCGAACCGTCCTGATTGGGCTCAGCGCCAGCCCAGCCCTCCGGATCTGGGTCGTCCAGGATGGATGCGACCCAGGTGAGCAGCACCGCCGTCACCTGACCCGCCATGCCGGCGAACGGCGCTCGACCAGCGGCCGCCAAGCCGGCCAGCTCGAAGAACGTCGCGCGGCGGTCGGGGAAGACCAGGGCGTCGGCGTTGGGGCGCTCGGCGGCCTGGCGGTCCAGCAGGTCCCCGACGGTGGTGGGGCTGGCCCAGGACCGGGTGGCGGTGGTCGTCCTCGTGCTCGGGCTCGACTAGACGGCGGTCACGCCAGCTCCTTCCGGCACCGCTCGGCCGCGGCGCCAACGAGGTCGGGATCCTACCGAACGGTCAGTAGGCCAGCGGGGTCGGTCATCTGGACTGGTCGGACCGCATGGGAAGCAGGAGACTCCTGGTGTGAAGACGGACTTCAAGCGCCAGATCGCTCAAGTTCCACGGCTTGGGCGACCTGGGGCGCGACTACACGGTGATGCCACTCGAGGCGCTGCGGCTGGAGCGGTTCGACGAGAGGTTGGCCGTGCAGACGCTGCACGTCGGCTCCTACGACGACGAGGGGCCGGTGCTCGAGGCCATGCACCACAACGTCATCCCGGCGCAGGGCCTCCGGATGACGCTCCGCGCCGGCGATCCGGCCTACTCGCTGCGCAAGGTCGCTGACCGGATCGGCGTCGGCCCCGCCTACCTCTCCCAGGTTGAGAACGGCCACCAACTCCCCACCGAGGAGCGGATTCTCCAGCTCGCCGACGCCCTCGACGTGGACCCCGACGTCGCCCTCGCCGTAGCCGGCAAGGTCTCCCCCGACCTCGTGACGATCATCGCCCGCCGCCCCGTCCTGTTCGCCGACCTGATCCGCCAGCTGCGCGACCTGCCCGACCACGCCATCGCCCGAGTCGTCCGCGAGGTCCGCAACGGCGACTGGTGACCCACCGACTCCTGCGAGGAGACCCGCCATGATCGAGCTGCGCCACGACACCCTGACCTGACCAGCCCCGACACCTCCCTGAGTCGTGGACCCGCCACGGGGGCGTCATGCTGCCGATGTGGCGCACCGAGGCCATGTGGATCCGCTTCGACGGCGTAGCCGTGGCTCGACGGCTTCGCGGTGGAGGAGGGACGCATCCGCCAGTTCGTCGCGATGTCCCTCGGCGAGGGCTACACAGTCGAGGAGCAGCTGTCCGGGGCCGCGGAGTGGGGCGGCATCCAGATCATCGCCTACCCCATGAAGGCGGCGGTGTGGGAGCACCCGACATGGGCATGGCCGCCGGTGGCTCATGCGGCAGGAGGTGCAGACCTGTCCCCACCTCCTCACCGTCGGCGACTGGTGACCTGCCGTGTGGGACCGGACGTCGAGCCGGCAGTCACACGGCGTCAGCCCGGCGGCTCCCCCTCCACGGTGGCGCGCTCCTGACGGGATTCGATGAAGAAGGCGCCGATCGTGG